>JAYVEV010000026.1:0-14802 GCA_043773745.1 Burkholderiales bacterium | reverse complement strand
GCCAGCCTTATTATCGTTATGGGTTAATGAAATGAGCGCTAAAAGTTTTTTACGACAGCCCTAGGGGAACTCAGCAGATTGTGCTGAACAGCACAATCTGCCGTTAATACTTTTAAGCTTATTTAGCCAAGCCAGCAACAGGCCAGTTTTCCAAACGCATACCAAGTGTGAGACCTTTGGTTGCGAGTACTTCTTTGATTTCGTTGAGCGACTTACGACCCAAGTTTGGCGTCTTCAACAGTTCGTTCTCGGTACGCTGGATCAGATCGCCGATATAGTAAATATTTTCGGCTTTCAGGCAGTTTGCGGAGCGGACAGTCAATTCCAAATCGTCAACCGGTTGCAACAGGATCGGATCGATCTGCGGCACTTTGGTTTCTTCAGCTTGCATTGGCGTACCTTGCAAGTCAGCAAATACGGAAAGCTGGTCGACCAACACGCGCGCGGCGTAGCGAACAGCTTCTTCTGGCTCAATCGCACCGTTGGTTTCGATATCCATGACCAAGCGATCTAGGTCCGTACGCTGCTCAACGCGGGCGCTTTCAACGGCGTACGAAACGCGGCGAACTGGGCTGTAAGATGCGTCAAGCAAAATGGAACCGATGGTACGGTTGTCGTTGTCAGCACGGCGGGCAGTAGCGGCTACATAGCCACGACCTTTTTCAATCTTGATCTGCATGTCGAGCTTGCCACCGGCGGTCAAATTAGCGATGACATGATCAGGGTTCAAAATTTCAACATCGTGCGTCTGCTCGATGTCTGCACCGGTAACGGCACCGGCTGTCGCTTTTTTCAGCTTCAACGTAACTTCGTTACGATTGTGCAATTTCATCACTAAACCTTTAAGGTTCAGCAAAATATCGACGACGTCTTCTTGCACGCCTTCGATGGTGGAGTATTCATGCAACACGCCTACAATCTTAACTTCAGTTGGTGCGTAGCCGGGCATGGAAGACAACAGGATACGACGCAAAGCATTGCCCAATGTGTGGCCGTAGCCACGCTCGAAGGGTTCCATCACCACTTTGGCGTGGGATGGGGAAATGTTTTGCACGTCGATGATCCGCGGCTTCAGGAGAGTCGTAGCATTGCTTTGCATTGACGGGGGCCTCTATAAAAGGTGAAGACGCACCACGCATAACATGGCGCGTCCGAAAAACTACTTACTTCGAATACAGTTCGACGACGAGTTGCTCGTTAATATCGTTTGCAAACTCGGCGCGATCAGGCAGGCTTTTAAAAACGCCTACGAATTTCTTCGTATCAACATCTACCCAGCTTGGGAAACCATTGGCTTCAGCAAGCTTGAGCGCATCGATAACACGCAGTTGTTTCTGCGCTTTTTCTTTGAGTGTTACTACATCGCTTGGCTTGAGCAAGAATGATGGGATGTTAACAGCCTTACCGTTAACCAACACACCACAATGGCTTACCAATTGACGTGCTTCCGCGCGGGTTGAACCAAACCCCATCCGGTATACGCTGTTGTCTAGACGCGATTCAAGCATTTGCAACAGGTTCTCACCCGTTGCGCCTTTACGGCGTTCGGCGGCGGCAAAATAGGTGCGGAACTGACGCTCCAGAACACCGTACATGCGGCGAATTTTTTGCTTTTCACGCAACTGTGTACCGTATTCGGATACACGGTTCTGCTTAGCGCCATGCTGACCAGGACGCGATTCAAGTTTGCACTTTGAATCGAGCGGGCGCCTTGCGCTTTTCAGGAAAAGATCGGTTCCCTCGCGACGAGAGAGCTTACATTTAGGACCAAGATAACGAGCCACTTTGGAATCTCCCTGCGATTACATGCGACGACGCTTGGGTGGACGGCAGCCGTTATGCGGCACGGGCGTCACGTCAGCGATCGACAAAATTTTAATACCGAGCGCGTTCAATGCGCGCACAGCGGATTCACGACCTGGGCCTGGCCCTTTAATGCGGACTTCCAAATTCTTGATCCCGCATTCTTGGGCAGCCTTGCCGGCAGACTCAGCTGCAATCTGCGCCGCGAACGGTGTAGATTTACGTGAGCCCTTGAAACCAGCACCACCAGAGGTCGCCCATGACAGCGCATTACCCTGGCGATCAGTGATCGTGATGATAGTGTTGTTGAACGACGCGTGAATGTGCGCGATACCTTCCGACACATTCTTTTTAACCTTCTTGCGGACGCGTGTTGCAGCGGTGGGTTTAACCATGCTTAAATTCCTTCACTCTAAACTTGTTTTCGTTGGCTCTTTGTCAAATTACTTTGCCAAACGAATGGCCTTACGTGGACCTTTGCGGGTTCGCGCGTTGGTACGTGTACGCTGACCACGTGTTGGCAGCCCCTTGCGGTGACGGCCTCCACGATAGCAACCCAAATCCATCAATCGCTTGATGCTCATGGATATTTCGCGACGCAAGTCACCTTCTACGGTGTGCTTGCCAATCTGCTCGCGCAGCTTGTCCATATCACCGTCAGTCAGATCTTTGATCTTTGCGGAGCGCGCAATACCTGCGGCCTCACAAATTTTTTGTGCGGTGGGACGACCAATACCATAAATCGCCGTTAAGGCAATTTCGGTGTGTTGATGATTTGGTATATTTACACCAGCAATACGGGCCATGATGTACCTTCTTTTTCCAGTTAACCTTGGCGCTGCTTATGACGTGGTTCTTTACAGATCACGCGCAGCACGCCTTTGCGTCGCACTAATTTGCAGTGACGACAGATTTTTTTTACAGATGCTTGAACTCGCATTTTTTGCTCCTTCGTATTTCCGCACTACTTAGCGCGGAAGGTGATACGTGCTTTTGTTAAATCGTAGGGCGTTAATTCCACAGTTACTTTATCTCCCGGCAAAATGCGAATGTAGTGCATGCGCATCTTTCCAGAAATATGGCCCAATACTATGTGCCCGTTTTCCAGCTTTACTCTAAACATGGCATTCGGCAGAGTTTCAACAATCTCGCCCTGCATTTGAATCGTTTCTTCCTTCGACATGCCTTAATCTTTTCTCCTGAGCCGTCTGCTGATCAATTGATCAGCGAGCCGGGAAACCAGAGCCCTTGAAGTTTGCTTTCTTCAATAAGCTATCGTACTGATGCGACATCATGTAAGCCTGCATCTGTGCCATAAAATCCATCGTGGTCACCACAATAATCAATAGCGATGTGCCGCCGAAATAAAATGGTACCGCGTAGTTCATATGCAAAAACTCAGGCAACAAGCACACCAGCGTAATGTATCCTGCGCCAACCAATGTCAAACGCATTAAAATCTTATCTATGTAGCGGGCAGTCTGTTCGCCTGGACGAATGCCTGGCACAAAAGCCCCACTTTTCTTCAAATTTTCTGCGGTTTCCTTTGAATTAAAAACAAGGGCCGTATAGAAAAAGCAAAAGAATATAATCGCAGCCGCATATAGCATTGTGTAAAGAGGCTGACCGGGAGCGAGCGCAGCGCCGACATCCTTAAGCCAGACCATCTTTTCACTACTGCCAAACCAACCCGCCACAGTTGCCGGGAACAAAATAATCGATGACGCAAAAATAGGAGGGATGACACCTGCCATATTCAGCTTCAACGGCAAATGCGAAGACTGGCCACCATAAACCTTATTGCCAACTTGGCGCTTGGCATAGTTCACCAAAATTTTACGCTGCCCACGCTCGACAAACACCACAAACATCGTGACGGCTATCACCAGCGCAGCAATCAACAACACGACCGGGATTGACATCGTACCGTTACGCGCCAACTCCAGTGTCTGCCCCAGTGCGCTCGGCAAACCCGCAACAATTCCGGAAAAAATAATCAGTGAGATACCATTACCAATACCACGCTCGGTAATTTGCTCACCCAACCACATCAAAAACATCGTGCCACCAACCAGCGTCACCACGGTTACAAACCGGAACATCATGCCAGGCTCAATCACTAGGCCCTGTTGAGCTTCCAGCGCAACCGAAATACCTACCGCCTGAAACAGCGCCAAGCCTAAAGTGCCATAGCGCGTGTACTGCGTAATTTTGCGACGGCCAGCTTCGCCCTCTTTTTTCAGTGCTTCCAACTGCGGCGAAACCACTGTTATCAACTGCATAATGATCGACGCCGAAATGTACGGCATGATTCCTAATGCAAAAACCGAAAATCTCGACAACGCTCCACCAGAGAACATGTTGAACATACCCAGAATTCCGCCTTGCTGCTGCTGGAATAGTCTGGTGAGTTCCGCTGGATCAATGCCCGGAACCGGAACGTGAGTTCCGATGCGGAAGACAATAAGAGCCATTACCAAAAACACCAAGCGGCGCTTTAAGTCACTCATTTTGCCAACTGCTGCTAAGGGGTTTGATGCCAACTCAGTTTCCTATTTCGTTATTTCTTGGCGAGTTTGCGAGGCGCTACGACCTTGACAATCTCTTCTACCGTGCCGCCCGCAGCTTCAATTGCAGCTTTGGCACCCTTGGTAACAGCAATACCAACCAACTTAACTTTTTTGGTGATTTCACCTGACAACATGATTTTTGCGGCAAGCGAAAAACCTGGAATAACACCCGCTTGCTTTAAGGCCATCAAGTCAATAGTTTCCAATGGCAGCTTGTTGATCTCGGACAAACGCACCTGTGCAGTGTCGTTACGCGTCAGTGAAATGAAGCCACGCTTGGGCAAACGACGTTGAAGTGGCATTTGACCACCCTCAAAACCGACTTTATGAAAACCGCCGGAGCGGGATTTTTGACCTTTGTGGCCGCGGCCCGCCGTCTTTCCCAAACCAGAACCAATGCCGCGACCTACGCGGCGGCGATTCTTTTTTGAGCCCTCGGCTGGCTTAATATTATTTAATTCCATATTCTTCTACCTTTTTTCTATCTTATCGCTGCACCGTTATGAGGCAATTAAGCTTCAACGCGGAGGAGATAGCTCACCTTATTGATCATGCCGCGATTCGATGGCGTATCAATAACGGTGACGGTGTGGTTAAGACGCTTCAAACCTAAACCGCGCACGCATGCTTTATGCGCTTCCAAGCGGCCTATGGTGCTCTTGATCTGAGTAACTGAAACAGTTTTTTGGGTCATTTCGAATCTCCTTAACTGAAGATTTCTTCGACCGTCTTACCGCGCTTGGCGGCAATTTCTGACGGACGGCTAATCTGTGACAGCGCGTGAAGTGTTGCACGCACAACGTTGTATGGATTCGTAGAGCCGTGGCATTTAGCTGAAATGTTAGTAATACCCATCACCTCAAACACCGCACGCATTGCACCACCCGCTTTGATACCAGCGCCATCGGCAGCCGGCTGCATAAACACTTTGGTACCGCCGTGCTTGCCAACAACTGTGTGGTGCAAAGTACCGTTTTTTAACGAAACTTTAATTAGTTTACGACGGGCTTGTTCCATGGCCTTTTGTACGGCTACAGGCACTTCTTTTGATTTGCCTTTGCCCATACCGATAGAACCATCGCCATCACCGACAACTGTCAATGCAGCAAACGCCAAAATACGTCCACCCTTCACTACTTTGGTGACGCGGTTTACGGAGATCATTTTCTCGCGAAGGCCGTCGCCCTTGTCTTCTTGATTGTTACGTTCGATCTTTGCCATTTATCTGATCCTTGGTTAGAACGTGAGGCCAGCTTCACGAGCGGCATCAGCAAGCGCTTTGATGCGACCGTGATAAGCAAAACCACCGCGGTCAAACGCGACAGCCGTTACACCAGCAGCTTTGGCCCGCTCTGCAATATGCTTGCCTACTGCAATGGCCGCATCTTTGCTGCTGCCGTTTTTTAATTCACCACGCACTGTTTTCTCAGCAGTTGAAGCGGCGGCCAAAACTTTGGAACCAGAAGCATCAATGATTTGCGCGTAAATATGCGAATTGGTGCGATGCACAGTCAAACGTGTCGCCTTTAAACGTGCGATCGTTGCGCGCGTTTTGGCAGCACGACGCAGACGGGAAATATTTTTGTCGATCATAGTAGCCTCGCTTACTTCTTCTTCGTTTCTTTGAGAACGATGACTTCGTCAGAATAACGAACGCCCTTGCCTTTGTACGGCTCGGGAGGACGATAGCCTCGCACGATGGCGGCAACTTGGCCTACCTTCTGCTTGTCAACGCCCTTCAGTAAAATTTCGGTCGCGGTAGGGGTTTCACACTTCACACCTTCAGGCATGTCATGAACCACCGGGTGTGAATAGCCTAACGCCAGATTAAGTTTGTTACCCTGAGCCTGGGCCTTGTAGCCCACGCCGACCAAGTTTAATTTTCGTTCAAAACCTTTATCAACACCAAGAACCATGTTTGCCAACAAGGCGCGCATTGTTCCAGACATGGCATTGGCGTGCTGTGAATCGTTAGCCGCTTCCAAAGTTAAAGTTGCGCCATCTTGTTTGATGACAACATCCTTGGAAACCGCTTGCGTCAAAGTTCCCAAAGGCCCCTTGACCACAATTTGTTCTGCGCCGAGCGTAATTTCAACTTTGGCGGGGACTGTTATGGGTTGTTTACCGATACGTGACATGGCTTCGGCTCCTTAGACCACGATGCACAACACTTCGCCACCGATACCGGTCGCGCGCGCTTTGCGGTCTGTCATGACGCCTTTGGAGGTGGACACAATCGCTACACCCAAACCGTTCATGACAGGTTTAATATCTTCACGGCCGCGATATACGCGAAGGCCGGGGCGCGAAATACGCTCGATCTTCTCAATAACCGGTTTGCCCGCATAATATTTCAGACTCACATTAAGCTCAGCCTTGCCGTCAATGGCGCGGATGGCGAAATCCTCAATGTAGCCCTCGTCTTTTAATACTTTGGCAATAGCGGTCTTCACTTTGGAAGAGGGCATTGTCACATCAATTTTCTCCGACTGTTGCGCATTACGAATGCGTGTCAACATGTCGGCGATCGGATCACTCATACTCATAATTTTTTCTCCGTCGCTCTGCCGTTACCAGCTAGCTTTGACCATGCCTGGCACTTCGCCACGCATTGCTATTTCACGCAGTTTGCTGCGCCCGAGGCCAAACTTGCTATACGTACCACGCGGACGACCAGTAATGGCGCAACGATTACGCAAACGAGTTGGGCTAGAGTTACGCGGCAAAGCCTGCAACGTTAGGCGCGCTTGATAACGATCTTCTTCAGAAATTGATTGATCGTTAATCGTCGCTTTAAGCGCGGCGCGTTTAACGGCGAATTGCTTCACCATTTCTTCACGTTTTTGCTGGCGGTTGATTACTGAAAGCTTAGCCATGCGCTTAACCTCGGAAAGGAAATTTGAATGCCGCGAGAAGCGCTTTGGCCTCTGCATCGGTTTTCGCGGTGGTAGTAATAGAGATATTCATGCCGCGAATTGCATCGATTTTGTCGTATTCGATTTCCGGGAAAATGATTTGCTCTTTTACGCCCATGTTGTAATTGCCACGGCCATCAAACGAGCGGGCAGAAATGCCGCGGAAATCGCGAACGCGCGGCAAGGAAACCGTTACCAAACGATCCAAGAATTCGTACATACGGTTTGCGCGTAAAGTAACCATGCATCCAATCGGATAACCGTCGCGAATTTTAAAGCCCGCAATTGATTTCTTCGATAGCGTCACCACCGGTTTTTGACCGGCAATTTTTTGCATGTCGCTGACCGCGTGGTCCATGATTTTCTTGTCCGCAACCGCTTCACCTACACCCATATTTAGCGTGATCTTGGTGATGGAAGGAACTTCCATAATCGATTTATAACCGAACTCTTTCATCAACTTCGGCACAATCGTTTCTTTGTATACTGTCTGTAGGCGAGCCATCATCTACCCCTTACGCGTCAACGACTTCGCCATTGGAACGGAACACGCGCACTTTGCGTGAATCATCCAACGTCTTGAAGCCCACCCGGTCAGCCTTGCTGGTGGCCGGATTAAAAATGGCAATGTTAGAAACATGAATCGACATCTCTTTTTCAACGATGCCGCCCGTCAAACCCTTCATGGGATTTGGCTTGGTATGCTTCTTAACGCGATTGATACCCTCTACCAACAAACGATCAGCCTCAGGCAGCATGCGCAAAACGGTGCCGCGCTTACCCTTGTCCTTGCCGGTGATGACGACCACTTGGTCGCCTTTGCGAATTTTGTTCATATTGTTAGCCCCTTACAACACTTCTGGCGCCAGTGACACGATCTTCATAAAGCGCTCGTTACGCAATTCACGCGTAACCGGCCCAAAGATACGGGTGCCAATCGGCTCCAATTTCGCATTCAAGAGTACGGCAGCATTGCCGTCAAACTTGATAAGCGAACCATCGTTGCGGCGCACGCCTTTGGCAGTGCGAACCACGACGGCGTTATAAACCTCACCTTTTTTTACGCGGCCACGTGGCTGGGCGGATTTAATGCTGACTTTAATCACGTCACCAATACCGGCGTAGCGACGCTTAGAGCCGCCAAGGACTTTGATACACATTACTGATCGTGCGCCCGTGTTGTCGGCGACGTCGAGTATCGACTGCATCTGGATCATTTTATTTATCTCTCCAACTTACCCGCTTAATTCCCGAAGGTTCGGAAATCTTGCAGCCAGTTTTGGAACCGTTTTAGCCAGTCATTTCCGTGAGGATTTAACTAACAGGTTAGAAAACAACGCTTGTCCTTGCGCTTGATGAAACCGGCTTCGGCCGACGCTTGGACTTACCTGCATTTCGCAAAAATCGTTGCTTTGATTCCGCTAGTACAAATATTTAAACAGACTCTCAGCCGACGAAGCCACGGCTGGAGCAGCAAAGTCCGTAAGTATAAGTCTATTGCCATAAGCTGCGCAAGGGCTTTATACGATTTTTTATGGATTAGTTCGAAATTATTTGCAAAATTTGCTGATATTTAATTTTTCTTCCTGACTGAGCCGTTGAAATGTCCGCTCATTTACTGGTGGCGACGCAGAAAAGACAAAGTAATTCAACTCATAAATAAGGTATTCAAAAAATAGCCCTTTCGATAAAAAGACTTTTAGTGAAAGTAAGCACTTTCTTTTTAAATTGCATAATCGCATATTACTAAACTGCCGTCATGCCTCCATCCACTGACAGGATTTGCCCCGTTACATAACTTGCTGCATCAGATGCCAAGAAAATAGCCGGCCCCATCAAATCATCATCGCCACCCAGCCGCCCTAGCGGTGTCATTGCCATAATTTGCTTGTCGATTACCTTCAATACACCCGCACTCATCTTTGATGGGAAAAATCCGGGCGCTAATGCGTTCACGCGGATGTTGAATCTTGCCCATTCAGCAGCCAGCGCACGCGTGAAGTTGACAAGCCCCCCTTTGCTGGTGTTATACGCAATGGTTTGCATCGGCCCCAGTTGACCGCGCAGGCCTGCGACAGATGCGACGCTGATGATGCTGCCACTCTTATTCGGGATCATGCTCTTAGCCCCCACCGCTTGCGAAACCAGCCATGCGCCGGTCAGATTTGTGGCCATTATTTTATTCCATGCATCAAGCGGATATTCCTCAGCAGGCGCGCCCCAGGAGGCGCCTGCATTGTTCATCAAAATATCAATTTTGCCGAAATGGGCTATCACTGCATCAACCATGGGCGCAATCGTTTCCGGCTTGGAAAGGTCACTGGGGAAAACAAAAACATCGTAGCCCGCATTGGCGAGTTCAGCTTTTGCTTCAGCCAATTCGTTTGTTTTGCGTGCCGTCAACGCAAGCTTGGCACCCATTGCGCCATAGCCATGCGCGATTTGCAGACCAAGGCCGCGCGAACCGCCGGTAATTAGCGCCACTCGTCCGGATAAATCAAATAATTTTGTAGCGCTCATTGCACCCTCTTCAGGTTTAGATAAAGTGCAATTCTGACATGGCGCAGCGCACCTTGTATTTAATGATTGCCACAAAACATTATTTTGCGGCTATATAAAGCTGTCGTTCTGACATTTTGGCGGCCTATCATGCCCAAGCTTCTAAACACCCGCCGAGATGGGTACTGCGCGTGCCTGCATGAAGAAACCCGTTGTTGCTGGAGTTGGGCGCTTAAAAGTAAAAACCCCGCCTAGCGGCGGGCTTTCAACGTTGATAGTTTCACCAACGTGCCAAAACTAATTCAGCAATTACTCAACACGGGCTTTTTCAAGCAGCTTGGTAACAGCCCACGCCTTGGTCTTGGAAACCGGTCGGGTTTCTTCGATCATCACGGTATCGCCAGTCTTGAATTCGTTGTTTTCACTATGCGCGTGGTATTTCTTGGAGCGACGCACCACTTTACCCAACACGGGGTGCATCACACGACGCTCGACCAAAACAGTAACTGTTTTGTCCATTTTATCACTGGTGATTATGCCAGTTAGCGTACGCTTGGTTTTGTTGGTTGCTTGATTGGCGGCTTGGTTCATTTAGCGACGCTCGCTTTCTCAGTCAAAATTGTTTTAATCTGCGCAACTTCACGCTTCACGCGCGATATTTGCGTTGTGTTGGTGAGCTGCTGTGTTGCCACTTGCATACGCAACGAAAATTGCGTTTTGCGCAAATTAAGCAATTCTTTGTTTAACTCTTCCGGGGATTTCGCCCGCATTTCTTTGGTGTTCATAATCAATCCCTCGAATTAAGCGCCGAGCATGCGATGGACAAATGTGCAGCGGATTGGCAGCTTGGCGGCGGCGAGCGTAAACGCCTCGCGGGCCAGTGCTTCATCAACGCCGTCCATTTCGTACAAGACTTTGCCTGGTTGGATTTCAGCAACGAAGTACTCAGGGGAACCTTTACCGTTACCCATGCGAACTTCAGCTGGTTTTTTGGAGATCGGTTTGTCCGGAAAAATACGAATCCAGATGCGGCCGCCGCGCTTGATATGACGCGTCATTGCGCGACGTGCAGCTTCGATCTGGCGGGCAGTAAGCCGACCGCGACCCACAGCCTTTAATCCAAATTCACCGAATGCAACGGTAGCACCAGTGGTGGCGATACCCTTGTTACGGCCCTTTTGTTCCTTGCGGTATTTTCTTCTAGCTGGTTGCAGCATTTTTAGCTCCTGCTGATGGACGGCGTGGTTTACGCGGCTCAGCTTGTGGCTCTGGTGCGGCTACTGGCTGCTCGCCTTTACCCAACACTTCGCCTTTGAAAACGAGAACTTTTACACCGATAACACCGTACGTGGTGCGCGCTTCGGAAAAACCAAAGTCGATGTCAGCACGGAGTGTATGCAACGGCACACGGCCTTCGCGATACCACTCAGTACGGGCGATTTCGATACCGTTCAAACGACCAGAGGACGTGATCTTGATACCTTGTGCACCTAAACGCATTGCGTTTTGCATCGCACGCTTCATGGCGCGACGGAACATCACGCGCTTTTCCAACTGGGCAGTGATACCGTCAGCAATCAGCTGTGCGTCGGTTTCCGGCTTGCGAATTTCTTCGATATTCACGTGAACCGGCACACCCATCAGCTTGGTAAGCTCGACGCGCAAGTTTTCGATATCTTCGCCTTTTTTGCCGATCACCACGCCAGGACGTGATGAATAGATGGTGATCTTTGCGTTCTTAGTAGGACGCTCAATCACGATCTTGCCGACGCTAGCGCCCGCGAGTTTCTTTTTCAGATAGGTGCGGACTTTGATATCTTCCAGCAACATGATCGGAAAGTTTTTGCTATTGGCATACCACTTCGACGCGAAGTTCTTGTGAACTGCGAGGCGAAACCCGGTTGGGGATATTTTTTGACCCATCGTCGGCTCCTATTGCTTGCCGTCGCCAACCGTCAAAAAGACGTGGCAAGTCGGTTTGATGATACGGTTACCGCGACCCTTAGCGCGCGCGGTAAAGCGCTTCAACACAGGACCTTTTTCGACCATGATCTTGGCGACCTTGAGCTCGTCGATATCGGCACCGTTGTTGTGCTCGGCATTAGCGATGGCGGATTCCAGCACCTTCTTGATGATGGTGGCACCTTTTTTAGGGGTGAACTGGAGAATGTTTAACGCGTGATCGACTTTTTTACCGCGAATCAGATCCGCAACCAAGCGGCCTTTTTGGGCTGAAAGACGAACACCGAATAAATTAGCTGAAACTTGCATGTCGTCGCTCCTTATTTCTTCGAAGCCGCCGCAGCCTTCTTATCAGCCGGATGGCCTTTGAAGGTGCGGGTGAGCGCGAATTCACCTAATTTATGGCCGACCATGTTTTCGCTAACATGAACCGGAATGTGCTGCTTTCCGTTATGCACAGCAATAGTCAGACCTACAAAATCAGGCAGAATCGTGGAGCGGCGCGACCAGGTTTTAATTGGTTTGCGATCACGAATCGCATTGGCTGCTTCCACTTTTTTCATTAAGTGGCCGTCAACAAACGGGCCTTTTTTTACTGAACGTGTCATTTCGATAGTCCTCTTAGGCGCCGTTATGCTTTACGACGATCACGAACAATCATGTTCTGTGTGCGTTTGTTTGTGCGGGTTTTGAGGCCCTTGGCTGGCTGGCCCCACGGTGAACGCGGATGCCCGCCACCGTTGGAACGGCCACCGTGCGGGTGATCGACCGGATTCATACAAATACCACGAACCGTCGGACGCCATCCGCGCCAGCGATTAGCACCAGCCTTGCCAATGACGCGTAGGCTGTGCTCACCGTTGCCGACTTCACCTAAAGTAGCGCGACAGTCAACGTGAACTTTACGAATCTCGCCGGAGCGCATACGCAACTGCGCGTAGATACCTTCGCGAGCCAACAATTGAACCGATGCGCCAGCAGAGCGTGCCAATTGCGCACCTTTACCAGGCTGCAACTCAATGCAGTGAATAGTGGAGCCGATCGGAATATTGCGGATAGGCAGCGTATTGCCCACTTTAATCGGCGCTTCTGCACCAGAGATCACTTGCATATCAGCAGCGATACCCTTCGGCGCAATGATATAGCGGCGCTCGCCGTCAGCGTAACAAAGCAAAGCAATGTTCGCACTGCGGTTAGGGTCATATTCCAAACGCTCGACTTTGGCGGGAATGCCGTCTTTATCGTTACGCTTAAAATCGATCAAGCGATAATGCTGTTTGTGACCGCCACCCTGATGACGCGTAGTGATGTGGCCATGATGATTGCGACCCGCGTTTTTGCTTTGCGGCTCGACTAGGGAAGCAATCGGCGCACCTTTGTGCAAGTCCGCATTGACAACCTTGATCATGCTGCGACGGCCAGGGGACGTCGGTTTTGTCTTGACGAGTGCCATTATGCGGCTCCTTCGGCAAAGTTAATATCGCCGTCACCCTTGAGGCACACATATGCCTTCTTGACGTGATTGCGACGGCCTTCAAAACGCCCGTGGCGCTTTGCTTTGCCTTTTTGATTAACAATGTTGACGCTGGCAACTTCAATCTTCTGATCTTTGAACAGAAGCTCTACTGCGGCCTTAATTTCAGCCTTGGTAGCATCACGCAGCACTTCAAACACAACCTGTTTTTGCTTATCAGCCACCATGGTGGCCTTTTCGGAGATGACGGGACGCAACACGACCGTCAATAGGCGTTCAGCGTTCATGCCAGCACCTCTTCGAATTGTTTGAGCGCAGCCTTAGTCACGATGATTTTAGGAAAGCGCACCAAGTTAACTGGATCAGCATGCTTGGCTTCGAGAACGAGCACATGCGGCAAGTTACGCGAAGACAGCAGCAGGTTCTCATCCATCACATCCGTGATGATCAACACATTTTCGAGGCCCATAGCTTTCAGCTTTGTTGCAAGCAACTTGGTCTTGGGCGCTTCGAGCGTCATGCTGTCAATAATGGTCAAACGATCTTCACGCACGAGCTGCGAAAGAATCGCCGCCATACCAGCGCGGTACATTTTCTTGTTCACTTTTTGCGAGAAATTCTCGTCGGGTGAATTCGGGAAAATCTTGCCGCCGCCGCGCCACAATGGTGAAGAGGCCATACCGGCACGAGCGCGGCCCGTACCTTTTTGGCGCCAAGGTTTCTTGGTCGACTTTTGAACGTCGCTACGGCCTTTTTGTGCACGGTTACCTGAGCGAGCATTCGCCTGATACGCCGTTACAACCTGATGCACCAATGCTTCGTTGTACTCACGACCAAATAAATCGGCGGAAGCATCAACAGTGCCAACAGCGGCACCGGTTGCGCTAATTAGTTTGAGCTCCATTATTTCGCCCCCTTCTTCAGCGGCGTTTTTGACGCTGGGTGTAGGACGATGATGCCGTTTGTTGCGCCCGGTACAGAACCCTTTACCAACACCAGCTGGCGAGCAACATCAATACGCGCAACCTCCAGTAACTGCTGTGTGCGCTGCACGTCACCTAAATGACCCGCCATCCGCTTGCCGGGGAACACACGACCTGGATCCTGCGCCATACCGATCGAACCCGGTACGTTATGCGACTTTGAGTTACCGTGGGATGCGCGGTTGGATGAGAAGTGATGACGCTTGATAACACCCGAAAAGCCTTTGCCTTTGGTAGTGCCTGTTACGTCCACTAATTGACCCGCAGCGAACATCTCGACAGACAGCTTCTCGCCAACCTTAAGGTCAGCCAGCTTTTCTGGCGTTGCCGTAAATTCATTAATGACTGACCCAGCTTCAACACCGGCTTTGGCGAAGTGACCGGCAATTGCCTTGGTCACGCGCGTTGCGCGACGTGTGCCGAACGTAACTTGAACAGCAGAGTAGCCATCCGTTACGGGGGTCTTAATTTGGGTGATGCGGTTGTCCGATACGTCTAGCACGGTTACGGGAATGGCTGTGCCATCATCCGCAAAAATGCGAGTCATACCGACCTTCCGGCCGACAAGACCAAGACTCATCTTGATTCCTTTCTAG
>JAYVEV010000025.1:0-3351 GCA_043773745.1 Burkholderiales bacterium | reverse complement strand
TGTTACTTTATTTACTTCAAGGCAGGTACTTCATATATTTCGAGCTCAAACCAACTTCTTAACCAATATCATCAACCAACCCTGACTTGCGTCAAGACCTGTCAACGACCGTCAAAAAGCGGCACCCTCATATCCAGTACCCACCTCAATCAGTTGTCCGTGTTTTTAAAGAGCGTTGCAATTTCGAATTGGTTGCGGGGGCAGGATTTGAACCTGCGACCTTCGGGTTATGAGCCCGACGAGCTGCCAGACTGCTCCACCCCGCGTCCGATGATTCATGCTGCGAACCGTGAAACTTATTCGAGTTGCGAAAGAAGGCTATTGTACACATATCAACCCAAAAGCGTCAACACCCATTCAACTTTTCTTCTAAGGATTGGGGACATCGGCGAACGCAATCACAAGATTGGCTGGCGCTGGGGCCAGCCATAGGACAGCAGTTTTTTTGTTCTACGAACAGAGAGTCTGCTGATGGCATATTACATTGAAACCGTAATGGGCTATACGGCGCGGCGCTCAATCAATGCTTGCGCCAATGTGCCGCTATCAACATACTCGAGTTCACCACCGACAGGCAGTCCGCGCGCGATACGAGTCACCTTAATGCCATGCTCGCCGAGCATTTCACTTACATAATGTGCAGTAGCTTCACCTTCAACGGTAAAATTGGTGGCAAGAATCACTTCTTTGACAATGCCATCAGCTGCGCGCTTGAGCAACCGCTCGAGATGGATTTCTTTAGGCCCAATACCGTCCAAGGGCGAGAGACGGCCCATCAATACGAAGTAAAGTCCGCGATAAGTTTGGGTTTGCTCCATCATCAGTAGATCACCGGGCATTTCGATCACGCACAACTGGGATTTATCGCGCTTGGCCGACTCACAAATCTCACAAATCTCACGCTCGGTAAAAGTATTACACATACCGCAGTGGCGTACTCGTTCAACCGCGTTTTGCATCGCATCGGCGAGACGCAATGCGCCTGTCTGGTCACGTTGCAGCAGGTGATATGCCATTCGCTGTGCTGATTTCGGGCCGACGCCAGGCAGGCAGCGCAGCGCTTGGATCAGCGCTTCTAGACTTGATGGAGGGCGCATACGTGGTTCTGGCTTAACAACTAGATAGAAAAATTAGCTCGCTTTTGATGTGACAAGAATAAATTAAAACGGCATCTTGAAACCAGGCGGCAGTTGCATGCCCGCGGCAAAGCCAGACATTTTTTCACTAGACGTCGCTTCGGCTTTGCGTACTGCATCGTTCATGGCTGCAGCGATTAAATCCTCAAGCATTTCCTTATCATCCATCACGCTGACATCGATGGATACTCGTTTCACATCATTGCGACAAGTCATCGTGACTTTAACCATACCGCCGCCAGACTGCCCCTCTACTTCAATTAGCGCCAGCTGCTCCTGCGCTTTTTTCATGTTTTCCTGCATTTGCTGCGCTTGCTTCATGAGCCCGCCTAGGCCGCCTTTGGGAATCATATGGTCTCCAATAAAAGTGTTTGTTAATGCTAGATTCCAGCGGGACGAATCGATGCACGATTAATATCCGCACCAAAGTCCTGCTTCAGATTTTTTATGAATGGGTCCTGCTCAATCGCTGCCTCGGCTGCTGTTTGCTCGCGGGTGCGGGCTCGATCTTCCTGTGCGGCTACACTGTTGCCTACGCTTTTTCCTGCACTGATACCGGCAGCGATACCAATTTTGATGGCCAGGCGCAGGTTTTCACCCAGTTGCGGCATAAGCGCGGCCTTAAGTTTTTCTTGATAGGCCTTATCGGCCAAATGCTTGTGCGCGTCAGCTAGGCCCAGCTCCAGCAAACCGCCCGCGAATGAACGGAATTCGGCCTGCTTAGCCAGCATGCTGGCCATGCCGGTCAGATTTTGGCGCAGAACAAACGCGGGCCAATCGCCGCCAAATGCATCTGCATCACTTGCTGAAACCCCTTTATTGGCGGACATCTCCAAAGAGATCGCCTGTAAAGCCTTATCTGGAGCGGCTTGCGAAGGCATCGGCTCGGAAACGCCCGCCGCAACTGAATTCATGGCAGGCGCTTGATATGAGTCTGCACCAGAATTATTGCTGCCACCCACATTGCCTTCCCTGCCAACATCACCACGTTTGAAAGCCAGCATTCGTAACAGTGTCATTGTAAAACCGGACTGTTCATCTGGCGCCAACGCCAAATCACGGCGACCCAGCAGCGCAATTTGATAAAAAAGTTGTACATCGTCTGATGAAAGTTGTGCCGCCACTGCGACGATTGTCGGTGCGTCGGGCCCTTCCACTGCGTCCGTACCGGCACTCTGCACCAACGCGACGCGCGCGAGCACGCTGGCCAAATCTTTTAGCGTTAATTCAAACGACACATTGCGTTCACCCAGGCTGCCAATCTCAGCCAGCAACGCCTTGGCGTCGGCATTCGCCAGGCAACTCAACATCGAGAATAAGTAGGTTTGATCCAGCACGCCCAACATCGTGGCAACCTGATCCGCCATGACCTTGCCTGCACCGTATGCTATCGCCTGATCAAGCAGTGAAAGTGCATCACGTGCACTACCCTCGCCTGCGCGACCAATCATTTCCAAGGCGGTTTGCTCAAACGGAACTTTTTCCGTCTGCAAAATATGCGCGAGATGCCCTGCCAACAGCAGGGGTGATAAATTTTTAAGATTAAATTGCAGGCAACGTGACAGCACCGTAATCGGTAATTTCTGCGGATCAGTGGTCGCCAGAATAAATTCCACATGTGCGGGCGGCTCTTCCAACGTTTTCAACATCGCGTTGAACGCTGACTTTGAAAGCATGTGAACTTCATCGATGATGTAAACCTTATAGCGGCCCGACACGGGCGCGTATTGTGCGGTCTCGAGCAACTCGCGCATTTCGTCAACTTTGGTGTTGGTTGCCGCATCGACTTCCAGCAAATCCACAAAACGACCCGCATCAATGTCCTTGCAGGATTGGCATACGCCGCACGGTGTCGAAGTCATGCCACCCTTGCCGTCAGTACCGAGACAATTCAGTGCTTTCGCCAGAATGCGCGCCAATGTGGTCTTGCCAACGCCGCGCGTTCCGGTGAACAAATAGGCGTGATGGATACGCCCGGTATCGAGCGCGTTGGCCAAGGCTCGTACCACGTGCTCTTGCCCCACCACGTCAACAAAGTTGCGTGGTCGCCATTTACGCGCAAGAACTTGGTGGCTCATCGGCTATCACTCAAAAGACGCTGGGGACACTAAAAAGGGGTGGCGAGCCTGACCCTCGGCACTTCAACTACTTCGCTGTGGCTGCTTCGTTCCCGACCTGACCAGATTCACAAAGGCTGAATGCGAGGAGACCCGCC
>JAYVEV010000024.1:0-53265 GCA_043773745.1 Burkholderiales bacterium | reverse complement strand
CCCCTCGGTATGCACGGTTCTGCTTTGATGCCCACGTCGAAACCAGGTCGGCCCCGGAATCTGTGTGAAATCTATTATCGCATAGGACGCTGACGAGTTGTTGGTTTTCAGGAGGCTGCAGTAGCCATCGCCATTAGCTGCTTTTAATAGCAGGTCAATCGGCCGCAAGACACTTAGAGAAGCCCGGCGAGATCGGCGGGTGTATTGATGGCGTAATGTGCGTTCCATGTGGAGGGGTCGCTATCACCCAGATAGCCGTACAACGCGGCCACACTGCGCATGCCTGCCGCGTGCGCGGCTTGAATATCACGAAAATCATCGCCGACATAGAGACAGTACGCGGGATCAATTCGAATGAGCTTAGCGGCGTGAAGTAGGGAGTCAGGATGCGGTTTGGCGCGCGCGCAGGTATCGCCACTGACAACACAGCCAGCACGAGCCTCCACACCAAACGCGCGCACCAGCGGTGTGCTGTGACGTGCTACTTTGTTGGTGACGATGCCCCATTGGATATCGCGCTGTTCGAGCAGTGTGACAATTGCCAACATGCCGTCAAAAAGTTGGGAGTGAACGCAAATGGCGCGCTCGTATTCGATTAAGAATTCTTTTCTTAATTCGGTGAAGTTTGCATCTTCAGGTTTAACGCCAAAAGCCGCACCCACCATGCCGCGCGCACCGTTTGAAACAAACGGCCGAAGCTGCGAAAGCGGCAGGGCTGGCATGCCATGTCGGCTGCGGACCGCATTGATGGCCCGGGCCATGTCTGGCGCGGTGTCCGCGAATGTCCCGTCGAGATCAAACAGGACCGCCTTGACTGCAAGTGACGCCGGGGCATCCAAGCGACTACGCTTTAAGCAAGTCGAGCGGCTTGAAACGGCGGTCGAATACGCCGCTGGCGCTGCCGCCCCACCAATTTTCGATGATGGTGGTGTAGAGCTGGCGATAGTCAATGACAGGTGGCGGTCCGTCTAGCGAGAACACATCGACAACCGGCAATGCCACGCCGTGAAGCCCGCCTTTGACTCGGCCACCGGCGACAAATTGCGCACTGGCCCAGCCGTGATGGGTACCTGCTTCACGGTTTTCTTTGGGCGACCGTCCGAACTCATCGTAGGTGGCAACGAGTGTCTCGTTCCATTTCCCGATTTCGAGCATGCCTTCACGTAAGGCCGTAATGCCTGTCGCCAGGCGTTCCAGCGCCAGGCCATGATATTTAAGCTGATTCCAATGAGTATCGAAGGCATTGTGCTGGTCACCATCGAGTGCGTTAAGTGTGATGTGAACCACCGGCGGGGCGATGCCTGCAGCGGCAAGCTGGACGGTGGCTTTCAAGGCGTCGCCAAATGCGTCTGCGGGAAAGATGGTTTTGAGCGGGGTTACATCTTGCTGCATGAAGGTTTTTTCTGCTGCTTCAGCGGGACGCGTAATCGTATGCCGGGTGCCCATAATTTGACGTTGCGCCAGCCATTCTGATGGATGCTGCATTTGCACCACGCGCAACTTTTGTCCGCGGAACGGGCCCATTGGGTCGGCTTCACGAATATCCAGATCATCAAATGCAATGGCATCCAATGCGGATGCAGGCTGGGGATTTTTCAACGGGTTTTGCAACATGGCGCGGGTGAGCCAGCCTTGGTCGAGGAACTGATCAGGGCTGGCACCGGTGAATTGCATTTCAAGATCACGATAGTGCTGGTTGGTAATTTCTTGTTGGCCGATACCCTGAACGAGTGCCAGCTCTTTTGCCTCCCAGGCTGGCATCAGCGCTTTAAGGGAGGGATGAAAACCATGCGTGTCGGTGACATGAATTAAGCTTTGGCTTGGTAGCGCAAGCGTTGGACGGAGTTTTTTGTATTTCGCATTTGTGTGAGGCACAAAGGTGTTGTACGCATCGTTGCCGCCTTTGAGATAGACCAGTACCAGCAGCTTCTGGGGAGTATTAGTTAACGCAAGCGCCGAGCGGGCCCACGGCGCGCCCAGCAAGGGCAGGGTGGCTGATGCGGTCAGAAAATTTCTACGGTTCATGGCTCGATTGATAAATTAAAGCGGCTTACGACAGGCAACGATGTAATTCACCGAAACATCATCATTGAGCGCGTAGTGCTTGGTGAAAGGATTGTAGGTCATTCCAGTGAGTTCTGAAATGGTCAAACCTTCGTGGCGCGCCATCGCGGCCAGCTCAGCGGGCGTGATGAAGCGTTTGTATTCGTGGGTGCCCTTGGGTAACAGGTTCAACACATATTCTGCGCCGACAATGGCAAACAAAAATGATTTTGGATTGCGATTGAGCGTGGAAAAAAATACCCATCCGCCCGGCTTGGCCAGCTTGGCAGCGGCGCGGATGGTGGATGAAGGCTCGGGTACATGCTCCAGCATTTCCATGCAGCACACGCAATCAAAGTTACCGGGTTGCTCGTCAGCAATTTGCTCGGCGGCAACCAAACGGTAGTCCACTTTTTGTCCGCTTTCAAGCAAATGTAGCTGCGCGACCTTCAACGGTTTTTCAGATAGATCTATGCCGGTTACATCGGCGCCGCAGACCGCCATGCTCTCTGCCAAAATGCCGCCGCCGCAACCAATATCGATGACGCGTTTTCCGTTCAGGCCAACCAGTTTGTCGATGTGATTCAGGCGCAGCGGATTGATGTCGTGCAGCGGCTTGAATTCGCTATTTTTGTCCCACCAGCGTGCGGCGAGCGCTCCGAATTTAGCGAGCTCGGTGGGGTCAACGTTCGTATTTGAGCTGGGTTGCGCGTTCATTTTAAAACTTCCTAAATCGTTCCTGCCAGACGCTGGCTTTGTTTTTCAATTCACTAATATCGATGTGGGTCAGAGCACGATTATCCAGCAGGAGTTCCCCCGCCACCCAACTATGGGTTACATGCTCGCGACCCGCAGCATGAAACAAATGTGATGTCGGATCGTAGCAGGGCTGGGTTTCGATGCTGGATAAATCAATTGCAATCATGTCAGCTGCTTTGCCGGGGACGAGTGAGCCGATCTCATCATCCCAGCCTAATGCCTTGGCTGCATTGAGGGTTGCCATCTCAAGCGCCACATGGGCTGGCAGCGTAGCGGCATCACCGGACGCGCCTTTTTGTAAAAGTGATGCGAGCCGTGTCTCGGCGAGCATATCAAGTCGGTTATTGCTGGCGGTACCATCCGTGCCAACGCCGACATTGATACCTGCGTCCAGCATCGCTTTGATGGGCGCGATGCCGCTGGCGAGTTTGAGATTTGAAACCGGGCAATGCGCCACATGCACACCCGTGCGTGCAAACAGCTCGATTTCTACTTGGTTAAGATGAACGCAATGCACTGCAATTAAACTGGGACTCAGCAAACCCAAGCGGTTGAGTCGCTCAATGGGGCGCATCGAATACTGTTTTTCGCTATCGGTAATTTCTGTCGCTGTTTCGTGAATGTGCATCATGATCGGCACGTCCATTTCGCTGGCGATGGTGATAATGCGCTGAAATGTCTTATCCGACACTGTGTATGGCGCGTGTGGCGCTAGCATCAGCTTCAAACGCGGTTCGGCTAAAAATTCTTCGCGCGTCGCAATACCTTTCGTGAGGTAGGCCTCTGCATCGGCGGCATAGGGAGTGGGAAATTCCAGAATGGCCCCGCCGAGCGCTGCACGCATACCGGATTTGAGGGCTGCCCGTGCCGCTACATCATGATAAAAATACATATCGGCAAAACAGGTCGTGCCAGAGCGAATCATTTCTGCCGTGGCGAGCTCAGTACCGTCGAATACATATTGTTCAGAAAGATGCTTTATTTCAGCTGGCCAAATATGATCCTGCAGCCATGTCATCAGCGGGGTGTCATCCGCTAGGCCGCGCATTAAAGTCATGGCGGCGTGAGTGTGCAGATTGATGAGCCCTGGCACCAGCACATGTTGTCCAAGGCTTGTCTCAAGTGCATCTGGGTAACGATCGCGCGCATCGCCTGTTGACAAAATGGCGGCAATACGCCCGTTTATCATGACGACGCTATGGTGCTCCAGCACAACGCCACGGGGCTCAACCGGAATAATCCAGCGAGCGCTAACAATGTATGCAGAATGAGTCGAGAAAGCAGTCAAGGTTTATACCGATTATTGAAATGTATAAAGGTTAAAACTTCAGCGGAAGGGATATTGCAGGAAATAATAAAAAATCAGAACGCACAAACAAAAAAGCCCCGCAGGTGCGGGGCTTTCAAGTTTTTAACCTGTTACTTGTTCTTCACACCTTTGAACTCAATGTCCACGCGGCGGTTCTTGGCGCGGCCTTCTGCAGTTTTGTTGGTGGCGACAGGCTGTGTTTCGCCCTTGCCCAACGTGGTGATCTTGGCAGCTGGAACACCTTTGCTGACCATGTACTCTTTAACCGATGTTGCGCGGCGCTCGGAGAGTTTCTGGTTATAGGCATCAGTACCAACAGAATCGGTATGGCCTGTTGCAATTACCACTTCAATATCGAGGTCCTTCATTTTTGCCACGGCTTCATCAATCGATTTCTTGCCAGCTGGCTTCAAAACTGATTTGTCGAAATCAAATAATGCTTCGGCCTGAATCGTGATGGATTGTTTAACAGATGCTGGCGCAGCAGGAGCAGCGGGTGCGGCTGGAGCAGCAGGAGCCACTGGCGCAGCAGGGGCAGCAGGTGCGGCAGGTTTAGCCGGTTCCGCTTTTTTCGCAACGCAATCGGGATGCTCAACGCTGAACTCGCTTCTAACGCAGGCACCAGATCCGTCACGAACCGGTTGGCCTTGTGAGTCCAGCAAGTTTGGGGTAACGCCAGCCATGACAGCACAAGCTGCCAGTAATGGTGTTGCTGCGATCAATTTAGTGATCAGGGAACTCTTCATTTCATACTCCCAAGAGAATTAAAAATTTTTGTCGTTTCAGCGGAATTTGGATCGGCTTATATGCTTCGGCCGAGTTTCGATATTTCTATAGTTATCAACACCAAGCGTTGTGCCAATACATCATCTGCGACCTGTTCGGATGATACACGATTCGTTTTGCCGGACACAACCTTCATATGGTGTTTTGGCAACAGACTTCAATCTCAAGTTGTAGATTAACAACAACTACATATAATCATCGCTTCAACGATCTTGGACACTACAGGTTGTGTTCAAGTCGCATGCTAAAGCAGCATTGCTTGTGGTTTTGGCCGAATGGCATGGCATTTTTATGATCAATATGCTAAATTAGGGTGCTTGGCCCTGGCCATTTTTCATAAAAATCAATTACTTAGCCATTCTAACGATAAGAGCTCGCCGTGACTGAACCGCAATTGCCACAATTCGCTAAAGAAACTCACTTAATCAGCATCGAATCCGAGATGCGCACCAGCTATCTCGAATACGCAATGAGCGTGATCGTTGGTCGCGCATTGCCGGATGTGCGCGACGGGTTAAAGCCAGTGCATCGCCGGTGCCTGTTTGCGATGTTCGAGCAATCGAATGAATGGAACAAGCCGTTCAAGAAATCAGCCCGTATTGTTGGTGATGTGATGGGTAAGTACCATCCGCACGGTGATACCGCGATTTACGACACTATTGTGCGTATGGCGCAGGACTTCTCGTTGCGTTATCCCTTGGTGCAGGGGCAAGGAAACTTTGGTTCGGTCGACGGTGATAACGCCGCAGCAATGCGTTATACCGAAATTCGCATGTCGAAAATCGCCGCAGAGTTACTGGAAGATTTGGATAAAGATACTGTTGATTTTGGTCCAAACTATGATGGAAGTGAAAAAGAGCCGCTGATTCTGCCCGCCAAATTCCCCAATTTGTTGGTGAATGGCTCTGGCGGTATCGCAGTCGGCATGGCAACAAATATTCCACCGCATAATTTGAATGATGTCTGTGATGCCTGTTTGGCGGTGTTGGATAATCCAAACATCGACATTGAGCAACTAATTGATATCGTCAAAGCACCTGATTTCCCAACAGCCGGCATTATTTACGGCATAGATGGTGTTCGGGACGGTTACCGCACGGGACGTGGCCGTGTGATTATGCGCGCTCGAACCCATTTTGAGCCGCTTGAAAAAGGCAGTCGCCAGGCAATCATCATTGATGAATTGCCGTACCAGGTAAACAAAGCTAATTTGCTGATCAAAATCGGCGAATTGGTGCGCGATAAAAAGCTCGAAGGTGTGTCGGATTTGCGCGATGAATCCGATAAATCCGGTATGCGCGCGGTCATTGAATTGAAGCGCGGCGAAGTCCCGGAGGTGGTGTTAAACAACCTCTACAAGATGACGCAAATGCAGGACACTTTTGGCATGAACATGGTCGCAATTTGCGACGGTCAGCCGAAGTTGTTGTCACTCAAGCAATTCCTCGAAGCGTTCCTGCGCCATCGCCGTGAAGTGGTTACACGCCGTACTGTATTTGAGTTGCGCAAAGCCCGTGATCGCGGCCATATTTTGGAAGGGCTAGCGGTAGCGCTATCAAACGTTGATGAAATTGTTGAGCTCATCAAATCCGCGCAAACGCCGGCCGAGGCCAAAGTCAAGTTGATGGGCAAGGTCTGGCGCTCAAAACTGGTCGAGGAAATGCTGGCCCGCACGGCTGCAGACGCAGGTATTGAGGCGTATCGGCCTGAAGGCTTGCCGAAAGAATATGGCCTGCATAACAACGGCTATCGTTTGTCCGACGTGCAAGCGCAGCGCATTCTTGAAATGCAATTGCAGCGCCTGACCGGCCTTGAGCAAGATAAGATTGTTGCCGAATACAAGGAAGTGATCGACCGTATATCTGATTTGCTCGATATTCTTTCGAAGCCTGAGAGAGTGAGCGCGATCATTGCCGAAGAATTGAAAGCGATCAAGGAAAAATTTGGCGATAAACGCCGTTCTGAGATCGTCCTCAATGGCCAGCAAATGTCGATGGAAGATTTGATCGCTAAAGAAGAAGTCATCGTCACCATGTCGCACACCGGCTACATCAAGTATCAGCCAGTCGACGACTACCGCGCGCAAAAGCGTGGCGGGCGCGGTAAGCAAGCCACCGCGATGAAGGAAGATGATTTTATCGAAACATTGTTCATTGCCAACACCCACGATTACGTGCTGTGTTTCTCTAACAAGGGCCGTGTCTATTGGGTAAAAGTATATGAAATCCCGCAGGGATCACGTATTTCGCGCGGCAAGCCGATCGTGAATCTCTTGCAAATGCAGCCCGATGAAAAAATCAGCGCCGTGTTGCCAGTGCAGGCGTTTGTTGAGGATAAGTTTGTGTTTTTTGCGACATCGGAAGGTGTAGTCAAGAAAACCGCCTTATCCGATTTCAGCAATCCACGCAAAGCGGGCATCATCGCGATCGCGCTTGACGAAGGCGATAACTTGATCGGCGTTGCGCTCACTGACGGTAAGCATGATGTCATGCTGTTCTCTAACGAAGGCAAAGCGGTGCGTTTCGAAGAATCAGATGTTCGTTCCATGGGTCGGGATACACGCGGCGTGCGCGGAATGAACTTGGCCAAAGGCGGCAAAGTTATTTCGATGCTGGTCGCAGAAAATGAGGAAGATTCAGTCCTGACCGCAACTGAAAAAGGCTACGGCAAGCGCACCAAGATTTCCGAGTACACTCGTCACGGTCGCGGCACGCAAGGCATGATTGCTATCCAGACCTCGCTGCGTAACGGTAAAGTGGTTGCCGCGGTACTAGTTAGACCGTCAGATGAAATCATGATGATCACTACCGGTGGCGTGCTGATTCGCACTAAGGTGACGCAGATTCGTGAAATGGGTCGCTCGACTCAGGGCGTGACGCTGATTAATCTGGACGAAGGCTCCAAGTTGTCAGGGTTGCAGAAAGTGGTTGAATCGGATGAAGAGGAAAACACATGAAAGCAATTAAGTATTTTCTAATCACAACGGTTGTTTGTGCGGGCTTGTCTGTCCGCGCTCAAACCACGGTACCACCTGCAGTACCGGTGGTCAGTCATGAGCAAAAAACGGCGGTAAAGGCGCTGCTTGATGCGATGAACTTCAAACAGATGATGTCGCAAATGGCGAGTGCCATGTCGCAAAATATGCCGCAAATGATTGCCCAGATGGCTTCGAGCGACCCATCCTTGACCGCTGAGCAAAAAGTGGAAGCGCGCAAGCTGTCAGCACAATCAGGCGAGAGCGTGAGTAAAGTCATTGTGGATATTTACAACGATCCGAAAATCATCCAGGGTATGGAAGAAGTCATGGCGCGTATGTATGCCAAAAATTTTACCGTCGATGAAATCAAGGCGATCACTGCATTTTATGTGAGCCCGGCTGGTAAAAAAACGCTGACCGTGCTCCCGCAAATAATGCAGCAAACCATGCCCGAAATTATGGTGCTGGTAACACCGCGGGTGAAAGAGGCGATGACCAAGATGACCGCTGACATCGCCGAGCAGGCAAAAAAAGACAACAAAGCCAACGGTGCTCCCGCGAATAAATGACGATTACCCATAGCCGAATCCACAACTTCAGTGCGGGTCCGGCGGCACTGCCTACTGAGGTGCTGCAGCAGGCGCAAATTGAGCTGCTGGATTTCAAAGGCACTGGCATGTCGGTGATGGAAATGAGCCATCGCGGCAAGGTTTTTATGGATCTTGCCCATGAGGTCGTGCAGGATTTTCGCGATCTGATGTCGATACCTGAAAATTACAAAGTGTTGTTCCTACAGGGCGGGGGCAAAGGCGAATTTTCATTTATCCCGATGAACCTGCTGCGCGGAAAACCCCGTGCGGATTATGTGAATACAGGGCTATGGTCAAGCAGTGCCATCAAAGAGGCTGCGAAGTATTGCGAAGTCGCCACTATCGCCTCCAGTGAAGATAAAAAATTTACTTATGTGCCCTCTGTAAATGACTGGAAACCCAATAGGGACGCGGCTTTTCGGCATGTTTGCACCAACGAAACCGTGCACGGTGTTGAGTATTTTGCAATTCCTGAGTTAGCTGATGAGGTACCGCTGGTGGCCGATATGTCGTCGCACATCCTGTCGCGGCCGATGGATATTTCCAAATACGGCTGCATCTATGCCGGTGCGCAAAAAAATATCGGGCCGTCGGGATTGACGATTGTTATTGTTCGCGAAGATTTGCTGGGGGCCGCACATCCGTTGACACCCTCGGTTTTCGATTATACCCAGCAAGCCAAAAATGATTGGATGCTTAATACCCCGCCAACCTTCGCCGTTTATTTGGCCGGGTTAACCTTTAAATGGTTGAAGCAGCAGGGCGGCGTGGCGGGTATGGGTGAGGTCAATGCGGCTAAGGCTGAATTGCTCTACGACACGATTGATGGCTCGAACGGCTTTTACCGAAATGATGTTGCCCACGCTGATCGCTCCCGGATGAATGTGGTTTTTTCCCTGCGCGACGAGAGCCAAAACGCCACCTTTCTGGAAGGTGCGCTGGCCGCAGGTTTGTCGGGATTAAAGGGCCACAAAGCTGTTGGTGGTATGCGCGCTTCAATTTATAACGCGGTCTCCCTACAGGCTGTGCAAGCGCTTGTGGCATACATGAAATCATTCGCGACTCATGCAACTTAAGCCAGTTGATTATTGAAGTTGCTGCCCCAGTAAAAAGCTACTGCGGTCAATAGCCAAGAATCTGTTTTTTAGGGTACATTCTTAGCTCTTCATCCCAACAGATTTCTCGCTGAATTTGCAGGCAACCGCTGAAAATGAAAAATTGATTATGGCGTCCGATCCCCTTGCTCCATCTGCTCCCGTTGCCCCCGATTTGATGGCGCTTCGCAACGCAATCGATACGCTGGATGTGGAAATCCTGGGCAAGCTCAACGCCCGCGCGGCTATTGCTCGCAAAGTGGGTTCGCTCAAAGTCGGCCAGGCTTATCGCCCCGAGCGTGAGGCCGAAGTGCTGCGTCGCATCAAGACGCTAAATGAAGGTCCGTTACCCGATGAAGTCGTGGCGCGATTATTCCGCGAAATTATGTCTGCATGCCTGGCGCTGGAGCGGCCGGTGACGGTGGCGTATCTGGGACCGAAGGGCACATTTAGCGAGCTGGCCGCCATCAAACATTTTGGCGAAGGTGCAGATACCCAGCCTACAGCAAGTATTGATGAGGTCTATCGCTCCGTGGAATCAGGGGCAGCTGATTTTGGCGTAGTGCCGGTAGAAAACTCTACCGAGGGTGCGGTTGGACGCTCGCTCGACTTGATGCCTCAAACACCGCTGAAAACCTGCGGTGAAGTGGTGGTGCGGATTCATCATCATTTGATGTCCCGTTCTGTCCAAGATAGAGAGAGTATCCAGCGCGTATTTTCCCATGGTCAGTCGCTTGCCCAGTGTCATGAATGGCTGAATATTCATTTGCCTCATGCCGAACGTATTGCCGTCTCATCCAATGCAGAGGCGGCGCGCCGTGCGTCGGTAGAGCCGTTATCAGCGGCGGTGGCCGGTGAAATGGCGGCGAGTCATTATGGGCTTGCAATTCTTGAATCGAATATTGAAGACGAGCCCAACAACACCACGCGATTTTTAGTGCTAGGTACCTATGAGCCGAAGCCTTCCGGCCATGATAAAACTTCGCTGGTACTATCGGCCGCAAACCGAGCCGGTGCGGTTTATGAAATGCTGACACCGTTCGCTCGCCGTGGTGTATCGATGAGCAAATTTGAATCAAGGCCATCAAAAGTGGCGATTTGGGATTACCTGTTTTTTATCGATATCGAGGGCCATCAAACGGATGCAAACGTCGCCGAGGCACTCGACGAAGTCCGAAAAATTGCCGGCTATGTGAAGGTACTGGGTTCATATCCGACCGCGGTGCTTTAGCCCGCGTTATTGTAAAAACGTGTTTGAAAGTAATTCATGAATCTCGCCGAAATCGCTCCCCAACACATCCGTGACATTGCGCCCTATCAGCCTGGCAAGCCAACCTCTGAATTGGCGCGGGAATTAGGATTGAATGAAGCCGATATCATCAAACTCGCGTCGAACGAAAACCCTCTGGGCGTGAGCCCGAAGGCAATGGTCGCGATGCAAGCCGCGCTGCCGCAACTGGCGCTCTATCCCGATGGTAATGGCTATGGCTTGAAGGATGTCATCTCCAAAAAACTCAAGGTGAGCCATGACAACATTGTGCTTGGTAACGGCTCCAACGATATTCTGGAATTTGCCGCACGCACTTTTTTAACGCCGGCTGACTCTGCCGTGTACTCACAGCATGCATTCGCGGTATATCCGCTGGCCGTGAAGGCGGTTGGCGCCCGCGGTATTGAAGTGCCTGCGCGAAATTTTGGTCATGATCTGGACGCGATGCTGGCCGCTATTGAGCCGAACACCAAGCTCATGTTTATTGCCAATCCCAATAATCCGACCGGAACAATTATTGATGCGGCCGTGCTTTATGCCGCGCTCAAAAAGGTGCCCGCGCAGGTACTGGTGGTAATGGACGAGGCCTATACGGAATATTTACCCAAGCATTTGCGCTTGGACACTGCGAGCTGGATTAAGGAGCTGCCGAATCTGGTTATTTCGCGCACCTTCTCCAAGGCTTACGGCCTAGCAGGGCTGAGGGTTGGTTACGGTATTGCGCATCAGGAGGTGGTGGCGTTGATGAATCGTGTGCGTCAGCCCTTCAATGTGAACTTGTTGGCGCAAGTCGCGGCGGCGGCGGCGTTAAACGACGAAGATTTTCTTGAGCGTTCATACGTAGTGAACGAGCAGGGCATGGCACAAATGCTTACCGGCTTCACAGCGCTCAAGCTCGACCATATCCCCTCATTTGGTAATTTTGTTTGCGTAAAAATTGGGGCTCTGGGTGGTGGCGCGGGTGCGGTCTTTCAAAAGCTGCTCAAAGCAGGTGTGATTGTGCGTCCGATTGCGAGCTACGGCATGCCCGAGTATTTGCGAATCTCGATCGGGACGAATGACGAGAATGCCAAATTCTTATCTGCACTCGAAATCGCTCTAAAATGAGAGCCAATTATCCAAGGGCATCAACAACCATTTTTGCCTCAAACGCCGCGCCAGTGCTTGAGTTTCCGTGTTAAAAATTAACAGCATTGCCATTGTGGGCGTCGGCCTGATTGGTGGCTCTGTTGCGCTGGGCCTAAAGCGTGCCGGGCTGGTTGGCGAAGTGCTCGGCGTCGGGCGCAATCATGCCTCGCTGGCTGAGGCTGTTAGCTTGGGCGTAATTGATCGTGCGCTCGATTTGGCTGAAGCCGCATCCATTGCTGATTGCGTTTTGATTGCCACGCCTGTTCGTCAAATGCCGGATGTTTTTCGCGCCATCGCGCCACATCTTCGCGCCGATACATTGGTAATGGATGCCGGTAGTACCAAGCAGGATGTATTGTCCGCAGCGCGAATGCATTTGGGATCCAAAATCGCGCAATTCGTCCCGGCGCATCCGATTGCGGGACGTGAAATGTCAGGTGTTAAAGCTGCTGATGCCACACTTTTTGAAAACAAAAAAGTCGTGCTGACGCCTCTTGTAGAGAACGCGCTTTTAACAATTGAAAAAGCTGAATCTGTGTGGCGTGCCTGTGGCGCAAACGTACTGACGATGTCAGCAGAAGCGCACGATGCCATTTTTGCGGCAGTGAGTCATTTGCCGCATATGCTGGCGTTTGCGTTGGTGGATGAATTGGCGCAACGACCAAACGCAAAAACATTGTTCTCATTCGCTGCTTCTGGATTTCGTGATTTCACACGTATTGCCGGATCAAATCCTGAAATGTGGTGCGATATCGCACTCAATAATCGTGAAACATTGCTGGCAGAAATGGATGCGTATCTTGAAAAAGCTTCACAGTTACGGACGCTCATTGCCGCAGCTGATGCGGCCAAATTAGAAGCGTTAATGCAGCGCTCACATGACGCTAAAGCGCAGTGGCTAGCCGGGGAACTGGACAGCTTTCGCGACCAGCCTTCCTGACCATATGACAAAGATTGAGCACATTACCATCGGCCCATTTAGCCATGCGGGCGGCACTGTTACTTTGCCGGGTTCGAAAAGTATTTCCAACCGCACCTTATTATTGGCGGCGCTCTGTAACGGTGAAACACTCGTTCGCGGCCTGCTGAAATCCGATGACACCGATGTGATGTTGGCGGCGCTGCTAAAGTTAGGTTTGAAAATCGAGCTTGTTGGGAATAATAATTCCGTTGCGGGTGACTATAAAATCCAGGGTTGCGAAGGGCGCTTTCCTGTGCCGAACGCAGAATTATTTTTAGGTAATGCGGGCACCGCGTTTCGCCCGCTAACCGCCGCGCTGGCCTTTCAAGTCAGACCAGTAGGCAGTCACTATAGGCTGGACGGTGTGCCGCGCATGCATGAGCGGCCGATTCGTGATCTGGTTGAAGCATTAAACGAAATTGGTGCGGACATTCGCTATCTCAAAGAAGGCGGATATCCACCGCTGGAAATCTCGCCTTATGTCAATGGCAATGTTTCGAGGGTGAAGGTGCGTGGCGATGTGTCGAGCCAGTTTTTAACTGCACTGCTGATGGCACTACCGCTACTCAAAAAAGAAGTCACCATCGAAGTCATTGGCGAGCTGATTTCAAAGCCGTATATCGATATCACGTTAAATCTAATGGCGCAGTTTGGCGTGAAGGTTGAGCGACGCGAGTGGCGGGAATTCATCATTCCGGCTGATGCGCAATATAGGACTCCGGGCACGATTCATGTTGAAGGTGATGCTTCAAGCGCCTCATATTTTCTAGCGGCTGGTGCCATTGGTGTCGGTCCGGTGCGTGTGCAAGGAGTGGGTAGAGCCAGCATTCAGGGCGATGTTCGTTTCGCGGAAACCTTAGCGCTGATGGGCGCTGCGATTACGATGGGTGATGATTGGATTGAAGCCGCCGCACCGGCATCTGGAAAATTAAAATCAGTTGATGCTGACCTTAATCATATTCCCGATGCCGCAATGACGATTGCCATCGCCGCGCTGTTCGCTGACGGGACCACCACCATCCGAAACATTGCCAGCTGGCGGGTAAAGGAAACAGACCGTTTGAACGCAATGGCGATCGAATTACGCAAGGTGGGCGCTGTGGTGGAAGAGGGCGCCGATTTTATTCGCATTACACCTCCCGCACTACCGGCAAAATTAATTTCAAACGCCAGCATCGACACCTATGATGACCATCGGATGGCCATGTGCTTTTCTTTGGTGTCGCTCGGCAAGGTGCCAATCACGATCAATGATCCGGGATGCGTGGCTAAAACCTTCCCGGATTATTTTTCTGCCTTCACCCAAATTACGCGTTAAGAGTTTTTGCGTGAAAAACGATATGTTTTTCAATAAATGTTGAGATGAAATAATAGCCGTGATCGTACGCGGCATGACGCTCCAACGTCAGTGGTTGACGGGCAATTTTGCAGGCCGCTTCAAACTCATCCGGCAGCAACTGCTCGGCGAGAAATTTATCAGCCAGCCCTTGATCAACCAAAATGCCCGCTGGATAAGGTGGTGTTTTCATTTTGGACATGATTGCGCTCGCATCATGTTGCGCCCATTGGGCTTCATCGCTTCCCAAGTAGCGTGAAAACGCTTGTCGTCCCCAGGTGCATTTTAGGGGCGCAGCAATGGGTGCGAAGGCCGAAACGGATTTGAAAATATCTCGATGGCGCAGGGCCAGTGTCAGCGCGCCATGCCCGCCCATGGAGTGGCCAAAAATGCCGAGGCGATTTGCATCACCCGCAAAATGAGTTGTAACGATGGCTCCCAGTTCGTCGGTAATGTAGGTCTCCATACGAAAATATCTTGACCAGGGCGCTTGGGATGCATCCAGATAAAATCCGGCACCTTCACCAAAATCCCAATCGGTTGTGGCGCCCTCAATACCGGTTGCGCGCGGGCTCACATCCGGTGTGATTAGTATGATGCCGTGCTCGGCGGCGAAGCGCTGGGCGCCGGCTTTGATCATGAAGGTTTCTTCCGTTGCAGTGAGCCCAGCCAGAAAAAATAATACGGGGACTTTGCCTTGAGCTTGCGTAACTTGAGGTGGTGAATAAACCGAAAATTTCATCGGCAAACCAATTACGCTCGATGAGTGCTGATAGAACCCTTGCCTTCCACCGAAGCAATGGTGCTCACTAATCGTTTCGATTATCTGCTGAGTCATTAATACAGCACCACTGAGCGAATCGATTCTCCACGCTTCATCAAGTCGAAACCCTCGTTGATTTTTTCGAGCGGCATGGTGTGGGTAATGAGGTCGTCAATGTTAAGTTTGCCTTCCATATACCAATCGACAATCTTGGGAACGTCAGTGCGACCACGCGCGCCGCCGAAAGCTGAACCTCCCCAAACCCGGCCGGTAACGAGTTGAAACGGACGTGTTGAAATTTCAGCCCCCGCTTCTGCCACGCCAATAATGACGGAACGTCCCCAGCCTTTGTGACAGCATTCAAGTGCCTGGCGCATGGTTTTGGTATTGCCGATACACTCAAAACTGTAATCTGCGCCGCCATCTGTTAGTTGAATAATCGTATCGACAACATTTTCGTGATCTTTGGGATTGATGAAATGCGTCATGCCGAATTTACGCGCCATGGCTTCACGTGCCGGGTTTAAATCAACACCGATAATTTTGTCGGCACCAACCATCTTTGCGCCTTGAATCACATTCAGGCCAATGCCGCCAAGTCCGAACACCACCACATTTGCTCCCGCCTCCACCTTGGCGGTAAAAATTACCGCGCCCACACCGGTGGTCACACCGCAGCCAATGTAGCAAACCTTGTCGAACGGCGCATCTTCGCGAATCTTTGCCAGCGCGATTTCAGGCGCGACAATGTAGTTTGAAAATGTCGAGGTGCCCATGTAGTGAAAAATCGGTTTACCGTCGATCGAGAAGCGGCTGGTGCCATTCGGCATCAGGCCCTTGCCCTGGGTGGAACGAATCGCCTGGCACAGATTGGTTTTGCGCGACAGGCAAAATTTGCATTGACGACATTCCGGTGTGTAAAGCGGAATCACGTGGTCGCCTTTTTTAAGCGTCGTCACGCCAGCGCCGACGTCGACCACTACTCCTGCACCTTCGTGGCCAAGAATTGACGGGAAAATACCTTCCGGGTCGGCGCCGGAGAGTGTGTAGTAATCCGTGTGGCAAATACCGGTGGCTTTAATTTCCACCATGACTTCGCCCGCCTGCGGGCCCTGCAGATCAACTTCTTCAATTGTGAGTGGTGCGCCCGATTTCCAAGCGATGGCGGCTTTGGTTTTCATTTACTTCCTTTTCGTGATTGGGATAGTGATAGGGTAATTGTCAGACATTTTAAGCGTAGCTAAATTGATCGTTGCCACGAAGGCTTTAAAAAGACAAAGACGCAAAAAGCAATACCAATATTTTTGCGGCTATATCAGGCGGTATTGGGTGGCTTTGGTAACATAAAGTCCTTAATACTTACCCTGCGATTACGCTCATTTTCACAAGGCAGATGCAATCCCATGAATCTCAACGCAAGTAGGCCACATTATTGGCCAGTCATTGCCATTGACGGCCCTACAGCTTCGGGTAAAGGTACCGTCGCGCAGCGAGTGGCACAAGCGCTCGGATTTCATTACTTGGATAGCGGCTCGTTGTATCGGCTTGCCGCCCTAGCGGCCGTGCGTCAAGGGGTGGCGCTCACCAATGAGGTGGAAGTAGCAGAAATTGCGCGCAAGCTTGATATCCGCTTTCTGAACGAGCAAGTTCTCTTATCTGGGCAAGATGTCAGTGATGATATTCGCTCTGAAACAGCGGGACAGAATGCGTCAATGGTAGCGGCATTGCCGCTGGTACGCGAGGCCTTGTTGGATCGCCAACGTGAATTTCGCGAATCCCCCGGTTTAGTTTGCGACGGTCGGGATATGGGCTCCGTTATTTTCCCGGACGCGGACCTCAAAATTTTCCTGACCGCCAGCGTCGAAGTGCGGGCGGAAAGGCGCACTAAGCAGTTGAAACAAAAAGGAATGTCTGCCATACTAGATGACGTTGTGAAGGAATTAAGCATCCGAGATGAACGAGATATTAATCGCCCGGTTGCACCGCTTAAGCGTCTAGCAGACGCACAACTACTTGATACAACAAGGATTTCCGTTGATGAGGCGGTTGCAAATATCCTGAGTTGGTATAAAAATGGGCTTAAAAAAGGCTCATAAATTAAGTAGGTGTCTGATTGCAAATTGTTTTTTGCAATCTTTCAGTGAATTTTCTTTCTCGCGTAATTTAGGCGCGCAACTTTGCGTTGCAGTAAGTTTTAGATGTTCAGCACCGGGTTTCACATGAAATGCCGGTTTTTACCAACGTTTTCTACTGTAGTGCCCCGTTAAAGTCGCAGTTGATCGTGGCGTTAACCGAGTAGTCAACATTAACCCTCCGAAAGTGTCACTTTCCTTATGTCCGCAACCCAACATTCACCCGCAACTGCAACTAAAACGATGCCCCCGATGGACAGCTTTGCCGCACTCTTTGAAGAGAGCTTGACCCGCCAAGAAATGCGGATCGGTGAACTGATTACTGCCGAGGTTGTGCTCGTTGATCAAAATATCGTCGTGGTAAACGCCGGCCTCAAATCAGAGAGCGTGATTCCCGTCGAAGAATTCAAAAATGACAAAGGCGAACTTGAAGTTAAAGTTGGCGATTTCGTCACCGTGGCAATCGAACAGCTGGAAGACGGCTACGGCGCCACCAAGCTGTCGCGTGATCGAGCGAAGAAGCTCTCCGCATGGCACGACTTGGATGTAGCGCTCGACAAAGGCACGATTATTTCCGGTATGGTTTCCGGTAAAGTCAAAGGCGGCTTGACCGTGATGATCAACGGTATTCGCGCTTTCCTGCCAGGTTCACTGGTCGATACCCGTCCCATCAAAGACACATCGGCATTTGAGGGTAAAGAACTCGAATTCAAAGTTATCAAACTCGACAAAAAGCGTAACAATGTGGTGGTCTCGCGCCGCGCTGTCATGGAAGCATCGGCTGGTGCAGATCGCGCCGCATTGATGCAGACGCTTAAAGAGGGCGCCATCGTTAAAGGCGTGGTTAAAAACATCACGGACTACGGCGCGTTTGTTGATCTGGGTGGTATCGATGGTCTGTTGCACATCACCGATCTGGCATGGCGTCGTGTGAAGCATCCGTCAGAAGTGTTGACGGTGGGCGATGAAGTTGAAGCCAAGATCCTCAAGTTTGATCAAGAGAAAAACCGTGTTTCGCTCGGCATGAAGCAGTTGGGCGATGATCCATGGATGGGTCTTGCACGTCGCTACCCACAAGGCACGCGCCTGTTCGGTAAAGTAACCAATCTGACCGACTACGGTTCTTTCATTGAAATCGAAGCGGGTATCGAAGGTTTGGTGCACGTTTCCGAAATGGATTGGACCAACAAGAATGTTCACCCCGCCAAAGTTGTTTCTTTGGGTGATGAAGTTGAAGTCATGATTTTGGAAATTGATGAAGAGCGCCGCCGTATTTCGCTTGGCATGAAGCAGTGCAAGCCGAATCCGTGGGAAGAATTCTCGATGTCCCAGAAAAAGGGCGAGCGCGTTAAAGGCACCATTAAATCGATCACTGATTTTGGCGTGTTTATTGGCCTGCCTGGCAATATCGACGGCTTGGTTCACTTGTCTGACTTGTCATGGAATATGCCCGGCGAAGAAGCCGTCAAGAATTTCAAGAAGGGTGATGAGCTTGAGGCAGTTGTGTTGGCAATTGATGTCGAGCGCGAGCGCATATCACTTGGCTTGAAGCAGATGGACGATGATCCTTTTAATAGCTATGTTGGCATGAACGACAAGGGTGCGTTGGTTAAGGGCACTGTTAAAGCCATCGACGCAAAAGGCGCAACCATTGCGCTGACCGCTGAGATTGAAGGCTATTTGCGCGCTTCGGAAATTTCACGTGAGCGTGTGGAAGATATCCGCACCCATCTGAAAGAAGGCGATGAAATTGAAGCGGTAATCGTCAACGTTGATCGCAAAACACGCAACATCAATTTGTCGATCAAAGCCAAAGACGCAGCCGATGAAAAAGACGCCATGAAAAAAGTGGTTGATGATTCGCCGAACAATGCCGGTACCACCAACTTGGGCGCGCTGTTGAAAGCAAAACTCAAGCAAGGCGAGTAAACAGTTGAGCAGTCGTCACTAAGGAACAAAGCACTTATAAAAATGTTGGCGGGTCTGGTTTTATTCCCGGACCCGCCAACTATGATAAATAGCCTGTTCTTTACGACGCGCCAGCCAAGTCCTAACCCGGTAGAAGCACAACCCAACATTTGAATATTGGATTACCCAAGTGAAATCCATGACGAAGTCTGAGCTGATTGAAATATTGTCGGCACGCCACAGCCAATTGGCGCCCAAAGATGCAGAACTGGCGGTCAAAACCATGTTGGATGCGATGTCCCACACCCTCGCCCAGGGTGATCGTATAGAGATTCGTGGTTTTGGCAGTTTTGGGTTGAACTATCGGCCGCCCCGCACAGGTCGAAATCCCAAGACCGGCGAAAAAGTACAAGTGCCCAAAAAATACGTGCCGCATTTCAAAGCCGGTAAAGAGTTGCGTGAGCGTGTCGATTCGCTGGAATTGGAAGAAGATTTGATTGTCCAGCCGATGCGCGCTGCAGGCGATTAGTTGTCATAGCCTTCAGCCCGTTTGGCATTGCGCGGTTAAACCGCGCAGAGATGAGGCGAACTAATTAGTGTTACGCTTGTCACAATGAATATGTCTTTTTTTCGCAAACTACTGTTAGTTTGGATGATAGCTTGGCTCCCCGCTGCGGGAGCCATGGCGGCTGTGATGCCGTTGATAGGGATAACGACAAAAACTGTTGATGCTACGGCGACAAGCAATGCATCAGCAGAATCAGGCGATGTCAATTTCATGACGCCTTGCCACAGTCGGCCGATGGAATCTAAAAAGTCAAACGCGCATTCATGCACTCACTGTGTACTTTGTCATTTGGCCGGGGCACTGGCTATGCCGGAGATGCCTATATTGCCGACAGTGCCGTGCAGCCATATTTTTATAGCATCTCCGCTGTCTCCGTACCCCTCGTTCGTTCCAGATCTCCTCAGCCCGCCCCCGCGCGGCTCCCTCGTTTAGTTGCGAGGGCTCCCGGTAAGCTTCTAGCGCTCTCCGAGCGCACGCCGAGTGCACTCTCGCTTCCGTTATTGTTTATTTAACGAGAAGAGGATCCCATGAAATTAGTGACAAACTTTGTGACCATAATGGTCACGCTGTGCGGTAGCGCGTCTATTGCTGCTGCGCCGCCCGACGCAGCCAATCCACTTGAGCAAACGCCCACCATTCAATACAAATCCCCGTTTCTGGACTATCGCCCGCTGGGCGAGGATAAGCGTACTCCATGGAAAGCAGCCAACGATGAGGTTGGCAAAATTGGCGGATGGCGTGTGTATGCACGAGAGGGAAGCGCACCGGCGCCTTCTATGCCAACTATGCCAATCGCGCCAGTAAAGCCGCCGGGCGACAACATGACCAAGCCTATGCCGGGCAGTCACGCCGGCCACGGCCAGCCCCAATAGAGGTTAACGATGGAAACAAACATTTTTCGTTCGCTTCTTTGGCGGCTGGTCGCGGGTGCAACAATCCTGGCGCTAGCGGGATGTGCCTCATTCACGCCCGATAGCGGTTTCAATGGCATTGAGCAAACAACCAAAGATCGTATCGATAAGGAGCTTAAATGGGCACGAAACGACGCCGATCGCGATGTCATCGCCTTACGTGTACGTGAACTGTTGCAAAAGCCTTTGTCGATTGAAGATGCTGTGCAGATTGCGCTACTCAATAACCGGGAGCTGCAAGCCTCGTTTTACGAGTTGGGCATTTCGGAAGCTGATTGGGTGCAAGCAGGACGTTTGCCTAACCCGCATTTTTCGATGGTACGCGCTCGCCATAACGACGAATACACAATTGAACAGACGCTGACTTTTAATTTGCTTTCCATTCTGACCATTCCCATCAAAACGGAGATGGAGCGACGACGCCTTGAACAGACACGACGTGTGGTGACGATGGAAGTTTTGCGGCTCGCCTCTGAAACCCGCAAGGCTTACATTCTTGCAGTGTCAGCCGAAGAGAATGTGCGCTATATGGGCAAAGTCAAAATGGCAGCTGAATCCAGCGCTGAATTGGCAAGGCGCATGACTAGTGTGGGTAACTGGAATAAGCTCTCACAGGCTCGTGAGCAAAGTTTTTACGCCGATGCTGCACTCAATTTGGCCCGTGCTGCACAGAATCAGGTAGGAAGCCGCGAAAAGCTTATTCGTCTTCTCGGGTTATGGGGGCAGGACACTCAGTTCAAAGTACCGGAACGACTGCCCGATCTACCGACCTCGCCAGATGATTTACCCAATGTTGAACAGACGGCCATGGGCCAGCGGCTTGATGTGCAAGCCATGCGGTTAGGAACAGAGTCTTTGGCCAGGAACCTGGGACTGGCGAAGGCCACCCGTTTTATCAACGTGCTGGAGATCGGGCCCGCCCGTATTCTCGAAGGTGCCAAATCTGATCCTTATAGAAAGGGTTTTGAGGTCAGCCTGGAAATCCCGATATTTGATTGGGGTACGGCCAAGGTGGCCAAAGCTGAAGCGTTTTACATGCAGTCCGTCAATCGTCTTGCAGAGACAGCAATCAACGCGCGTTCGGAAGTGCGTGAGGCCTACCAAAGTTATCGGGTGGGTTACGACATCGCCAAACATTATCGCGATGAAGTGGTGCCAATCAGAAAGCGTATCGCAGACGAAAACCAGCTGCGCTACAACGGCATGTTGATCGGCGTCTTTGATCTGTTGGCCGATGCGCGCGCGCAGATCGCCAGTGTGAACGGCTATATCGAAGCGCTCCGCGATTTTTGGTTGGCCAAGGCTGATCTGGATATGGCCATGATAGGCAAACCAAATATGACGCAAATGAATTCCACTGGGATGAGGGCAGGCGATGCCCCCGCGGGTCATTAATAAAGGATACGAAAATGATTTCCAGAAGAAGTTTTTTTAAGAATGCGGGTGTAGCAGGTGCGGCCGCCGTAGGTGCAGTTGCAACGGCAGCGGTGAGCCGTGTCGCGATGGCAGCGTTGCCCGAGCCCGTACTTCAAACCAAGCCAGACACCATGCCGCCACTGGCTCCCGCGAATGGCCGTCACTACAACCCAGTGGTCACCTTAAATGGGTGGACATTACCTTGGCGAATGAATAATGGTGTGAAGGAATTCCATTTGGTGGCCGAGCCAGTGGTGCGTGAAATGTGTGAGGGTTTCAAGGCTCACCTCTGGGGCTATAACGGGCAATCGCCGGGGCCAACCATTGAAGTAGTCGAAGGAGATCGCGTGCGTATCTTCGTTACCAACAAACTGCCAGAGCACACCTCAGTTCATTGGCACGGACAACGCCTGCCAAACGGTATGGATGGCGTCACCGGCTTGAATCAACCTGCTATTCAGCCCGGAAAAACATTTGTTTATGAATTTGTTGCGCGCCGCCCGGGCACCTTCATGTATCACCCGCATGCAGATGAGATGACGCAAATGGCCATGGGCATGATGGGCTTTTGGGTGACGCATCCTAAAACAAAACATCCACTGATCGAAGAAGTGGATCGCGATTTTGTGTTTTTACTCAACGCCTATGATGTTGACCCAGGTGCCTACACACCAAAGATCATGACAATGCTGGATTTCAATCTGTGGTCGTGGAATAGCCGCGTGTTCCCGGGCATTGACCCGCTGGTGGTTCGAAAGAATGACAAAGTACGTATTCGTATCGGCAATCTCACCATGACCAATCATCCCATTCATTTGCACGGTCATGAGTTTGTGGTGAGCGGCACAGATGGCGGGCCAACACCCAAAACAAGCCGCTGGCCAGAGGTGACAACTGATGTGGCGGTAGGCCAAATGCGGCAAATCGAATTTTTAGCCGACGAGGAAGGCGATTGGGCATTTCATTGCCACAAAGCGCACCACACCATGAATGCAATGGGCCATGATGTGCCAACTATGATTGGTGTTGATCATCGCGGCGTGGCCAAGCAGATTACATCACTTGTGCCTGATTACATGGTGATGGCAGAACGTGGCATGTCCGACATGACGGAAATGGAAATGCCCCTGCCGGACAACACCGCACCGATGATGACGGGTGAAGGGCCGTTTGAATCGGTTGCAATGGGCGGCATGTTTTCTGTGTTGAAAGTACGTCGCGATCAAAAGCCAGGCGATTACAAGGACCCAGGCTGGTACAAACAACCCACAGGTACGACTGCGTTCGAGTGGACCGGCTCGCTGGCCGAGCCTGCGCGCTTCAAGTCTGAAACGCCCGCCGGAAAGGCCGTTATGCCACGTACCGATAAAGACAATAAAGTCGAAGTACAGATTCGCAAACCGATGGGCGATATGAAAAACATGGGGCATTAATTTAAACAGTCCATGACATCAACACAAGCCCAATATAAATCCAAGCATCAATCCCAATCTAGTGTCCAATAAGGAAATATGACATGAAAATTATTAAAACTACCCTCATCGCAACCGCGTTATCGATTGCAACTCTTAGTACCTTCGCTCACGAAGGCCACAGCGAAAAAAAGAAAGGTGCTCCCGTTAAGATGGAGCAAAAGGAATGGGGCATCGCCGGTGATGCAAAACAGGTGAAACGAACCATCAAGCTTTCAATGTCGGACGCGATGCGATTTACGCCCAATAAAATCGAGGTCAAAGAAGGCGAAACGGTTCGCATCTCGCTTAAAAATAGCGGCAAGATACTTCACGAAATGGTAATCGGCACCAAGAAAGAACTAGAAAAGCATGCTGCGCTGATGGTCAAGTTTCCAACGATGGAACATGAGGAACCTTATATGGCACATATCGCACCGGGCAAAACGGGGGAAATCATCTGGACGTTCAATAAGGCAGGTGAGTTTGATTTCGCTTGTCTGATTGCCGGACACTATCAGGCAGGGATGACGGGCAAAATTATTGTGGCCGCAAACAATGCTGGAGCTAAAGTTATTGCGCCAAAAGTTGCGGAATTGGAAAAGACTAAGATAACAAGTCAGAACAACAACGACATCAAGCCAGCTGAAATCAAAGGCGCTACCGTCGCATCGATGGCGGCTGGAGAAATTCAGAAAGTTGATAGAGAAGTTGGCAAAGTGACGATCAAGCATGGGGAAATTAAAAATCTTGATATGCCACCGATGACAATGGTGTTTCGCGTTAAAGAGGCGGCCATGTTGGATACTGCCAAAGTGGGCGACAAAATCAACTTTTCCGCTGACAAAATAAATGGCAACCTCACTGTCACCAAAATGGAGACGGCGAAATAAGTTAGGATTGGTCAATAATAGGGCAGCTTTTCAGGAGCAAGTATGCGTTATGTTGTTTTGCTCATTGCGCTCTCGCCGATCATTTGCTGTCAGCAGTGTGATCAGACTTGGATTTGTGTCATTTTATTCGCGAGTACCGCGACAATACTGCATGTCATTTTTTCCATTTCGCATGAGCTAAGATTGCTCGCTAAATTTGGCCAGTCAGCGAGATGGCCACGTTAAAAATTATTTATTTTTCCTAATTTTTGGAGATAGTTATGAAAATTCGTTACTCGCTTATTACTGCTGTCTTACTTTCGTTTTCCGTTTCTGGTGCCTATGCATCTGGTGATCATGCAACGCATGGCATTACTGAAACCAAGGAGCCTGCAAAAATAGGTGCAGATGTAAAGACGGCGACCAATACTGAAAAGCTGCCAATGGCGGACGGTGAAATCAAGAAAGTCGATAAAGAGAGCGGGAAAATAACCATTAAACATGGTGAGATCAAGAATCTCGACATGCCTGCAATGACGATGGTATTTCGGGTAAAAAATTCGACCATGCTCGAACAGTTCAAGGCTGGCGACAAAATTAATTTTATAGCCGATAAAATTAACGGTAATTTAACGGTCACCCAAATGGAGACGACCTCAGCCAAATAGAAGAGTTACACCGCATTAAGACCATTGATGTGATATTGCTCAATATCAGGCATAGCGCGGGGGTTACGATTGCTGAATCGTAACCAATAGATAATCAAGTAGAGGCTGTCATGACTGCACCAAATCATTCACACAGCACGAGTTCGTGTTGCGGGTCACAGGATATGACTTCGCGGAATCTGGACGAAAAACCGTATACGGATCCCGTGTGCGGCATGAAAGTGGCGGCCAATCCTGAAAAATTGCTTGTTCATGAGGCGGTGCAATATTATTTTTGCAGTCACCGCTGTGTTGATAAATTCAGGCTAGAGCCAGCACGTTACCTGCGTCCTGAGGATTATCAGGTTCCCGAGCACATGGTTGCAGGTGCCATGTATACCTGCCCCATGCATCCTGAAATTCGTCAGGATCATCCGGGGAGTTGTCCCAAATGCGGCATGGCGCTAGAACCGGAAATGCCGAGCCTTGATGATGAAGAAAACCACGAACTAGTCGATTTCCGTCGACGATTCTGGTGGACGCTGCCGCTTACCGTGATGGTTACTGCGCTTGCCATGTTTGGCCACAGCTGGGGCTGGTTTACGATGGCCACACAGAGTTGGATTGAGCTGCTGCTGACATTACCTATTGTTTTGTGGGCGGGCTACCCTTTCTTTGTACGTTGCGTTCAATCGCTGGTAAATTCCAGTCCAAACATGTGGACTCTTATCGGGGTGGGCACAGGTGCTGCCTTTCTGTACAGCGTCGTCGCCACCGTGGTGCCGGGTGTTTTTCCAGCGTCGTTTTTAGCGCATGGTCGCGTCGGTGTTTATTTTGAGGCCGCTGCAGTGATCATCTCCCTCACACTATTGGGGCAAATGCTGGAGCTGAAAGCGCGGTCGCAGACTTCCGCAGCCATCAAATCATTGCTCAAGCTTGCACCCAAAACGGCCCGGCGCATCAAACCGGATGGCACTGAAGAAGATATTCCCCTCAGCAATGTTCATATCGGCGATAGTCTGCGCGTGCGTCCTGGCGAAAAAGTGCCGGTTGATGGTATCGTCACTGAAGGTAGTAGTGCAGTTGATGAGTCAATGCTGACTGGTGAGCCCGTTCCCGTTACCAAACGGACTGGAGACAAACTTATTGGCGCCACATTGAATACCAACGGTAGCCTCATCATGCGAGCGGACAAAGTCGGCAGCGCAACCATGCTTGCCCAAATTGTGCAAATGGTGGTGCAAGCGCAGCGCTCAAAAGCGCCTCTGCAACGGATGGCAGATACAGTATCGGCTTACTTTGTCGTGACGGTGGTGAGTTCGGCGCTCTTGACCTTCTTTGGCTGGGGATTTTTTGGCCCGGAGCCCAGCTGGGTGTTGGGGCTGATTAACGCGGTTGCGGTCCTTATCATTGCCTGTCCCTGTGCCTTGGGCTTGGCGACGCCGATGTCGATCATGGTGGCGACCGGCAAAGCGGCAACCCACGGCGTTCTGTTTCGCGATGCCGCCGCAATTGAGAATTTCCGCAAGATCGATACTCTAATTGTCGATAAGACCGGCACTTTGACGGAAGGGAAGCCCACATTCGAGCAGGCCATTCCCGCCAGCGGGTTTAGTGAGGATGAAATTTTGCAGCTGGCCGCGAGTGTGGATCAGGGCAGCGAGCATCCATTGGCCGATGCCATCGTTGCGGCTGCAAGGGCAAAAAATATGTTGCTGGATGCCCCCGAGCAATTCGAATCTAGCACTGGTATTGGCGTACACGGTATTGTTGGCGGCAAAAGAATCGCGCTTGGAAATACCGCGCTGATGAAACTGGAGAGTGTGAATGTAGGTGAGCTCGCGACCCGTGTCAACGCAATCCGCAGCCAGGGTGCAAGTGTTATTTATCTGGCAGTTGATGGCGCCTTGGCAGGGCTGTTGGTTGTTTCTGACCCGATTAAGGCCACTACGCCGACTGCTTTGGCCGGTCTTAGGAATGAGGGTATTCGGGTCATCATGGCAACAGGAGACGGCTTAATGACAGCGCAATCAGTTGCGGCACGGCTGGGTATTGAGGAATTTTATGGCGAAGTGAAACCTGCGGATAAATTGGCGCTGGTCGAGCGCCTACAGAAAGAGGGGCGCGTTGTAGCTATGGCGGGCGATGGTATCAATGATGCGCCAGCTATTGCCAAGGCAGACGTTGGGGTGGCAATGGGCACCGGCACAGATGTGGCGATTAATAGTGCGCAAGTAACACTGGTAAAAGGGGACTTGAATGGGATACTCCGTGCCCGTGCGCTGTCCGTCGCCACCATTCGTAATATGAAGCAGAATCTTGCGTTTGCCTTTTTTTACAACGCACTTGGTGTACCGCTTGCGGCAGGGTTGTTATATCCGTTTACCGGGTGGCTGTTATCGCCCATGATCGCCGCGTTGGCGATGAGTCTTTCGAGTGTTTCTGTTATTTCTAATTCTTTACGATTAAGAAAGGTATCAATATGAAATCGGTTCTGGCTAGCGTACTACTGGTCGCATTTGTCACACCGCTTGCTTTGGCCGCAGAGAGCAATATGCTGCCAAAAGAATTTTCCGTCACGATTAAACCGGGCAAAATTCACGAGGAATGTGTTGAGCTCAAGAAAGGCATGGAGATCGTCTACCGTTTCAAGGCATCTCAGCCCGTGCCGTTCAATATTCATTATCACGTCGCCAAAGACAAAAACGACAGCAAGGAAGAAAAGGTGGAGTTTCCGGTAAAAATTGACAAGATCGATGTCAAGGATGACGTTCTGCATGTGGCCATTGAGCAGCACTATTGCTGGATGTGGTCCAACAAAACGACCGAATCTGTGTCAATTATTGGAAGTTTGGCCAAAAAATAGGCTATCAACCTTTCCAATGCGTCCCGCCTGCAGGCAGTTTATGGAAATGACGGTGCGCAAATTATATTGATTCAGCGAATAAGTGCTGCTGCCTTTACAATATTGATGTTTTCATCGCTGGATAAAGTGCTATGCGAATTCTGATCTGGATTGTGCGGGTAGTGGTAGTGGTACTGCTAATGTGGTTTGCAGTTAAAAATGCGGACCCGGTTACGTTGCGTGGCTATCTTGATTCCACCCTGACTGCACCATTAGCGCTTATCTTGCTCGCATTTTTTGGGGGCGGCCTATTGCTGGGGTTGTTAGCCTCGCTGATGTCTATTTTCCGTCTGAAGCGGGAAGTGCGTAAATTAAATCGTGCCCTTCAGCATAAAGTGCGTGATGATGTCGCCCAACTGCCGCCCTTATCATCGATCGCATCGATTTCATCGGCAGCGTCCGCTAATTCAACGCCTCCGGCGGATACGGTGTTGCCATTGAATATGGCCAATACGCCTTCACGATGATGCTTGATTTATGCAGCTAGATTGGGGATGGGGGCCGTGGGCATTACTGGCTGCGCTGGTTTTTTTTGCGGCGGGCTGGGTTGCAGCCCGGCTCGATTTGCGGCAGTTATTGCGCGAGTCCCGGGTGCTGCCGCAATCGTATTTCAAGGGCCTTAATTTTCTCCTCAACGAGCAGCAGGATAAAGCGATTGAGGCTTTCATTGAAGCCACCAAAGCAAACCCCGAGGCTATAGAGCTGCAGTTCGCGTTGGGCAGCCTGTTTCGCAAACGCGGTGAGGTTGATCGCTCAATCCGGGTACATCAGAGTTTGTCTGAGCGCAGCGATATTTCAGTTGAACAGCGGGTGACCGCGTTGCTTGAATTGGCAATGGATTATCAAAAATCCGGCTTGCTCGATTATGCAGAAAAAATATTGTCCGATATCAGTGCCAAAGGGGCGGGTACCGTAGCGCAGCAAGCCCAAACACTGCGCTTGTTGCTCGATATCTATGTGCAAGAAAATGATTGGCAAAAAGCGATTGATATTGCCGCACGTCTGGATTCGGGTGGCAACAGTGTAGCACCTCAAAGCAAGCGCCGGCACGCCAAAGAAATTGCGCAGTTTTATTGTGAGCTCGCCGCAGAGTCATATTTGCACGGCCAGCTTGAAGCGGCAGAACAGGCGCTTGATGCAGCACTGAGCACAGATACCCAATGTGTGAGAGTACATTTGATGCGTGGCGAGTGGCGTGCTGCCGTGGGGCTGCATGAGGATGCGATTGCGATATGGCATAGAATCGAATCGCAAAACCCTGATTATCTGGGACTTATGGCTGACAAATTACTGGCCAGTTACGAAGCATTGGGTCGGGGCGCGGAAGGACTCGCGTATCTGCGCGAGTTACAGCGACAATATGCAGCACTCGATTTGTTAAACGTGATTTTCAAAGCCACCATGGCGGGCGATGGTGCAGAGGCAGCCTATCAACTGGTTAAAGAAGATTTGCGCACCAACCCGACATTGGTCGGTCTGGATCGATTGTTAGAGGCACAAATTATTGCTGCGCCTGAAGAGCGCAAAAACGATTTGCAAATGCTGAAGGCGCTGGTGCACAGTCACTCAAGCCGCCTCGCCGTTTATTTATGTAAACAATGTGGTTTTAAAGCAAAACAATTTTATTGGCATTGCCCCGCTTGTGGCGGTTGGGAAACATTCCCGCCAAGACGCACGGCAGAATATGATTCATCTGATCGCCATCTCGCACGGTTGCATGCTGAAGGTTAGTGTTGGGAGCAAACCTGATTTTTCGGGTGATGGCAAAACAATAATAGTGGGAAAATTTAAATGAACCATAAACCGATCATTGTGGCGTTGGACTACAACAACTCTGCAGAAGCCCTTTCACTAGCGGCAAGACTTGATCCATCGCTATGCCGGGTAAAAGTGGGCAAGGAATTGCATACGGCAGCGGGGCCACAAGTCATTGATGCCCTGATGAAGCTAGGCCTCGAGGTATTCCTCGATCTCAAATTTCACGACATCCCGAACACCGTCGCAAGCGCCTGTAAAGTGGCGGCGAGCCAAGGCGTATGGATGATGAATGTACACGCCAGTGGCGGAAAAAAAATGTTGGCTTCGGCGCGTGATGCCGTCGAGAAGGGGAACGGCAACAGGCCGCTTCTGATCGCAGTTACCGTACTCACCAGCCTTTCGCAACATGAACTGGGTGAAATTGGCCTACAGCCAGATATGAAATCGGCCGTATTGAATTATGCAAGTTTGGCTTTTGATACTGGTCTTGACGGTGTGGTGTGTTCGGCACAGGAGGCAACGTGGCTGAAGGCCAGATTTGGCGAGGCTTTCCAGCTCGTCACGCCGGGCATCAGGCTTGCCGAAGATGCCAAGGGAGATCAATCGCGGGTGGTGACACCAACGGACGCGATTAAAATGGGATCAGACTATTTGGTGATAGGACGCAGTATTACTGCCGCACCAGATCCGATTGCCACGCTACATAAAATCAACAATGATCTTAAATTGCTGGAACAAATACAGAAAGCGCAAGCATGAAACTCACCATCATTGGTACTGGGTATGTAGGCTTGGTCACGGGCGCCTGTTTGGCAGATGTGGGCAATCAAGTGCTATGCCTAGACCTTGACCAGCGCAAAATCGACATTTTGAAATCGGGCGGGATCCCGATTTATGAACCAGGGCTAAAGGAAATTGTTGCTAATAATATTGCGGCTGGACGGCTGCGCTTCACCACTGATATTGCCGAGAGTGTGGCTTGGGGTGACGTACAGGTGATCGCGGTCGGCACGCCGCCCGGTGAAGATGGTTCGGCAGATTTGCAATACGTTGTGGCCGCGGCCCGCAATATTGGCCGTCATATGACGAGCCCTAAGATCGTGATCGACAAATCGACGGTGCCGGTGGGCACGGCCGATAAAGTTCGCGATGCGGTTGCAGAAGAATTAAAAGAACGCGCGCAAGATATCAAATTTTCTGTTGTTTCCAATCCGGAATTTTTGAAAGAGGGCGCGGCCATTGAAGATTTCATGCGGCCTGATCGCATTGTCATCGGTGCTGAAGATGACCAAACTATTGAAGCGATGAGAAAGCTCTACGGACCATTCCAGCGCAACCATGATCGTATTATGGTGATGGATATTCGCTCGGCAGAACTCACTAAATACGCGGCGAATGCCATGTTGGCAACACGCATTTCATTTATGAACGAACTTGCACTGCTCGCTGAAAAACTGGGCGCTGATATTGAATCGGTGCGTAAGGGCATGGGCTCGGATCCGCGCATCGGCTACCATTTTTTATATCCGGGTATTGGCTATGGTGGCTCATGTTTCCCGAAGGATGTGCAGGCGCTGATTCGTACCGCCAATGCAGCAGGCATTGACCTTAAATTACTGGATGCAGTAGAGCGCGTGAACTATGCGCAGAAACATGTGCTGGCTGAAAAAATTGTGACTCGATTTGGCGAGAATTTAGGCGGGAAAACCTTCGCGCTTTGGGGTTTGGCCTTCAAACCGAATACCGATGATATGCGCGAGGCACCCAGCCTGGTATTGATTGATGACTTGACCCGGCGCGGTGCAAAAATAGTGGCCTTTGACCCGGTCGCGGTTGCTGAAGCCAGACACACGCTTGATGCAAACCCGAATGTGTCATTTGCAGCGGATGCCATGAGTGCCTTGCAGGGCGCGGATGCCCTGGCGATAGCGACCGAGTGGAAGACTTTCCGCGCCCCCGATTTTGCAGCCATGAAAGCGGCGCTGAAATCGCCCGTTGTATTTGATGGGCGCAATCTGTACGAGCCTGAAACCATGCGCGAGCATGGCTTTCAATATTATCCAATTGGACGCAAACAGGCTTCGTAATTTAGGCTCATATGATCAAACCTATTATTCCCGAATGTCGTCAGGCGCGAGTGCTGATCGTGGGCGATGTGATGTTGGATCGTTACTGGTTCGGCAACGTGGATCGCATATCACCCGAGGCACCAGTACCGGTCGTGCATGTACAGCGAACTGAAGAGCGCCCCGGTGGTGCCGCCAACGTCGCCCGCAATGTGTCGGCATTGGGAGGACAGGCAACGCTGCTATCGGTTGTGGGCGATGATGATGCAGGGCGGTCCTTGGCGACATTGCTCGAAAAAGAGCATGTCAAAACACTTTTTCACAAAGACGCACAATTACCCACAACTGTGAAGCTGCGGGTTATAGGCCGTCAGCAGCAGTTGATGCGAATTGATTTTGAAACCGCGCCGTCGCGCGAAGTGCTCGAAGGTAAGCTCGGTGATTTTGAGTCGCTGGTGGATTCAATTGATGTGGTGATTCTTTCTGACTACGGCAAAGGTGGTTTGACCCATGTCGCAAAAATGATTGATGCCGCCAAGCGCCACGGTAAACCCGTGTTGGTTGACCCCAAGGGTGACGATTACTCAAAATACGCCGGTGCAACTTTATTAACACCGAACCGCAGTGAGTTTCGGGAAGTCGTGGGCCGTTGGAAAGACGAAAACGAGTTGGCTGCCAAAGCTGCACAGCTCAGAGAAAAATTGCAGCTTGATGCCTTGCTGGTTACGCGCTCAGAAGAAGGAATGTCGTTGTTCACTAGCAGCTCTGCCACCCACGAGCCTACTCAGGCGCGCGAAGTTTATGATGTCTCCGGTGCGGGTGATACGGTGATTGCAACCCTGGGCTTAATGCTGGCAGCAGGCGCCAGCATGCCGGACGCCATGCGCATAGCCAATCGTGCAGCGGGTATTGTGGTCGGCAAGCTGGGTACAGCAACGGTGACTCGCGATGAATTGTTGGCGGCCTTGTAATTTTCCCGTTGAGATAGAATAGTAAACTCTACAATCGGCGAGGCTTTGCAAGTCTTTTTGGCTTGAACGCCGCCACAGTGATTGACTTTGATAATTTTCTTGAATGAAAATCTAATATGACTTATATCGTTACCGGCGCTGCCGGATTCATCGGCAGCAACATTGTTAAAGCGCTTAATGAGCGCGGCATCCAAGATATTGTCGCAGTTGATAATCTCACCAAGGCGGATAAATTCAAAAATCTTGTTGACTGTGAAATTGCCGAGTACGTTGATAAAAAAGATTTTCTGGATGTTGTTGAAAGCGGTGAACTCGGTGGAGATGTCGATGCGGTATTTCATCAGGGCGCTTGCTCTGACACCATGGAAACAGACGGCCGTTACATGATGGAAAACAACTACCGCTATTCCCTCTCAATGCTTGACTGGTGTCTGGAAGAGGGCGTGCCGTTAATGTACGCATCGAGTGCATCAGTTTATGGCGATGGCAAAGAGTTCTGCGAAGACCGCTCCTTTGAAGCACCACTGAATGTTTACGGCTACTCCAAATTTTTATTCGATCAGGCTGTGCGGGAAAGAATCGACGGCGCATCGTCGCAAATAGCAGGGTTTCGCTATTTCAATGTCTATGGCCCACGCGAATCGCATAAAGCCCGGATGGCCTCCGTATCTTTTCACTTTTTTAACCAGTACCGCGCTACCGGCAAGGTGCGCGTATTTGAAGGCACTGATGGCTACGCTAATGGCGAGCAGCGACGTGATTTTGTGTCTGTTGAAGATGTGGTCAAAGTGAATCTTTTTTTTCTGGATAACAATCATGTCTCTGGTATTTTTAACCTGGGGACAGGGCGCTCACAATCATTCAACGATGTAGCGGTTGCCACCGTCAATACACTGCGCCAGGTAGAGGGCAAGCCCGCGCTCGACTTAGCAAGCCTTATGCGAGAGGGCATTATTGAATACATCGCCTTCCCGGAAGCACTTAAAGGAAAATACCAAAGCTTTACAGAAGCCAATATCTCACTGTTACGCGAGGCAGGCTATACAGACGAATTCTTGACCGTTGAGCAAGGGGTGGCGCGCTATCTGCCTTGGCTGACGGATAAAGTATGAAACGAAAATAAGCTTCTCAACGGCCATTGCGTCAAGAATAAACCCAGTATAATCAGTGGGTTTAGTAATCTGAAGGATCTAAACGCTAGGCAAAAATAATGCGTTTAAAACTGAATTATTAGCCAAACAAAAATAGTACCGAGATGTCTATTTTATTATTGGGCGGACATCCGGAAAATAATAGGCGGCATGTAACAAGCGCCAAGGGGACTTTCATTTAGACCTTACTAGGTTCGAGCGTGGCATAAGAAAATAAGGCCGCATCGATAAGGTCAACCATTCAGCCGAAGCGCCGTTTGTAACAGGACGTAACGGGTGTTTGGATCGTGGCGCAAATGAGTGGTTCCGGCAATTGTAGAGCTGCAAACCCTGTACCGAACCGAAAAAGCTTAACGATTTTTGCGCTATGTATACTCTCCAAATGGCGCTGCATGCCGTGACAGTCTTTCGGGACACATTTTTAATATCACTCCAAGGAAAATCCATGAAAAAAATTATTGCAATCGTCGCGGCATTTTTTGCCTCGGTCAGCATCGCGTTCGCTGCCGTAAACGTTAATACGGCAACCAAAGAAGAATTGATGTCATTGAACGGTATCGGCGAAGTTAAAGCACAGGCCATTATCGACTACCGCACCAAAAACGGCCCGTTTAAGTCGATGGCCGATTTGGACAAAGTGTCTGGTATCGGTGAAGGCACGCTGAAAAAAATTGAAAAAGATGTCGCTCTATCTGGGAAAACAACGGTTGTTGCCGCACCTGCAAAAGCCGATGCCAAAGCCGACATGAAAAAAGATGCAGCGCCTGTCAAGAAAGATGAAAAAGCGATGGCGGCTGATGCAAAAAAGGCTGAAAAAAAAGAAATGACAGCAGCTGAAAAGAAAGCCGCTGCTGCTGATGAGAAGAAAGCAAAGGCAGAAGCTGCCAAGAAAGAAAAAGCTGATAAAGCAGCAAAGGCCGCTGAAGAGAAAAAAGCCAAAGCCGATAAAGCCAAGGCAGATAAAGAAGCTAAAGCAGACAAAGCCAAAACTGACAAACCTGCAAAAAAAGATGACGCAAAGAAAGAAGACGCACCAAAAAAATAACAATCGTGTGCTCGCTGGTGTAGATATTTTGCATCAGCAGATTTCAAAAGCCCCGCAAAACTGCGGGGCTTTTTTGTGGAGACGAATATGCATTGTCGCAATGCTAATGCAGCACTCAGAGCACCTCTTCAGCATGTGTGTCTGGTGAGGCTATAATTCTTTGTGTTCAACTCTGGGTTAGCGCAAATGAATTATCCCAATATCGAAAGTGCAATTGGCAATACGCCGCTGGTACGACTGCAACGTATCCCGGCATCATCGGGAATTTCCGCGACCAATACGCTGCTTGGTAAGTTGGAAGGTAATAATCCCGCTGGATCAGTGAAGGATCGGCCGGCGATGTCGATGATTGCTCGTGCGGAAGCGCGTGGCGATATTAAGCCTGGCGATACATTAATTGAAGCTACAAGCGGCAACACCGGTATTGCGCTGGCGATGGCGGCGGCGATAAAGGGCTACAAGATGGTGTTAGTCATGCCCGAGCATCTGAGTATTGAGCGCCGTCAAACAATGCGTGCCTTTGGAGCTGAACTGGTGTTAACACCCCAAAAAATCGGCATGGAAGGCGCCCGTGATACCGCCGAGCAAATCCAACGTGAACGGGGCGGTATGATCCTTGATCAGTTTGCCAATCCGGACAATCCGTTGGCGCATTACACCAGCACTGGCCCAGAAATTTGGCGTGATACGCAGGGTGCGATCACGCATTTTGTAGCAACGATGGGGACAACCGGCACGATTATGGGCGTGGGCTGTTACCTGAAGGAAATGAACCCAGCGATCCAGATTGTAGGTGTGCATCCGGCAGAAGGCTCAAATGTACCCGGCATTCGCAAATGGCCTGAGGCGTATTTGCCTAAAATTTTTGACCGCACCCGAGTTGACCGGGTGATCGAGGTAACTCAGGCTGACAGCGAAGAAATGACGCGTCGCATGGCGCGTGAAGAAGGCATTTTTGCGGGCATTTCCTCAGGCGGTGGGCTGGTTGCCGCATTAAAGGTGGCCAGTGAAGTAGAGGATGCCGTCATCGTTCATATCGTTTGCGACCGCGGAGATCGGTATCTTTCTACGGGCGTATTTCCGGCCTGAGCTAAATTGTTGCACCTAATGCCGGTAGACCGATTAGTTGGGTAAGGCGTTAAAAATGAATAAATGCATTCTGAATGACATGGCGGAAATGGAATAAATGAAGATAACGAATATCGCGCCCGGAAATATTTTTTGCAAATGTAGTTTGCTGGCCATGCTTTTATTGACGACTGCCGGCTGTTCAACGATTTCATTTTTCCCTACGGCAGACGCGCAGAAGGCTGCTGATAAAGTCATCAAGGATATCTGGCCCGCACCAGAAACAGTCAAAACCGCTCAGGATCCGGTCGCAGGGGCAACAACGCCAAGCGCCAATAAGGGAACTGGAAGCGCCGCAAAATGATAACCATCCTGTACCCCAGTGTCCAAATAGTAAACCGACAATTGCTGATAGGCATTGTGGTGTTTTTGTTGCTGCCTTTTCAGGCAGTTTTCGCTCAGCATGCGGATATCGATATCAATACGCCGTCTATTTTAGTTATCAAGAAAAGCCTTGGTCAGCGGTTCGTTGCCTTGAAGCCCCACCTTGATTCAGGCGTGATAGGTGTTACTACAGATGGCCTCATAGCGGTTCGCGATTTAAATGCGATAGCAAGTACGCTTCGGGCTGGCCTCGAAGCGCTGGTGGCAGATGAAAATCAGGATCGAGGCTCTCTCTATCGCGAGATTGCCCGCGCAAATGGCCGCCCCGATTGGGAAAGTAATTTGAAACAGACTTTTGGCGAGCGCTTTATCAGCCGTGCGCAACCAGGCTGGTATTATCTGGACACCGCGAATAAATGGATTCGAAAGCAGTAATTTTGCTATTCGATAAAAGCGCTAATAGGCGCTTTTATTTTTTATAGCCTGCCATTAGGATAAAGCAGTGTGCGCGCATCTAATTTTATAAAGTATAAAAACCATACCCACCAAGAACTTAAAACATGACACCCATACTGGTTTTTGATATTGAAACGGTTCCCGATATTGCGGGTTTGCGCAAACTGCAAGGCATCGATGTCGCAATGAACGATGATGCCGTCGCTGAGCTGGTTTTTCAGCGTCGACGCCAGCAAACCAATGGCAGCGATTTTCTGCCGCTGCATCAGCACCGCGTCATTGCCATTTCATGTGTGATGCGTTCGGATGAAGGTTTGCGCGCCTGGTCATTGGGCAAAATTGAGGATGGAGAAAAAGATATCATCCAGCGCTTTTTTGACGGCATTGAGCGCTATTCCCCACAACTTATTTCGTGGAATGGTGGCGGTTTCGATTTGCCCGTTTTGCACTATCGATCGTTAGTGCACGGCGTTGTAGCGCCTAAGTATTGGGACATGGGCGAAGACGATCGCGACTACAAATGGAACAACTACATCAGCCGCTATCACATGCGCCATCTTGATTTAATGGATTTGCTGGCGCTTTACCAAGCCCGCGCCAACGCGCCGCTGGATCAGATCGCCCAGCTTTGCGGATTCCCAGGTAAGTTGGGTATGGATGGCTCTCAAGTGTGGGGCGCATACCAGCGCGGCGAGCTCGAAGCGATCAGAAATTATTGCGAGACCGACGTTATGAATACCTACCTTGTATTTTTGCGCTTTCAGCTAATGAAGGGCGCGATTACGCTGGCGGGATACACTGAAGAAGAAAAAATCGTACGTTTATTTCTCAGCGAGAATGCGGGGCAAGAACATTGGAAGAAATTTGCCGACGGGTGGACTTAGATATTGATTTCACCTGCCGGTAAAGTCTTATTGTTGCAGTCCTTAAACGGATTGCTTTCATTCAATTCGTTCACATAGTTTTCAATACCACCGGTTTCGCGCCGCAGAAAATCCTCGACGGCTTTTGCAAAACGCGGCTCTTTCAACCAGTGCGCTGAATGGCATTTCATCGGCAAGAAGCCGCGAGCAAGTTTGTGCTGACCTTGTGCGCCACCTTCAAAAGTTTGGATGCCATGTTCGATGCAAAACTCCAGCGTTTGGTAATAACAGGTTTCAAAATGCAGGCCGGAATAGAATTCTGTACTGCCCCAGTAGCGGCCGAACAGGGTTTTTTCATTAAACAAATTAAGTGAAGCGGCTATAGCCTCACCATTGCGTTTTGCAATGACGAGCAAAAGATTTTCCGGCATGCGTGATCCAATCAGCGAGAAAAATTGACGGTTCAAGTAGGGCGTAGAAAAATGTGCCTGATAGGTTCGGGTGTAGCAAAGATTGAAAAACCCCCAATCGGCTTCTGTTACCTCGGCACCTGTTTTTCGTTCAAAACTGATACCTGCCTCGGCCACTTTGCGACGCTCTTGCTTGATTTTTTTACGCTTGTCATGACTCATTGTGGCAAGGAAATCATCGAAGCATTGGTAGCCAGAATTTTGCCAGTGAAACTGAACTGAGGTTCGAGCCATGAATCCGGCCTTGAGCAGAGACTGTTGTTCGTCAGCTGCCGCGAATAGTACGTGGATTGATGAGACCTCGCTTTGTGAGGCGATTTGTAATAATGCATCGATCAAAATTTCGCGGTCAGATTGTGTATGGGCCATCAAACGCGTGCCGCCACAGGGCGTGAACGGTACCGCAACCAGCAATTTGGGGAAGTATTCCAGTCCGGCGCGTTGATAAGCCTCAGCCCATGCCCAATCAAATACATACTCGCCGTAAGAATTGCCTTTCATGTAGAGCGGCACAGCGCCGACGAGATTTTGCTTGCCTTCTAAATCGCGCCACAGTGTGATGAACTGCGGAAGCCAGCCTGATTCGGCGGAAGTGCACCCCGCGTCAATCATTGATTGCAGAAACGCATGCTTTAACGTGGGATTGCCAGATGTGAGGGCATCCCAATCATTAGCTGGGATGGTGGTGAGGTCGTCGATTAGATTGATCTGATATTCGAGCATGGCACTTAGTTTTCAAATGGTGCTGATGTTTTAGGTAGAGAGTTTGGCTTGTGGTGAATGTCGACAGCCACCGTATAATAATCGATTGAAAATCTTCAATAACTATCTGCGGATAACAAAAGCATTCCCGACATGAAAATTGCGATCGCCCAACTTAATCCCATTCTGGGTGACTTGACTGGAAACTCTGCTCGGATTTTGCAGTATGCAGAGCAAGCGAAGCAGGAAGGTGCCACATTACTGATTACGCCTGAGTTATCGCTTTGTGGTTACCCGCCCGAAGATTTACTGTTTCGCCACGACTTTCGCGAGGCATGTGCAAATGCCTTGCTGATCATGGCCGCTCAGGTTAAGGATATTTCGATACTGGTAGGTCACCCTCATCTGGTGGAAGCGAAGTTGTATAACGCCACATCTCTATTGGAGGATGGCCGCATTGTTGGCACTTATCTCAAGCAAAAATTACCTAATTATCAGGTCTTTGACGAGGCGCGCTATTTTTCCACGGGTGATCAGCCGTTCGTGTTCGATCATCAGGGTTTGAAAATAGGGGTGCTGATTTGTGAAGATATTTGGTTTGCGGAGCCAGTTGCTGCTACCAAAGCTGCAAGTGCTGACGTCATCGTTGTGCCCAACGCATCGCCTTATGATTTTCAAAAGCTTCATGCTCGATATGACGTCGTGCGCGCGCGGGTTGCCGAATGCGGCCTGCCGATTTTGTATGCGCATATGATGGGTGGACAGGATGAATTGCTGTTTGATGGCGCCTCATTTTCGATTAATAGTGACGGTAGCGTGGGCTATCAGGCGCGCGAGTTTGAGGAGACGCTCGATATTGTTGAATATGCGGGCGGGCAACTTCAAGGGGTAGTCAATCAGCCTATGGCAACAGAAGCCAGTGTTTATCGCGCCTTGGTGGTGGCACTGCGTGATTACGTTAATAAAAACGGCTTCCCGGGCGTGTTGCTGGGTCTGTCAGGCGGGGTTGATTCAGCACTTACACTGGCGATAGCAGTCGATGCTTTGGGCAAAGATCGTGTACATGCGGTGATGATGGCATCTAATTACACAGCGCAAATATCACTCGATGATTCGCGGGAGATGGTGGCGACTCATGGCGTTAAATATTCAGAAATTGGCATCACGCCCCTGTTTGAACAATTCAAGAAGTCGCTTTTTAACGAATTCGCCGGCAGATCTGAAGATACGACCGAAGAAAATATTCAGGCCAGAGTGCGCGGCACGCTTCTGATGGCGCTATCCAATAAGTTTGGTGCAATGGTCGTTACCACCGGTAACAAGAGCGAGATGGCGGTTGGCTACTCCACTTTGTACGGCGATATGGCAGGTGGTTACGCCATTTTGAAGGACGTCGCAAAAACGCTGGTGTATAAGCTGTGTCACTGGCGTAATCAACAATCAGTGGTGATTCCAGAGCGGGTTATCACACGACCGCCCAGTGCGGAGCTGCGTCCAGGACAAAAAGACCAGGATTCATTACCAGACTATGCGATCCTCGACCAGATTGTGGAGTTGTTTATGGAGCAAGACCGATCGCCCTCAGAAATTATGGCAATGGGATTTGTGAAGGCAGATGTCGATCGTATAACCCACTTGTTGAAGATCAACGAATATAAACGCCGCCAATCCCCAGTTGGCGCTAAGATTACACGCAGAGGTTTTGGTAAAGACTGGCGTTATCCGATCACGTCAAAGTATGTTCCGACATAAAATATTTGGCAGCCTACAATAGACGCAAAAAAGGAATGAGATGAAAAAAATCGAGGCCATTATTAAACCGTTCAAGCTTGACGAGGTTCGTGAGGCGTTGCAAGAGCTGGGCGCTTCAGGCCTTACGGTCACCGAAGTGAAGGGTTTTGGCAGGCAAAAAGGCCATACCGAGCTCTATCGCGGTGCGGAATACACCGTTGATTTTTTGCCTAAGGTAAAAGTGGAAGTGGTGTTGGCCGACGACATGGTTGATAAAGCGCTCGATGCGATCATCAAAGCCGCCCGCACAGGAAAAATTGGCGATGGTAAAATTTTTGTCACGGATGTAGGCCAGGCAGTCCGGATTCGTACCGGCGAAACGGACGAAGATGCAGTTTGATGCCTATTGTTCGCTTACAGACACACTTGGCTTTGTCTGTCACCCTGAATCAGCTATTGTCCAGATGATAAATAAGTTCAGACTTTGTGGTATCGTACAATTTGATGCGGCAAAATTGTAAGTGAGCGCCGTTATATAGAATATTGGGGAGGCTTGATGCTGTTAGCTGCTTTTTATCTTTTCGCGATTCTTTGTATTATTTTCTACTACACCGGGCACTTAAAGCGCTGGCGCTGTGAGTGGATCTTGCTGGTATTGGCTGTCGCCGTGTTCCCTGCGGTGTTATACCTGTAGTAACTGTTCATTTTTGTCATCGAGCCCGCCTGATCCGCGGGCTTTTTTGTTTTTTACAGCGTGCTTCTTATCTATTTTGACGAGTTGCTGGGTCTTGCCTATAAAAGGCGACCAGCTGCGCATATACCACGGGGTAAGCGGTTGAGATTGCTTGTGGCGCTTCAAAAAACGATTCTGAGATAACTGCAAAAAACTCGGCAGGATTTTCGCTTGCGTAGGGATCCAGCGGTAGTGCTTGCAAGGCAATCCCGCCATCAAACTGAGCATTGGCATTTGCCTGATCAGTGCGCTCACAAAAATCCAGATAAGCCGCCATGAACGCCTGTTTCCAAATCGATTCACGCATACCGCGATGTAGCGGCGGGAACCCATTTGCATTGCCGTTACGCATATCGAGCTTGTGGGCAAATTCATGAATGACGACATTGTGTCCTGCCAGTTTATGGCTGGGATCATTCGCCTTAGCGACATCTTCGTACGAGAGTACGACCGGGCCACCCAGCCAAGCTTCGCCCGCAAGCACTGCATCGCTGGTGTGGACAACACCAGCAGCGTCGGTGAACTGCCGTCGCGGTCGGAACTGCGCCGGGTAGATAACAATATCGCTCCAACCATCATAAGAATCAATGCCGAGCTCTAAAATCAAGATGCAGGCCTGTGCTGCAATCTGCACGCGTATAAGGTCCGTAACGGCGAAACAATCTGCGCCAAAAATGTTTTTTCGGGATAAGAAATCAGCAGCCATTAATCTCAGCCGTCTATTTTCTTCCTGTGTCAGCCGCGCAATAAAGACATAGTGCTGCGCGGCGCTTTGCCACAGCGCTTCATCAATCGGTATCACAGGTGATCGTGCGGCAGCGCGAACCTGACGATAGAGTTTGCGAAACTTCCGTGTGATACCGGTCAGCACACTATCTTTCAGTCGATGGTTTCGACTTGTGATGATATTCATCGCCAATACATGCGGCCAACTTTTCGATACTCAAGGGGGCAGAACCTTCAGCTTTGTTATTGACTACTATAAATGCCATATGGCCCGCACGCTGTGCGGCCAACGCGGCCAGTGCCAGACTTTGACGGCTGTTGATATCTTCATCAACAAGCTTATTGAATGGATAATATTTGGCTTTGGTATCTTCATATTTGAAGCCCGAGTGCAAACTCCACCGCGCGATAAATGCGCCGGGATCCAGCACCTGAGCCATCGCTGCAATTTGCTCGGCAGGACTGGGCATCCGTGCGTGACTGGCTACACAAAACCTGACATGAGTTGCCTTGAGGCACTTCAAAAACCGTTCTGTCAGTAGCTCGGGATCGCGAATCTCCACCGCGTATAAAAATCCCGGCGGCAATCCTTGCAGGAATCGATAAAGTCGATTAATCCATGCATCTGGCGTCCGAATGGCGGCACGACCCTGCGGCGGAAATTGGAACACCAGAGGGCCGACTTTGTCGCCCAAGCCCACTGTGCAAGGCGCAATAAATTCATTGATGGCATAGTCAATATCCAAGAAATAGGGGCTATCAGTAAATGTGCCATCATCTGCGCGCGCATAAGAGCTGGTGATGGCCATAGGCGCTTTCACCATAAAGCGAAAATGTTCCGGCACCTGGGCTGCATAGCGCGCGTAATCTTGCTCGGCGATTGGCGCATAAAACGTTCGATCAATCCCGACTGTTCTAAACAGTGGGTGTTGCGCGTAGGCATTAAGCCCATCACGTGCCAGTTTGGTTTCGGCATAGGTTGCCGCGTAAACCAGACTATACCAGCCTGCAAACGACCATGAAGAAGTGCCTAGGTGTATGGCAGCAGGCAAAGTTTGCGCGGCGGTTATGGCGGTACCGGATGGCGTTGCGGGTAACACCTGAGCGGGTCGTTTGGTCGCAGTCGGTTTTTTCGGCTCATCAATATTAATAAGCTCACCAAATAAATCAAACTGGGGATTATTGGAGGGGGCAGTCATATTTGATTGAGGTAATGTAGTGGGCGGCAATGCACGCTAAACTCATGCTTGGTTACAATGATAAATCCGCAGGAGTCATCATTTGAATAAAAAATCATTGGCAGATTTGTTGCCGGCAATTTTAGCGCTTGCGACAATTTTTTTCGCAGCAATCACTCATGCGCACTCGCGCATTGACACGGGCTTGGTGCTAGTTGGTAAAGTTGTGACCATGAACGATGCAGGTAATGTTCTCCCCAACGCGCGCGTTTGGCTAAGAAATGGCAAGATCGAAGCTATTGCGCGAGCAGGTGAGGCATTGCCAGACGCGAGTAAAGGCGCAGTGGAGATTGCGACCGGAGGAGTTATCTATCCCGGCATGATCGACTTGCACAACCACCCTGAATACGCGCATTACCCGCTCTTGCCGATCACGAAAAAATATCGGGATCGCTATGAGTGGCGCTGGTATGACGATGATTACAATAAGCGTATTACCTTTCCGCAAATTGTGTTGGAGCGCGCCAACTACTACGATCTCGGCATCGAGATTGGTCGCTATGGCGAGTACAAGGCCTTGGTAGGCGGTACGACGACCTTGCAGGGTAGCCGTCCAACACAGCCTTATTCGCGTGAGGAATGTCTGGTGCGCAATATAGAAACCTCGCCGGTTACAGCGCGCTTGGCTTTTAGCCGTGTTGATATTGGTCGCGATGCTGAAGAGTGGAAAAAAATTCAGGATGAATACATCAAAGGCATTCTGGTGGTTCATTTGGCTGAGGGGACTAGCACCCGGATGGCGGACGAGTTTCGTTATTTGAAACAAAGCGGCTTGATCGGTCCGAATCTGATTGCGATTCATGGTGTTGGCCTGACAGAACTACAATTGAAAGAAATGGCGGTCGCAAAGGCTAAGCTGGTTTGGTCGCCGCTCTCGAATTTTCTGCTTTACGGCAAGACCGCAAACATAGATGCGGCGAGGCGTTCCGGTCTGTCCATTAGTATTGCCCCTGATTGGCAGCCGTCGGGCAGCAAGTCGGCTCTGGGTGAATTAAAAGCAGCAGATTTAGTCAATAAAAATGAATTGAAATTGCCATTCACAGATAAAGAATTGGTCGAGATGGTTACCCGAAATCCGGCTGACGCAATGAATTGGGGGGATAAGCTTGGCCAAATCGCCGTGGGTTATTTGGCTGATCTGATTGTGGTCGATGACCGTAACGCTGACAGCTATCGCAACCTGATTGATGCCATCGAAGAGAATATCAAGCTGGTGTTCGTGCGCGGTGAGGCGCTATATGGCGACGCTATTTTGTTACAAAACGCCCGCCAAAATTTGATTGATATTGAAACAGTTACAACCTTTGGGGGCAAACGCGAAAAAGCGTTGGTGCCCAATTGCCCTAATACCACACTGCCTAAAATGAGCTTGAAAGAAACGATGGCGCGATTGCAGGAAGGCATGAAATTTGACGCTGCATACACCGCAAAAAAGGTGTCGATTGAGCAATTCAGCCGTGATCTCCTTATTTGCGGGGAAGCTAAACCCAACGATCCACCGACCGCGGGGGACGCCAAGCGTCTGCTTTCTTGCCGATTTGGTTTGCCATTCATGCCCACCAAACTCAGTCCGCTGACCACTAACGATGATCCTGATTTTATGAGGCAACTGATGGCAAATCCTAATTTGCCTATATACATGCAAAGGTTGCCGGATTATTACCGACAGAAATAACTGTCGGCAGATTATTTCTAAGGTGCCAGGCGTTCAATGTTCCAAGCGTCATTGTTAAGCTGATACAAGATTCGGTCATGCAGGCGACTTGAACGGCCTTGCCAGAACTCAAATCGGTCTGGTATCAGTCGATAACCACCCCAATGCGGAGGGCGCGGTGGGTCCAACATAAATTTTGCGGCGTACTCGGCGGCGTTCTTAATCAGCACGCCACGCGATTTGATCGGTTCGCTTTGTGGGGAGGCCCACGCACCGATGCGCGAATCGAGCGGGCGTGAGGCGAAATAAGCATCACTTTCCTTATCGCTGATTTTCTCAACACAGCCCTCAATTCGAACGACACGCTCTAATTCCACCCAGTGAAATTGTAATGCGGCGAATGGATTGGCAGCCAACTCACGCCCTTTACGGCTCTGGTAATTGGTAAACCAAACCGGACCGCGCTCATCAAAGCCCTTAATAAGCACCACCCGGGTAGAGGGGCGCGTGGTCTCGTCAACGGTGGCTAATGTCATGGCATTGGGTTCGGGCAGCTTGGCCGCGACGGCCTCGGCAAGCCATTTTTCGAATTGCTTGAAAGGCGATGGGTCACTGTCTGCCTTGGACAGCGCTGCCAATTTATAGTCTTTGCGAAGGTCGGCTATATTCATAATTTTGTTGATTTGTTTGCACTTTTCATGAGCCGTAACGTTTTTTGAGCCATGCGCGCAAGGCTGGCTTCAAATTGATTTTTAACCTCTTCCAGCGAAATCCAGCGAAATCCCAGAGACTCTGCACTGATGCTCACTTCTGTACTGGGCGCCTCACTGGGCAAAACGACAAGGTAGCGTATATCGTAATGTAAATGAGCGGGTTCCGTGCCGCGTGCCGGAATCGGGTGGATATCCACATCAAAAATATTGTCCCCGAGCAACTTGTCAAAGGCCAAATTGGTGATGCCGGTTTCTTCCAAAGCCTCCCGAAGTGCCCCATGCGCAGGTGAAAAGTCTGTGTCGTCGAGATGGCCACCGGGTTGTAGCCATCGATTTAGTTTTGCATGATGCAAAAATAATGCATGGGTTTTTCCCTGATTTAGAACCCATGCCGAAGCGGTGACATGACCCTCTAGGGTGCGACGTTGCCACCATGAAGAAGGATATTTTTTAATATGACTAATAGTATCGATACGATACTTATTTTCAACTTCTCTCTCTGGAGAATAGATCAACAATGCTGAAATTAGTTCTTCTGTTTGCATTTTTATATTTTTAAATTACGGGGAACATAGCTCAAAGCCAAGCATTTTAATCGTCCTTGAAGGTACCCGCCAGCCCGGGTGAAACAATCCGTATCCCCTGATCGCGTTGTACTAATACGACAAGGTGTTGCACATTCCAGTAAATAATGCGTTATATTTGCGTCCGTGAGACGGAAATTTTTAACTTGCACAATGAAGTACTGGTGCACCGCCGCATAGTTTTCAGGGATATTTTGACAACAGACTGGAGGAACTACATGGCTGCAAAGAAACCTGCTGCAAAGAAACCCGCCGCAAAGAAACCGGCTGCAAAGAAACCCGCCGCTGCAAAAAAACCGGCTGCAAAGAAACCCGCTGCTAAAAAGCCCGCGGCTGCCAAGAAGCCGGCTGCCAAGCGCAAGCCCAACGCAGCCTTTATGAAGCCTGTCACACCTAGCGCTGTTTTAGCGGCTGTTATTGGTGCAACACCTTCGCCACGTACGGAAATCACCAAGAAAATCTGGGATTACATCAAGAAGAATAAACTTCAAGATTCCGTAAATCGCCGCAATATCAATGCGGATGACAAGCTTAAAGCCGTGTTTGGTGGCAAGAAAACTGTTTCGATGTTCGAGATGACCAAATTGGTATCAGCTCATCTGAAATAAGTAATTACTGTCCCACAAGGCCGACAATGCTTGCGCATTGTCGGCTTTTTCGCTTTTGTTTCTATTGGGCTCGTCAAGTTTTCTGTTCTAATTCATTAATTGTTCCTATTCCAACCATCTGAGACACAATATGACCAGCAACCGTACCGTCCGCTTCATTGCCCGTCCCGTCGGTGAGCCCAAACGCAGCGATTTTGCCTTTGCTGATGAACCCGTTGCCGCTTTGGAAGAAGGGCAAATGCTGCTCAAGGTGCACTATTTATCACTGGACCCCGCGATGCGTGGCTGGATGAACGAAGGCAAATCCTATATCGCCCCAGTCGGTTTGGGCGACGTGATGCGTGCCGGCGGCATCGGCGAGGTGGTGGAATCGAAGCACCCCAAATTCGCGGTGGGTGATTTCGTATCGGGTATGACCAATGTTCAAACCTGGTGCGTTACCGACGGTAAGGGCTTCACCAAAGTTGATCCCAAGCTCGCGCCCCTGACGGCTTATCTGAATGTCCTTGGCATGCCAGGCATGACAGCCTATTGGGGTTTAATGGATGTCGGCCAGCCCAAGGAGGGTGAAACCGTTGTGGTATCCGGCGCAGCTGGCGCGGTAGGGGCGACCGTTGGGCAAATCGCCAAGGTAAAAGGCTGTCGTGTGGTGGGTATTGCCGGGGGCAAGGACAAGTGTGATTACGTGGTCAACACACTCGGCTTTGATGCCTGTATTGATTACAAAACGGGCGATACTCGTAAAGCGCTCAGAGCAGCATGCCCGAACGGCGTAGATATCTATTTCGATAATGTGGGTGGCGAGATTTTGGACTTGGTGCTGACCCAAATTAACCTCAGGGCTCGTATTGTGATTTGTGGTGCCATTTCGCAATACAACAACACTACGCCGATCAAGGGGCCGTCCAATTACCTGTCATTACTGGTAAATCGCGCGCGTATGGAAGGTATTGTGGTTTTCGATTACGCGCACAAATACAAAGAAGCTGCGATTGAAATGGGCGGGTATTTGGCGTCGGGGAAAATGGTTTCCAAGGAGCATGTGGTCGACGGAATTGATACTTTCCCCGAAACTTTGATGAAGCTATTCAAAGGCGAGAACTTTGGAAAATTAGTGTTGAAGGTAGCTTGACTGCAAGCTATCGATAGTGATGTTTGCCAGGAGGTAACGCCTCAAGAGCCAATATCCACAGGGCTCTTCGGGATATTGGCATCCGCACATGAGACGCTGGCCAGTGATTGCGGCCACGCTCTTAAAGCTGCCAACACCAGCAAATCCAGTAAACAATAAAATGCACCTGCAGAAAATGGCGGGTTAGCAGCGGTTAATCCCAAGCCCGGTGCCTGTGCGATCCAAACCCAATTGCCCAGCGCGGTGCCATACAGCTCCATCATGAGGGCCAGCACAAACATGGCGGCATAGAGCCTTTTGGCGGGGCCTACAGCCATGCAAAACACAAAGATGCTGCCCAGCGCAACCCCGAACCGATCAAAGCCTGCAAGCCATGCGTAAGCAGCCCAGGCGCTTGCGGCTGTGGCAATCAGCCATGCACCGGTCATCGGCAATTTTCGCGCAGCCAGCAAACCCAGTGTCATTAGCAGCGCGTGTCCGGGGGGTACGAATAAGGGGACATTATGAAATTGGTAATCGTATATACCCCACACCAGCGACAACACCAGTTCGCCCAAACCGGCAATCATCGTGCAAAGTACCAGTACACGGCGTTCATCCGTACTGCCAATTTTATAAAGTCCACCCCAAACCAGTAGTGTCCAAATCGTTGCCATATGCTGGCCAGCCCAGCCAAAATGCGCGTCCAGTGCCAATCCACCGGTGATAACCGCGATGACATTGAGCGTAATCAGCGATTGCTGTTTAACGGATTGGCTGCACCAAAGATGAAGATGCAGGTCTTGGGCAGGCTTCATAAATTTAACGTGGCGGCTACCATCACAAGGTCAGTCCATCCAATGCAATCTCAGCAGGCTTGTCCGTAATCGTATCGGCCACAATCTTTGCGCAGGCGCAGGCCAGCGTCCACCCCAGTGCGCCATGGCCGGTGTTGAGATACAAATTATTGAAAGGTGATTTACCGATAATCGGCGTGCCCTTCGGCGTGGCGGGGCGCAAGCCTGCCCACGGTTTTAAGTCGGCGCCATAGTCGGCAGCATTGGGGAATGTGGCTTTAGCCTGGGCAATTAACAACGATACGCGGTCCGCTTGAAGCGAGCGATCATGGCCAGCAATATCAGCCATGCCCGCGATGCGCAGCTCTGAGCCGAGTAGGGCATATACCACTTTGTATTTTGAATCGGTCACGCTAATATGCGGCGCACCCGCGAAGCCTTCGGTGGCTAATGTCAGGCTATAACCTTTGAGTGGGTAAATCGGCAAATAAAATCCGAGCGATTTGGCGGTAGAGGCATTCGCCGCACCTAGTGCCATTACATACGCATCTGCAGTGATATTGCCTTGCGTCGTATGAACACTGGTAATCGACTTGCCGTAGCGTTCTATTTTGTTGATCGTAGTGCCGGTTAAAAATTTCACGCCTCGTTCGCGCAGCAGCGCTTCCATGGCCACACAAAAATCATGGCAGTCACCTGCATCTTCGGACGGTGTGTAAATGCCACCCGAAATGCGGCTGGCGATATGTTCTAGCGCGGGCTCCTTATCCAATACTTGCTGACGGGAAAATGCTTCTTGCTGGCTGCCGTGTTCGCGCTGGAAATCAAGCGTTTTTTTGGCGCCATCAAACCCCTCATCGTCCGAAAAAATCACCAATTTACCGTTACGTCGGTAATCGAATGTGATTTTTTCATGCGCGACAATATCGTGAATCAGGTCCCGGCTGTAATATGCCAGACGCAGCAAATGCACGGTGGAAATTTCCGCCTGTGGACGGTTGCACGCCGCGATAAAAGCGAGCAGCCAGCGCCACTGGTCGGGATCCAGTTTCGGATAAAACCGCAGCGGTGAATCGCGCCGCAACAACCACGGTGGAATCTTCGGCACCACGCCAGGCCCGGCGAGTGGGGCAACATAGCTGTATGAAAGCTGCCCACCATTGGCGTAGCTGGTTTCGAGGCCGGCATGGGCGTTGCGTTCTATGACGGTTACGTCATGACCGGCTTTATTCAGGTAGTACGCGGTGGTGATGCCGATCACCCCAGCGCCCAGCACAACGGTTTTCATATTATTTAAGCACCTGCAAAAGATTATTGAAATCGTCCGTCCAGACGCGCCATTTCGGTTCGGGCGGAATAATAAACATGCTCTCGACAATTTCAGGTTTCAGTAAAAATGTTTTGTCTTTGGTCAGTAAAATCCAATCGCTGGTAGTGGAGCCATCTTCATGCGCGTCTCGTACCCATGCAACATGCAGGCCTTGTGCTTCAGCGATTTTTTGCACCACCGGCTTTAAATCGAGATAGCGATTCGATACGTGAAACGCAATTACACCGTCAGGCTTCATGTGCTTTTCATAGATTTGCAAAGCTTCAAGTGTGATGAGGTGCACCGGAATTGAATCACTGGAAAACGCGTCAATCGCTAATACATCAAAATTTTGCGAAGCTTCGCGTTCCAAATTAAGCCGTGCATCTCCGAGAGCAATATCTACTTTGGCATCGGTATCTTTCAGATAGGTAAAATCGCGTCGTGCAATGGTCACAACCTGCGGATTGATCTCGTAGAAACGATAAACGTCTCCCTTGTTACCATAGGTTGCAATAGTGCCCGCGCCCAAGCCAATCACGCCGATGCGTAAGGCAGGGGGCTGGCCGGGGTTAAGTTTTTCGGCGAGCTTTTCTTTAAGCAAAATTGTTTTGCCAATGCCGGATTTGGCTTTGTAATAGGTGGTGGCCGAGCGGCTGTAAGGCGGGTCCATGTACTGATCGCCATGTAAAATCGCACCATGGATGAGCGAACGGCGGCGATATTCCACCGCGGGCGGATCATATTGCTTGACGCGCAAGGTGCCGTAAAAATTGCGCGTCATCACCACCACATTTTCCTTGAATTGCACCACAGTGAATATCGCAGCAGCGCCGCTAAAAATAGTCACGACTGCACCAATAGCGAGATAGCCGAAATGCAGGCTTCCTATCCTGGCCCACAACAAATAAGTGGCCAGACCGGCCAGCAATATCAGCGCGATTTCAAGCTCAAAATAGGCAGGCAGGGTCAGTGGTGCAATGATGCCTACCAATAAGGCACCGAGCGCGCCACCCACGGAAATCATTAAAAAAAAGGTGGTGAGGTATGTTGGATTCGGCTTTCGCGCCGCCAATTCGCCATGGCAAAACATGCACGCAATGAATAACCCGACTGAGAACACGCCGACCTGTAAATACAACATGAAATGCAAGTCCTTATCCGCCAGGGTATAAGCCATGCCGACAATCGCAATCGCCAACAGCGGCAGCATGATGTTGCGGCGGTACCAAATTTTTCCGTCGAAGCAGAGAATGAAAGTGAGTAGGTACAAGGCGAGCGGCACCACCCACATCAGCGGAATTGATGAAATATTTTGCGTGAGGTGGTTAGAGATGGCCAGTAATAACACCGAACCCAGTCCCGCCAGTGCGATCCAGAGCAATTTATCCGCGAGACTCGGTGGCATTGCCAACGTTTCTTGTAATGAGTCGAATTGAGTATCAGACGCGCTATTAGAAACGGGGGAGGTTCTGACGCCAAACCAGGCTGCCGCAACAATCAAGACCGCAAATAACCCAAAGCCAATTGACCAGCCCACCGCCTGGTGCCGGGTCATGATCCACGGTTCAAATAAAAATGGGTAGCCCAACAGTGCAATCATCGACGCCAGATTGGAGAGGGCAAATAAACGATACGGGCTAGTCGCCGGGTAGGAGCGTGCAAACCAGGCCTGCATCAGCGGGCTGGTGGTAGACAGTAAAAAATACGGCAGCCCGATGGTGGCGGTGAGTAATAACAAAATTCGAACGCTAGGCTCTTCATCACCCTGAGGCTTCCAGGCAACATTGGGAATAATCGGTAGCAACGCCAGCGCAATCAGTACTAGAACGATGTGCAGGATTGCCTGTTTTTTAACACTGAGCTTTTTTGTTGTCCAGTCAGAATAAAAATAGCCCGCCAGCAACGCCAGCTGGAAAAACACCAAGCATGTTGTCCATACTGCCGCACTGCCACCGAACCACGGCAGAATTTGTTTGGCAATAATCGGTTGAATTAAAAACAGCAGGAACGCTGAGACGAAAATGGTGGCGGCGTAAATAATCATCTAATAATTTTCTCACGGGTAGCACGGCTTGCGGCATGTTTTACTATTTTTCATGATTTTTCTTTCTGGCTGTGTCGTGTGTTTTAGCTAGGGGGCTGATAGAATTTAAGCCTTTCGCAAATCCAGTGCTAACAGAACTACTCCAGTATCGTGCAAACCTCACGTAGCGCCTATTTCTGCGGTGTCAGCGATATAACCCCCGCTGTTATCGGTCTGATGCCCTTTGGCATGATTACCGGCGCTGCTGCTGCCGCCGCAGGAATGGACCCGTGGTTGGCGCTAGGCATGTCGTTCATCATATATGCAGGGGCATCGCAACTCGCCGCGATTTCGCTGCTGATACAACAAGCACCCGCCCCAATTGTGTTGGCGACAATTTTGGTCGTCAATTTGCGTTTCATGATGTACAGCGCCGCGATTGCGCCCCAATTCCGGCATCTGAGCACAAGAAAAAAATGGCTGTTTTCTTATTTGCTGGTTGATCACGGCTTCGCACTTTTGAGCGCGCGCTTCCCGCCGGGTCATACCGGCAAACATCGAGAGGCCTATTATCTGGGGTTCGCCAGTTTTTTATGGGTTATGTGGCAAATCTCAACAGCTATCGGTATTTTTGCGGGCACCATGATTCCCGCCAATTGGGCACTCGATTTTGCGATTCCGCTGGTGTTTTTGGCGCTGGTACTGCCCGCATTGCAAAGCCGCAACCATTGGATAACCGCTGCGGTGTCCGTCACAGCAGCCGCGTTTACAACAGCCATGCCGATGAAATTGGGCCTGATTACAGCCGCCATTGCCGGTGTGGCGATCAGCGCGTGGCTGGATTCGCGCAGTGAAGCGCTTAAATTGCCGGAGCCTTTGAATTGAAAATATTATGAATATTACGGGAGATTTCTATACCTGGACCATCGTTTGTGCGGGCGGCGCGGTGACGCTGCTAGCAAGAGCTTCGTTTATTGTGTTGCCATCAGAAATCCGTGTGCCTGAATGGCTGCAACGCGGCCTGAAATATGTTGCGGCGGCGGTATTGCCGGCTTTGGTTTTGCCGGATGTGTTGTTTCGTGATGTGCCTGATGGCGGGCTGATTAACTTTTATCGGCTGATCGCCGCTTTGTTGGCGATTCTTGTGGCCTGGAAAACCCGTAATATTTTTGCGACATTGGGAGCCGGCATGGCTACCCTCTGGCTATTACAGTACTTCAAGCCATTTTAACCATGCTGCAAATCCTCCTCATCGTCGCGCTGACTCTCGAAATC
>JAYVEV010000023.1:0-6531 GCA_043773745.1 Burkholderiales bacterium | reverse complement strand
TCATAGAAGGGGGCGTATTCCGCCCCCTTATTGTTGGTAGTGCTGCAACTTATGTCTATTGATTTCAAAAAAAACCACTTTGATCTTTTCCATCTGCCGGTTTCATTCCAGATGGATTCGGCAGCACTCGACAGCGCTTATCGCGAGGTGCAGCGCGAAGTGCATCCCGATAAATTTACCACGGCCTCCGATGCCGAAAAGCGTTTGGCGGCGCAATGGGCTACTCGCGCCAACGAGGCGTATCAAACCTTAAAATCCCCGCTGAATCGCGGGCGATATTTTTTGAAAATTCACGGCATTGATACCGAAGAAGAATCCAATACCGCCATGCCGCTGGAATTTTTGATGCAGCAAATGGAATGGCGTGAAGCAGTAGTGGAAGCAAGAGCAGTCAAAGACGAGTCCGCGCTGGATAATCTCTCCGCACAAAAAAATGCCGATGAAGCAGCGCTGTTTAACCGGCTTGCAATTGAGCTTGCCGAGACCGCAAGCTATGCAGCCGCCCGACTGACCGTGAGAAAATTACGCTTTATCGAAAAGCTCGGCGAAGAAATTGATGACGCGTTTGAAGCAGTCAGCACTTAACAAAAACATTCTGGATATCCGTTAAACATGGCACTCATGCAAATCGCTGAACCCGGCGAATCCACGGCTCCGCATCAGCATCGTCTCGCGGTGGGGATTGATTTAGGCACGACCAACTCACTGGTGGCAACCGTTAAAAGCGGCGCGGCCGAAGTGCTGGTTGATCATGATGGTCAGCCGCTGCTGCCATCGGTGGTGCGTTATTTGGCGGACAACCGCGCGGTGGTCGGCTACGAGGCTAAGTCTGCGCAGGCAATTGACCCGCAAAACACCATCGTCTCGGTCAAACGTTTTATGGGGCGTGGTATTGCAGATGTCGCCAAGTATGGCGCATTGCCTTATAAGTTTATTGACGCGCCCGGCATGGTGAAAATCGAAACGATTGCGGGCGTGAAGTCGCCAGTGGATGTATCTGCCGAAATTTTGCGGGTGCTACGCATTCAGGCGGAAGCGGCGCTGGCCGGTGAACTGGTCGGCGCGGTGATTACGGTGCCTGCCTATTTTGATGATGCGCAACGCCAGGCAACCAAGGATGCGGCAAATATTGCCGGCATCAATGTCCTGCGCTTGCTGAACGAGCCCACGGCTGCCGCGATTGCTTATGGCCTGGACAACGAAAGCAAAGGCACCTTCGCGGTGTTTGATTTGGGCGGCGGCACATTTGATATTTCAATATTGAAGCTTACCAAAGGTGTGTTTGAAGTGCTCGCCACCAATGGTGATTCTGCGCTTGGTGGTGATGATTTTGATCAGGCAATAGGCGCACATTGGCGCAAACAATTAAGTCTTGCGTCAGCGGATCACGGCGATACCCGCCGCGTGCTGATGAAGGCACGTGAAATCAAAGAAATACTCACTGCGCAGGCTGCGGCTGAATCAACCTTGAAGCTCTCGTATGGCCAGGAATTTAAACTGCGCTTGTCACAAGAAGAGTTTTGGACAATGACGGCGACATTGGTGCAACGCAGTCTGCAGCCGGTAAAAAAAGCCCTGCGTGATGCCAAACTGACGGTCGTGGATATCGACGGCATTGTCATGGTGGGTGGTGCGACGCGCATGCCGCATGTGCAGCGCGCGGTGAGTGAATTCTTTGGCCAATCAACCTTGAATAATCTCGACCCGGATAAAGTCGTTGCGCTCGGCGCGGCTATCCAGGCCAATGCGCTTGCGGGCAATCGCACCGGTGAAGATCTGCTGCTGCTGGATGTGATTCCCCTCTCGCTGGGGCTTGAGACTATGGGTGGTCTGGCTGAAAAAGTGATCCCGCGAAACTCCACCATTCCGATCGCGCGCGCGCAGGAATTTACCACTTACAAAGATGGTCAAACTGCGATGGCGATTCATGTGGTGCAGGGCGAGCGCGAGTTGGTCAAAGATTGTCGCTCACTGGCGCGGTTTGAGCTTCGAGGTATTCCGCCGATGGTGGCAGGGGCTGCGCGCATTCAGGTGACATTTCAGGTCGACGCCGATGGTTTGCTGTCGGTTGCGGCACGCGAAACGGTGAGTGGCGTATCAACCCAGATCGAAGTAAAACCTTCCTATGGTTTAAGTGACAACGAAATTGCGGAAATGTTGAAGGCTAGTTTTAATTACGCTAAAGACGACGCCGATGCGCGGGTGCTCAGCGAAGAGCGGGTAGATGCTGTGCGTTTGATGGAGGCGGTTGAGGCGGCACTTAACAAAGACGGTGACGCCTTGCTGGATGACGATGAGCGCGCAGAAATTAGGGCAGCGATTGCCAAATTGAAGCCTATGATTGACAGCAACAGCACCGATGCGCGCGCCATCAAAGCGCAAGCCGTCGAGTTGTCGCGCACCACTGAAAATTTTGCCGCGCGGCGGATGGATCGTAGCGTAGCCGACGCGCTCAGAGGCAGAAAACTCGACGATATGAAGGCCCTATAAGATCACCATGATGACCAAAATTAAAATTCTCCCTCACGAAAGCCTGTGTCCCAGTGGCCTCGAATTTGAAGCGCCGGTTGGTGAAACCATTTGCGATGCACTGCTCAGAAACCACATCGAGATTGAACATGCCTGCGAAAAATCGTGCGCGTGCACCACCTGTCATGTGATCGTGCGCGAGGGGATTCAGTCGCTCGATGACGCCGAGGAAAAAGAAGAAGACATGCTCGATATGGCATGGGGTTTAACGCCACTGTCACGCCTTTCCTGCCAGGCCAAAGTGCGCGACAAATCTCTCGTTATCGAAATACCCAAATACACTATCAACCATGCGCGGGAGACACACTGATGGCCGTGCTGAAATGGACTGACATCCTCGAAATTGCGATTCAGCTATCGGAAGCCCATCCCGACGTGGATCCCAAAGCCATCCGCTTTACCGACCTGCACCAGTGGGTTATGGCGTTACCTGAGTTTGATGATGATGCGCACCGCTCAGGCGAAAAAATACTTGAGGCGATCCAAATGGCCTGGATTGATGAGATGGAATAATTTTGTGGTTAGCATGCCGTGCGATGAGCTTGAAGCGCCCAAAAAAAGGGGGTGGTCTTTCGACCACCCCTCAAGGCGCACTCTCGAATGCTTAAGGAGGAGAACCAGAGATGATTTGGGGACCTATCCATTTCATCAAAGTGCCCAGGGAGGAAGGGCATTCCAAAAGCATTCGTAAATATACGAGCAATCCTTGTGCCAAGAACGATAAGTGTCTTAAAAACAAGGGGTTATTCATTACGTGTCGTTTTTGAGCGCAAATAACGGCAACAAAATCTGTCGTTATTGGGCGACAGATCCACTGAAAAAACATAAGTGATTGATTTCTATCTGCTTAAGCTGTCTCTGTTTGACGACGGCATGCGTCGCGAAAGTGACGCTCATTTTTCAGAAGTGGGCCCAACTTCAATCGGCCGCCATTCGTAAGAAAGTCTTACTCTGCGGTCGGCTTAAAGTGTGCGGCTTCCAGCCCATGGCGTTGCAACAGCTTATAAAACTCGGTGCGGTTGCGCTTAGCGATTTTTGCGGCCTGTGTGACGCTGCCTTGGGTGAGCTTGAGTAAGCGTGAAAGATAGTCGTATTCAAAACGACGGCGCGACTCTTCAAATGAATCCACCATTTGCATGCCCACTTGCATCGCCTGCTCAACCACCTTGGGGGGCACAATATCGCTGTTCGATAGTGCTACCGCCTGCTCCGCGACGTTGTAGAGCTGACGTACATTGCCGGGCCATGGTGCGGCGACCATGATTTCGAGCGCATTGGGCGAGAATGCATTGACGTTTTTTTCATACCGTACCGCGAGCTTTTTCAGGAAGTGGTTCAGCAGCAGCGGAATATCCTCGCGCCGGTCACGCAGCGTCGGCATTCTGAGCGTGACAACGTTCAGGCGATAGTACAAATCTTCGCGGAACGTACCGTCCGTTTTTTCCTGCACCAGATCATGATGGCTCGCCGAAATAATGCGAACATCCACGGGTACAGTTTTGGTTGAGCCCACGGGTCGTACCTCGCGCGCTTCCAGCACCCTCAGCAATTTCACTTGCAGCGGCAAGGGCATATCGCCGATTTCATCCAGAAATAGCGTGCCGGTGTCCGCTTCCATAAACAAGCCGGCATGATCAGAGGTAGCACCTGTAAACGCCCCTTTTTTATGGCCAAATAACTCAGACTCGAGCAGGGCTTCAGGGATAGCGCCGCAATTAATCGCCACGAAGGGTTTATCGGCACGGCGGCTGGCGCGATGCAAGGCGCGGGCCAGCAACTCTTTTCCGGTCCCACTTTCGCCTTGAATGAGCACGCTGGCTTCACCTTGCGCCACGCGCTCGGCACGCAGTAACAAGTCTTCCATGATCGGGCTTTGGGTGATAATTTCGGCGCGCCATGAATCTTCTTCTTGACCAGCTTTGCGCGATGTCGAGGCGGTCCCGTGCAAGGACAAGGCCCGTTCAATTTGCGCGATTAATTCGTTACCGTCATAGGGCTTGGTAATGTAGCCAAACACACCCTGGCGGGTGGCGGCCACCGCATCGGGAATGGTGCCGTGCGCCGTTAAAATAATCACCGGCAAGCCGGTATGCCGACGATCAATTTCATGGAACAGCGCCATGCCATCCAGACCCGCCATGCGAAGATCGGTCACCACCAAATCGGGCCGCTCGGCCGCAACCATGGAGAGCGCCTGATTGCCGTTGGCTGCCATTGAGACGTGATAGCCGCTGGCTTTTAGCCGTATCGACAGCAATTTCAACAAATCGGGGTCATCGTCCACCAGCAATAAATTGCCTTTGTGAACCCGCACGTTTCGTCTCGCTGCGGCGGGGTTTGTATGATCGAGTAGGGAATGTAGGCTCATTTTGGGTTTCCATCAGTTCGCGTGGATGGAGCTGGGTTATTGCGCGCGTCACTTTTGACGCTGACACTGCGCTCAATAGACTTGAGGGCATCCAATTTTTTCTCCAGATCTTCCACTTTTGCTCGCAAGATTCGTGCCTCAGATTGCGAGCTCAATTCATCCCGGCGGGTCATCTGGGTACGGTTGAGCGAATCTCTGAGCTGCTCGCGCAATTTTTTACGGTCTTGCGTCCATCCCTGTATCAGCATCGCCAGCGCCTGCAGATCCCTTGGTATTGAAATACTGGATGACGCACTGCTGGCGGTGAGCGGTTCAAGCAATGTGGTTAGCTCTGCATCGTCCGCACTATTCGCCGCAGCTAAGGACGTAGCCGTAACATTCGACCCCATGCTCGGGGATAGCGCCATCAGCAGCGCCAATTTAATGCGGTTAAATTCTGTCTTATGATGCAAAAAATCGGCGCGAACGCGCTCTTTTTCAGCCACAAAGTCTGTAGGCGTCATGGCGCGCACCGTCAATAAATAATGAAGCAGCTGTTCGCTCGCCATTTTGGGGGCAGCCGCGGCATCAATTCGAGCCTCCGTCGCGGGCATCAATGTGGATGGCGTGGTGCAGGCAGCAAGCATCATTAGCGCAGCCGTGGCAAACAGCAGAGACGTTAGCTTTATCGTCATGGTTCTAAACATTTTCACGTGCGCCTTTGATTGCGATGCGATCTGCTGCCTGTTTTGTAGCGTTATATTTTGCATCATGGGCAGGCTTATATGCTCAAGATAGAGTGGTGAACTGCTTTGGTAAGATCACGCGGAAGCGGGCACCCGCAGAGGCAATCGCCGAGACGCTGCCGCGATGCATTTCGACATAATCACGCACAATCGCAAGCCCCAGACCGGTACCTTTGGTGCCACTGATTACGGCGGCTTTACTGCGATAAAACGGATCAAAAATTTTCTCGCGGTCCTCATCGGCAATGCCGGGGCCGCTGTCGAGCACCTCAATAACCGCGTTATTTTTGTGCTTGCCTAGCCGGATTACGACTGTGCCGCCGACGGGAGAATATTTGATGGCATTCGAAAGCAGGTTATCGATCACCACTCGCAGTTTTGCCGGGTCACCCTGCATCGTGGTTTTATCACATTCGCTTTTGACGGTAATGGCCTTGGCGAGGATGGCGATTTTTTGAGCGGTGACGACATCGTCAATTAAATCCTTCAGTTGTAAAGTCTGTATATCTAATGCCGTTTTTTGCTTGAGACGATCCGCCGATTGTGACTGCGAATAGGTCAACAAATCCTGAATGAGTTTTTCAAGCGTCAGTGAGTTTTGTCGCAAAATTTCTGCAACTTCGCGTTGTTCGTTACTAAGTTGGCCCACCACACCATCAGTCAATAATTCAGAGCCTTCCCGTAATGCGGTCAGTGGTGTTTTTAGCTCGTGAGAGACATGCTGAAAGAAACGGGTTTTTTGATCTTCGAGTATAATGAGCCGCTGGCGTAACCAATCAAGCTGTTCACCCAATTGCTCAATATCGCGCGGGCCGGAAACCTTGATACGGCGCGCCAATTTGCCTTCACCCAAGCGATGAATTGCTTCATCCAATTCGCGCACCGGCCGCGCCAGCAAATAAGTAAAGC
>JAYVEV010000022.1:0-3454 GCA_043773745.1 Burkholderiales bacterium | reverse complement strand
CCGGGCACATCAGATGCGACACGCGGATTACCAAGCCAGCATTTATGCTTGTCCGCAATCTGATCGCGCGCCGCCTCCAACGCCGCGCTGCTGACGGGGAAATGCAGATGCAGCATGTTCGCTTGTATTATTTTCGGATTAACCACAACTCCATTGATGGCTGCCATCGCTTTTGCAAACTGCTGCGCGCGAACAAAGTACGTAGGCATCCGTGCAATGCGTTCATCGAACCGCATCGCAGCGCTCGCCACGAACGGATGTAGCTGCACCAAATTGCCGCCATGGCGGCGTTGCCAGAGACGCGCCTTAGCTATGAAATCTTCATCACCCAGCAACATCGCACCCGCGAGTCCGCCGATACCTTTGTAAAAAGATACATAAACAGAATCAAAGCCCGCGCAAATTTCGGCGTAGCGCTTGCCCTCGTAAAACGCTTTCGACTCCCACAGGCGTGCGCCATCGAGACATAGCTTGATGCCCCGTTCACAGCATATTTTTTTTATTGCCCCCAGCTCATCCCAAGTGGGCAACTGGCCACCGATTTCACGTGCAGGCAATTCAAACACCAGCGCAGCAACTGGTTGGGCAAGATGGCTAATGTCGCTCGAAGAAATAGGTCTGGCCCGATCTCCCACATGCCAGGATGTAAGGCCGTGCAAAAATTCATAGCCTTTTTGCTCATGCAATTCCAGGTGACAAGTGGGATGCATAGCAACGACCGAAAGCTTTGCATGATCTGCAAAAATGCGAATCGCAATCTGCTGCGCCATGGTGCCGCTGGGCATGAACACCGCCGCGGATTTACCGAGCAGACTGGCAACCTTGGCCTCAAAATCGCTAATTAATGTGCCACTGCCATAAACATCCGCATCGTATTGATGCTCTTGGCACCATTCGCCGATACGAACAAATTCTTCGCCCGGCTGTTGCGGGGCATGGCCGGAAATGAAATGAGTACACGCGCGACGTAATTTTGCATTGAGTTCGGCACGTTGATTCGCGGTATAAGCCATTTGCTGTTAATAATTTATTTTGTAGAATGGGCCTAACAATATATCAGGTCAGCGATTGGGTAGGAGGCGGGGTTGCCCCACCGCCCCCCCACAACACCGGACGTACCATTACGTACCATTACGAATACGGCGTTTCTTAGCCTTGGGTTTCCCCAGCGAGCATTGCTTAATTCGCGGTGTCACCTAGCAGCCAATAAACACCTGCAGCCAATATCGAACCCTCCGACGCCGTCAGTTTGGCAGCAGGCCCTTCATTTCCAAAGGCCATTTAGCTACCTAGCGTTCGCTGATGATTCAACATGCGAATGGGGTAGCCCTTTCTCACTCATCATCATTGCTAACATCGCCTCCACCAAATTTCCGGCGCTACCCTGTGTGTTGCTGCTGCCATTTCCGCCCACGACGATCTGTGGAACCAACGGCAATTTGCCATTTTCAATCGCCTGCGCAAACCGCAGCAACACGGTACTGTTCAACTGGTACTGTGGACCACCATAGGCTTCAACCTGTTTGGCTGTGGCTTCGGCCTGCGCCATACCAATTGCCTTTGTTTTATCAGCGTCAGCAAAGCCCACAGCGCGAATTCGGGCGGCTTCACCTTCACCTTCGGCACGTACCCGATCAGCATTCGCTTTTGCGATAACGGAAATCGTATCTGCTTCCTGCCGCGCCTGAGCCAGCTTTGCTTTACCTTCGTTCTCACGCACTTGAATTGACAAGGCAGAGGCCGTGATATTGACCTGCTGCTCGGCTAGAGCTTCTTTCTCACGCAAAGTACGCTCTTGGGTTGCGGCAAGCTCCTGCAATTTATAAGTTTCGACTTGCTCAACCGCAATCTGGCGATTACGTAATTGCATCAGGATTTGCTCGATGCCGCCATTTTTTACCTGATCTGATCGCGGTGTTCCAATCAATACTTCTTGAAGCTCCAAACTATAGGCTGCAAATTTGGCGCGCATTTCGTCACCTGATTTTTCCTGAATATCACTACGTTCTTGTAGCAGCTCAATCAATGTTTTTGTTTGAGCAATATTTTTAAAATAGGCAGAAACCATCGGGTCGAGTGTTTGCTCAACCAGACGTTTGATATCGCCAAAGCGCTGCACCACCAACGGTGCTTTCATGTAATCGATATGCACGACGACTGACAGCGGCAATGTTGGCTCGAACGCATCTTTTGTAATCAGTGCCACTTCCGACAAATTTTCATCAAGGCGATGGGTGCCAACTGCCTCCTTGACCCACTTCAAAACGAAGTTGGTTGTAGGCACCGGGATGACTTTACCGGCATAGGTATTGAAGGCATATTTTCCGGGCAACAACGGCTTACTCCAGACGCCTCGCGTACCAGGCTCCACTAATTCACCATGACGATATTTGTCGCCTGACATATCAAGGCCCTGTTTGCCGGTATATGAAACCACCACACCAACCGTGCCAACTTCAATGACCGTTTTCTTCACCAGCTCTACAGTGGCAAAGAGACGATTTAGGTAGTAGCTACCATCTACCAGCACTTGATGCTGACGACCGCGAAATCCTGCCGCCCGGAGAAACTTTTCGGGATCTTGGAAATTATTATGGAATAGCGCGGCACGATTAGCATCTTGCCCCACAGTAGGCGCAATAATCTCGCCTTCAGGAAGCGCCGGGCCATCATGAACGGTAATGATGCCAATAACGTCGTCAGCATCTTTAATCACAACTGGCTCAAAGCCGTTACGTTGCGCGATGATCCCTGACATTTGCTCAAACAGGGCCTCATCATTTGCTTCCAGACTAATCGCATAGCGACGATCCATGGTGAGTACGATAAATTGCGCCAGATTAATGGCATAACTTCCCTCACGAAGAATTTTGCGTTGCGGACCTTTTTGACCGCCGTTTTGCAGGAACGCACGAACATCCTGAAAATCGCTGGCTGTCTCGTTGGATGCCAATGTTTGAGTAGCGGGCATCGGTGTACCGTCACGCGCAAATACGTAACCGATTTGACCCTGCGGAATCGTAACCAACGGCACACGGTGAACGCGATACTGGAACGGCATAAATATATGAAAGCCCCCGCGCAACACATCAGGCTGAAAGCCAGCCTCGCCTTTGAGCGCAATGAGGCCGCTCTCAATCGAGCCAGAACTGCTCCACATTTTTTCGAGCACGCCAAGCCGATTATTCGGGATGTAGCGGGTCATACCACTGGCATAAATAAACAGCAAAATCAAAATAACAGTTCCAACAGATAAAACGAGTCCTAACGAGTAGATTCCCATGGAATCCTCCGATAAAAATTAGATTGGGTATACGCGCAAACAGTTGCGCAAGCGCTTTGAGCGGCCATAAGGGCGCGTCAATCAGAACGCCGTCAGCGGTAATATTCTTGCGGCGTATGGGCGCCGAAAAAGACGATTTGTGAAATCGTAAAAGCGTGGCTTTTAGCGATG
>JAYVEV010000021.1:0-30842 GCA_043773745.1 Burkholderiales bacterium | reverse complement strand
TGGGAAATGCATCCGAACGGCGATGAGTTCGTCTACTTGCTTTCGGGTGCCATAAAACTTCTGCTCGAGGAGTCGAAAGAAACGAGGTCGCTATCTTTGGTCGGCACGGGTGCAGTCGTGGTTCCGCGGGGCGTCTGGCACACCGCCAAAGTCAGCGCACCGAGCCGCGTCCTGCACGTCACGCTTGGCGCGGGAACGCAAACTCGGCCTGCATCTGCGGATGGCACCTAACCCCTCCATCGAGCGGACGTCCCAAAGGTCGCTTCGCGTCCTTTGGTCCGCTGCTCATGTCGAACGTTAGGCCTGCCGCAAGCAGGCACGCTTGAGAAATGCCACCGTTCCAATCGTTACAAGTACAAGGAGATGAAAATGAAAATATTCTTGGCAACGCTTTTCGCAACTTTGATCCTTTCTGTTGGCCCTGCCGTCGCCGCACCCGAAGACGAGGTGAAGGCGGCGTTCGACCGATTTGTTGTCGCCCAAAACGCACATGACGTTGCCGCGGTTCGGGATCTTCTTTTGGACTCTCCAGGTTTTCTGTGGGTCACCCGGGGCGCGCCAATCTGGGGGCGTGATGCCGCGATGAAGCGTTTTGAAACACTGTACCAGGGGACTTGGAAGCTTTCCCCCGACAGTTCTAGTCTGAAAGTGGTCATGTTGAGCGATACGACCGCGCAGCTATTTGTCCCGATAATGTTCAACATAGGGCCGCCGGGCCAGCCCGCGCCCGATACGCCGTTTCTCATGAATCAGACCTTGGTGAAGAGTGCGATGGGTTGGCGCATTGCCAACATTCTGCCGATCCCACTGCCACCACCTGCTCCAGCGCAGGCCCAAGATGCGGAGAATATTTTGAGCGCGCAGTCTGCGGCAAAATCTTGGCTTGCGCTTACGGATGCAGCCGAGTATTCAAAAAGCTGGGAGCAGGCCGCTACTGTCTTTCAATCAGCAGTGTCTAAGTCGAATTGGCAAAGTGCTATTCAGATTGTCCGTTCGCCTTTGGGCGGCCTAAAATCGCGCGCGGTCAAGTCTGCTACATTCACACGATCGATCCCCAACGCACCTGCTGGTGAATACGTCGTCATTCAGTACGAAAGCCAATTCGAGCAAAAGCCCAATGCGGTTGAAACGGTTATTCTTATGCGAGAGAAGGATAGTGCGTGGAAGGTATCCGGGTACTTTATTAAATGAATCGTGCTATGCACTGGCGCGCAATTGAGCCTGCGTTTTCCGCTTGCCTCTTGCTGTGAAGAACAACGGGATCAGTCTAGCTACATAGCTAGACTGATCCCGTTCTTTCAAGGAGAAAGCAATGCTTCAGCTACGTCCAAACTGCGAGTGCTGCAACAAAGATCTCCCGCCAGATTCTGCGGAGGCACGAATCTGTTCTTTCGAGTGCACGTTCTGCGTTTCGTGTGTTGAATCCGTTCTTGGTGGAAAATGCCCAAACTGTGGTGGTGAGTTTGTTCCTCGCCCTCGTCGCCCGGCGAACAAGTTGAGTAAGTCCCCGGCTTCTACAGAGCGGGTCTATAATCCGGCGGGCTGTGGGAAAGCAGCCTAACATGGTGTTCGAGAGGGACTGCGCAAAAGCGCACGGCCCCTCAATTTGAACGTTAGGCCTCACAAAAAACACTTGCGCGTCCGCTGACTTCTACGTAGGCATCACAAAATCATCGTTGCGCGTTATGGAGGTTCATCATGCTCATCAACGGCGCCTGCCACTGCGGGCAAATATCGTTCACGGCAGAGATCGACCCGGCCCAGGTAGTGGTGTGTCATTGCACTGACTGCCAGGTCCTTTCTGGCTCGCCTTTGCGGGCGGTCGCCGAGGCACTCATCGGCATGTTCAAAATCCGCGGCTCGCCGAAACGCTACGTTTTTACGCAGCATGGTATCCGCATGGCGCAAGTCTTTTGTCCGAAGTGCGGCACACCTCTTTACGCCACAGCGCAGGAGAACCCTACCTCGGTCATCATACGTCTAGGCTGCGTCGAACAACGGGCTCAACTCAAGTCGGTCATTCAAATCTGGCAGGGTTCCGCGCTGCCCTGGCTGGTGGAGCTGGCAACCGTGCCAACATCCTCAGAGCAACCGGGGGCATTACCAGTTCCTAACCCTTCGGTCGAGCCGCTCACCTCAAACGTTAGGTCCCGCACTGCATGGAAGGATTCATGAAAAACGAGGTACAGGTCAGATTGGCGCAATCATCCGAGCAACGTGAGCTTGAGGAACTTCAGCTGCGTGCATCGCTAAACAATCCGGGAGACCGCGAAGCATTGCTCACCAACCCGGACGCCGTCGCTCTACCAATTGAACAAATCAATGCGGGTCAGGTGTTTGTCGCCGATGCTGGGGGTTTGATCAAGGGCTTTGCCGCCATTCTTGCTCGCGAAGACGGCAATTTAGAACTCGATGCATTATTCGTCGAGCCAGACACATGGCGCCAGGGTATTGGCCGTGAATTGGTCGGCTACTGCGTTCAGGCAGCGCGAGCTCAAGGAGCTAGGGCAATTCATGTGGTGGGTAATCCACATGCCGAGGGCTTTTACAAGGCCTGCGGATTCGAAGTGCTCGGAACAGAAAAAACTCAATTCGGAACTGGCCTTCTAATGCGCAGGTTGCTTTAGCGAATAATGTGCTCGGATCTTCACTCAAACACAAACAACAGACAACGGGGTCAGTTCTAACATTCCAACACTGGCCTAACTTTTCATTCAACACGGCGGTCGAGCGGACGCCGTAAAAGCGCAGCATCGTTCACCTTGGTCGTCAGCCTTCACACTTCAAGCCCAACTTCAATCTCCGGGTCGAGGCGAGGCGCAACCGCAGCAGCCCAAAAAAACACCCATAGGAGGTTCACATGAAACGAGTCACTGGCATCGGCGGCATCTTTTTCAAGGCAAAGGATGCCCCTGCGCTGCAGGCTTGGTACAAACGTCATCTCGGCATTGATGTCCAGGTGTGGGGCGGTACCGCGTTCACCTGGGCCGACGCAGAGGGCAAGCCCACGGGCGGTACGACCGTCTGGTCCATTAGTGCGGAAACAGCCGACCAGTTTGCGCCAAGCAAAGCCTCGTTCATGGTCAACTATCGCGTTGAAGATCTTCACGCTCTGGTCGCGGCGCTCAAAGCGGAAGGTTGTAACGTCCTCGACAAGACCGATGACTCTGAGTATGGCAAGTTTGGTTGGGTCATCGATCCAGAGGGAAACAAGGTCGAATTGTGGCAACCACCGGCCGGTCAATAAAACGCACCACCCTTCCGGCGGCAGCCTGCGGCCTACCTTCGCTGTAGCCGTAAAAACGGGACAGGTGATACGCCGCTATTTGACGGTGGCCATGACTTTCAAAAACCGGTCTTCTACCTGCGGCTGCGTGGAAAATTTATCCAGCACTTTGGTGGATTTTTCAAGCTCGCTTAAGCGGTCTGTTGCTGTCGGGTGCGTGCTCATTGAAATAGAGCCTGAGGAATCTTCCGGCTTCAATGCGGCTAACTTTTGAAGAACTACAATCAATCCATAAGGATCATAGCCAGCCTTGGCGAGGAGTAAAGCACCGAGGCGATCCGCGTCGTACTCGAGTGATCTGTCGAGTGGACGAAGCAAGAGCCCGTTCTTAACTAAATCAATTGCTTCACTAGCTGCCGCGTTGGCGATAGCGCCGGTTAATGCGTTGCTGCCAACACTCGTTTTCCCAAGACGATCGGACGCGTATGATTGCAAACCCTCTTGGGCCAGCCCAGTTCTACGTGTACTTTGTATCGCCGTAATTTGGTGCTTCTGCATCACATGCGCAATTTCATGGGCAAGTACGCCGGCCAACTCGGATTCGCTAGCTAGTTTCGCGACCAAGCCAGTTGAAATGAACACCTTACCGCCCGGCAACGCAAACGCATTGATTGTGGGCGTATCGATCACGGCAAATGCCCATGGCAAATCGGGGCGTGAGGATTGGGACGCAACCCAGCGACCAACCTTGTTCACGTAGCGCTGCAAATTTTGATCGGGATAGAGCGGCGATGCACCCAAAATCATCGCGCTGATACCATCACCCATTTGAATTTCTTCGGGTTCGGTGATGTCTTTGGTGGCCTCAACCGCTTTTTTGGTTGTATCTAATACCTTATTGATGTCAATTTTTTTGAGGAAATTTCCAAACGCAAATGCGGGCGCAGTTTCAGTAGCCAAAGCAGCAAACAGGCTCATCGCGGCCAGCACCGCAGCGCAATTTTTACGCATATTGATATTGGCTTTCATTTCCGTCCTCCTGCGGCATCGTTTAATTCCGGCACATCCGCTTTCGCCAATTTTGCTTCTTTGGCGTAGCGCTCGGCTTCTGACTTATCAGATTTGTATGAGTTCATTTTTGCGAGCGCGGCCGCGTCAGGCGATGCCGTTTTTAATTCCTCAGGCGAAAGTCCACGAATCCCTACCGTTGCACTTTGGGCTTGTGTGCTGCTGCGCCCCGAGTTTCCACTCAGGAAGCGATTAAAGCCGGACATGAAACCACCGCCCGATGAGGCTGAGGCCGGTGAATCGACCACCACCACGCCACCGCGCAAATGCATCATGCGCACCCAGCCGGTCTCTTTGACCGGTGCCTTGTCGGTACCCGTCGTAAATTGCACCATGGTCCAGGCACCTTTGCGTTGCAGCTGTTGAACCGAACTTTTTTCAGGCAAGGTGCGCACGACTTTTGCGGAATCGTCCGGTGCGGCACGCATTTCAGTAGCACGATTGGTGAAGAGTGGCTCCTGTGCGTGAACCGCTGCGCCCTGCAACAGCGTGCCAAGCAGAACCACACCGGCAAGGCCTGTGACCCAAGTTCGCCGTAGGGCAGTGATGGAAATGTTGATGGTCATAAACAATTTTCTTCGGCCAAATTGTGCGCGCGACATTATTTTATTTGACATAGTGTGGCACATTGCAAATGACTACGCCATCCCATAATCATATGATGCGGCGACAAAAATCTTGCTCCAAGCCGGGGCAAGCCTCAAGGGCTCAAACGCCGCCAGATCGCGGACGTCAATCCGGCCTGATTCATGGTGTAAAAATGCAGGCCGGGCGCACCGCCTTTGAGCAATTCCTCGCACAACTCGGTCACCACATCGAGCCCAAACGCTCTGATGGAGGCGGCGTCATCACCGAAACCTTCCATTTTGCGACGTATCCAACGCGGGATTTCGGCACCGCAGGCATCTGAAAAACGCGCCAGTTGTGAGAAGTTGCTAATCGGCATGATGCCCGGCTGAATCGGGATGTGGAGGCCCATTTTGCCGACCGTCTCAACAAAATGGAAATACGCATCCGCGTTGAAAAAATATTGCGTGATTGCCGAATCAGCGCCGGCATCGATTTTTTGTTTGAAGTGTTTTAAATCTTCCTGCGCATTGCGGGCTTGCGGATGATATTCCGGGTAAGCCGCTACCTCGAGATGAAAATGGTCCCCATGCTCAGCGCGAATGAAGGCAATTAAATCCGCCGCGTGCTTGAATTCTCCCGCTTGGGCCATGCCCGACGGCAAATCACCGCGCAGCGCCACGATATGTTTGATGCCACCATCACGGTATTGGTTAAGGATGTCGCGAATGCTCTCGACCGTTGAACCGATACAGGACAAATGCGGTGCGGCCTGATGTCCGGCGACACGAATATCCTGCACGGTTTTCAAGGTGCCTTCTTGAGTAGAGCCACCCGCACCGAACGTCACAGAAAAAAACGCTGGCTGCAGTTGCGCGAGCTGCTCAACCACACCGGCGAGTTTCACCGCGCCCTCTTCCGTTTTGGGCGGGAACAACTCAAAACTTAATATATTTTTTCGGTTCGCCATGAATCATCGTCCCTTATTTGCCAACAGCAAAAAAATACGCCAGCAGGCAAATTAAGATTCTGCTGGCGTACTTTGTTGTCACAGGTTACCGATTAATAACGATAGGTATTCGTTTTATACGGGCCCTGCTGGGTAACGCCGATGTACTTGGCTTGTTCATCTGTCAGGGTCGTCAACTGGGCATTCAGCTTGGTCAATTGCAAGCGCGCTACCTTTTCATCCAGGTGCTTGGGCAGGGTGTAAACGCCAATCGGATAACTAGCCGTGTTTTGAAACAGCTCCATTTGCGCGATGACCTGGTTGGCGAATGACGATGCCATCACGTAGCTGGGGTGGCCGGTACCGCAACCCAGATTAACCAAGCGACCTTTGGCCAGCAGGATAATTTTCTTGCCGTCCGGGAAAATAACGTGATCAACCTGTGGTTTGATTTCTTCCCATTTGCAGATTTTTTCAATGGAGGCGACATCGATTTCATTGTCAAAATGACCGATGTTACAAACAATCGCCTGATCCTTCATCTTGGTCATATGCTCGGCGGTGATGATGTGGTAATTACCCGTCGCCGTGACGAAAATATCGGCTTTATCGGCAGCATATTCCATGGTGACAACGCGATAACCTTCCATCGCGGCTTGCAACGCACAAATGGGATCAATCTCGGTCACCCAGACCTGCGCCGACAATGCGCGCAACGCCTGTGCAGAACCCTTGCCCACATCACCATAACCGGCCACCACGGCCACCTTGCCCGCGATCATGACGTCCGTGGCGCGCTTGATCGCGTCAACCAGGGATTCACGGCAACCATAGAGATTGTCGAATTTTGATTTAGTCACCGAGTCATTCACGTTAATGGCGGGGAACGCCAACTTGCCGTCTTTCGCCATTTGATACAAACGATGGACGCCGGTGGTGGTTTCTTCGGTAACGCCTTTGACTTCCTTCAAACGTACCGAGTACCAGGTGGGGTCCTTAGCAAGCTTGGCTTTAATGGCCGCAAACAAAATGCGCTCTTCTTCGGAACCCGGGTTGGCGATAACCGACAGATCTTTTTCTGCACGCGTACCAATGTGCAGCAGCAATGTGGCGTCACCACCGTCATCCAGAATCATGTTGGTGTAACCGCCATCGTGCCACTCAAAAATACGATGGGTGAAATCCCAATACTCTTCAAGCGATTCACCTTTGTAGGCAAATACCGGTGTGCCGTTGGTGGCAATCGCGGCGGCGGCATGGTCTTGGGTCGAATAGATATTGCACGACGCCCAGCGCACCTGCGCGCCGAGCGCTTCGAGCGTCTCGATCAGCACGGCGGTTTGAATCGTCATATGCAGCGAGCCGGTGATGCGCGCGCCTTTCAGCGGCTGCGCCTTGGCAAATTCATCGCGGATCATGGTGAGGCCGGGCATTTCGGTCTCGGCGATTTTTATTTCCTTGTGACCCCAGTCGGCAAGGTTGAGGTCGGCGACGTAGTAGTCGTTATTGATCAGATTTTGGGGTTTCAAAATAGCGTTCATGGTGTGTCCTTTGTTTCAAATTTGACGCTGCACAATAGCGAGTTCGTCATGATTTACAGTGAGCGCGGACGAAAAAAAGCGCCCGCAACCGTTCAAGATTGCGAGCGCCGTTGTGATCTTTTCCAAGCCTGGCTACACCGGTAAATTATTGTTGGGTGTAATCGCAACGCTCCTTGGAAACGGTAGTATAGCGGTCTCGTGGATTTTCGTCCAGCCGAACGCAATGATACATAGCGTTGGTGCTGATATAACTCAATCTCAGTCAATCAACGCGTGCCCTTATTTGGTGGCGTGAGCAAGCTATTAAGCTCGTCAATTTTCAATTCGGCGGTATTGGTGTCGCTCAGGTATTCGCGCAGGTACCCGTTGCGTTATTTGCGGCGTTAATCTCGCGCTCACTGACCCATGCGGCACTACCCTCTTTGCTGAGTAAGTTTCACGCTAGCAATCCCATCAGCACAATCAGCGGCGTGATAGCCAAACACCAATGACCGCGCTGGCGCAATGAATCCTCCTCGTTGTCGTCATTTTATGGTCATCAAATTTTTGATCCCGACACCCTTAACTGGTCGGCTTATGTTGCCCACTAAGTTAAGCGACGATGATGCATGACGACTTGAGGAATGTCAAAGTCCTGCCGCAGCCCTCAATGCCGCGACTTTATCCGTACGCTCCCACGTAAATTCCGGCTCTTCGCGGCCAAAGTGGCCGTAAGCCGCGGTCTTGGCGTAAATCGGGCGCAATAAATCAAGCATTTGCACAATGCCTTTAGGCCGCAGATCGAAAAGCTCGGCCACCAGCGCCGCGATTTTTTCGTCCGACATGATGCCGGTGCCTTCGGTGTAAACCGTGATGTTCATCGGCTTGGCCACACCAATGGCATAGGCAACCTGAATCTGGCACTGGCGCGCCAGCCCGGCCGCCACAATATTCTTGGCGACATAACGGGCCGCATAGGCAGCGGAACGGTCCACCTTTGATGGGTCCTTGCCGGAGAATGCACCGCCGCCATGAGGGCATGCGCCACCATAGGTATCGACAATAATTTTGCGGCCGGTCAAACCGCAATCACCCTGCGGACCACCGACCACGAAGCGGCCCGTTGGGTTCACCAAATAGCGTGTGTTTATCAGCATTTCTTTCGGTAACACCGGCTTGATGATGGTTTCAATCACGGCTTCGTGAATATCTTTTTGCGACATTTCCGGCGCGTGCTGGGTGGAGAGCACCACGGTATCAATTGATACCGGTTTGCCATCGACATAACGCATCGTGACTTGTGATTTGGCGTCCGGGCGCAGCCATGGCAGGCGGCCATCTTTGCGCACTTCTGACTGGCGCTGCACCAATCGGTGTGCGTAGTAAATTGGGGCGGGCATCAGCACCGGGGTTTCATCGCAGGCATAACCAAACATCAGGCCCTGGTCGCCCGCGCCTTGGTCAAGGTTATCGTCCTGCGCATGATCAACGCCCTGGGCAATATCGGGGCTTTGCTTGTCATAGCAAACCATGACGGCGCAGCCGCGATAATCAATCCCATAATCGGTGTTGTCGTAGCCGATACGTTTGATCGTATCGCGGGCGATGCCGATGTAATCGACATTCGCGTGTGTAGTGATTTCACCAGCCAGCACCACAAGGCCGGTATTACAGAGAGTTTCAGCGGCAACGCGTGAACGCGGGTCTTGGGCTAAAATCGCATCTAAAATAGCATCCGAAATTTGATCGGCAACTTTGTCCGGATGGCCTTCCGAAACAGATTCGGAAGTGAATAAAAAGTCAGTCATTGGGTATCCCCACAGTCGTTAAAAAATGAATATCTTGAAGTGCAACGTTGAAGTTTATCAGAAAGCCTTTTATGTCCATACTGCCCCGCCTGCCCCAAACGTGATTATGAAGTGGCTTCTCCGCCTACTGATACGCTGGCTCGGCAACCTGCCGCTGCGGTTTAATCACATCGTTGGCGCGATGTTAGGACAGATTGCGTGGTGGCTGTCGAAGCGCCATCGGCGAATCAGTCAGCAAAATCTCGCCCACTATGCAGCATGGTCAATGCAGACCCGGCAGCCGGTCGCCTCCGACATGGCCGCAGCCGTCATCACCGAACAAGGCAAAGGTATCAGCGAGCTCGCTATCGCTTGGACGGCGCCAGTGGAACGCCTTTACACACTCGTCAAGGCCTGCGATGGCTGGCAACATGTGGACGTCGCCAAAGCCAACAACCGATCCATTATATTTGTCACCCCACATTTGGGATGCTACGACATCGCCGGCCGCTATCTGGAAAGCCGCCTTCCGGTGATGGCGCTGTATCGACCGCCTAAACAAAAATGGTTGGAGCCGATCATGCAGGCGGGACGGATTCGTGGTGGTGGCTCAACCGCATCAGCGGATGCCGGTGGCGTACGTGCGCTGTTGAAGACGCTTAAAACCGGCGGCAATATTATTATGTTGCCCGATCAGGTTCCTGGTCATGGCGATGGCGTATGGGCCGATTTTTTCGGGCGCCCAGCCTACACCATGACCTTGCTGCCGCGCTTGGCTGAGGCTACTGGCGCAGTCGTGCTATTTTTTTTCGCGGAACGATTACCCAAAGGACAGGGTTATCACGTGCATATTGAAGCAATGCAGGAACCTTTTTCATCTGAAAAAAATATTGCCGCACGGCAGATAAACGCCATGGTAGAAACACTGATTAGCAAAGCGCCATCGCAATATTTGTGGGGCTACAATCGCTACAAGCATCCGGCCGGTGCCCCACTACCGCCCGATTTCAATCCCCTAAGCCACGCAAGCTCATAAGCTCTCAATATGCGAATCGCCCTCTTTTTTCTCTGGTGTATGCGCTGGCTACCCAAGCCTTGGATTACTGGCATCGCACGCGGCCTCGGCAGTGCGCTTTATCACTGGGGCCGACGTCGCGTCACGCTGATTAATCTCGCCAAATGCTTTCCCGAAAAATCAACCGCAGAACGTGAGGCTATTGGCCGCCGCGTCTTTCAAAACCTTGCGCGTTCGACGCTCGACTTGGGCAGGCTCTGGTACGCGCCACCCGAGGAGGTTGTAGAAAATGTAAAACTGATTGATCGACATTACATGGATGAGTTTGCCGGTAAGGTGCCGGTGATTGTCTTAGCGCCACATTTTGTTGGGCTTGATTTCGGTGGCGCGCGCCTTGCCTACACCTACCCCGGCGTATTCACGATGTATTCAACGCAAAAAAGCAAAGTGTTTGATGCGGCACTACGGCGCGCCCGGGCGCGATATGGCAATCCCTTGCTGGTGACACGGCAACAGGGATTGCGTCCAGTTTTAAAGGCGCTAAAAGAAAAGCGCAAATTTTACTATTTGCCGGATATGGATTTTGGTCCGAAAGACGCCGTCTTTGCGGATTTTTTTGGCGTAAAAGCCGCCACGGTAACTGCGCTTTCCCGACTCTGCGAAATTACCGGTGCGAAAGTTATCCCGCTGATTACGCGCCAGACCGAAACCGGCTATGAAGCCCGCTTTTATCCCGCATGGGACAATTATCCCAGCGGCGATGCCGAAGCGGACGCACGGCTTATGAATGCCTTTTTGGAAGAGCGCGTATTGGAAATGCCCGATCAATACTTTTGGGTACACAAGCGTTTCAAAACCCGTCCACCCGGCGAAGCCAATTTTTACGATTAATCTCAAGCATGGGCGGGCATTTTCAGGCAAAAATGCCTGAAAATGCCCGCCGATACTAGAGTTTAATTATTTATTTTCTGCTGCTCATCAGGTTTTTTTGCTGTACTTTGTTGCAACAACTCGCGAAGCGGGTGTACGCGGTAGAATCAAATTCCCCAAACTTTTTTTGGATCGATCCCATGGCCTTCTTCCATGTTTTCTTGCGCGGTGAACACTTCCTGATTGAAATGGATGGGAAGCAATCGTTGATGGGCTTCTATAAAAATGTTTACACCGAGGCGAGTAGCGCCGACGAAGCCAGCAGCATCGCGGTCAAGCGAACCTGCGCAGACCCCGAGTTTCGTATGCGCGTCAAAAACCCGGCTGACAATCCGCCCGCACTCAATATCGAGGAAGTCACCGAGATTGAAAAAGACGCGACGCTTGCCGATAGCGGGTTTGTATTTTTTCCGGATGAGTCGTCTACCTAAGGCGCGGTTTTGATGCGCTTAAAATTTACCAAAATGCACGGCCGGGGCAACGATTTTGTAATGCTGAACGGCATTGCACAAACTGTTTCGCTCACGCCAGCACAATTGCGCCAGATCGCGGATCGTCACTTCGGTATCGGCTGCGATCAGATTCTTCTGGTTGAGCCGCCCACCTTGGCCGGCGTGGATTTCCGTTATCGCATTTTTAATGGCGATGGCGGTGAAGTGGAGCAATGCGGCAATGGCACCCATTGCTTCGCCCAGTTTGTCCGCGATGAAGGACTCACCTCCAAAAATGAGATTCGCGTGGAAACGCTCAATGGCATCATTTCGCCATTGATCGCGGCCGATGGCCTGATCACCACCGATATGGGTGCGCCACGCTTCACGCCTGCCGACATTCCATTCGCCGCAGCAGCCGTGCAAATGCAGTACGACCTGAATGTGGACGGCAGCACCGTTAGTATCGGCGCACTCTCGATGGGCAACCCCCATGCTGTGCAGGTCGTGGCGGACGTGGACACGGCGCCCGTGGAACAGCAAGGGCCGCTAATTGAACATCATCCGCGCTTCCCCGCACGCGTGAACGCGGGCTATATGCAAGTGCTCGCTCGCGACCATATCCGGCTGCGCGTCTGGGAGCGTGGCGCTGGCGAGACGCTGGCCTGTGGCACGGGGGCCTGCGCGGCGGTGGTAACCGGTATTCGCTGGAATTTATTGGATGCCGTGGTACGCGTTACCATGCGGGGTGGTGATCTTTCAGTAACATGGCAAGGTGCCGGCAGCAGTAGTCCAAACCCAGTGCTCATGGCTGGCCGCGCCACCACAGTTTATCGCGGCGAAATTAATCTTTCATGAAACCAACTCTAAAACAATACAGGGACACCCCGTGTCAGCACTCGAAATGAATATTGATGACGTTGCAGAATTCTTAAAAGCGAATCCGGATTTTTTTGAGCAGCACGCCGATGTGCTGCTGGCGCTTAACGTTACGCATCCGCACGGCGGCCGCACCGTCTCGATTCCAGAGCGCCAGCTTATCGCCACCCGCGAAAAGGTCAGGCTGCTCGAAACCAAGCTTGCTGAATTGATTCAATTCGGCGAAGAAAACGATGGCTTGTCCTATAAAGTCCATGCGTTGACATTGAAACTGATCGGTTGCGCTTCGCTTGATCAGGCCATTGATATTTTGTATCTGGATCTACTCGACAGCTTTCAGGTGCCGCATGTGGCCGTGCGTTTGTGGGAGGTTGCGCCGATGGCGGGCACCACCACACCGGAATTCCAGCCCGCGCCCGCAGAGCTGCGCCAGTTTGTAGAGGCGATGACGCAGCCGTACTGCGGCGCGCACCCTGTTTATGAAACTCATTTATGGTTCGGCGAACATGCGCCGCACCTGAAATCATATGCACTGGTCCCGCTTAAAACCGAAAAAATCTTTGGCGTATTGCTGATGGCCAGTGAAAACGCGACGCGCTTTTACGCCGATATGGGCACGATGTTTATATCGCGCATCGGTCAGGTGTTCGCACATTGTGCGGCACGTAATCTGACGATGGTGACTGAGCCGGTCTCGACCGAATGACGTGAACGAGGCGTGCGAACAATATTTAAGCCATCTGTCGCATGAGCGTCGGCTGGCCGCCTTAACGCTCAAACACTATCGGCGTGATCTTGCTCTTTTAGAGGAGCTTGCAGCGCCTGACAGCAAGACCAAGCAACCGCCGCGCGATCTGGCCAAGCTGACGCAAATGGATATCCGCCGCTTCGCTGCATCTCTGCACGGCAAAGGATTGGGCCCGCGTTCGATTGCCCGGGTACTCTCCGGCTGGCGCGGTTTCTACGAATTTCTACGTCATCAAACCGGCATCGCCAATCCTGTTGATGGCGTGCGCGCACCAAAAGCCAAAAAACGATTACCAGAAACGCTTTCACCGGACGAGGCGGTGCGGCTGGTCAGCTTTAAGGACGATAGCCCCGACGGTCAGCGTGACCGCGCCATTTTTGAATTGCTCTATTCATCGGGATTCCGCGTTTCTGAATTAGTGAGTCTAGACACCGACTCGATCGACTTTGCTGCCCAGGAAGCACGCGTAACCGGCAAAGGTAATAAAACCCGAATTGTGCCGGTTGGCCAGCACGCAATAGAAGCACTGCGGCGCTGGTTAAACATCCGCGCAACCATGAAAGGCAACATCGATAACGCACTGTTTTTGAGTAAACAAGGCAAGCGCCTGTCCGTCAGAGTTGTGCAAAACCAAATCAAAATACGCGCTACCCAGCAGGGAATTTCGCTCGATTTGCATCCGCATATGCTGCGGCACTCATTTGCCTCGCATGTGCTGCAATCATCCGGTGATTTGCGGGCGGTGCAGGAAATGTTAGGCCACGCCAGTATTGCTTCGACCCAGGTTTATACGCACCTGGACTTTCAGCATCTGGCAAAAATTTACGATGCCGCCCATCCCAGAGCCAAGAAAAAATGATCCCTAAAAATATGAAAAATCGCTGGTCGAAAATTGCCCTTCGCATACTCGCGTCGCTGCTGATTTTAATGGTGCTGGTGTTGATCACCATCTATTTCATAATGCGATCAAGCCTGCCGCAGCTTGACGGAGATGTGGCGCTGCCCAAGCTGTCACAAGCGGTCACCCTCAGCCGGGATGCGCAAGGCACGGTAGCGATTAGCGCGAGCAATATGGACGATGCGATGCGCACGTTGGGCTTTGTCCATGCGCAGGAACGTTTTTTTGAAATGGATTTGGCGCGGCGCTCGGCCGCTGGTGAATTATCGGCTTTGCTGGGCAAAGCGACTGTGCCCATCGACAAAGAAAAGCGCATGCATCGCTTTCGCCAACGCATGAATAGTATGTGGCTTCAACTTGCCGCGACGGATCCGGCCGCCGCTAAGGGCTTAATGGCGTATACAGAAGGCGTGAATGTTGGCCTTAACGGGCTTGGCAGTAAGCCATGGCAATACACCCTGCTGCAAGCAACTCCCGTCGCATGGACCGAAGTCGACTCGCTGTTGGTGATGTGTGAAATGTATTACATTTTGCAGGCTAAATCGTTCGAGGGCGCGTTTGATAATGCGCTGCTTCGCGAAAAATTGGGCGATGAATTATTCGCATGGATGAAACCTCTGGGCGGCGAATGGGATGCGGCGCTGGATGGCAGCGTCATTGCACCAGCGACGATCCCCGGTCCCGATAAACTTGATTTACGCGTGACCAAAGCCACTGCTCAATTTGCCAAGCAGACTCAGGCTAAGCCTATCAACCCCGTACCAAATGACGACGATGATGCCGCCAATATCGGCAGCAATGCTTGGGCGGTGGGTGGCGCGCTGACCGCGCACGGCGGGGCGATGTTGGCGAACGATATGCATCTGGGTCTCGGTGCACCCAATATCTGGTTCCGCGCCCAAATTGAAATCGCCAATACGAACACGCGCGCCAATCAGCGCCTGGTCGGCGTTACATTACCCGGGGTGCCTGCTTTGGTGGCGGGCAGCAATGGCGAAATTGCATGGGGTTTCACCAATAGCTATGGCAAATGGTTTGACTGGGTGCCGCTGAAAACTGACGAGGCCATTACTCTTCAACAAGAGTCAATTGCTGTTAAAGGCGGTGATGCTATAACGCTTGCAGTGCGTGAGTCACGCTTTGGTCCGGTTCTTAAAACGGTTAATAAAAAGGCATACGCGCTCAATTGGGTTGCGCATCGTCCCGGCGCCATCAACCTCAATCTGATGCGGCTGACAATGGCCAAAACGGTTGATGAGGCGCTACCGATTGCGCAACAAAGCGGGGTACCACATCAAAATATTTTCATCGTTGACAAGCTCGGCAATAGCGCCTGGACAATTACCGGACGGATGCCGGCCCGTAACGCGAAGGAAGTCGGCAGCACACGCGCTGGGTTTGCAACGCCCGATAGCCTCAGCCCAGACTGGCTGCCGATTGAGCAATATCCCGTGATCCGCAATCCGCCTGAGAACCGGCTCTGGTCGGGCAACAATCGCCAGCTGGGCGCTACTGGCGGAGCGAGAATCGGCGAGGGCGGCTTTGATCTTGGTGCGCGCGGGCAACAAATTCGTGACCGCTTACGCGAACAAAAATCATTCGATGAAGCCGCACTTTATAAAATCCAGCTCGATACCGAAGCCCGCTTTATGGCACGTTGGAGTGTCCGTGCCAGCGAAGTGGCTGATGCCAATCGCGATGGTGCGAATGCACTGGCTGCGGTGCTTGCGCTCAAAACAGGCAACGGCCACGCGGATGTTGATCAGGCTGGCTACCGCATTGCTCGCGCCTTTCGTCAGCGGGTGCTTGATGAACTATGGAAAGCCTGGCTGGCCGCCACCCCCGCTGCCGCGCTTGCCAACAACACAACCTGGGATGGTCGTTTCGAATACGCCGCGTGGCAAGCCTTGAGCACACAGGCAATGCACTTATTACCGCTGCCTTATGCAACATGGAATCAATTTCAGGTAGCACAACTCAGTGCCGTCACCAAGGAATTGCTTGAAACCAATTCATCACTGGCGGAAGCTACTTGGGGTAAGCGCAACATGGCCCGTATCCGTCATCCCATCTCGCGCGCTGTACCGCAGCTGGGCTATTTTCTTGACATGCCACCCACCCCGCTATCGGGTGATAACAACCTGCCCAAAGTCGCTGCCCCCAGTTTCGGCGCCTCCGAACGCATGGTCGTCGCCCCCGGCCACGAGGACAGCGCCATTCTGACCATGCCAGGCGGGCAGAGCGGGCACCCCTTGTCGCCATTTTATGGCGCCGGCCACCAGGATTGGCTGGCCGGAAAACCATCGCCGTTGTTGGCGGGCGAGACAAAATATCGTCTGCAATTACGGCCTGCTGGAGCAAAGTAGCTCCATTTCAAATTTGGCTCCAACCTCCGTATAAACACGGGTGTGCTGCTGATTCTAATTAGCCAAAGCTCATCAAATGGAAGAGGCTCAATACAAGGATAGTGTGTGTCACAATATAATCGATCCTCAACGCCCCGCTTTGGGCATCGGCTTTTCCATTATGAGAAGCACTCATGAACCATCATCAATTTGAAAAGTTACCGCACCCACATCTAGTCCATTGGTTTTTCCCATCCTTTGGACAAATGCTGCCCGTCGCCATTCGAGAGATTGTATGCGTCTTTATATCGACCCTGTTGCTGTTAGCGCTCCCTGCCATCGTAATAGTGTTTTACTTGAGCGCATCAGAAGCCGGTATGAGCGAGTCACCAATTGGTATGACAATTTTGTATTTTGGTCTATTCATATTGGGCTTAATTATTTGTGGCCGAATATGGACATGGGGGCTCATTCGCTTTTCGAGTCCCTATGATTGGCTAATTTCGCCTATACCCTTTGCTGTCTATTCTGCCGTGAGCACTCTTAGCTATCTTCGGTGGGTGACTTCAAAGCAGGTCATGGCATTCGCGAGTGCGGGTGCCAATATAAGTAGCATTACGCAGCAGCTTACGTTGCTTAATTTGATACTCGGGTTTGTAACCGGCGGCTTTTTCGTAATACCGTTTTTATATTCTTTACGATTGAGTCGAGCAAAGAAAGCGGGGCAGTAAGGGAAGCATGCTTAGCCCAAAGGCTAGTCAGAGGTTTCAACTGCACGATATCAGGAATAGATGAAACACGGTTACTGACGAACTATGACGCTGTTTACGCTCACCAAATAACGAGCATCAAGCATCAGCGCCTACTATTATCAATAGGGACATACATTTGCGACTCGATTGCAGATGCAACAAGCCCGGCATAAAATAGGGCCACCGTAGCCCATTCAAAAAAGTTGTCGTGCACCATGAAACCCGCCTACCTCGCCCGCATCCCTGCTGCTGAAGCCGCCATCCGCGCAACGGGCGATCGGCTGACACAGCCGCGGGTCGCTGTGCTGGCAACATTGCTGGCTTCAGATCACGCGATTTCGCATTGGGATGTCACCGATGCGCTTGCCAAACACCATCCGATTGATCGGGTGACGGTGTATCGGGTACTGGAGTGGTTGGTCACCATAGGGATTGCGCATCGTATTGCAGGGGATGATCGGGTGTGGCGGTTTATGCTCAATCCGCAAAAAAACACCGGCAGCACCAAGGTTCACCATCAGCACGCGCACTTTACGTGTAACGGCTGCGGACAAACTTTTTGTCTGGACGATATTCCGCCGAAGCTGGATTTGCGATTGCCGCCGGGCTTCAAAACTGTTGATATCGATTTGAAGCTTCGCGGGCAGTGCGCGCATTGCGCCGCTGGCGCATAGTTTTGCTGCGCACAAGACCATGATAGCCTCGATCATCACGCCGGTCACGCTGCTGACCGGATTTTTAGGCAGCGGTAAAACCACGCTGCTGAATCGCCTGCTGACCCATCCCGCAATCTCTGACACCGCTGTTTTGATCAATGAATTTGGCGCGGTGCCGATCGATCATTTATTAGTGCGTGAGGCTAGCGGCGATTTGGTGGTGATGGCCAATGGCTGCATTTGTTGCTCGGTGGCGGGCGATATGGTGAACGCACTACGCGACCTTTATTTCAAACGCGCCAATGGCGAGATACCTTATTTCAAGCGGGTGATTATCGAGACCACCGGACTGGCTGACCCCGCGCCGATAATGCATACGCTGATTGAGATGCCCTTGGTGGCGGCGCGCTATTCCCTCTCCGGCATTGTGACCACCGTGGACGCGACCCATGGCGAGACCGAGCTTGACCAGCATTTTGAAGCGGTTAAACAAGTCGCCGTGGCGGATCGAATCGTCATGACTAAAACTGATTTGGCAAACGGGACGCAGCGCGTTGCACTGCATGCGCGATTGAATAACCTGAACCCCGGTGCAGCTATTTTTGAGGCGGTCGCCGGTGAAATTGACCCCAACGATTTACTAAATACTGGGCTGTACCAACCCGGCGCGAAAATACCCGATGTTGAAAAATGGTTGCGGTCAGAAGCGTACCGGCCGATTCGCGGAAATCGTCACACCGGTTTACCGCATACACGCAACGCCACACAAGAAACGCCGCGCCACGATGATCGCATTCATTCATTTTCAGTCATTTATGACCAGCCGCTGGTGTGGCAAGATCTGATTGATGCTTTGGAAGCACTCACCTCGCTGCGGGGCGATGAATTATTGCGCGTCAAGGGTATTGTCAATGTGATGGGTGAAATCGCCCCGCGGGTGATTCATGTCGTGCAGCACACGATTTATCCGTTTGCGCGATTGCCAGCCTGGCAAGATGATGATCGGCGCACCCGCTTGGTGTTTATTGTTCGCGATTTAAGCGCGCAATTTATTACCGACACGCTGGATAGCTTTATCCAGCCTGCCACCGCTGCTACCGCTGCTGCCATAGACGATAATATCCACGCTTGATGATTGCAAAATCGCCCACACTTACTATTGTCAATCTCCATTCCTGAATCATTTAGTCATTTCTTTTCCTCACTTAATTTACCAACTTCATTTGCAGGGCATGCCATGAGCAAAACCGATTTGATTCCCGCCACCATTCTCACCGGCTTTTTGGGTAGCGGCAAAACCACGTTGTTGAACCGTATCCTGCATGAACGGCACGGCGAAAAAATCGCGGTCATCGAAAACGAGTTTGGCCAAGAAGGTATTGATAACGATATTCTCGTGCAAGACAAGGACGAGCAAATTATCGAAATGAATAACGGCTGTATTTGTTGCACGGTGCGTGGTGATCTGGTGCGAATTCTGGCCGAGCTGGCGGCCAAGCGCAAAGCCGGGAAACTCAAATTTGATCGTGTCATTATTGAAACAACTGGTCTTGCCGAGCCCGGTCCGGTGGCTCAAACATTTTTTATGGACGAGTCGATTCACGCACAATTTGTGCTCGATGCTGTGATCACGGTCGTGGACGCAAAGCATGCTCCACAACAATTGACCGATAACTCGGAGGCCCGCGCCCAGATTGGCTTCGCGGACCGTTTGTTGCTGTCGAAAACAGATTTGGTGGCCGAAGAACAAACCCAGCAACTGATGGCGCGTTTGCGAAAAATGAATCCCCGTGCAAGCTTTCAGCGCGTCAATTTCGGCGAGACGCCACTTAAAGAAATTCTAGATATTCGCGGTTTCAATCTAAATTCAATTTTGGATATTGAGCCCGATTTTTTAACCGAAGACCATCACACCCATTCTGATGATGTGCAGTCTTTTGTGTGGAAGGATGCGCGCCCGCTAGATATGGAAAAAATCGAGGCATTTTTGTCACTGCTCATCCAGACCTATGGCGTGGATATGCTGCGTTATAAAGGCGTGCTGAATATTGAGGGGCAGGATAATCGCATGATTTTTCAGGGCGTGCACATGCTCATGGGCGGCAGCCCTGGCAAAGCATGGCTGCCTGGCGAAACTCGTGAATCGAAAATGGTTTTCATCGGTCGCAATCTACCAAAGCGGATTTTTACCGAAGGCCTGGCGTATTGTGTCGCCGATAGCGCTGCCGCCATCGAAACCAATTAAATTAAGTCTGCCTCAATGCTCATTCAAATCACCGGGCTGAAGGCAGGCTATGGAAAAAGCGCTTCCAGATCGACCGTACTGGCGCTGGATAGCCTGACGGTTGCCGCAGGACAACACACGCTGCTGTTAGGGCCTTCGGGCTGTGGGAAAACCACCCTACTTAACATTCTGGCTTGCCTGGCACGCCCGTTGACGGGTGAAGTAGCGATTGATTCAGTGCGCGTTGACTTGCTGAGTGAATTCCAACGCGATCATTTCCGCGGGCAAAAAATTGGCCTGGTGATGCAACGCCTTCACCTCATTGACGCACTCTCAGTACGCGCAAATTTATTGCTTGCACAACGCTTAGCGGGAGCCACCCACGATGCCAGCAGAATAAACACTATTCTGGAAAAGCTGGGGCTTGCACACAAGGCAAAATCATACCCACGCCAGTTATCGCAAGGTGAAGCACAGCGAGTGGCCATCGCCCGGGCGGTGCTCAATAAGCCGCTGATGATATTGGCAGATGAGCCCACCTCGGCGTTGGATGATGCCAATGCAGAGGCAGCTATTTCACTTCTGTTTACGCAAGCCGAAGAGCATGGCGCAACGCTGATCGTGGCCACCCATGATGCGCGCATTAAATCGCGTTTTGCCCATATAGTCGAACTTGGTGCAGCATCATGAAATCCTTGATTACCGCCTGCTCGCTCGCCAGCGCCTATCTGCGAGAACGTCCACTGGCCACTTTCCTGAATATTGTGCTGCTAGGCTTAGGGGTCGGCACTATCATTGCGCTGGTATTAACCCTGACTCAAGCAGAAGAACGGATGGAGCGTGATACTGCTGGCATTGATCTGGTGATTGGTGCCAAAGGCAGCCCACTGCAATTAATTTTATCGTCGGTTTTTCAGGTGGATATCCCAACCGGCAATATTCTGATCAGCGAAGCCGAGCCGATCATTACGCTGCCGCAGGTGAAACGCGCCGTGCCGCTGGCGCTCGGTGATAGCTATAAAAAATTTCGCATTGTCGGCACCACCGCCGACTATCTAAATCTTTATGGTGCAACGGTGCGAACAGGAACGATATGGGCGAAACCGTTGGAGGCAGTGGTCGGTGCCGAGGCGGCAAAGACAACCAGCCTGGCTGTCGGCCAAGCATTCGCGGGTGCCCATGGCTTGAGTGATAGCGGCAGCGCCCATGCCGATCATCCCTATCAAGTCGTTGGCGTGTTGGCGCCGACCGGCACCGTGATTGATCGACTGATACTTACCAGCCTGGAGAGTATCTGGCTGGTTCATGACCATGAAAGTGAAGCGACTGATGCCGTTCATAAGAATGCCAGCAAGGCCAACCAACACCAACCGGAACGGGAAGTCACCGCCTATCTAATTGAGTATGCTACCCCGCTGGCGGCAGCCTCGTTCCCGCGCCGGGTAAACTCATCCAGCAGCATGCAGGCTGCCGCACCGGCTATGGAAACAGCACGATTATTTTCTTTAATCGGTGTGGGGGTTACCGCACTTAAAGTCTTTGCGGCAATTATGATGGTCTGTGCAGGGCTGGGCATATTTATCGGCCTGATGAATACCCTTAATGATCGTCAGGCTGATTTGGCGCTATTACGGGTGCTGGGCGCGTCACGCAGCACAGTCTGCCTCACGATCGTAGCCCAAGGCTTCGCGCTGGGCTTGGCGGGCGTTATACTAGGCGCTGTGCTCGGCCATATCGGTGGCGAATGGATGGGGCAGGCAATCGGCAAGACCCACCGTGTTCCGCTCACCGGATGGACGTGGGTTCGTGACGAGTGGTGGATAATAGGAGCCGCTCTTGGGCTGTCGGTCATCGCAGCATTATTCCCCGCATGGCGTGCGTATCGCGATGCGGTTCCCGAAATCTTGAGTCGCGGCTAGTGGCAGCTGAAAACACGCATTCAGTCAGAAGTATCGATGTGCAGAAATCAGGATTCAACATGAAGAAAATCCCCGTCATTATCAGCGCCTTCAGCCTTTTTGCCATCACCGCGATGGCCCTTGGTTTGGCACCTGTCGCGCAGGCGCAGCAACCGCAGTTGCCGGGGAAACTATCCGATGAGCAATTGATGGGCTATATCGGCAAAGACCCGCTGCCGCCAGGCACTATTCCTTGGCAGTTATTGCGCCAGGTAAAACTGGTCGAAACCAAAAGTGCGGCCACCAAGTCGACCAAGACTCCTGCCGCCACCATGGTTCCAGAATTCGGCCGTCAAATTCGCGAACTCGACAAACAGGAAGTCAAGCTATACGGTTTTGTGTTGCCGCTCTCAACCGGCGCAAAACAGAAACATTTTTTGTTGTCCCCGCTGCCCTCACATTGCCCGTTCTGCGTGAATCAGGGGCCTGATTCAATGGTAGAAGTTATTGCCAAAACAGCGGTGGAATATAATCAATGGGAGCCTATTGTGATGACAGGGAAACTGGAATTGGTAAACGATCAATATTTATTTTATCGCCTGAATAACGCCGAGCCGGTAAAGTTCTAATACGCCATGGCAACCGCCCCAACAAAAACTGCATCACCTCGTCCTCCGCTCAGCGCCGCCATGCAAACCTCCGGCGGATTTTCTGCCGAGCAGCTTTCGCCGGACAGTGTCAATTTTCCGGCCATTTATGAAGCGGCGATTCTGTACGCCGCAGATTGCTACGAAGCATCGCAGGAAACCCTCAAGGATCACCTGAAAACACCTGACGGGAAAAACAGCATTCGCGCATGGTTGATGTTGTTTGATTTGTACCAACTCACCAATAACCGGTCGGAATTTGATTCCTTGTCGATGTTATTCACAGTGAAATTTGAGCGTTCCCCCCCGGTTTGGATCGAAGATGCCGACAACTCAGATCCACGCCGCAAAGAAAAACGCGAGCGCAAGGATTTTTTCCTGCTGAACCCCGGCGCTGAAGGCGCCCTTTTGGAGGAAATCGACAAGTTCGAGATCTTTACCAAAAAAATGGGCAGTTGCCGCGTTGAATTCAGCAAAATCCAATCTATTTTGGTCGAAGAGGCTGAGCTGCTCTCAATCGTATTTCAGCGCTTGCGCCGCAACAAAATGCCGATCTGGTTTAACTATTTCAATGAGTTTGCTGCCTTGCTTAAAAAGCAAATCAATGACGCGGCTAACTTGCCGATTAATGCGAGCCATGGCTACTGGTCGCTGTTATTTGAGCTGTACATACTCGACGGAAAACTGGATGAATACGAGGAGCTGGGGCTCGAGTTCGCCATTGCATTCGAGATGTCGCCCCCCGCATGGGAAGTGGTGGTACGACCGACCGGGGCTAGTGATTCTGCCGCGTCCGCTGCGGCAACCGCGGCTAACAATCAGAAAGAGTCGGTTGGCTTTCCGCTTAAGGGGGTTGTCAACACCGCCAGTAAGGAAATGCTTCAGCAGCTGTCAATTTATGCCAGCACCAAGCAAGAAGTGGTGATAGATATGAGCGGCCTGTTGCGTATTGATTTCAATGCAATTGGGGTGTTTTTCGAAGTCATCAGAGCAATACATCTCTCGCAAAAACGGGTGATTTTATCCAATCTGAATGAATTGGTCTCGGCCTTGCTCGAAGTATTTGGCATGACCAAGCACGCGATTTTGATGAGAAAAAAAGCGGCTTAACAACTCTGTCTAGTGTTATTTTGCATAGCGACCATACGCTTTACACCAGCTGAGTTGAAGATTTCTTAGCATCCCAATCGCCTGATTTATAACCCTACAATTTCGATATGCAAACCGAACAATTTCATGGCACCACCATTGTTTGCGTGCGACGCGGCAAGCAAGTTTCGCTGGGGGGCGATGGTCAGGTGACACTGGGCAATATCGTCGTCAAGGCAACGGCAACTAAAGTCCGCAAAGTCTATCAAGGTAAAATTCTGGTCGGTTTTGCGGGCAGCACCGCTGATGCATTTTCGCTGTTGGATCGCTTCGAGGCCAAGCTAGAGAAGCATCAGGGCAACTTGATGCGGTCTGCGGTTGAGCTGGCAAAAGATTGGCGCACTGATCGCGTCCTGCGGCGCCTGGAAGCCATGCTGATCGTGGCCGACACCAGCAACACTTACATCATCACCGGTGCCGGTGATGTGCTGGAGCCCGAAGCTCATGTGGCGGCGATTGGCTCCGGCGGTTCTTACGCGCAATCTGCGGCACTCGCATTGTTACAAAATACCGAACTTGCCCCTGCTGAAATCATCAAAAAATCGCTCACCATTGCGGCGGATCTGTGTATCTATACAAATCAGAATCACGTGATTGAAAGCTTGGGCGAGTGAACGCTGAGGTATTGGGCGCAAGACCGTGTTGATGTTTTACCCTTACCACTCTCCCTTCACGCCTACCCTCCGACTTCCCATAATCTTCACCCATGATGACCCCAAAAGAAATCGTCTCCGAACTCGACAAGCACATCGTCGGCCAAGCGGCCGCCAAGCGTGCTGTGGCAATTGCCTTGCGCAATCGCTGGCGGCGCAGCCAGGTACCTGAGCCATTACGCCAGGAAATCACGCCAAAGAATATCTTGATGATTGGCCCCACTGGCGTTGGCAAAACTGAAATTGCTCGACGGCTGGCGAAGCTGGCTGATGCCCCGTTTCTCAAAGTTGAGGCCACCAAATTTACCGAGGTAGGCTATGTGGGCCGCGATGTCGATTCCATCATCCGCGATTTGGTCGAGATTGCGGTCAAGCAGGCGCGTGAAACCGAGGCGCATAAAGTGCGTCATTTAGCCTCTGACAATGCCGAGGAGCGGGTGCTCGACGCGCTGTTACCCCAGGCGCGTAATTTTGATTTCTACGGGAAACAAACTGATCCCAGCGAAGCCGAAGACACCACGCGGCAAAAATTCCGCAAGATGCTGCGCGAAGGCAAGCTCGATGACCGGGAAATCGAAATTGAGGTTGCGGCAACGCCGGGCTCCATGGAAATTTTTGGCCCGCCGGGGATGGAAGATTTAACCCAACAGATTCAGGGCATGTTTCAAAATATGGGGCAGACGCGCCGTCGCGCCCGCAAGCTGAACGTAAAGGAAGCGTTGAAAGTCCTGACCGATGAAGAGGCGATGAAGCTGGTTAACGACGAAGACACCAAAATTCAGGCGCTACATAATGTCGAGCAAAACGGCATTGTCTTTATTGATGAAATCGATAAAATCGCCAGCCGTTCCGAGGCGCACGGCGCGGATGTGTCACGCCAAGGCGTGCAGCGTGATTTGTTACCGTTGATCGAGGGCACCACGATCTCGACCAAATACGGCATGGTCAAAACAGACCATATTTTATTTATTGCGTCTGGCGCTTTTCATTTGGCGAAGCCGTCTGATTTGATTCCAGAATTGCAGGGTCGCCTGCCCATTCGCGTGGAATTGACCTCGCTTGCGGTTGAAGATTTTGAGGCGATTCTCACCAACACCGATGCCTGCCTGACCAAGCAATATCAGGCGTTACTCCAGACAGAAAACCTCACGCTGGAATTCCTGGCTGATGCAGTCAGACGGCTGGCTGAAATTGCCTTTGCCGTGAATGAAAAAACTGAGAATATCGGCGCGCGCCGACTTTATACAGTAATGGAAAAACTGCTCGAAGAAATTTCCTTTGATTCAACATTGCACGGCAATGCTTTCACCGTTACCGCCGCCTATGTTGATCAAAAACTGGCTGCGCTCGCCGATAGCGAGGACCTCGCCCGATATGTGTTGTAACTGATTTAATTCATGACCGATATTGTCAACATCGCTGGCTACAAATTTGTTTCGCTTGATGACCTGCCGGTAAGAATCGCTGCCATTCGGGAAGTGGCAACAGCGCATGCGATACGAGGCACAGTGATACTGGCGCCCGAAGGCATCAATATTTTTGTGGCCGGTTCACGGGAAGGGGTTGAAGCTCTGCTCGGCTATTTGCGTGCGCAGCCTGAGTTTGCCGATCTGGTGGTCAAAGAAAGTTTGTCTGCACAGCAGTCATTCCGCCGCTTGTTCGTCAAACTCAAAAACGAAATCATTAAATTGAACCGGCCCGACATCAATCCGGCACTCACCCCGACTCCGCGCTTGCCCGCTACTACCTTACGTCAATGGTTAGCTGAAGGGCGCGAAGTAGTACTCCTCGACACACGCAACCAGTTTGAGATTGATCATGGCACCTTTACCGGCGCCACCAGCATAGGCCTTGATCATTTTCCAAGATTCACCGAGCGTCTCAATGATTGGGTGGCAACAGATCCCACGCTCAAAGATAAAACCATTGTCACTTTTTGTACTGGTGGGATTCGCTGTGAAAAAGCAGGACCACTGATGATCCAGAACGGCTTCTCAAAGGTATATCAACTCGACGGCGGGATTCTCAAATATTTTGAGGAATGCGGCAGCGCGCATTATGAGGGCAACTGCTTTGTGTTTGACGAAAGAATTGCATTGGACTCGACGCTTGCAACCGTTATTAAATAGCATCGAGTTCAAATCGCAGAAAGCCATTCCACGCGCTTCTTGAGCCCTTTTGCCCCAAAGCCCCCGCCCTGACTAGAGCTTTATTAAGCCTTCATGGCTTCGTAAAGCTTGGTTACACGCTCCATTACTTCCAGAATGTTGTCGCACGATTTGGCAACGAATTCCAACTCATTGGGTGATGATTTATTGGCATTCAACCGGTCAATTCCCTGCTTCAAAAACACCCACTGCGTCTCGGCCAGCGCGAGTTCACTTTTGATTTGTTCGGAATTTTGTGGGGCCTTCAATAGGCGATCCATATCGGCGCGATATTCGGTTTCCGCCTTTTTCAAATCGGCGGCAATAACATCCGAGCGGATGCCCCAGCTGCGGAATAAATACAGCTTGGCGATGCGCTGCGAAAGAGTGCGCAGATCGGCGGAAGTGGCAATCAAATCACTGCGTGCCGACTTGGTATAGGCCTGGATCATCAACGCGCCCTTTTGTGAAATCCACACCAGCTCCTCATTTTGCTCGGCCAGTTCTTTGGCGCTGGCGAGGTTGGCGGGCTTGGCTTCAATACCTTTGTAATCACTGAATAACTGATCGAGCAATTCATAGTTCTCGCGAATTTCGGCAGTTGGCGCAGTTGCCAACAATTCTTTTAGCGCGCTATCAAATTCTTTGAGCGAATCATCTAACTGGCGGCGCGCACGCAGCTCCAGAACTTTTTGCCCAATCATACTGAACGATTTGGTAATGCGCTCTGCCAACATCGGTTGGCGAGCCGCTTTATTAAGCGCTGCAGCGGCATTGAATTTTGCTTGGGTGGCGGATTTTTTTGCTGGTGTCTTGGCGGCAGCGTTGGTCTGCGCCAGCGCCTCAGACGAGGTCGCCGACAGCGATAGCGCGCCAACGGCCATCATCGCCGAAACGGCAAATGATGCAAGCGGCATTGTGCGAATAGTTATAGTGGGTTTCATTTGGTATCCAATTCTGAGATGTTATTTTTTTCTTCGTGCTAAATATACGGGGCGACCATTGTTATAGATGTCAACAAGTGTGAACTGAAATGGCTTGTTAAGAAGCGGGGGCGTTAATCGGGTTGCACATCAAAAAAGAGTAGGAGTAGAAGAAAAATCAACAATAATGTTCTGCTTAACCGCTTCAATGAGAAACTCTTGCAGACTAAACGCCTCATCGGATTGAAAAGCAGCATCGCATGCCATGCCGAGGCCCTGTTGTTGCATACATGCGCTCAGAAAACGAAACTGCGCTTCGCTCAATCGGGTCAAGGTGACATCCGCTTCGCCACGATGCACCAGCAAATAATCTCGCGTTGATCGCGCATGACCCATTGCCTCTTCTGCGTGGCTATTGTTGCCAACTTCTGGTTGATGCATTTGCCAAAGTTGCCATAACGGATGCGGCGATTCAATTAGGTGTGCGCTTGGATGCAGACTGAACACCAGTGACGCATGCTGCTCACCAGGCACCACAGCAAGGCGCAATAAATCCAGCGGCTCGTGATCAGCCGCATGAAATGCTTCGTGCCATGCCCAATCCAGCCTTGCCATGTCATGCAAAAAAGCCGGCAAACAAGAGGATGGGGACGACTGCGCATAACCGTTCAAAAAATCAGGCCACTCACGACCAAACTGGTTCAAGTCACCTGACAGCGAGGGGGTTTGTTGAATAAACATATCCGCAGCGGCCAAAAAAATTTCCCGACCCATCATGGATTTTATGGTCGGAAAAATATCACCCAGCGCACCGCGCAACGTGGTCATGATATTGCGCCGATATACCGCCATCCGGTCAGCAGGCGTGAGCAAACTATGTGCGCTTTGGCGGATATCGGGCGCCGTAAATTTTGCACCTTGCGCGGCAGGCATCAACACCGCGTTCATGAACTCAAGTTGGCGATCATGCAGCATGGGGCGCCCTCTCTGTACGCCGGGCAAGCGCCTGCCCGTGCACCACATTTGGCACGACGTGAGCCAGAATCTCATTGGCTTTTTCCGCCTCGGCCATCAACACATCCAGCGGCGGAATATCGGTATCCCACTCAATTAATGTTGGTATCGAACCTAACCGCGCAACGACAGCCTCATAAAGCATCCACACGGGATCACTGACCGCGGCGCCATGGGTATCAATCAAGATTTCACCAGTATCCTGAAACCCGGCCAAATGGATTTCACCAATATCGGCAGCGGGGATCGCAGCCAAATATTGCATGGGATCAAAATGATGATTCATGGCATTCACATATATATTATTCACGTCCAGCAAAATGCCACAGCCGGCACGACTCGCGACCTCGCGTAAAAATTCCCACTCTGGAATCGTTGAGTCCGTGAATTCCAGGTAGCTTGAAATGTTTTCAACCAAAATTTTTCGGCCCAGATAATCCTGCGCCTCGGAAACACGCTCAACCACATGAGCAAGCGATTCCTCTGTGTAAGGAATAGGCAGCAAATCATTCAGATAACGCCCGCCGACACCCACCCAACACAAATGCTCTGATACCAGCGCGGGCTCAAGCCAGCCAACCAGTCGCTTGAGTTTCTGCAGATGCTGGACATTCAATTTATCCGCTGAGCCCAGTGACAAACCAACGCCGTGCGCACTAATCGCATAATCTTCGCGAAATCGTTCCAGATAGCGCAGCGGAGGTCCGCCAGCGCCAAAAAAATTCTCGCTGTGAATTTCCAGAAAACTGACATCCTGCGGCTGAGCCAACAATGCCCGGTAATGCGGTGGACGCAGCCCAATCCCCGCACGCAGGGCATTGATAGGATGACTGGCTGGTAAATTCATTTTCTGATGGGCGCCAATAATAATGCCCTCACGCAGAGGGCATTATTATTATTTTCTGTCTTAATTATCATTTCAAACTAGCAAATCAAGCCATAAACTGGAACGAATTAATATTTGAGCGGATCTGCTTTGGCTTCAGGCTTCTTGGTGGTGCCACCCAACTTCTCGCATTCGCTTTTTTCTCCGGCGGCAAGTGTCGCTTTTTTAGTCACAAATTTCCACTCATCAGGCGCGTTATCTTTTTCAGCTTTGCCCGCACACGAGTGGTTGGCCGTGCCGCAATCATTCATATTTTTTTTCGCAATGCCGAAGCATTTTTCTTTTTTCGGCTTGGCATCTTGCGCAGCAGCAACACCGCTGACTGATGAAAGCGCGACGAGACTGGCAATAGCTGAGGAAAGAATTAGATTGGTTTTCATGGTTGCTCCTTTGGCGATAGGGGATGTAGGCACATTGCTATTACTGGATGCTGGATGTACATACATAAAATTTAAATCGGGGTGTAGTTCCACTATGGTAACGCTTTGTCACCTGAATGCGACGACATCATTTTACAAGAATCGCCGATCTGACGCCTTTACGACTGAATTTTAGGATCGGATGCATCCGCGGCGGCCTTTTTATTGTTTTCGACAGGACCGCCGACAGCGTAGCGTGCGGCCAGCTGCTTGAGAAAATCGAGCTGTTTATCAAACCGTTCGCAGTTCAGGCAAACATACAAATGTTGCTTCAGCGATTCACCTTCGGCATCTGACAAAGGCCGATCTTTGCGCTGACTCATCAAACGTGCCGCTTGTTTGCAGGAAACCTTCACAACCGCCTCATTCATGTTGACCTGCCTTTTTAAACCAATTGCGATCAATACATTCTCGCAGGCTTACACGGGCACGGTGCAAGATTACCCAACAATTGGACGCGGAAATAGCCTCGCCCTTACAAATTTCATCGGTATCAATACCCATCACTTCGCGCTGAAAAAATACCCGGCGGGCACATTCAGGCAGCTTATCCATGCAACGCTCAAAGGTCTCAAAAAACTGCTTTTGCTCCAACGCATCATCAGGCGACGGCCAATCACTGAATTGCTCCTTCCAGTGACCTGTCTCGTCGAAAAGCTTGTCAAACCACTCCGGATCAGCTGAATCATCCTCAACAGTGGCAGAAACAAAATGTGCCCGCTCGCTGATAATGCTTCGCTGAAAATCGATGATTTTGAATTTGAGGATCGAGGTAAGCCAGGTGCGCAAAGCAGCTTGTCCGGAAAAACTATCAATACCCGCCAGCGCGGCAAGCAAAGCCTCCTGCACGACCTCTTCGGCTTGCGCTGAATCACGCAGCCGCGCGGTTGCAAAGCGCATCAAATAGCCGCGATGACTTTCGACTTCGCTAAAAAGTTGCGCGCGTCGCGGGACGCTGATTTTCAATTCAGGATTAGACATACTGACCATATTGTTTAGCATACGAGATTCTGGCGTTGGGTGTTGGGTGTTGGGTGTTGGGTGTTGGGTGTTGGGTGTTGGGTGTTGGGTGTTGGGTGTTGGGTGTTGGGTGTTGGGTGTTGGGTGTTGG
>JAYVEV010000020.1:0-44639 GCA_043773745.1 Burkholderiales bacterium | reverse complement strand
CCGGTAGCTCAGCGCAAAACGAAAATACAGCCATACGCAGTGACTAATGATCTCAGCAGGAAATCGGTGGCGGTAATATAGTGGTTTTGGCAGGTTCATCCGACATAATAAGCCGCAGCCAACTTAACCTGACAATACCCTAATGACCTAACCTCTGGTGTCGTTCAATATTCTTATTGTGTCATTCAGTTCAGCCGCAACAACTTTGGAAAGCGGTTCATCAAATCGGACCTGATAAAGCAACGTTTTCATCGGTTTGTTGGTTCTCTGTAGCTTGGAAACTGCAAGCACGACCCCGCCTTGCATGGGGCGAATGGTCGCAAAATTGATGCCGTGAATTCCGAGCGTTAAACCGCCCTCTATGGGCCATTGAGAAGGGACGATGGTTTGGTCCAAACTACCAAAAACCAAATCAAGCGCCCGCCGCGAGGGAGTACCCTTCAAACCGAATAGTGCGTCGATAAAATCGGCGGGCATGTTTCGATCCAGAGCTCGCGTCTCGTCAATTACTGATGATAAGTTCGTTCCTCTCACGCCAAGCTTGGATGCAATCCAACTTTCAATTTCTGTTCGCCTCGTATGTGGACATTGAGCAACAGCACTTCTCCAGGTAGCCAACGTCTCTTGCGGGATATTTAAAGAGGGTGTTTTTCTGCCGCGCTGAGTCTTAGGTTGCATTTGTTGTGGCGCCAAAGGAAATTCACGAGCGTTGTCAGTTGACATCCGCTACCTCAAAAAACTGCGCTCAATCAGCCCCATAACCCGGCTAGCTAAGTCGTTTACGGTTTGCACGCCTAGGCCATGAACTGTGTCGTGTCGAATCATACCCGGCAACTCGTTTTGCGTAGGCCAAGTTTTTCGCACAACCGTTAATTCGATGGCTCTTTTAAAGGCTTCTGGTGCAACTGGCGCGCGGTCAGTAGCCTGTAACAACAATATCGGTAAGCTCTCCTTCCAGGCGAGCTTCGAATTCTGAAGACGTGCTGAAGGTCGTCGCTGCGCTTCAAAGAGGTAGGAAAACCCATTGAGCGTGTTTATCTCGAGACAAATGAACTTTCGATAAATCGTCTGGGCGTCATCCAGAAATGAAAACTGACGATTCATTTTTTTCCGTTTGGAGCAACGCACCGGCGGAAAATAAGAACAGGATATGCCTCCTTGCTCAACCCCTAAATCGATTGTCAGGGAGTCAATTTCCCATGCCGGACGCATCGCCTCCAGGCTTTTGATCATTTCGATGAATGTTTCAAGATCCGCCGTTAATGGCGATGGCGTAATATTTTTTGAGATGATTCGTTGCCCTGCCGACGATGAATTGCCGGTGGTGCCGCTGCCTGCGCTGGCATTCAGCAGCGTCTCTAAATACTGCTCGATTTTGGGCTGTGATCGATAGGTGCTGTCGATTCGCTTTTCAAATTTCAGCCTGTCATTTTGAAGTCCGGCAAATTCACGATGTGCTAAGTGGGCAAGTAAATTTTTTGCGGAAGCGCTGGGCTTTTCGTCATTTCGGCTTTCGCCTGATTGCTCGCCCGCTTCGCTATGAACCGGGCCGGAATCAAGGGTGTCCCAGTTGTTGAAAGCGATGGGAGCGTCGGCCGGTGCGATCGCGCCCCCTTTCATAATTTCATCACCGAAACTTAACGCTTCAAATGGAAACTTGCCCGTGCAACTCACGATCCGGTGAGCCAGAAATATCCATCGATCTTCGTCCGCCTTCATTCGCCTTCCGATGATTCCCAGTTGAGAGATGCCTTGAAACGGAAAATGAGTCTTGGGATATCCGCATAAGCCATCCACCATATTAATACGGTCGGCTGCTATTGAGCTGTGAACCCGTTGCGCCGCAGTAAGGGCTGTTTCGTCAAAGATGATTCGGGCTAAAGTAGGCGCGTCCTCCTTCCGGTATCCGTGTCGGTAGACGAGGCGATGTGCATTCAGTTCCTTGTAGAACCCAGGCTTTTCGTGCAGCGCATTGAAAACGTTGATAAACAGACGATCATCGGCAAATGCACCGTTAAAAATATTGCGACATGAAAAGTCGGAGTTCGTTAAATAAAAGCGGGTGAGCTCCATGTCATGAATAACTACCTCCATGGGTAACGATTTCGTGTGCTTCAATTTTTTTCTGACTGCTTCCCCGGTAGTGGCGAGTAGTTTTCCTTTCAGGCTCTTTAATCCGGCCCTCTTGCCGAATCTAAGCATCTGGTTGCTGACAGGGCCACTAAACCTCGATTCCGCATCGCCGTTAAATAGATCTGTCAGGACACAATCACTCACTACATTGAGGGCGGAGACATCCAACTCAAAGAGTATCTTTTCATAGCTCAAACCTGGAGAAACAAGCAGCGGTCGACCATTTTTGAAGTCTAGGCCAACATAAAGTGCGGGTAGGTAACTGCATGAAAACCCGGCATGGTATTGAGTCTTCAGGTTTGAGATTCGACGACCATCAGGAGCAATGGTGAACGGCGTAAAAATGCAGTCTATCAGCGGGTTGTCGTGCTGATTGGGGTTGGGATATATACCCCCAAACCAGTCCAATTTAATGAACCCTTCCGGTTCATCCACCTCCTTAAAGGGCCGAAGTCCGACGTCATTCACGATAGGCAACTTTCAACGCTCAGTCGCAAATAGCGCTGCCTATTCTCATTTACCATTACCGAGTCTCGAAAAGCGATAGCGTTTACACCCCGCCAACCAGCGCCACGGCAGACGCCGTGTGGTGCGGGCTGCGGTAGTTACGTTTTTTCCAATTCTCGGTTTTGAAACCACCGGTAGCCAAACTCTGCACCGCCGCAGATTCGAGCGCCTCGGCATCTGTCATCGACGGCAGAATACCGGGAAAACGCGACGCGAGCATGGTCTTGCCGGTGCCCGGTGGGCCCATCATCAACAAACTGTGGCGCCCCGCCGCCGCAACTTCGAGCGCACGCTTGGCATGGCTTTGACCTTTGACATCGGCCATATCCGGATAGTGGGAAACCACCACCGGCGCGTTACTCACGAACGGGGCAATGATTTCGCGACCGGCTAAATGTGCGCACACCCGCAACAAATTTTTGGCCGCCAACACAGTGGCGTCCTTGACCAGCGCGGCCTCTTCGGCAGAAGCGGTCGGCAACAAAAATGCGCGGCCATCGCCATGGGCTTTATAGGTCATCGCCAACGCGCCCCGGATGCGGCGCAACTCACCGGTCAAAGCAAGCTCACCGGCAAATTCATAATTTTTTAATTTATCACCCGGTATTTGCCCGCTGGCGACCAATATCCCCAGCGCAATCGGCAGATCAAAGCGACCACTTTCTTTGGGCAAATCGGCGGGGGCAAGATTGACGGTGATTCGTCTGGCCGGAAATTCAAAGCGGGCATTAAGCAAGGCCGCACGCACCCGATCTTTGCTTTCTTTGACTTCCATTTCAGGCAGGCCAACGATGGTGAAGGCTGGCAAACCATTGGCAAGATGCACTTCCACCGTCACCAGCGGTGCCTGCATGCCATCGAGTGCACGGCTGTACAACACTGCTAGTGACATTAAGCGTTTTTCTCCCGCTGCGCATTTTCCAGTGCGGCTATTTTTGCTTCTAGTTCCTGCAATTTTGCGCGGGTCTTTGCTAATAGGGCGACTTGAATTTCGTAATCTTCGCGGGTCACCAAACCCTGTTTGGCCAGTTGCGAAATCAGGTGTTGGCGGACATTTTTATCGAGATCGGCTACCGGCGAGTTTTGCATAAACTCATCCGCACGCGCTGCTGCGTTGGTGACGAAGCGGCCGATAGATTCAATCAGCTTGGGATTCGGTGTGGTCATGGCATTCATTCATTTTTTCTATTGTAGCCGACCCATCAGCGCGTCGTTGTGTCACCGACGAATTTCGGTAAGCCAAATTAACGGGGCACCAAATAGGTGCACTCTCGCGTCTACCCGCAATGTTGTGGTGCAACAATTGTAGGCCCTAAAAATTAGCTCATAAAAATCAATATATTACGCATTATTTTTGGGTGGCACGCTATCTGCTAACTATTTATATTCAACCAGAACACCAATCAAACTCACCAAGGGAATCCACATGAGAAAAGCCAAGAACGCACTATCCTTCACCAGACTTGCTGGGCTGGCAGGGTTTACCGTCCTTTCTTTAAATGCACTAAATGCAGCAGCCCAGGCGGCTCCCGCCGCGCCTGCAACCCCAGAGCATACTTTTACCCCTAAAATTTCTGTATTCAGCGAGTATGAATATCGCGGCATATCGCAAACCTCCGAAAAGCCCGCTCTCCAATTCAATCTGGATTACGCCCATTCCAGCGGCTTTTATCTGGGAACGTTTGTTTCAAATATCAAATGGCTCAAAGACTATAAAGATCTGGGTCTAATCAGTAAATCAGCCTCTGTTGAAATCGATTTGTTCGGCGGTTATAAATTCGAAGTTGTTAAGGATGTAACCCTCGATCTCGGTTATTTGCACTATGAGTATCCGGGTGCAAAAGGATTGCCCAAGCCAAACACTGATGAAATTTATATTGGTGCCACCTACAGCTTCTTTAACGTCAAATACTCCTACTCAACCGGAGACATATTCGGTACACCCAAAAGCAAGGGCACCTCGTTTCTTGAGCTGAACTACTCGCAAGAAATTGCGCCAAAACTCACTTTGATGGCCCAGGTTGCGCAACAAAAATACAAGGGCAACTATCTGGGTTTTAACAACGATAAAGAACTAACCTATGTGGTTTACAAGTTCGGCCCATCATATGATTTGGGTGACGGCTGGAACGTCGGCGGATATTTCAAAGGCACCAATGCCAAAGAAGCAAACTACACCTTCAAAGGCCGCGATTGGAGCAAAAACCGTCTGGTTGCGTTTGTTTCCAAAACCTTCTAACCCCGATTTTAATTAACATTGTTTTTTCTTTGATTCATAATTTTTCTTCCGTTCTTATCACTATGCCGTCGCGTGATATGCGGCGGCATGTTTTCACCACCAAGGGAGTACAACAATGAAATTAGTCACTGCCATCATCAAGCCGTTCAAGCTTGACGAAGTCCGTGAAGCCCTTTCTGCCATCGGCGTACAGGGGATCACGGTTACAGAGGTTAAAGGCTTTGGACGGCAAAAGGGCCACACCGAGCTTTATCGCGGCGCAGAATATGTCGTTGATTTTTTGCCCAAAGTAAAAATCGAGGCCGCTGTCAAAGACGACCTGCTCGAACAGGTCATTGAGGCGATTGAAAAATCGGCCAATACCGGCAAAATCGGCGACGGCAAAATATTTGTGTTCAATCTAGAACAAGTTGTTCGCATTCGCACCGGTGAAACCGGCGCAGACGCGCTTTAATTCAGGGAGCTCTTGAACATGAAACCGATGAAACAATTTCTATCGCTATTAGCCGTATGTGGCGCACTCACCTGCGGCGTTGTCGTAACACTATCACTGGCGCAAGCGCAAGCGCCGGTGCCAACACCGGCAACAGCACCTGCCGCAGCGCCTGCAGAAGCTGCACCTGCAGTAACCGCACCTGATGCAAAAGCTGCTACACCTGCTGCGGCACCCGCAGCACCGGCAGCGGCACCAGTGCCCAACAAGGGCGACGTTGCCTGGATGCTGACTTCCACCGCGCTGGTATTGTTGATGAGCGTGCCCGCATTGGCATTGTTCTACGGCGGCCTGGTACGCTCGAAAAACATGCTGTCTGTACTGATGCAGGTGTTTGTAACGTTCTCGTTAATCACCGTGCTGTGGGTTGTCTATGGCTACAGCTTTGCGTTCACTGAGGGGAGCGGCGCATTAAGTCCATTTATTGGTGGCGCCGACCGAATGTTCTTCAAGGGCATGGCAGATCTGGTTAAAGGTGACTTTGCGACTGCCTCCACCTTCAGTAAAGGGGTAGTGCTTCCCGAAATGCTGTACGCCGCTTACCAGGCAACCTTTGCCGCCATTACCTGCTGCCTGATCCTAGGCTCGGTGGCCGAGCGTATGAAGTTCAGCGCGGTGATTTTGTTTATGGCGCTGTGGTTCACCTTCAGCTATATCCCAATCGCCCACATGGTCTGGTTCTGGCCCGGTCCTGATACTTATGTGTCAGCTGCCGTCGTTGATGCGCAAAATGCCAAAGCGGGTTTGTTGTGGCAATGGGGTGCGCTTGATTTTGCCGGTGGCACGGTCGTGCATATCAATGCCGGTGTTGCTGGTTTGGTTGCCGCGTATTTCCTTGGTAAGCGTATTGGCTTCGGCAAGGAATCGATGTCACCGCATAACCTGACGATGACCATGATCGGTGCGTCACTGCTGTGGTTCGGCTGGTTCGGCTTTAATGCCGGCTCGGCTTTAGAAGCCAATGGTACTGCGGTACTGGCGTTCATGAACACCTTCCTGGCCACGGCTTGTGCGGTGCTGTCATGGATCACCGCCGAATGGTTGTTGCGCGGCAAGCCTTCCATGCTGGGCGCAGCATCTGGCGCTGTTGCAGGCTTGGTGGCGATAACACCAGCAGCCGGTAACGTCGGCATTCCGGGCGCATTCGTGATTGGCACCTTGGCAGGCGTGGTTTGTTTGTGGGGTGTGACTGGCCTCAAGAAATTGCTCAAAGCCGATGATTCGCTGGATGTATTTGGCGTGCATGCATTGGGTGGCATCTTGGGTGCGTTACTGACAGGCGTATTTAACTCGCCTGACCTTGGCGGCCCAGGCTTCCCGAACAACTGGTTTGAAATGAAGCCGGGCTTCGAAACCATCATGTCGCAGGTTATTGTGCAGGCCAAAGCAGTGGGTCTCACCGTGATCTGGTCGGCCGTGGTGGCATCCGTATCGCTTTTCATTGTGAAGATGATCGTGGGATTGCGTGTTCCGGAAGAAGAAGAGCGCGAAGGCTTGGACATCACCTCACACGGCGAGTCGGCTTACAACCACTAAGCATCATACTGGGGAGAGTGGTACCCCAGCCAAAAAGGGCGCTCAACTGAGCGCCCTTTTTTTGCTGCTTGATCAGCGCGAACCGCACGCTATTGAACTCTGACGCCCAGTCCTAATCTAGTTTGAGCCACTCTGGTGCTATGCATGGTTGATAACTTTACTCAACTATTGCTGCCACGCTATACTGATAAGCTACACTTTTGGAAGCAAATCCTAAATGAATCAACGCGATACCAACATGCCCATGCCGGATATGCAGAGTAGCCCTGATGCTCGGCATATTGCGATTGATCGCGTCGGCATCCGCGGCATTCGTCACCCGGTACAGATCGAATCGGCCACGGGCGAGATTAAACATACCGTCGCGACCTTTTCAATGGCTGTACGTCTGGCGCATGACGTCAAAGGCACGCACATGTCACGCTTTATCGAGATTCTGGAATCTAACCAGAATGCGTACAGCGTGCCTATGTTGGCCAACCTGCTAATGAGCATGGTCGAGCGTTTGCATGTCGCGGAAGGCCATATCGAGATGACGTTCCCGTATTTCATCGAAAAGGTTGCACCCGTATCCGGGGTGAAATCGCTGATGGATTACGAAGTCACGCTTTCGGGTCATATCAAAAATGGTGCGGCCCGCGTCACTACCAAAATTGTCGCCCCGGTTACCAGCTTGTGCCCGTGCTCCAAAGAGATTTCCGCCTACGGTGCGCACAACCAGCGCTCGCATATCACTATCGCGGTTGAATCACAGGTGGCGATGACGGTGGAAGAAATTGTCCGCATCGCCGAAGACCAGGCCAGCAGCGAGGTTTACGGCATTCTGAAGCGTCCCGATGAGAAATACGTTACTGAGCGCGCCTACGACAATCCAAAATTTGTCGAAGATCTGGTCCGCGATGTTGCCGCCGCTCTGGATGCCGACAGCCGCGTTGATGCCTACCGGGTAGAAACAGAAAATTTTGAATCGATTCACAATCATTCTGCGTATGCAATTATTGAGCGGGATAAAACCCGCCGTTAAGTGTTTATGTGCAATCGGCGAATGCTGCCGTTTTGTATTCCCGCGCTGCAATCGTGATGGCTTTAGCTCATGTTAGCCGCACTATTTGCGCGTAACCCTTGCCATCGACAGCCAAGCTGCCGATGGATTGTTAAAAGCGACGATATGTCATCCAAACCGACCCCGTTATTTCAAAGCGATCCCGACGATGGCGAGAACAGTGCCATTGTTTCTGATCGTATTCGCGCTCGCCTCAAACGGGCCAACAAGCGCTTTCACGCCAATGACAATATCGCGGCCTTTGTAAAGGAAGGCGAAATTGATTTGCTGCGCGAGGAAGTCACCACCAAAATGGCCGAGGTCTTAAAAAGCCTCGTCATCGACACCGAAAATGACCACAACACCAACGAGACCGCGCGCCGTGTTGCCAAGATGTATCTCACAGAGATTTTTAACGGCCGTTACGCCACCCAGCCCGCGATTACAGAATTTCCGAATATCGAGCATTTGAATGAGCTGATGATTGTCGGCCCGATTACGGTGCGCAGCGCGTGCTCGCATCATTTATGCCCGGTGATTGGCCGCGTATGGATCGGCGTGATGCCCAACGAGCATTCGAATCTCATCGGTCTCTCCAAATACGCCCGGCTTTGCGACTGGATCATGAGCCGCCCGCAGATTCAGGAAGAAGCGGTGACCCAACTCGCGAATGTATTGCAAGAGAAAGTGCAACCTGACGGCTTGGCGATCGTGATGGAAGCAGATCACTTTTGCATGCATTGGCGCGGGGTGAAAGATAACGATTCAAAAATGACCAACAGCCTGATGCGTGGCTCTTTCCTCAAAGATGCCAATTTGCGCCGTGAATTTTTGTCCTTGCTGACGAAGAAAAATTCATAGCGCCAACATAAAAATAATAAGGAGTCCACATGTTAGTTCGCCTCATGTATTGCAGCCGCACCATTGACACCATTGCCCAGGATGACCTGAATGCGATCGTCTCAAAATCACGCACCAATAATCCGCCACACGGAATCACCGGCGTTTTGTGTTGCAGCGGCAAGATCTTTTTGCAGGTGCTCGAAGGTGGCCGCATGGAAGTCAATGCGCTATACAATAAAATTTCCAACGACCCGCGCCATAAAGATGTGATGCTGCTCTGCTATGAAGAAATCGAGGAACGCAATTTCTCGCACTGGTCTATGGGCCAGGTATCGCTGGCGCGTATTAACCCATCACTGCTGATCAAGTATTCTGAAAAAGCCGAGCTTGATCCTTATGCGGTGTCCGGCAAGGTCTCGATGGCATTGTTTAATGAAATGATGGCGACCGCTTCCATCGCGGGACAAAGCTGCTGAGTAATTAGCTTGGTGCTCGACAAAAAACCCCCGCGATGCGGGGTTTTTTATGCCTCATATCAATACGCCTTAACTGAATAAGGCCCTGTAACTGCTGATTCACGCCGCATTTTGTGCAATTCGTCGGAATCCGTTTGAGGGTTTGTGTGCGTCTCAATAAAGTGACGTCATCAACAAAGCAACACCAACCCAACAATGCAACGCAAAAGGAAACCATCATGAAAACCGAATACAAAACAAACTGCAAAGACAACATCGCCACCGCTATTGCCTTATTCAGCCTGTTCGTCGGCTCAATCGCTGTCGTCGCCAATAGTCAAACTGTCAATGTCAATCAAGCCGCCATGGCACCACAGCAAATGGAAGCCATCGTCATTACCGCACAACGTATGCCCATCGAAACAATGAATACCATCGTGGTTCGCGCATCACGTCATTTTGATGTGGTGGCTGCTGCGAAGTAAATAGTGCCACTGCCCTTTCCCTTCATCCTCAAGGGAAAGTAACAGCGGACTACATTTACTTTGGCTGCAAGCCGACCATCATTTCAATAAATTTGACCGCTGGGATAAAGCCTTTACCCCAACGTTCATCAAATTCCGCCGAGGGTTTGGCGGCAATAATTTCATCGAGTTTCTTGCCCTGCTTCATCAGCGCGGCCACACGGCCAGACACTGTGGCGACCATATCGCGAAACACTTTTAATTCCGCCTTGCTCGAAACCGGGCCATGGCCGGGGATGATGCGGGTTTTGTCATCGCTAATCGCCAGCACGCGGTCAGCCGCGGCGACAATACCTTCCGCCGTACCGCCACTGGAACTGTCGATAAACGGATAAAAGCCGTTGAAGTAGGTATCGCCCATGTGGATCACATTGCTCTTTTTGAAATGCACGATGGTATCGCCATCGGTATGCGCCTTTGGCACATGAAAAGCGAACACCTCGTCGCCATTGATATGGAAGGTCAGGTCTTTTGAAAACGTTACCACCGGCAAGGCCTCTTTCGGCTGCGCTGGCTCCTTGGCACGAAAATATTCAATGAATTGCTCGCTGGACAAGCGCTTACGCACATTGTCGTGGGCAATGATGAGCACGCCTGCCTTGCCAAAATTGGCGTTGCCGCCGGTGTGGTCGCCGTGCCAATGGGTGTTCAGTACAAATTGCACCGGCTTATTCGTTAGCGCTTTAATCGCCGCGTTAATTTTTGGTGTTAGCGGCGCGAATTGATCGTCGATCACGAATACCGCATCGTCGCCAATCGACAAGCCAATATTGCCACCTGCGCCAAACAACACATAAGTGGTCGGCGACAATTTTTCAGTTTTGATTTCGACTTTGTCGTAGTTTTGTGCCGACGCTGAGGTGGCAATAGCGGCTGCCAGCGCTGCAACAGCAACTGCGGCGATGTTGGTAAAAACGCGGAAATTTTTCATAGCGGTTCTCGTTGGTTGTGGTGCCAAGATTATCAACGATTCTGGAGAATTATGCATTTGGTTTTGCCATGGTAATGAAGGGTTTATAGCGGCTGATCGCGGCGTACGTCCACACAATCATCGCTATTTTTTGCCAATTCACACAGCGCTTTATGCGGTTGGTCGCAATCCGGTTGAGGGCTTGTGTGCGTCTCAATAAAGTGACGTCATCAACAAAGCAACACCAGCCCAACATTGCAACGCAAAAGGAAACCATCATGAAAACCGAATACAAAGCAAACCACAAAGACAACATCGCTACCGCTATCGTCTTATTCAGCCTGTTCATCGGCTCCATCGCAGCCGTCGCCAATAGCCAAGCCATTAGCGTCAATCAAGCTGCCATCGCACCACAGCAAATGGAAACCATCGTCGTCACCGCGCAACGTATGCCCGTCAAAAAAATGGCCGCCATCGTTGTTAGCGCATCACGCCATGCTGATATTTTGATCGCTGCAAAATAAAGCAACCTCGCTAAATCAACCTCGCCGCCACTTTTCAAAATATCTCAACGAGGTGTTCATGGGTTCCGTACAAACGAGCAACAGAACAGGCAATAAAAAACAGAAACCCTAGCACTGGTGCGCTTTTTAGAGAAAAACATCGCCAAGAGTCTCACCAGTACTAGGGTTTTATTTTTGAATAAAGATTCAAGCAACTTCACCCAGTCACATTTACATTCATTCAGCTAATGCTGGATCGCTTGGCGCAAATATAAACTGCATGCTGCATCCAGCATGCTTAACCAATTTTTAGTGCGCCTCCTCCCAATTTCGTCCCACCCCAGGCTCCGCCACCAGCGGCACATCGAGCTTCGCCACATTAGTCATCAGCCCCGGCACATTGGCCTTCACCAATTCCAACTCACTCTCCGGCACTTCCAGCACCAGCTCATCGTGTACTTGCATCACCATCCGCGTCGCCAGCTTTTCTTTTTCAAGCCAGCCCTGTACGGCGATCATCGCCAGCTTGATTAAATCAGCGGCGGTGCCCTGCATGGGCGCGTTGATGGCGGCGCGTTCCGCACCTTGGCGGCGACCTTGGTTGCTGGAGCGGATGTCGGGCAGCCACAAGCGTCTGCCGAAGACGGTTTCCACATAGCCTCGTTCGTTGGCTTCGGCGCGGGTGCGCTCCATGTACTGTTTTACGCCGGGATAACGGGCGAAGTATTTTTCGATATAGCTGGCTGCGGCGCCGCGCTCGATGCCCAAATTGACGGCAAGGCCGAAGGCGCTCATGCCGTAAATCAATCCGAAATTGATGACCTTGGCGTAGCGGCGCTGCTCATTGCTGACTTCCTTGGCATCGACACTGAAAATTTCTGCGGCGGTGGCGCGATGGACGTCCATGCCTTCGGCAAACGCTTTGAGCAGCCCTGCATCAGACGATAAATGCGCCATGATGCGCAGCTCAATCTGCGAATAGTCGGCAGACAAAATCACGCTGCCGGGTGCGGCAATAAAGGCCTCGCGGATTCTTCGACCTTCTGCGGTTCTGACCGGAATGTTTTGCAGGTTGGGATCATTGCTCGACAAGCGCCCGGTGACCGCGACCGCCTGACCATAGTTGGTGTGGACGCGTCCGGTCTTGGCGTTGACCATACGCGGCAGCTTATCGGTGTAGGTGCTTTTGAGTTTAGCCATGCTGCGGTAATCGAGAATGATTTTCGGCAGAGGGTGATCTTCAGCCAGCTTGGCCAGCGTTTCTTCATCGGTTGACGGTGCGCCGCCGGGCGTTTTCTTGAATGGCTTGATACCTTTTTTGTCGAATAAAATCTCGGCCAATTGTTTGGGCGAACTTAAATTAAACGGCTGGCCCGCTTCCTGATGTGCCTTGGCTTCAAGCTCAAGCATCTTGACGCCAAGCTCGCCACTTTGCTTTTCGAGCAACGCGCTGTCGATCAGCACGCCGTTGCGCTCAATGGTCAGTAGCACATGGGTGGTCGGCATTTCAATTTGTTCGTAAACAAATTTTAATTTTTCATCAGCGGCGACTTGACCATATAGCGCGCCGTGGAGTTGCAACGTGACATCGGAATCTTCGGAAGAGTATTCGGTGGCGGTTTCAATGGAGACTTGATCGAAGCCGATTTGTGCTGCGCCTTTGCCGGCGACCTGTTCGAATGAAATGGTGCTGGCGCCGAGGTGGCGGGTGGCGAGTGAATCCATATCGTGACGCTGGTGCGATTCGAGCACGTACGATTCGAGCAAGGTATCGTGGGTGTAGCCGAGCACAGTGATGCCGTGGTTGGCGAACACATGCAAGTCGTATTTGATGTTTTGGCCGAGCTTGTGTTTGCTGGCATTTTCCAGCCACGGGCGCAGCTTGTTCAGAGCGAGATCAAAATCAAGCTGATCGGGAGCACCGGGATAAATATGGCGCAGTGGCAAATAAGCCGCTTCGCCGGCCACACAGGCAAATGACAATCCGACGATCTGCGCAGTCATCGGGTCGAGGCTGGTGGTTTCGGTATCGAGCGCGACCAGTGGTGTGGCATTGAGCTTGGCAAGCCAATCATCCAACTGTGCTTCGGTGGAAATGCATTCGTATTGGCGGGTGTTGATGAAGGTCGTTTGCTGGGCGCTGGCTTCGCCCGATGACCAGCGGGAAGCGGTGGCATCTTTATCGGCCTGCTTAAATACGGCGGTGCCGTCGTTTGAAACGGCAGGTGCGGCCTTACCATCACCACCTGCCACGCGCATACTCTTAAAGCCAAATTGGTCGTATAGCACATTAAGCTTCGCATTATCAGGCGGCTTATAACCAAGCGCGTCAAAATCAAACGGCAGCGGCACATCGCATTTCACCGTGACCAGCGTGCGACCAGTGGGTAACCATGTCAGCGCTTTGCGTAAATTTTCGCCGACCACACCTTTGATATTCGCGGCATTGGTCATGACGCCGTCAAGCGAGCCATATTCCGCAATCCATTTTGCGGCCGTTTTGGGGCCGACTTTTTCGACGCCGGGCACGTTATCGACCGTATCACCCATCAGCGCCAGATAATCAATGATGCGATCCGGCGGCACGCCGAATTTTTCTTTAACACCCGGGATGTCCAGCCGTTCGTTGGACATGGTGTTTACCAGGGTGACTTGCTCGTTGACCAATTGCGCCAAATCTTTGTCACCGGTGGAGACCATGGTTTTGACGCCGCGCGCGCTGGCATGGGTGGCGAGGGTGCCAATCACGTCATCGGCCTCCATGCCGTCAACCACCACACAGGGCCAGCCGAGCGCCTCGATGGTTTCGCGCATGGGGCCAAGCTGGGCTGCCAGGTCTTCGGGCATGCTGGTTCGGGTGGCTTTGTAATCCGCATAAATATCGTCGCGGAATGTTTTGCCTTTGGGGTCAAACACGCACGCGCTATAATCATGGGGATGTTCTTCGCGCAATCGGTTGAGCATATTGACCACGCCGCGGATAGCGCCGGTTGGCGCGCCAGACGGACTTCGCAAATCAGGCATGGCATGGAAAGCCCGATAGAAATAGCTCGATATATCGACTAGTAATAAATGCTTGGTATGGTCTGGGTTGTGGTCGCTGATATTGTTCATTGGAGAAATTTATTTTGGATGCAAAGAAAACCGCTGGTACTGCTGCCGCTGCTGACACCACTGCTAACACCGTTGCCAACATTAAGGCCGCCGATAAGATACCCTTGCGGGCCGACCCGCAATTGAAACAGCAGTCGCTGACGGCTGCGCGGGAATCATGGTGGATGTTTAACATTATCGCTGAAATGGTTTCAGCGACGGACAAGTTGGAAAACATCTCGCCCGCCGTGGCGATTTTTGGCAGTGCTCGTCTGAAGGAAGCGAACCCGTACTACGGCCTGACCGAAACTATTGCGCGAAAATTATCTGACGCGGGCTTTAGTGTGCTCTCCGGCGGCGGCCCCGGCATTATGGAAGCGGCCAACAAGGGCGCGTTGGCCGGCAAAAGTCCCAGCGTGGGCCTGAATATCATGCTGCCTTTTGAACAGGGCGGCAATGGCTATCAGGATGTATCAATGTCGTTTCAGCATTTTTTTGCGCGCAAAACTATGTTTGTGAAGCACGCTGTCGCCTATGTGGTGATGCCGGGCGGCTTTGGCACACTGGATGAATTATTTGAAGCCATGACGCTGATACAGACAGGCAAAATTCGCCGCTTCCCGGTAGTGCTGGTGGGCAGCGAATTTTGGGCGGGCCTGCTGGACTGGATTAAAACCACGATGCTGAAAGAAGGCGTGATCAGCGCCAAGGACCTGGATTTATTTAAGGTAACTGACGACGCACAAGACGCCGTCAATATTATTTTTGAACATTACGCCACCCGCAGCATCATGCCAAATGCGCATGAAAAAGCGCTCGAGATGTCCCTGTAGGTTATTGATCGGTTCAAAAGGATTACAAATGAAAAAAATTGCGTTGCTCGCTATCGCCGTCTGTTCTGTTTTGGCTACCTCTGCTTTTGCGCAATCCAAGGAACATCCCAAACCGAAAAATTTGCAGGTGGTTGATGATGTGCCGGCACCGCCTCTGGTAAAAGAGGACGTCAATCTTGAAGCCAAAGTGACGACGACCAAAAACGGCACTGACACCATTGAGGAATACCGTATCAAAGGCAAGCTCTACAAAATGCGCGTAATACCCGCCAGCGGGCCCGCCTATTTTTTGGTTGATACCAAAGGCGATGGCAGCTTTGCGCGCGTGGATGGGCCCGATTTGAAAATGGCCGTGCCGACCTGGGTGCTGTTCGAGTGGAAATAGTGTTGGTGACTTTGTTGAGTCGTTATGAAAGCTATTTGAAAATCCCTCGACATAATTCGCCTCAATCACATATTGCCAAGGTAAAAAGTTAGCCGCCATGAGTGTTTTCACGCCTATTACCATTGATGAAGCGCGCGCTTTTGTCGCGCCCTACCGCATCGGCGACATCATCGACTTTCAAAATATCGCGGCTGGCGTCGAGAATTCAAATTTCTTTGTCACCACCACGCTGGGTCGTTACGTACTGACTATTTTTGAAAAAATCCCGCGCGCGGATCTCGATTTTTATATGGGGCTGATGTCGCATTTGAGCCGCGCTGGTATTCCCTGCGCCGCACCACTGGCCGATCACCAAGGGCAGATTTTACAAACATTGAAAGGTAAACCCGCGGCGTTGGTGACACGCTTGAACGGTAATGATATTGCTCATCCGCGAGCCGAAGATTGCTTTGCTATTGGTGCGGCGCTCGCCAGAATGCATCTGGCCGCAACCGATTTTAACCTCAAGATGGCCAACTGGCGCGGACTTTCATGGTGGCATCAGTATGCGGCGGATTTAAAAAAAAATCTTTCAGCACGTGAAAATGCTGCGCTGGAAATTGAGCTAAAAAATCAGGCTCATTTTGATTTGCTTAACCTGCCGCGCGGCATTATTCACGGCGATTTATTCCGCGACAATATTTTGTGGGATGAACACCACGATGCTCACACGCCGCAGATGATCGATTTTTATTTCGCCTGCGAAGATCAGCTGCTGCTTGATGTCGCCATTACGGTCAACGATTGGTGTCTGGATATTGGCGCTTACCCGGCCGCAAAGCTGAGCGCCGATAACACCCGCGCACTTTTGGCCGGTTACGCCAGCATTCGCACTTTTACGTCCGCCGAACGCGACGCATGGCCGCAAGTGCTACGCGCCGCAGCAATGCGCTCTTGGCTGGGACGATTGGGATACCATTATTTTCCGCGCGATTCAGAATTGACCCATCCCAAGGACCATCCGTTTTCAGAGCGATTGCTGGCCTACCACGTTGCACATGAGGCACCCAACCGGGCGCTGATGCCGTGACAAGGTTTTGACCGCGCGCATCAATAACAACCAGCGCTGTGGCTACTGTCTTTTTTCTTCTTTCTTGTTCCCCCACCATTCACTTTTCGCTTCCTATCTAAATCCCCATGCAAGTAATTGATAAACCCACCCGCGATGGCGCACGATGGATTCAAGGCGCATTTCAACTGCTGCGCCGCCAGCCAATCGCTTGGCTTAGCCTGATTGCGGCGTGGCTGATGGTTTCGCTGCTCATTTTGCTCATACCTTTTATCGGCCTGAGCATCATGCATCTATTGCAGCCCGCTTTTTTTTCGGGCTTCATGCTGGCGTGCCGTGATCAGGAAGCCGACAAGCCGGTCACCGCGGCACATTTGTTCGCCGCCTTTCGATTGGGCCCGACTACACTGCGGGCGCTATTGATGATCGGCGCGGTCGGATTATTGGTGGGCACCCTGATTGGTCTGGCGCTGGTAGGGCTGGGGCTACCCACACAATTTCCCCGCGATCCCAACGGTTTGCCAGATATGCAGGCACTCAATACCTTGGTGCAGGGCAAAGAGTGGGTCATCGCGCTTGGGTTTTTTCTGACGATATTGCAAATGGGTATTTTCTGGTTCGTGCCGCCGTTATTGGCTTTCAAGCCGATGCCCGTCTCGCACGCATTACGCTGGAGTTTCTTTGCTTTTTTGAGCAACTTTATGCCGATGTTTTTATTTGGGCTGATCATGCTTGCCACTTTTTTGATCGCCGCGATACCCCTGATTGGACTCTTCCTCTGGGTACCGCTATTTGCCATCAGTAATTACACTAGCTACCAGTCTGTTTTTCGCGAATAGCGAATTGATTCGCTGCCACGCATAGCCCAACCGCTTGTCGGACTTCGAGGCTTTTCGCATAAAATTGTTGCGGCGCATCAATGCAAGATTTAACAAAAATTCACAAACTGGCGTATCTTCTACATACGCTATATACGACCCCAATATGAAATCAATTTCCTTCTCCTCTATTGCCATTGCAACTGCCACGGCTTGCACGCTGGGAATCAGCGCGGCGACAGCACAAATTATTGTCGGGCAATCGGCACCCTTAACCGGCAGTAACGCTGATTTTGGCAAAGACGTTCGCAACGGTGCGATGGCTTATTTCAAGAAAGTAAACGATGCGGGTGGTGTAGGTGGTCAAATGATCAAGCTGGTCACACTTGATGATAAAAACGACGCCAAGGTGTCGGGCGAGAACGCGAAGAAGCTGGTTAATAACGAAAACGCTGTTGCCTTGTTTGGCTTTGCCTCCGCCACGCTGAGCTTGCCTGCCATGCCGGTCGTGGCTGAAAAGCATGTGCCATTTTTTGCACCATTTACCGGTGCCGATACGATCCGCAGACAAAATAATTATGTCTATACGATTCGCGTCACCTATACCGAAGAAATCGAAAAATTAGTTACGTTTTGGGGCAGCCTTGGCGCTTCACGCATCGCGGTATTGCACTACGACGATACCGTGGGCAAGCAAAACTTTGAAAGCGTCGCCGCGTCGCTAAAACAATTTGGCGCAACGCCGACCAGCATTGCGATTCAACGTAACGTCGAGATGAATGAAGCCTCGGTCAATCAGGTCATCGCGGCTAATCCGCAAATGATTTTGGTCACCACGCTCGCCGCGCCCGCCGCCAAATTAATTACCAGCCTGAACGCGTTAAATAAGCCCTATCCTGTGACCAGCCTGTCCTTTGCGGGCGCCTCGCAAATTGCCAAGGCGCTCGGTGACAAAGCCGCGGGTATCACCATCGCGCTCACGGTGCCGGCACCTCGTGATGTTCACATCCCTGTAGTAAAAGAATGCGCCGAAGTTTGGCGCGGTGCCGGCAATAGCGGGCCGATGTCGGTAACCGCTTTGGAAGCCTGCATTGCAGCCAAAATATTGGTCGAAGGCATGAAGCGCGCTGGTAAAGAGATCACCCGCGAGAGTCTGCAAAAATCATTGTCCGCCCTGACGCGTGTTGATGTCGGCGGTTTTGAAATTGTCTTCAAGCCCGGCTTCCATCATGGCGGCAAATTTGTGGATATCGCGGTCATTCGCGCCAGCGGCGAATTGCGAAGCTAAACAGTCAAAGCCGCTCTGGATGGGGGTTTTCAGCCATAAAAGCCTGAAACACCCCGCCAATGCTAGATTTTATAAAATTTCCCGCCGCTTAAAGCGCGGTTAATTTCGCATATTGCAAAGACAGCCACTTAATGCCCTCGGCGCGAAATTTCACCTGCACCCGCGCATCGTTGCCACGACCTTCAAAGTTCACCACCACGCCCTCACCAAACTTGGCATGACTGACATTCTGCCCAACCGCGAAGGGATGCGCGTCGGCCTTGCGGGTTTCAAAACCGGCACGTGATGTATCGGGCGCGCCATCGCGACCATAATCACCATCGGGTTTGTTTTGCGCTGCATAGTGTTGTGAAGCGTAGCTTTGCTTATGCCCGGTATAGGGATCACCACCACCCTGACCGTGACCGCCCGCGCGAATGCCGCTGTTACCGATGTAGCCACCCGCACCGAAATGCGCGCCATAAGCCGCGTTTTTATCCGGCACCACCAGCCACTTGCACAGCTCTTCCGGGATTTCATCGATGAACCGAGACACCACGCCGTAACGGGTCTGTCCGTGGAGCATGCGCGAGCCGGCATACGAAAGATAAAGCCGTTTGCGCGCACGCGTAATCGCCACATACATCAGACGGCGCTCTTCCTCGATGCCGTCGAAATCATTCATCGACTGCTCATGCGGAAACAATCCCTCCTCGCAACCGCTTAAAAATACGGCGTCGAACTCCAACCCTTTTGCGGCGTGTACCGTCATCAGTTGCAATGCATCATCGCTTTCGCCCGCTTCGTGTTCGCCTGCCTCCAGACTGGCGTGGGTTAGGAAGCTGGTCAATGCATCAGCCTCTTCTTCGCCCTCGACCGGACCTTCGTAAGTTTCTTCAAACTGTGCGCAGGCCGTAACCAGCTCACCCAGGTTAGCCAAACGATCCGCACCTTCGCGCTCGGCGGCGTAATGTGCTTTTAGGCCGCTCAGTTCCAAACATTCATCGACCAATTCCGCCAGCGCAATTTTATTCGACGACAGTTTTAGCGCCTCTACAATTTTCAGGAAAGCGCCAATCGCAGCGGCGGCACGCCCGGTCAGTTCGCCGCCCGAGATACCGTTCGCTGCGGCGGCATAAAGCGAAGTGTTATAGCGTTTGGCGAGATCAATCACCTGCTCCACCGAGCGCGCACCCACCCCGCGCGGCGGAAAATTCACTACTCGTGAAAACGCGCCATCGTCGTCAGGATTACCAGCCAGCCGCAGATAGGACAGCGCATGCTTGATTTCAAGCCGCTCAAAAAAACGCAAGCCACCATAGACACGATAAGAAATGCCAGAGCGGAACAGCGCATGTTCCAGCACGCGCGATTGGGCATTGGAGCGATACAACAGCGCCATATTGGCAAATGCCATGCCTTCGCGATTGAGGTTTTTGGCTTCATCAATCACAAACTGCGCCTCATCAATATCAGTCGAGGCCGGATAAATGCGCAGGTTTTCGCCCTTGCCCGCATCGGTCCACAAATTTTTACCGAGCCGATCTTTATTATGCGAAATGACCGCATTGGCGGCATCCAAAATCGCGCCTTGGGATCGGTAGTTTTGCTCTAGCTTGATCACATTACCGTTGGCAAAATCACGCTGGAAGTCGCGCATATTGGCGACTTCCGCGCCGCGAAAAGCATAAATGGACTGGTCGTCGTCACCCACCGCAAATACCGCGTTGGCATTCTCGCCTCGAGGCCCTGCCAACAGCTGAATCCACTTGTACTGTAGGCGGTTCGTGTCCTGAAACTCATCGACCAAAATAAACTTGAAGCGGGCGCGATAGTGTTCGAGCAGCGGTATATTTCTGCCGAGCAATTCATAGCAGCGTAGCAGCAGCTCCGCAAAATCAACCACACCTTCGCGATTGCATTGATCGTCGTAAGCTTTATAAATTTCCACCTGGCGGCGGGTAAATTCATCGCCCGCTTCCACCGCATGGGCACGCAAACCTTGCTCTTTGGCGCTATTAATGAACCACGACATTTCACGCGGTTTGAATTTTTCATCATCAACATTCATCGCCTTTAACAGACGCTTGATGGCGGATTGCTGGTCGCCCGAATCGAGGATTTGAAATGTCTGCGGCAAATTGACATCCCGATAGTGCGCGCGCAGCAGCCGGTTACACAGTCCGTGAAAGGTGCCGACCCACATGCCGCGGGTATTGATTGGCATCATAGTGGTCAGCCGCGTCAACATCTCGCGAGAGGCCTTGTTGGTAAACGTCACCGCCAGCAAACCTGAAGGGCTCGCCTGCCCGGTTTGAATCAAATAGGCAATACGCGTTGTCAGTACCCGCGTCTTGCCACTGCCCGCACCGGCCAGCACCAGCGCGCTTTCGCGCGGCAGCGTCACAGCCTTGAGTTGCTCCGGATTGAGATTATCGAGAAGGCGGGGGGAAACAGCGCGGAGTGAGTCTGAACCAAGCATGAGGCAGTACCGTGAAAATAGCGAAAAAGCTTGGCACATTATAATTGCTGCATCGGACTATACGTGGCGATATTAAGAATTTGTGGGCGCTACTCGTCAGATCCGCGATGCGCGGTGGCATCTTCATCGACGCAGTCTTCTTCCCGATACATCGCATCACCGCGTCCCGGTGCTTGGCGCTTCGGCCCGGCTTTATAGTGCGCGCAGGATTTCGGCCCATAGCAAAATGTTTCCTCGCGTACGCCGGTGACGATGCCTTTCCAGTTGTCTTTCACGATTTCAACCACCATCTTGCAACCCCAGACACAAGTCGCACATTGCGCTATATATCGGGCGGCGTCGAGGCGGCGATGGCCACGCTCGCGATAGGCCTCAAGCGGGATCGGCACCGTGTGCCACGGCGGTCCCGGCGTGGAGGGCAATTCGGCTGCGCGCACCTCCAGTTTCAGTGCGCTGACTTTATAGAGTTCGGCAATTTCGAGCTGCGGATCGGCCACCGGCACACCAAGGCCCGACACCACATCGCCAACACGAAACTGATGCTTGGCATGCGCGCCGGCACCAATGGCCACGGCAAATTTTCGTTCGGCACCATCGATGGTACCCTCCACAAATAGCACATAGCCCAGATAGCTGTGCGAATGCTCATCGTACGATCTCACCATGCGAATGCGCGGTTGTACGCTCAAGAGCTGTCCAAACCATGCGATCTTGCGGGTGGGTATGGGACCGGCCGGTGGGAGGTAGCGTGGCATAGGATGAAGTCAGCGAATTCAAGTTATGGTTAATCGATGTGCTGCGTGATGACGTTAACTGAAACAGCAAACGCAGGCAATATGAACGATTATTTCCCCGCAGACACCATCCGCACTTTAATTGGCAAGCTCGTTTATTTACGCGCTTTTCCAGCCAAAAATGCCCAAACACCGCACCCCGTCTGGGGTATAAAAAAATTGCCTGCCCTGCGTTGCGATTCACAGGCCATCACCCGTCCGTCCGCCAAAGGCTCGTCAAACAGGCGGCATGTATAATCAAAGATTGTCTGTTTTCGCTCTGAAAACAAGTACTTTTAATAATCCACATTCAATTTCTACTCATAGCCCGCCTAATGGATTCCACCTATCAACCCAAAGAGATCGAAGCTGCCGCGCAAGCGCACTGGTATTCGACGAATGCATATCACGTCACTGAGAACGCGAAAGATAGGCACGGCAATATTAAGCCAAAATTTTATGCCTGCTCGATGCTGCCTTACCCGTCCGGCAAGCTACATATGGGCCATGTGCGCAACTACACGATCAACGATGTGATGCTGCGCTACTTGCGCATGAACGGCCACAATGTGTTGATGCCGATGGGTTGGGATGCGTTTGGCATGCCAGCTGAAAATGCCGCGATTGCCAACAACGTTCCGCCAGCCGCTTGGACACGCGCCAATATCGCTGATATGAAGGCGCAAATGCAACCCCTGGGTCTGGCGTTCGATTGGTCGCGTGAAATTGCCACCTGTAACCCGGACTACTACAAATGGAACCAGTGGCTGTTTTTGAAAATGCTGGAAAAGGGCATTGCCTATCGCAAGACGCAAGTGGTGAACTGGGACCCCATTGACCAGACCGTGCTGGCGAATGAGCAAGTAATCGACGGCAAAGGCTGGCGCTCCGGTGCACCTGTCGAGAAACGTGAAATCCCCGGCTACTACCTGGCGATTACCTCGTATGCCGAAGAGTTGTTGGAAGGTGTTAAAACCAAACTCACTGGCTGGCCGGATCGCGTACGGACAATGCAGGAAAACTGGATTGGCAAATCAACCGGCGTCCGTTTTGCCTTTCCGCATGAGGTGAAAGATGCGGATGGAAAATTGGTGCAGGACGGCAAACTATTTGTCTTCACCACGCGTGCCGATACCATCATGGGCGTGACATTTTGCGCGGTGGCGGCAGAGCATCCGCTCGCAACTGCTGCGGCAGCCAACAATTCCAAGCTCGCTGAATTTATTGAAGAATGCAAGCGCGGCGGCGTAGCCGAAGCGGATATGGCGACAGCTGAAAAGAAAGGCATGCCGACCGGTTTGTTTGCTACCCATCCGCTCACACAAGAACAATTGCCGGTGTGGGTTGGTAACTATGTGTTGATCACTTACGGCGATGGCGCCGTGATGGGGGTGCCGGCGCATGATGAACGGGATTTTGTATTTGCAAAAAAATATACGCTGCCAATCAAGCCAGTGGTTGATACCGGCAAGCCATACTCAATTGATGCGTGGCAGACCAGCTATAGCGAATATGGGACATGCGTTGCCTCCGGCCCGATGAATGGCATGGATTACGACGCTGCGATTGATTATGTCGCCACGCAATTAAGGGATTTTGGCGGTGAGAAAAAAATCCAGTATCGCCTGCGCGATTGGGGCATTTCACGCCAACGTTATTGGGGCACACCAATTCCGATTATTCATTGCGAGGATTGCGGCGCAGTGCCGGTGCCTTATGCCGATTTACCGGTAAAGTTGCCGGAAGATTTGGTTCCCGATGGCTCCGGCAATCCACTCAATAAGGACGAGCGTTTTTTAAAATGCGTGTGCCCTACTTGTCAGAAGCCCGCTCGCCGCGAGACGGATACGATGGACACCTTTGTCGATTCATCGTGGTATTTCATGCGTTATTGCTCGCCTGATTCTGTCAACGCGATGGTGGATGAGCGCAATGATTACTGGATGCCGATGGATCAATACATCGGCGGCATTGAACATGCGGTACTGCATTTGCTCTACGCGCGATTTTGGACGAAGGTGATGCGTGATTTCGGGCTGGTTAAATTTGATGAGCCATTTACGAATTTATTCACGCAGGGCATGTTGTCGGCAGAATGTTTTTACCGCGAAGAGATTGAAGGAAAACACGCTGGCAAGAAGCGCTGGTATTACCCGGATGAAGTCACGGTAAAGTTCGACGAAAAGGGTCGCCCAACCGGTGCCGTATCGGTTGAAGATGGCGCGCCGGTGATGCTGGGCGGCATGGAAAAAATGTCGAAGTCGAAAAACAATGTGGTCGAACCCAAAGACATCATTGCGAAATTCGGCGCAGACACGGCACGAGCGTATGTGATGTTTGCCGGTCCACCCGATCAAAGTGCTGCATGGTCGGACTCCGGTGCAGAAGGCGTGTTTCGATTCTTGCGTAGGCTTTACGCTTATGGTCAAACGCACCGTGAAATCATTGCAGCGGCCAATCCAAAATTTAATACGGCCGATTTATCACGCGAATTAAAAGCCGTGCGCCACAGTATTCACACCATCCTCAAGCAGGCCACCCATGATTATCAACGCCTGCAGTACAACACGGTGGTGTCGGCCGCGATGAAAATGTTGAACACGCTGGAGGACATGAAAATGCCTACAGATGCGTCTGTTAATGCGGTGAAAAAAGAAGGGCTTTCAATCCTGATTCGGATGCTTTATCCGGTTGCGCCGCATCTCAATTTTCATCTGTGGGATAGCCTAGAATTTGCCGCATCGCAAGGCGACATCATCGATGCGTCCTGGCCACTTGTTGATGAGGCCGCACTGGTGCAAGATGAAGTACAAATCGTGGTGCAGGTAAACGGCAAGTTACGCGGCCAGATCACCGTGCCCGCCACCGCGACCAAGGAAGCGATCGAACAGCTCGCATTGGCTGATGCAAGCGTGGCCAAGCATACTGAGGGCAAGCCGATTAAAAAATTGATTGTCGTACCCGGAAAGCTCATCAATGTCGTCGTTTAAAATATCACCTCATTTACTGCGGCCGTTATTGGTCGCAATACTGCTAACTGTCGCCAGTTGTGGCTTCCAGCTGCGTGGCTCGTATGAGCTGCCCTATCAAAGCGTGTTCGTTGCCGCACCCAGCGCTTCGATGGTTGCGAGCAATATCCGCCGCGAGCTTGCCGGCGGCGCGACCAAAGTATTGCCCTCGGCCAAAGACGCGGATGCGCAGCTGAATATTTTAGAAGAACGCCGTGAGCGACAAATTCTGTCGCTGTCCGGCGCGGGCCGTGTTCGCGAATACGAGCTGAAAATGGTGGTGCGTTATCAGCTAAACGATGGTAAAGGTGCCACCATTATTCCAACCAGTGAAATCCGGCTCTCGCGCATTTTGGCCTATGACGACAGCAAAATCATTGCCAAACAGCAGGAAGAAGCGATGCTCTACACCGATATGGAAAGAGATGTCGTCGGTCAAATTTTGCGCCGTATGGTGGCGGTGAAACCGAATCGAGCGCGCGCTTCCTAGTGCGGAGGCTGCCTCTGCACTATGCGATTAACGGCTGAACAATTTCTCGAGCGCCCGCCCAAAACACTGTCTCCACTTTATGTGATTCATGGTGCGGAACCACTGGCGTCGCTTGAGGCGGCCGATTGTCTGCGTGCGATTGCACGAAAGACTGGCTATGTCGAGCGTGAAGTTTTCACTGCTGAACCGGGGTTTGATTGGGGCCGCTTAACCGGTGCCAGCAATGCGCTTTCGCTTTTCGCTACCCAGCGCGTAATCGAGGTGCGAATCCCAACCGGCAAACCGGGCAAGGAAGGCTCGGCCGCTATCGAGGCATACTGCCAGCGCCTGCCTGACGACACGATCACGCTATTCCTGTTGCCAGAAATGGATTGGCAAGGCAAACAGACCAAATGGTTTTCTGCGCTTGAAGTGGCGGCAACAGTCATTGAGGCGATGCCAATTGAACGCCAGCATTTGCCGCGCTGGCTGGCGCAACGCTTGTCACGCCAGCAGCAAAGTGCCAATGCGAGCGCGCTGGAATTTTTGGCGGACCGCGTGGAAGGCAATTTGCTGGCCGCACAACAGGAAATCAGGAAGCTGGGCCTGCTCTGTCCGCCCGGCGAAATTTCATTGAAAGTGTTGGAAGATAGCGTGACCAATGTGTCGCGCTTTAATCCGTTTCAGTTAGTGACGGCTATGTATGAACTGAGCGATGCCGACACAAGCAAAGCCGCACGCCTGTATCGCATGCTGGACGGTATGAAAGCCGAAGGCGAAGCGCCGCCGTTGATCTTATGGGTGCTGACGAACGAGCTGCGGATGCTGATGCGGTTACGCGGCTTTACCCGTGGCGGACGAGCACCGCATCCTTCGAAGGCACGCGAGCTGGAACGCGTCGCGCGCAAGCACACCGAAAAAAGTCTGACCGCGCTGAATTTGCAAGCGGCCAAGATCGACCGCATGATCAAAGGGCTTGATAGCAATGATCCCTGGGACGCGCTGGCACAGCTTGCCTGCGGCATCGGTGGCGTGCGTGCGCCCATGTCGATGTCAACAAACCCGGCACGCCGTGCCGCATAGCTGGTTAGAATACTGATATGACCGACACAAACAATTCTGCATTGATTAAGACATTGGGTATCACCAGCATGATGCGTGATATCGGTATGCGCGCAAAAGCGAGCGCCCGTGCGCTAGCCCGTGCGACTACCCTGCAAAAAAATACCGCCTTGGTTGCGGCGGCCGATGCCATTATTGCGTCAATGCCAAAAATACTAATAGCCAACGCGCGCGACATCGTCCGCGCTAAAGCAGGCGGGCATGATCAAGCTTTTGTTGATCGCCTGACGCTGACTGAAACCAGCATCCGCGCGATGGCAGATGGGGTGCGGGAAGTTGCCGCGCTCGCTGATCCGGTTGGCGTAATGTCCGAGCTTAAGTTCCGCCCGTCGGGGATTCAGGTGGGTAAGATGCGCGTGCCGCTTGGGGTGATCGGCATGATTTATGAATCACGCCCGAACGTGACCGCAGATGCGGCTGCACTCTGTTTAAAATCAGGCAATGCCTGCATTTTGCGCGGCGGCTCTGAGGCAATCGACAGCAACCAGGTCATTCATGCCTGTGTCATGCAGGGTTTACAGGCCGCGCAATTACCCAATGATTGCGTACAACTAATCGCCACTACGGACCGCGCCGCTGTGACCGAAATGCTCGGTATGCGCGGCGTGATTGATGTAATCATCCCGCGCGGGGGCAAAAGCCTCACCGCCAAAATCGCCGATGAGGCCAAGGTGCCAGTGATCAAACACCTTGATGGCGTGTGCCACGTCTATATCGATGATGCGGCCAACATTGAAAAAGCTATTGCCATTGCCGACAATGCCAAGACGCAGCGCTACTCACCCTGCAACACAATGGAGACATTGTTGGTGGCGCGATCTATTGCCCGCGAGACGCTGATCCCGATTGCCAAGATCTACGCCACCAAGCAGGTTGAAATGCGCTGCTGCTCGGAAAGCCTCGCCCTGCTTGCCTCTTCAGGCATTACGCCTTTAAGTGAGGCGACCACCGATGATTGGTACGCGGAATATCTTGCGCCAATTGTAGCGATCCGTATTGTCGCGGATCTGGACGAAGCGATGGCGCATATTGCGCAGTATGGTTCCCAGCATACCGATGCCATCATCACTGACAATCATTCGCACGCGATGCGATTTTTGCGCGAAGTCGATTCGGCTTCGGTGATGATCAATGCCTCAACCCGTTTTGCGGATGGCTTTGAGTACGGACTGGGGGCCGAGATTGGCATCTCGACTGACAAGCTCCACGCCCGCGGTCCCGTGGGCCTGGATGGACTCACCTCGCAGAAGTGGGTTGTGTTTGGCGATGGACAAATCCGTCGATAGCCACATTTGAAACCTAATGTTCTCCCGATTGTGCTGTTCGGTGGCACCTTCGACCCGGTACACAACGGACATGCGGCAATGGCCGAGGCGGCCGCTGCTACCTTCAGCCCGCAAAAGTTGATTGTGCTGCCGGCCGGCAACCCTTACCAGCGCGCTCGTTTACCCTTTGCCAGCGCTCAAGACCGAGTCGCCATGTTGTCCGCAGCCTTGGCAATGGGCGCAACCAAGGTTGTTATTGACAAGCGTGAGTTGAACCGCACTGGCCCGACTTATACGGCCGATACCTTGCAGGAGTTACGTCAAGAACTCGGTGACAGCGTACCTTTGATATGGCTGATCGGCTCTGATGCTTTTTCAAAGCTTGATAGCTGGCACCATTGGCAAAATTTATTCGAGCTAACCCATTTTGCGGTGGTAATGCGACCGGGCGAGCCCTCGATTGAATCCGCTGCAGGCTCAGTATTGGCGGCGGAAATCAAGCGTCGGCATACCGCGTCCGCTGAGCTACATGGGCAGCCAGCAGGCCTAATTACAACGCTTGGTATTGCTCCCCCTGAAGTTTCCTCAACACTCATTCGCGCTAGGTGCCAAAATGGCGAATCGATACGTGGTTTGGTGCCCGATGCTGTTTGCGACTATATTGGGCACCATAAACTGTATTTAAATCGCAACTAACGTTCCGGCTCATATCCGCAACTCAATTTTTAGGAGAAACACCCAAAGATGGCTACCCAGAAAACACTATCCGCAATCGTCATCGATGCGCTCGAAGATATCAAAGCGCGTGATATTCAGTTAGTCAACGTGATGAAAATTACCTCTGTCTTTGATTACATCGCTATTGCCAGCGCCGATTCAACGCGACAAACCAAAGCGCTCGCGAATAACGTGATCGAAAAAGTTAAGGAAGCCGGTTTTCACATTATCGGCACCGAAGGCGAAGGTACCGGTGAGTGGGTACTGGTGGATTGTGGCGATATCGTAGTGCATATCATGCAGCCTGCTGTACGCGAATACTACAAGCTTGAAGAGCTGTGGCGCGAAGGCAAGATTGAGTTTCCCAAACCGAAGGCGGTTAAAAAGGCGGAACCGACAGAAGCTGTTGCCAAAAAAACGGTGGCTAAAAAACCAGCCGCTAAAAAGCCCGTTACGAAAAAGCCTGTCGCTAAAAAACCGACGGCAAAGAAACCTGCTGCCAAATCCCCTGCCAGCAAGAAGCCAGCAGCTAAAAAGCCGGCAACCGCGAAACCCACCGCCGCAAAACCCATCCCCAAAAAGCCCGTGGCTAAAAAACCAGCCCCGAAAAAACCTGTGGCAAAGAAACCGGCAGCAAAGAAGCCAGTCGTACGCAAACTTGACAAGTGAAGCTATCGATTCTCGCTGTCGGCCATAAAATGCCCGCTTGGATACATTCGGGCTTTGAGGAATACAGCAAGCGGATGCCGCCCGAGGCGCGCATCGATCTCATCGAATTAAAGCCTGAAGACCGCGCCAGCAAGCAGGTGGCCAGAGTGCTGGAGCAAGAGGCCGTTCGTATCGAAGCAGCTATTCCCAAAGGCGCAATACGAATCGTACTGGATGAGCGCGGCATGGTGGTCAAAACTGTCCAACTGGCAGAATGGCTGCAGGAATGGATGGCTGAGGGCCGCAGCCCCTGTTTTATGATCGGCAGTGCGGATGGATTAGCCCCCACTGTCAAGGCGAGCGCTGATAAAACCATCGCACTGTCGGGCTGCACTTTGCCACATGGCATGGTGCGCGTGATGTTGGCTGAACAGCTTTATCGAGCTTGGTCAATTACCCAGAATCACCCCTATCATCGTGAATAGCCGCTACGCAACTGCAAATGCGTTTAGAGGAAATAAGGACGCATGAATCCACAGCATACTCAGTCGAAGATTATTTATCTGGCGTCCAAAAGTCCACGCCGTCGCGAGCTGCTGAAGCAGATTGGTGTGCAATTTGAATTATTGATGATGCGTGAAGTGCTACGGGGTGTAGCACATGAAGATGGCATGGCCATGGATGTTGATGAATCCCCCCGCGGTGGCGAGCAGCCGCGTCATTACGTGGAGCGTATTGTTCGCTTAAAAGCGGAAACAGCGCAGCGTATTATGCGTTCTCGCAAGCTGGCCATCCGACCAATATTAACGGCCGATACAACTGTCGCCATCGGCGAGGATATCTTGGGCAAGCCCCATGATGTCGCTGATGCCGTGCGCATATTGAAGCGCCTATCTGGCCAAACTCATCAGGTGATGACTGCTATCGCCGTCACAGCACATGGCGAAACCGACTTCGCGCTTTCCACCAGCTTTGTCACCTTTACCTCTCTCAGCGATGCTGATATCAAGCGTTACATCGAAACGGGCGAGCCCATGGATAAGGCGGGCGCCTATGGCATTCAGGGTCATGCCGCAAAATTTATCAGCAAGATTTCTGGAAGCTATACGGGCGTAATGGGACTGCCCCTATTTGAGACTGCTGAGCTGTTGCGAAAGGCGGGGTTTGCGGTTTGAAATAAATATCGCCCGATGCCTTCTCGGTACATTGATGCGCCCGCTGTTTTTCATGTGGTGGTCCGAGACGCATAAGGTAAACTCCATTTAACCAAAAAATAAATGGAGCGCTCCTTTGAACGAACAAATTCTCATCAACGTCACACCGCAGGAATCGCGGGTGGCGATTATGGAGCAAGGTGCCGTACAGGAGCTCCATGTCGAACGTGGCTCCAACCGCGGCCTGGTGGGCAATGTGTATCTTGGCCGCGTTGGTCGCGTCTTGCCTGGCATGCAATCTGCCTTCATCGAAATAGGTCTGGCACGCGCCGCGTTTTTACATGTGGCTGAAGTCTGGTCCGGCAATAAGGGCGCAGAACAAAAACCGATTGAAAAATTACTGCACGACGGCCAGACCATTGTTGTTCAGGTCATTAAAGATCCGATTGGCAGTAAGGGTGCCCGGCTATCGATGCAGATTTCATTTGCCGGGCGCTTGCTGGTGTACTTGCCGCAAGATCAGCATATCGGCATTTCACAACGCATTGAGGATGAAGCCGAGCGCGAACACCTGCGTGAAAAGGTCCATGCTCTGATGCCGCCGGGCGAGACTGGCGGCTTCATTGTTCGGACAGTTGCCGAGAGTGCCAACGATGAAGAATTGACCGCTGATATCGATTATTTGATCAAGCTGTGGCGCGGCATTCTGGAGAAATCCAAAACTGCGCCGCCACAGGCCTTGCTTTACCAGGACCTGGACCTCACGTTGAGAGTATTACGCGATTTGGTGACACCTGACACCGAACGCATCATTGTGGATTCACGCGATACGCACGCCAAATTGCTGCATTTTGCTGAGAACTACACTCGCAAATCGTTGGGCGTGCTGGAGCACTACACGGGCGAGCGACCGCTGTTTGATCTGTTCGGTATCGAAGATGAAATTGAACGCGCGCTCAAACGCCGCGTTGATTTGAAATCGGGCGGCTATGTCATCATTGACCAAACCGAAGCGCTGACGACGGTTGATGTGAATACCGGTGCGTTTGTTTCCGGGCGCAGCTTCGATGACACGATTTTCAAAACCAATCTTGAGGCCACACAGGCGATCGCGCGCCAACTTAGACTGCGCAACCTAGGCGGTATTGTTATTGTTGATTTTATTGACATGGATAATGATGAACACCAAAGCGCGGTGCTGGCGGAATTCAACAAGGCTCTCTCCCGCGACCGCACCCGCGTGACTGTCAACGGATTTACCCAGCTTGGGCTGGTGGAAATGACACGCAAGCGCACCCGCGAAAGCCTGGCACATGTGCTGTGTGAAGCATGCCAAACTTGCTCAGGACGTGGCGAAATCAAAACGGCACAAACGGTTTGCTATGAAGTCCTGCGCGAAATCATGCGTTCGGCACGCCAGTTTGATGCAAAAGAATTTCGCATTTTGGCATCACAAAGTGTGATCGACCGCTTTCTGGACGAGGAGTCGCAGAGCATGACAATGCTGGAAGATTTTATCAAAAAACCGATTTCATTATCGGTCGAGTCTTCGTATACCCAAGAGCAGTACGACGTAATTTTGGTTTAGCTGCTGTCGATTTTCTGCGGTGGTAAGGTGCTGGTCAACCCTGCACAGGTACCGAAAATTTGACAGTTTCCAGATATTCCGGCTGCACAGGTGGCACAAAAATTCGCGTCGTCTCCGTGAAAGCGGCATCGCTACCCGCACCGGCAATTGAGACTACTGGTGCGCTCGCCCCGGTATCCGCCACATCGGGAGCCGGTCCGACATTGCGAACATTCATGATCAAACCTGTGATCAAATTAACCTGACTTTGAATTTTCTTGCGCTCGGCTTCCAGCTTGGCAACTTCTTCCTTGATGGCACCGCCTCGCTGATTGATTTTGGCGAGCGTCGCCAGACGTGCTTCTAGTTGCGCCTTATGGTCGCGGATTTGGGTCTCGAGCGGCAACGGTACGGCTGCGAGCCAGCGCTCGGTATCGGTACGAGCTTCCGCAAAAATCTTGCGCGCCTGCTCTACCAGCATGCGCCAGAAACGGCGCACCATGAATTGCTTGGCGGTCATGACAATATTGACCGGATCTTTGCAGAACTGCTCGGTCTCATAAACCAGCAACTTCAATTTATTGCGCGGCCCCTCAAAATCCAGCGGTGGCATTTCCATTTTGGCGAATTGAAAACGTTCGTGGAACGTGTTGTACACCCCTTCCATCAGGCGCAATACATCCTCACCTGCTAACGTCACGCTGGTAAATTCGGCGTTGACTAGCTTGATCAGTTCACGCATGCCACGGGTAAGTCCTGGGGTAGTCCATGAATCGCTGATCGCTTGCAAACTATGCGAGCACATGATGTCCAGCTTGGAGGGATTGAATACGTCGATGACAGCATTGCGCTTATGGTTAAAGGTGGTGCGCTGCATTTTGTATGCTGCCAGTGCTGCGTTATAGCTTTCCTTTTCAGCACTTACCTTTTGCCAAAGTTTCATCGTCAGTTCACGACTTTTTCCCGCGAGCTGATTGAGCTCATTGAGCTGAGCTAGATTCGCTTCCAACTTTTGCGCGCAGCTGCGATGGCTGGCCACCATCATGGTACCGATTTCGTTGGTGACCGCTTTTGCCAAAATTTGTCGTTTGATGGGGATTATTTTGGTTGCCAAATAGGTTTCCAGACGCTCAATTCCAGAGCGTTCAACCATCTCGCGATCTTCTTTAATGCGCCCCACCAGCGCCTTTTGTGCTGACAGCGCGAAAACCTTATCCTTGGACAGATTCAATTGCTGGCAGGTGGTGTCGATCATGCGTTCGATGCCCTGTTCGATTTCCGGACCGGTCTTAAGCTCGTCCCACATCAAGTCAATCTTATTGAGCACCGCGATCTTGGCGGGCAGCGCCGATTTTACGTAGCGATCCCAAATTTCCAGATCACTTTTTGTCACACCGGTATCAATACCCAACAGAAAGAGCACAGCATGCGCACTCGGCACAGTCGACAGCGTCAGTTCCGGCTCAAGGCCGAGCGCATTCAGACCCGGCGTATCCAGCACCGACAAGCCGCTGGTTAAAAGCGGATGGGGATAATTGATAATCGCATAGCGCCACGCGGGCACTTCGACAACATCGTCCTCATTCGGCACTGCACCCGAATCATCAAACATCGGAATCAGCCCCATCATGCGGGCATCAAGCGCATATACACGCTTGGTATCGGCCAACGCAGATAACGCCTGCTTCATCTGCTTGGTGTCGTTCACGTTCAGGCGGATTTTCGACCATTCCACCGGCATGTTTTTAAGCTGTGAAATTGATTCATCGCGATATCGGGTTTCAACCGATAACAGCTTTAAATAAGGCTCTTCATTTGGATCGTGAAATATTTCAGTCGGGCACATGGTGGTGCGGCCGACATCTGACGGTAACAGGCGCTCTTTGAAACTTGAAAAAAACAGGGCGTTAATAAGCTCTGATTTACCGCGCGAAAATTCCGCCAAGAACGCCAACAGCATGTGACCCTTGTTGAGGGTTTCAAGCAGGTCGTAAAAGCGGATAGATTGCTGTACGTCGAGCTGATTAGTTTGTTCCAGCCAATCGTGATATTCATGCACCGACCGCGACAGGGCGGTGCGCCAGTCATGGTAACGGGCAATTTCGGATTCGAAGGGGGAAGTTGCGTTCACGGATTATTTTTGACCTATCAGATGTACCACTGATGAACTCATTAAAGTGAGGATTAGGCAAACCGGCGTGCGCCTACAAGCGATCTGTAAAACGAACTATACCGCACCCCTTCATAGCGTGCTGCCAGCCCAATTGTTAAACAATGCCAAATACGGACGAAGTGTTGCGGATGTTCGATAAAAGTGACGGCTGCAAGCTAACTAAGCAGGTGTCTCAACATCCGCAGCACCTCATTTTCCAGCATTGCAATCGGCAGCATCAATAAAACCTGCAACACAATCAGCAGCACCATCGGCGATAAATCAACCCCGCCTACTAGCGGAATAAGGCGCTGAATGGGCCGCAGGAATAAGCGACAGAGCGAATCAAAAAACGGACGAATCGGATGATAAGGGTTGACCCATGACAACACGGCCTGAATAATAACCACACCGATCAGAAGATAAATGGAGAGCTTGAGTATCATCACCAACGCAAACGCCGCCAAGCCCAGCCAAAACAAAGGGTTATAGTAAGCCGCTTCATTGCGCAGACCCAATACAGCTCCCCACAAAATCATTTGCGCAATCCAGGCAACAAGGAAAGACGCGCTGTCGAATCCCATGATCGACGGCACTACACGACGCAACGGCTTTACCGCCCAGTCGGTCAGGGCGACCGCAAATTGCGCAATGGGGTTACGGAATGAGGCCCGAAACACTTGTGCATAAAAACGCAGCAAGACCGCCAGAACGAATAATTCGACGATGGTGGTGAGCACATAGATAACAGTCTGCATCAGCATGGTTGACGGTCTTTCGAGCGTTTGGTTATGCGAAATGAATTATTCTTATTCAATGTTTACCCAGCTCTTCATCCAATTTTCGAGAGCGAGCGTTGGCGATTTTCACGCCATCGATAAAGCCCGACTTTAATCCGGCCGAATCAAAATGCATCATCGCACTTTCGGTAGTGCCATTTTTGGATGTAACTTTGGCTCGCAACACCGCTGGCGAATCAGCACTTTGCGCGGCTAATTTTGCGCCCCCCAAAAACGTTTCCAGCGCAAACAGGCGTGCATTTTCTGGCGAAAAACCCATATCTGCCGCAGCGGTTTCCAGCGCTTCAATAAAATAAAAAACATAGGCGGGGCCACTTCCTGAAACCGCAGTTACGGCATTCAGCATGTCCTCATTTTCAAACCAGACAGTTTTGCCCACAGCGGCCAACAAATTTTCCGCCAACAGACGTTCGGCCTGGGTTACGTTGGGCGGCGCATAGAGGCCGGTAATGCCGGCATGAATCAGCGCCGGGGTATTGGGCATGGTGCGAACGATTCGTCCATATTTGCCGCTCCCATCAATATTTTTAACTGCCAACCAATGCGCAATAGCGTCAACACGAATCCCCGCTGCAATACTAATGACCAGCTGCGTGCTGAGCTTGCCTGCAAACGGGGCCAGCGCCTGTTTCATCATTTGCGGCTTAACCGCGAGCACGATCCTGTCGGCCGTAAGCAATCGTTCATCAAAAGCCGCAAACGTCACGATGCCGGATGCGGCCATTTTGGCGCGCGCCATTTCATCGGGATCAACCACTAGGCAATCGGCTGGAGACTGACCGGTTGCCAGCAAGCCTCCCAAGATCGCCTGGCTCATATTGCCGCCACCGATGAAAGCGATTTTTGATGCTGCGCCTGTTACCATTTTTAATACCTCAATGTCTTGGGCCAAAAATTGCACTGCCGATTCGTATCATCGTGGCACCTTCTTCAATAGCCACTTTAAAATCCTGCGACATGCCCATTGACAGGGTATCGACTGCAAGGCCCGCATTCAAGAGCTGCCGCTGACAATCACGCATTTGCCGGAATTGCGCGCGCTGGGTATCAATGTCGGATGTATTTTCGATAATCGTCATAAGACCACGCAGCCTGAGGCCGGGCAGCGCCGCAACCTGTTGAGCAAGCGTGACAACCTCGTCAGGCCTGAGCCCGCTTTTACTGGCCTCACCACTGACATTGACCTGCATGCAAATATTCAATGGCCGCATGGCACCGCCAAAATCAGCGCTTTCACGGGCTCGCGAAAGCGTTTCCGCTATTTTCAGACGACTCACACCGTGCACCCAATCAAAATGCTGGGCGACAAGCTTTGCCTTGTTACTTTGCAGGGGGCCGATAAAATGCCACGTCACACTTTCCTCACCCTGACGGTCAAGATCTGATAATTCGGCTATTTTTGCCACACCTTCCTGCACATAATTTTCGCCAAAATTCCGTTGGCCTGCATTTATCGCCTCACGCACCGCTGAGGCCGGCATAGTCTTTGAGACGGCCACAATGGTAATTTTTTGACGGCGATCCGGTGGCAATCCCGCAATCGCGGCATCTGTCTCGCGGCGTATCTGTTGCAAGTTGGATTCGATTGGGGACATAATCATTCGCTAATGCCACGGACAGCATTTAAAGGTAGAAATTTACCTTTAAATGCGCATGGATACTGGCTTTCAAAGCATTTTGAGAGAAAATGCAAGTATGGAAAATACAAGCGCATTTAAAATTTAAGATTATTCGAGGAAAGTATAAATGGAAATCGCAGAACTGCTGGCCTTCGGCGTTAAAAACAAAGCCTCTGATTTGCACTTATCAGCCGGTCTGCCTCCGATGATTCGCGTCCACGGCGATGTGCGCCGTATCAATGTACCAGCCCTGACGCATGAAGATGTGCACGGCATGGTCTATGACATCATGAATGACGGGCAACGCAAGATGTACGAGGAAAATCTTGAGTGTGACTTTTCGTTCGAAATTCCGAATCTGGCCAGGTTCCGCGTAAATGCTTTCAATCATCAGCGCGGTTCCGGTGCCGTGATGCGAACGATTCCTTCCAAAATTTTGTCTTTGGAAGAACTCAACTGTCCGAAGATTTTTTCAGAGCTGGCCTTGACCCCACGCGGCATGGTACTGGTCACCGGCCCTACCGGATCAGGTAAGTCAACCACCTTGGCCGCAATGGTGAATTATGTGAATGAAAATGAATTTGGCCATATCCTCACGGTTGAAGATCCGATTGAATTCGTACATGAATCCAAAAAATCACTGATCAACCAGCGTGAGGTTGGGCCGCATACCTTATCGTTTGCAAACGCGCTCAGATCCGCCCTGCGTGAGGATCCGGACATCATTTTGGTGGGCGAAATGCGCGACCTGGAAACGATTCGCCTCGCCATGACTGCCGCTGAAACAGGTCATCTGGTGTTTGGCACTTTGCATACATCCTCGGCGGCCAAAACAGTTGACCGGATTATTGACGTCTTCCCCGCGGCTGAAAAAGAGATGATTCGCGCGATGTTGTCAGAGAGCTTGCGTGCTGTGATATCACAAACGCTGTGTAAAACCAAGGATGGCCAGGGCCGTGTTGCGGCGCATGAAATTATGATTGGCACCCCGGCAATTCGTAACTTAATCCGCGAAGCAAAAGTTGCTCAGATGTACTCTGCCATTCAAACTGGCCAAGCGATTGGCATGCAGACTATGGATCAGAATTTGTCTGATCTGGTGCGACGCAATGTGATTAGCGTGGCTGAAGCGCGTAACAAAGCGGCCAACAAAGACGCGTTTAATTAACTGGCCCTAGCTTCCCGGCTATGCACGCCGCAACATCCCGAACTAAATCTGCAAGCTGCGCCATCCCGCGCAAGGAGAAATAATGGAACGCGAACAAGCCCTCAAATTTGTCCACGAATTATTGCGCGCAATGATTGCCAAAAAAGGCTCGGACCTTTTTATCACGGCCGGTTTCCCGCCCGCCATGAAAATCGACGGCAAGATGACGCCGGTTTCGCAGTCGAGCCTGTCACCCGTGCATACCGGTGAAATTGCTCGCTCGGTCATGACTGACAAGCAAACCGCTGAATTTGAAGCCACCAAAGAATGTAACTTTGCCATCTCTCCGGCCGGTATTGGCCGCTTCCGCGTAAATGCGTTTTTCCAGCAGGGTCGAATCGGCTTGGTGATGCGTACCATCACCACCACGATCCCCAAGATGGAGGATTTGAATCTGCCGGAAGTGTTGAAAGATGTGTGCATGACCAAACGTGGGCTGGTAATTTTGGTCGGCGGCACAGGCTCCGGCAAATCAACCTCGCTGGCAGCCATGATCGGCTACCGCAATGAAAATACTTTCGGCCATATCATCACCATTGAAGACCCGGTGGAATATGTTCACGAGCATAGAAATTGTGTGGTGACCCAGCGTGAAATTGGCGTTGATACAGACAATTGGTTTGCCGCGCTTAAAAACACGTTACGTCAGGCACCGGATGTTATTTTAATCGGCGAGATTCGCGACCGTGAGACCATGGATTACGCCATCGCATTTGCGGAAACCGGCCACCTATGCATGTCCACATTACATGCAAACTCAACCAATCAGGCGCTGGACCGGATTATCAACTTCTTCCCGGAAGAGCGCCGTCATCAGCTGCTGATGGATTTATCGCTGAACTTGAAAGCGTTTGTTTCACAACGCCTGATTCCTAAAAAAGAAGGCAAGGGTCGTGTAGCCGCGATTGAAATTTTGCTGAATTCACCGCTGATTCAGGACTTGATTTTCAAGGGCGAGGTGCATGAAATCAAAGAAGTCATGAAGCGTTCGCGTGAAATCGGCATGCAAACATTTGACATGGCGTTGTTTGATTTATACGAGGCCGATTTAATTTCGTATGAGGACGCGCTGCGCAATGCAGACTCCCTGAACGATCTGCGACTGAAAATCAAACTCGAAGGCAAGTCATCGAAAGAAAAAGATTTGGCGTCCGGCCTGGAACATTTGGAAATTGTGAAGTGACGTACCGGTGAGCCAATAATAGAAAACTGCTTTACTGGCGCGGCGTTTGAAGCCTTTTTGCCTGAAGAGCCGGGTCAATCAACGACTTTTGTTGCCGGATTAGGCTGTCGCCTATTGCCGCCCGCAATGATCTTGTATTCATACAACCGACACTCGATTTTGCCGTTAAACAGCGGCGTCTTTTTCGAGGCAGACAGGCGCACCCCTTTAGGCAAGGCGGTATCACCCGTAAAAAAATACGCCCGCCATCCGGCAAATTTTTGTTTTAATAAATCGCCCAGCTTTGGGTAGAGCTCGGTGAGTTCGGTGGTCTCGCCCAGCCGTTCACCATAGGGCGGGTTGGTGACCATCACACCGGTTTCTTCAGGCGCGGAAATCTCCAGCACATTGGCCTGCTTCAAGCGCACACAATCGCCCAGGCCATTGGCGAGCAAGTTAGCATGCGCATCGTCCAGGGCAAATCCGTACATATCGGAGCCATAAATTGGCAACAGGGTTTTTGGCTTTTCGGCTGCGCGTGCGTCGTTGAGCATTTTGCTCCAGGCGGCAGAATCAAAATTTTTCAGTTTTTGAAAGGCAAACTGCCGATGCGAGCCTGGCGCAATATTCAGCGCAATTTCGGCAGCCTCAACCAAAAAGGTTCCACTACCGCACATAGGATCAAGAAACGCTTCTTCCGGCTGCCAACCCGACAGGGCAATAATACCGGCTGCTAAATTTTTCTTGAGCGGGGCAGCGCCGGTGTGCTCGCGCGAACCGCGCTTGAACAAAGGCTCACCCGATAAATCGAGATAAATCGTGGCGTCGGTCGCGGTCAGGAACGCGTGGATGCGAACGTCGGGCTCACGAGTGGCCACATCCGGCCGAGAGCCGACCACTTCGCGAAATTTATCGCAGACCGCATCCTTAATCCGCAGCGTGGTGAAATCTAAACTTTTGAGCGGACTCTTTTGCGCGTTCATTTCCACTTTGATGGTACGCGTCACCTCGAAGCGTTGCGGCCAAGGCAGCAGCATCACCGCATCGTAAATCTGATGTTCATTGTCATACGGGAAATGCGCCATTTGCCACAGGACCCTGCTGGCAATACGTGAATGTAGATTGGCGCGATAGGCATCAAGCAACTCGCCTTCAAACGCAACACCGGAATCATCGGCCTTGATATTTTTTGCGCCAATCGCAGCCAGCTCGGCGGCCAATGGCGCGGACAGCCCGCGAGGACAGGGGGCGAAAAATTTTTCCATTTGCTTTCCGCTAAAACGGCTTTACAACCACCAAAATAACAATGCCGATCAACAGCGGCAAAGTTGGAATTTCATTCAGCCATCGATAGAAAACATGGCTATGTTTATTGCGGTCAAATTTAAAATCAGCCATCAACATACCGAGGTAGAAATGGTTCACCACCAGCAGCGCGACCAGTAACAATTTTGCGTGCAGCCAACCACCGCGAAAGCCGTAGCCCAGCCACAGCCACACACCAAACACTAATGTCAGCACCATACCCGGCGTCATGATGCCAAAGTAGAGCTTGCGCTCCATGATTTTGAAACGGTCAATCGAAATCTGATCGGTTGCTTGCGCATGATAAACAAACAAACGCGGCAGATAAAATAATCCAGCCATCCACGTAATCATGAAAATAATATGTGCCGACTTGATGTACAACATCGCCAGTTTCCTTAGACTAAATAGGTGGCAAGAGCCGCATCCAGCGTGCCCTGCGCGGCCATGATGACTTCGCAAAACTCCCGCACCGCACCATGCCCCCCGTGCGCTTTGGTCACGTAGTGAACGCGCTCCCGCACGAACGCCGGTGCCGCCGGGACGGCGGCTGAAAAACCGCAATGCAGCAGGATCGGCAAATCAACCACGTCGTCGCCAATGCCTGCCACCAAACTCGGACTCAGTCCAAGGGTTTTTAGCAATTGTGCATATGCGTCAGCTTTATTGTCGACATGCTGCATGAGGTGTTTAATCCCCAGATGTTCCGCACGTTTTTCCAGCACCTTGCAACCGCGCCCCGAAATAATCGCCAGCTCCACGCCGCTGCGTTGCAGCATTTTCATGCCGTGACCGTCGAGTGAGTTGAAGACTTTAATTATTTCTTCGCCAGTCGAACCACCGCCATAGACGAGCGAGCCGTCGGTCATCACACCATCGACATCGAACACCGCCAATTGCACATTTTTGATACGCGCGGTAATCGCCTCACTCAAGGACATCAAAGTACGCCCATACGCATCAAATCCAGCACATGGACTGCACCCACAATTTTTCCCGCGTCATCCACCACCAGCAGGCCGCTGGAACCGATTTTGTGGCGCTGAATCAGCTCCGCCGCCTCCGCGGCGAGTTTGTCAGCGGTGATGGTCTTGGGTATTTTGGTCATGACATCAACCACCCTGATTTCGCGAAAATTATCGTGGGTTTCCAACGCACGGCGCAAATCACCATCGCTAAATACACCCAGCAATTTATCGTCGGCATCGACCACTGCCGTCATGCCCAGACCTTTGCGCGACATCTCCATAAACGCTTGGGGCAACAACGCGTCAGCAGGCACCTTGGGCAGCCGCTCGCCCGTCACCATTACGTCTGACACATGCACCAGCAACCGCCGACCCAGTGAGCCGCCAGGATGGTGCATCGCGTAATCTTCCTCGCCAAAACCGCGCGCATCCAGCAGCGTAACGGCAAGGGCATCACCCAATGCCAAGGTAGCCGTGGTGCTGGCAGTGGGTGCAAGGTTCAATGGACAAGCCTCTCGCTCAACTCCCGCATCTAGATGCACCGTCGCCGCCAACGCCAAGGTTGAGTTGGGCTTGCCGGTAATCGCCACAATCGGTGTGCCGCGACGTTTAAGCTGCGGCAAAATTTTCAGGATTTCATCAGACTCGCCCGAGTTGGAAATCGCAATCACCACATCGTCTTTGGTAATCATGCCTAGGTCGCCGTGGCTGGCTTCGCCCGGATGCATGAAGAACGCCGGCGTGCCAGTGGACGCCAATGTTGACGCGATTTTGCCGCCAATATGGCCGCTCTTGCCCATCCCGGTCACCACCACACGGCCATTGTTGGCGAGCACCTCAAACAACAGCTTGTGAGCGGCAATAAAGCTGTCGCCCAACTTACCCCGCAGGGCCAAAACGGCTTCAGCTTCGATTTCAAAAGTTTCTTGCGCAAGCCTGAGCGTGCGCGCGGTGTCCGCAATGGAACGGGGATGTAATAGACTCTGCATAATAGGATTGTAATGTTTTAGGCCTGCATAAACACAATCTTTACCGATAACGAAAAAACCAACATGCATTCCACCCTGCTCCTCATCGTTATATTGCTGGCCGCCGCGGTGGTAACGGTGGCACTGTTTCGCCGCCTCAATATGCCGCCCATTTTGGGCTATTTGATGGTCGGCATGGTGATCGGTCCGCACGCGCTCGGCATCATCCCGGATTCGGAAGGGACGCGCTATCTGGCCGAGTTTGGCGTAGTTTTTTTGATGTTTTCGATTGGCCTGGAGTTTTCACTACCGCAATTAAAAGCAATGAGACACATTGTGCTGGGCTTTGGCAGCACACAGGTGTTGGTGACATTCGCGACGGTATTTGCGATCGCGCTTTTTGCCGGGCAGAGCTGGCAAACGGGCGTGATTATCGGCGGCGTCATTGCGATGTCATCCACGGCCATTATCTCGAAAGTGTTGGCTGAGCAAACACAGCTTCATTCGGCGCACGGCAGGCAGATTATGGGCGTGCTGCTGTTTCAGGATATCGCGGTGATTCCGCTATTGGTGTTGGTGCCAGCGCTGGCTCTTTCAGGCGAGCAATTGGTAGTGGAGGTGAGCGCAGCTTTACTTAAAGCGGCGGCAGCGTTGACCATCATTTTATTGGTTGGTCAGCGCATCATGCGGCCGCTGTTCCACATGGTCGCGGCGCAAAAATCGTCAGAGCTATTTGTGCTGGCGGTGTTGCTGGTGACGTTGGGTCTGTCGCTGGCAACAGAATTGGCGGGCGTTTCGCTGGCGCTGGGCGCGTTCCTTGCCGGCATGCTGATTTCAGAGACGGAATATCGCTATCAGGTTGAGGATTACATCAAACCGTTCCGAGACGTATTGCTTGGTTTGTTTTTTATCTCCATCGGCATGCTACTTAATTTCAGCGTGGTGATCGACCGCTTTGGCCTGGTGCTGCTGGTATTGATTGCGCTGTTGACCTTAAAATTTTTGATTATCGCCAGCTTGGCCCTGCTGTTCAAAAATGACCGCGGGGTGGCGTTACGCTGCGCGCTTGCGCTCGCCCCCGCCGGCGAGTTTGGCTTTGTGTTGTTATCACTTGCAGGCAAAATTAATGCTGTGCCCGAAGCCACACTCCAAGTTGTACTGGCAGCGATGCTGATTTCGATGCTATTTGCCCCGCTGCTGCTCGCCAAGAGTGAAAAAATTGTGATGCGATTAGTCGCCAGCGAGTGGGAGCAGCGCGCGGTGCAGTTGCAACAGCTGGCGATTCGCGCTATGGCGCAACGCGGGCATGTGATTATTTGCGGCTATGGGCGCTCCGGCCAAAGCCTGGCGCGATTTCTGGAGCTGGAAAAAATTTCGGTGATCGCACTCGACGCTGACCCGATGCGCGTCAAGCAGGCTGCTGCTGCCGGTGACTCGGTGGTGTTCGGAGATGCATCACGCAAGGAAGTGCTCACCGCTGCCGGTCTTTCGCGCGCCGCCGCGATTGTGGTCAGCTTTGCCGATACGCATGCTGCCATGACCATACTCGCCCACGCACGCGAGCTGCGCCCGGATGTGCCGGTGATCGTGCGGACATTCGATGATACAGATGTCGAAAAACTCAAAAAAGCCGGCGCCGCCGAAATCGTAGCCGAAGTAGTTGAGGGCTCACTCATGCTCGCCACTCAGACAATGCTGCTACTCGGCGTGCCGTTAAACAAAGTACTCATGCGCCTGCGCACCGTACGTGGTGAACGCTACCAATTGATGCGCGGCTTCTTCCCGGGTGCTTCTGACGAACAAGATAGCGCGCCAGAGGGCCCGCAATCGCGACTCCGTTCAATCCTGATTGATAGTGGCGCCGCTGCCGTAGGGAAGAGTATCGAAGACTTAGGCCTCGTTGAAGCGGGCGTTACGCTGGTAGCGCTAAGACGGCAAGGCGCACGCGACACCGCTCCTGCGGTCGGAACTCGCGTCCAAGAGGCCGATGTGTTGATCGTGGCAGGTATGCCGGAGGCATTGGCAAAAGCGGAAATGGCGCTGCTGCAGGGTTAAGATAGATGCGCTAAATTAATTAAACGCTAGTCCAGCCGTGGCAATTGAGGCCATTTGCCTTGGAAAAGCTGGCCAACGCTAGACTTTGCTTATTGTTTCAAGACAACAAAAAGCCCGCTGAGCGGGCTTTTTGTTTGAAGACGGACTCAATATCAGAATGACATACAAACGGTATAGGCGGTTGCGTCATCGACAGATGCGGTTGGAATAGCAGCCGCTTGACCCGTGCCCACATTGTCACGCACGCGGACTGATCCTGTTGCAGTGTTGCCGTCATCAAGAGTGACATCAAGCTGCTTGGCAAACTTGCCCAGTAAACCCGCTGAACAAAACACATACGTGCCCGTTAACGTCAGAATCGGGGTAGTGGCTGTAGTGCCATTCATAATACCGATTCGTCCACCTTCCACATTACGTGGCAAATAGGCCACGTCTGTTGTGTCCGTCGAGCCCGATGCAAAATTGGATGCGCGTACGGCGCGCCAAAATTTGAATGACTCATCAGTGGTCGTAGTGGAATTCCAATAGCCGTCTATCACACCGTTTGCATCGCCTCTATCGCCGACCGC
>JAYVEV010000019.1:0-7077 GCA_043773745.1 Burkholderiales bacterium | reverse complement strand
GCTGCAACGCAGTGATGTAAAGACCCAAAGCAGAAATACCTTCTGCCACATTTTCAGCATCTTCACCTACGCCCTTCGTAGCGCCCGATGCAAACTGGGAAACGCGTTCACGCACTATGTGCGTCAGACCGGCGGCCTCATCCAACTCTAAAATCATGAGGGCACCCTGCACTTGCGAAAACAATGGCAGCAGTGGTGTCAGCTCGCTGGTTTTTACGGGGTCCCGGAAATAGGTATCCAAGGTTCCTTCAATGGTGGCCAGATTAACTTGGACTTCCTGGCCAACCTGGAACATCAATAGCCGCTCTTGCGCTCGCTTGGTGATGTCGTCCATCAGACTATTGGTACTAGCATCCAGCGCCGGTAAAGCTGCTCCGGTCATAGCCCCTTTTATGCGCGACAAAACACCTGCCACCTGAGTGGCAAACTCGGACGTCAGCCTGAAATAATTTTCAAGTGAAGATTCGGCCAGCAACAATGCGGTAGCCACTTCAAGGCCCTGCGATTCGGATAGCGGCGCACCGGTCTTTCGCAAATGCGGGCCCACCGCCGAGATTACCTGCAGCAGCTGGATGATCTCTTTATTAGGCTGTAGCTGGGCATCTTTGGCCATGGCCTCGCCCTGGGAGATGAAGGGCTCGAGAGCTGGCCGATTACCGCTGGTAAATTTTAACCAGTGATCTTTGAGTACCTGCACATGATCGCGCAAAGTGCGCAGCACCGCTTTGAGTTGATCGTCACCCAAATTGTCTCGGCTACTTTCCGGAATGGCCAACAACTGATCCAGCCGGTATAGTTCACGAATGCGTCTGATACGCTCTGTTTGTGCTTTGGACTTGCCAACGACCAGCAATAAATCACGAAATAATTTCTCAGGCACTTTTTGTACGCCATCTATCAGCAATTTTATTTGCTGATCTACTTTGCCAAATAGTTGCACGGCAAGCGCTCCGGCTTCCTCCGGATTGGATGCAACCGCGTCAAAAAAACCGCTCGCCGTATACCAAAACGATCGGGTCGGCGAGGTGACCTGCAAGGCTTCGATGGCCAAGGCGGCATTACGCATGTCGCGTGCACCACCGGCCATATCCTTATCGCGCAACATCTTCAAAAGGCCTGCTTGATAAACGGTTCGGCGCTGCTTGATGGCCTCGGCCATCATGTCCGCCTTGGGCAGAGCCACCGTATCTTCTGGCATGGGGATGGACAGGCTCAAATCGGGCGAGAATAAGTCACTCTCAGCAGCATCGTTTGCGCCGCGCGCCTTGTTAACCAGCAAATACGCGCTGGCCAGCATCATGGGCGTGTCAGCTTCGCCCGCCATCAAATTATCCAGGTAGGCCGATAGGCTGGCAGTGGCACGCTTTACAGTGGCAATGCGCTGCGCAGCATCGGTATGCGAATTGGGATCTTCAAAGGTGGCAACCAGCTTTTCAATTTCTTCATTGAATCGGGTTGCCGCACCCAAACCCACCATCGACAAGGCGCCTGTTACCTGATGAAGGTGGGTTGCAACGTATTTGGCGGCTTTGGTATCACTTGCGTTCTGCGTGAGCGCGTCCAGATGCGAACGCGCTTCGTTCAGCGAGTGCTCAATTTCGGTCTTCACCCAGGAAAGGGGCCCGATATCAAAAGCAGCTTGGGAATTAACGGCCATGGAGTTTTGACTGGGTCATTTGGTGAGTCAAGTCGGGCATAAAGTTTTTAGATAATGCCTTCGGCGCTTGTGGTTAAAGCCGGGGTTATAGTTTAAAGCCCGATACTGACGCCTTCAGGTCAGAGGCCACATCGGCCAACTCTTTAATGGAGCTGGCGGTTTGTTGCGTACCCATCGTTGTTTGACGATTAATTTCCAAAATATCCTGCATATTCCGCGCCACTTTACTAGCGCTTGAGGCCTGGGTTTGCGTATCAGAGGAAATTTTCTGAATCAATTCAGCTAGATTTTTGGTAACTGAATCAATCTCCGTCAATGCTTGACCGGCAGCATCTGACAGCTTGGCCCCTTCGACCACGCCCGTAGTTGATTTTTCCATAGCGGCCACCGCATCTTGTGTATCAGCCTGAATCGTTTTCACAATTGCGCCAATCTGCTTTGTTGCCTCTGCTGAGCGCTCTGCCAGCCGCTGCACCTCCTCCGCAACCACTGAGAAGCCTCGACCCGCCTCACCCGCTGACGCCGCTTGAATTGCCGCGTTCAGCGCCAGCACGTTTGTTTGCTCGGTGATATCGGAAATCAGCTCAACAATCTCGCCAATCTCCTGCGAGGATTCGCCAAGACGTTTAATACGCTTGGATGTTTCCTGGATCTGCTCACGGATATCGTTCATGCCGGTAATTGAATTCTGCACGGCCAAACGGCCTTTATCAGCGGCCGCCAAGGACCGCATAGCCACATGAGACGACTCTTCGGCAGAGGCCGATACCAGCGTAAGAGTTTCGGCCACTTTCAACACATCTTGCGTTGTGCCCTGAATCTCAACCGACTGTTTTTCAGCTGCATCAAGCAATTGCACGGACACGGCCTGCGCCTGCTGGGATTTAACCGATACCGAATTGGACGCGTTATTTACCCCCGTTACCAGCGTGCGCAATTCATCAATGGTGTAGTTCATCGAGTCGGCGATTGCGCCGGTGATATCTTCAGTCACTTTCGCGCGAATCGTCAAATCACCGTCAGCCAAATCGCCCATCTCGTTCAGCAAACGCAAAATAGCTTCCTGGTTTCGTTTGTTCTCCGCTTCGGACGCACCAGCACGTTTACGCGCGTCGCTCAAGAATACGGCGGCAATGAACCCCAGCACAATCAACGCGAGTAAACCAAATACTAGCGCCGTTATAAGCGGCCAATTCTGCTTTTCAGCCGCAAGTGCGTTTTGTAGCTGCTCCACCGTTGATAGCAATTGCTCTGAGCCTTGCTGCAGTGCGCGTCCAGATTGGCGCGCCGAGACAAGCTTTTGGACATTACCTAGAATCGGAGAAATGTTTTGTTCAAAAGTCGTAAATTGTGCGCGCAGCTTCGCAACCCGGGACTTACCATCCGGATCGCGCAGGGCCGCAATGCCTAGGGTCTCTGAGCCTGTCTCCAGCGCCTTAATCAACTCGCGAAAGTCGTTGGTGTCTTTACCCATCAGGAAGGAGACTTCCGGATCAATAATTTCAGCGCCCAAAATCTCGGCCGACCCGCGGCCCAAACGTTCCGCCAGGAATGTCAGTCGGTTTACTTTAAGCACCTGTGCGGGCGGCGCATTCGACTGCAACATCAAGCCTGTTAAGTCCTGCGACAGCGCGGCCAGCTCTTCTGAGCCGGAACGTACTTGTGCAATATTGCGCGACAAATCAATTAAATCGGTCTTGGCCGCCAAAATAGCTGTTGCAGAATTTGATGCCTCGGCATAACGCTTGGTTAATTCCGTCAGCCTGGAAGTAAGTTCTTCAGAAGTTTTGGCGCTAGGAACATCGGAGCTAAAAGCGAATCCGCCATTGTTCAAAACATCCGTATAGCGCTGAAATTCATCGCGGCTATCCTGCAGCTGCGCAAACGAAAGGGAATCGCCGCGTGCGGCTTGACCCGCAGATTTTGCAAGCCGCTGCGTGTGAAACTGCAGCTGCGAGGTAATGTTCGTATAGGTTGCATTATTGCCACGGCTAACCGCATCAAAGTAAACAGCGGCAATCGTCAGCGCTAAAAAAAAGCCGGCGATAACAAGCAAGATGGGCAGCTGTTGTTCTGCAGGCCTGTCGCCAATGATCGGTAACTTAAAGCCTGAGACGGGTTTGGCGGGTTTGGCAATTTTATTGGCGGCAATCGCAACGGCAATTTTTTGCGTTTGATTTCCTGTGTTGCCGAGACCTGAATTGGTCGATGGCGATGGTCTGGCGCCCGTAGCCGTTGATGAATTAAGAACGCCTAACGACCTGCTGGATAGCGATTTTTTGTTTCTACCAAATAGGCCCGATAGTGAAAAGCCACGCTTCTTTTCTGCCTTAACAGGGGAATTTTCCATAGCTTCTGCAACCTTTGGAGAAACCGTCATCGGCGTATTCGCCCCAGCGGCAGTGGTCTTTGACTTATCACCTTTTTTTAGAAAGGTGGGGGTGGGTAATTTGAACGCCATGGACTTCTCCGATCCTGAATACTCTTGGTACGCTGGGTTGCGACTATTTTGTTTTGTTCTGATTGCCTAAAACGACATGATTAGAGCTAACTGACTAAAATTTATTCACACGACGACGATTATGAAATTATAGAGCCGCTGATGACATAGGAGAGGCGCTTAAGCCGCCCAGATGGCCTATGCCCATCAGACCCACCTCAAGGAAGCGAGCATCACTAGCTAACACGCTCAAATCCAATTCAAGCCAAATTGCCGCATTCGGATCGCGATATCGCGCCTTGATCCACGGCCGCTCGGAATCGGGCCCACTTTCTAATGTGAATGTTTCAGGATTACGCAGACCCAACATGCGATTCACCAACAGCCCTGAGCCTTCAATCAGTTTTTCATGAATCAAAATGACCCGCCGCTCCATGCTGAGCGTCGTTGCAGCCGCGCCTTGGAACGCTGAAAAATCGATGGTGCTGTAAAGCTTGCCACGTACATTCGATACGCCACGAAACCAACCTTGGGTTTGCGGCACCGCAACATATGGCGGCACGGGAATGACCTCGGAAACATCCGACAAGGTAACAAAATAATTATCCGCGCCCACTTGAAAGCCAAGCTTCGACGGCACCGTTTTGCGCGATGACAGATCACGCAGCTTTAGCGCAAAATTTTGCTGGAACTCGCGAAGGCTGGTTTTGCGGGCCATATTGAATTGAGGCTTGGGTCTAGCCCAGCGCCTTTATTTTGGACAACAACTCCGCCGCGTTAACCGGTTTGACCAAATAGTCTTTAGCGCCCTGGCGCATGCCCCAAATTTTGTCTGTTTCTTGATCTTTAGTGGTGCAGATGAATACAGGAACGTGCTTGGTTGCTTCTTCGCGTGTTATGGCCCGGGTAGCTTGGAAACCGTTCAAACCAGGCATTACCACATCCATCAAAATTAGATCAGGCACTTCAGCCTTAGCGCGCTCAACGCCTTCTTCGCCACTCGTCGCCTGCACGACAGTGTAGCCAGCCTTGGTTAAAACACCCTCAAGGAATGCTCTCTCAGTGGGTGAATCGTCTACGATCAGGATTTTTTTAACTGCCATGTTTTACTCCAAAAAATATCGGTATTTCGTCATAAGCACTATATTGTGCCTAATTTGCAACGCATTCTGTATATTCAATAAATTGAACGGATTTTAGAAATTGCGCCCGGACAACATCGCAAACCCTAAACTGCATTCGGTTGCGCTGCTGCGCGCCGGTCCGCCAAGTGCGCTTCCACTGTTTTAAGCAAACTTTCTTTTGAAAACGGCTTGGTCAAATACTCATCTGACCCAACCATACGCCCTCGGGCTCGATCAAAAAGACTATCTTTGGAAGACAGCATAATCACCGGCGTTGCCTTATGTTTGCCATTCTTCTTGATCAAGGCGCAGGTTTGATAGCCATCCAGACGGGGCATCATAATATCAACAAAAATCAAATCGGGCTGGTGGTCGGCAATTTTGGCAAGCGCATCGAAACCGTTTTCGGCCAAAATAACCTGGCAGCCCGCCTGCATGAGAAATATCTCGGCCGATCGACGAATCGTGTTCGAATCGTCGATCACCATCACTCTCACTCCCGATAAGACTTTGGTTTCAGCCACGCCATGTCCCTAAATTAAGACCTTTTTTATGAACAACTATTTATTGTTGCTCTTTATAACAAGCTCTGCGGGACTTTACTGTATGAAAAGTCACAATCTTGCGAGCCGTGCGAAATTACTTATCTGACAAGGTCAATTAATCAGATTATCGCGTTTTTTCTTTTGAAACAATACGAAAGCGCAATAATGTCAGCCAATTGACGAAATTTAATCTTTCGGCCCGTGTCTACTTTGCGCATAGAAATTTGGCCTAATTTCAAATTTCCACCATTTCGAAATCATCTTTGCGGGCACCGCACTCGGGGCAACTCCAGCTAATTGGCACATCTTGCCAACGAGTGCCTGGGTCAATACCATCTTCAGCCCAGCCTGCCGCCTCATCATAAATCAGGCCACAAACGAGGCACATCCATGTTTTGTAGCCGGGCGTTTCTGTTGTCATTCTAAATTTTCCTGATCAAAGCGGACGATTCATCCTGCAGCATCTTAAACTTGCCCGTTTTTATGGGGCTACAATATTTAATACATATTGTACTGGCCTCTATGCATGAATTTTAGGCCGACTAGATGCCTTTGATAGAAATTGGACGATTTCTTGGCGCGCATCAATTATCATTGCTTCACTTTGCCAAGTCTCATGTTGAAGCTGCCATGTTTAACCCTAATTTGATCACTATAGATATTGATGCCGGACTTCCATAAACCGCCGCCCGCCGTGTTGACTTTTGCTGCCACCGACCCATCGGGTGGCGCAGGTTTGCAAGCTGATATTTTGACCCTCGCCAGCATGGGCTGTCACCCGCTGTCTGTGATTACTGCCATCACCGTACAGGATACTTCCGGCGTGGAAGGTATAACCGCTATTGATGCCGATTGGGTGTCTGATCAGGCGCGCGCCATCTTGGAAGATATTCCTGTTGCGGCATTTAAAATTGGCGCAATGGGCAGCATAGAAAATATCGCCGCCATTGCAGAAATAGTCTCCGACTACCCCGAGATTCCGCTCATTCTGGATCCCATTTTGGCGGCCGGTCGCGGCGATGAATTCGCCAACGAGGAAGCGCTCGAAGCCATCCGTGAATTATTGATTCCACAATGTACTGTCATCACCCCAAACACGCCCGAATTGCGCCGCCTGATGCTCAGCGACGATGAGGATGGTGAAGGATTGGGTATCGAAAAATTGGCCCTGCGTTTAATCGAGCTAGGTGCAGAGTATGTTTTGGTCTCAGGCGCCCATGAATCAACAGCTGACGTTATTAATACCCTATTTCATGACAAAGGCATTTTGCGTAGCGATACATGGCGGCGTTTGCCCGGCCGGTTCCATGG
>JAYVEV010000018.1:0-60548 GCA_043773745.1 Burkholderiales bacterium | reverse complement strand
AAAGGATTATCAACAATGCCGTGTGCTTGATAACATGGTGCGCCAGCTCAATTTGCCCATCATGATGATCTTGGCTGAGACGGTTCGAGCAGACGATGGCCTTGCGCTGTCATCACGTAACGGCTATCTCAGTGCAGCGGAGCGTGCTGAGGCACCTCAACTTTTCACAACTCTGCAGCACATTCGGGCGCATTTAATGGCGGGCCGCAAGGATTTTGAAGTGATTGAGGCCGAAGCGTCTAGCAACTTGCAAGCGCGCGGCTGGCAACCCGACTATATAACCGTTCGCCGCCAGCTCGATTTACTCACGCCAGCTCCTGCAGATGTTGAGCTAGTCCTTTTGGCCGCAGCCCGCCTTGGCGCAACACGGCTCATAGACAATCTTGAGGTTTCACTTTAAGTTTGGCAGCCATATTTTGCGACAGTATGGACGACTTATATTGCGCCGCAGCAATTCCGGTGCTACGCTCTAGGCGTTGAGATTGCCGTGTAGTAATTAGCCACAGATTTTAATGCGCAAGCACGTCTGTTAGAGCAATTAATCTAAAAAACCAACCTATACTTCGCAGCAACTCGTTTGGTCATATCAGATTAAACAATTAAGACTCAAATTTTGAGCGCCACATTCCCACGGAGGGAAACATGCAACGCACGATGTTGAAATCTAAAATTCACCGCGTCACATGTACACATTGCGAAGTACATTATGAGGGTTCCTGCGCAATTGACCAGAATCTACTGGATGCATCTGATATCAAGGAATATCAGCAGATTGATATTTACAATATAAATAATGGTCAGCGTTTTACAACATACGCTATCTCTGCTCAGCGTGGCTCAGGCATTATCAGCGTGAATGGCGCTGCTGCGCGATTGGCAGCCCCGGGTGATCTGCTAATCATTGCCAGCTATGCCGCTTATAATGAAATTGAACTAAGCAACTATCAACCGGAGCTTGTATACGTTGATGAGAAAAACCACGTTAAAGACAAACGCGGCAAAATTCCGGTACAAATGGCGGGCTAGATAGCCTGGTTTTGTCGGGACAGCCGACAACAAAAAAGAGCAACCATGTTGCTCCTTTTTGTTTTATGGAATGCCGAGGTCGGAGTGTTATTAGAAAATTGTGCTTAAGCAGCTCTGAGCGAATCTACAATCTTCATCCGTGCCGCCTTAATCGCGGGCAAAAAGCCGCCGATAAAGCCCATAAAAAGCGAAAAAATGAGTGTTTGAACAACAATTTTTGGCGTCAAGGTAAAGCCAAACGCAAGTTGGGAAAACGATTGAAAGTTGAGTGTTGAAATCGTAATTGCCTGCAGGAAAGATGCAAAAAATAATCCCGCAATGCCGCCGACCAGCGCGAGTAATAGTGATTCAGTTAGAAACGCAGCTAGTATCGACGCTCGTCGAAAACCCAAGGCGCGGAGTGTGCCTATCTCGCCTGTGCGAGTGGCGACGGCAGAATACATCGTGATTGCCGCACCAATCATGGCACCTAACGAAAAAATAATGGACAACACCGTGCCTAGAATAGAAATGAAGGTTGAGAGTGCGCGCGACTGGTCTTCATAAAATAACTGTTCGCGCTTGGATTGCAGTGTGAGCCGAATATCGTCGTCCACTTCTTTCGCGACGATATCGAACTTCTCAGCATCCGATAATTTGGCAATGACCGACGAATAAACAATGCGCCTAAATGCCTGCATCAGTTGTTGAACATCACCCCATACCTCTGAATCGAATGCGCTTTTTTGGGCGTCAAACACACCCACAATGGTCCAGTCCCGGCCTGCAAAACGAAGTGTCTGGCCAATCTCGGCACCATCAAATTGCTCGTTCACATTGCGGCCAACGACTACTTCTGATGAACCCTCACGAAACATCCGTCCGCTGATAATGCTTGCCTGGGGGCGCAGTGTAAGGCCCATCGTTGACAAGCCACGCGTCACAATATTAGAGCCGCGATTCTGCCCCTTTTTCTGTAGCGAAATCAGTACTAACGATTCCTTCGAAACCATCGGTTTACCATCACCGTCGCGGGCAATATTCGGCATGCTTTCGATCAGCGATGCTTGATCGCGTGTAACGCCGCTCTGTATTTCAGTCTCGGCACCTTTGCGGATCATCACCACATTATCGTAGCTGCCCGTGCCAACCATGGTTCTTTTAAGACCAGCATCCAACATCAACACGGCGGCGAACACAAATACAACCAAGCCCATGCCCGCCGCGGTCAGTAGCGTTGTCAGCTTCCGTGTCCAAAGATTGCGGAACACATAAGAGAAGGGCACTTTCAGTCTAAATAGGCGCGCCCACATATTTAACCCACGTGCCTTAAGCCATCAACAATTTTGATATTTGCGCTACGTACGCTAGGCACCAGTGAGGCAACAATGGCAACGATTATTGCGCAACTTAATTGCAACGTTACCGTTGTTGCTGAAACTGTGAACGCCGGGAAGGCCGCGCCAGCTGGTGAGTTTGCAAACCCAAGCGCGACCGGAAAGGTTAACAAAATACCTATACCCGCTCCCAATAAGCACAACACAATCGACTCACCAAAAATTAGCGCCGCGACAAAGCCCGGTGAAAAACCGAGTGCTTTTAAGGTGGCGTATTCGGAGAGCCGCTCCCGCGCTGTCATGGCCATCGTGTTCGCGACTACCGCCATAATGATGATGATGACGACAAACGACACAACCCGAATGGCCACCACGATGGATTCTGACTGCGCGACAAAGCCAAGTTGAAACGCCTTCTCAGTTTCGGTGAGCGTTTCAGCTAACGAATTTTTGAATTCCGCATCGACAGCTTTTGCGATATCGGCGGTGCGTGAGGCATCTGTGACATCAACAATATAAATGCCAACTTGATCAGCACGGCGTGGTGCTTTTCGCTTTAGCTCCTCGTTTATAAAGTCATAATGAAAATAAAATTGGCGAACAATGGTGGTGTCATCTTTTCCGTCAAAAATCCCCCGCACGGTGAACTGCCACGTGCCAGGATAAATCGTGCCGCGAATCGGCACTGTATCGCCAATTTTCCAACCAAATTGCTCAGCCAGTTTACGGCCAACCATTGCGCCTTGCCGGTCTCGCTTAAAGGCCAGTAACTGATCAGGGGGAATAATAAATTCCGGATAGAGATCAAAGAAATTCTCGTGATCAACCGCAAACTGCGGGAAGAAATTTTGCGGCTCTTTGTAAATGCCACCAAACCAATTGGATATCGTGACCGCCTTAACGCCTTCGACGGCCTTGATGCGCTCACGATAATAAATGGGCATCGAAAATACCAGCGAGATTGAATTGCGCGTGACCATACGCGATGCCGAGGCAGAGTTTGAGCCCGCATACCAAGCGTCAACGACCGTTTGCAACAAACCAAATGCCACAATAGCAATCACCAAACCGATTATGGTGAGCGACGTCCGCAATTTGACGCGAAAAATATTTTTAAAAACCAGTTTAAGAAAATACATGTGATGTTCTATCAATCGGCGGTCTAAGCATCACCAACAATCAACTCTCCTTTTTCCAGATGCACAATCCGTTTGGCAGCTTCGGCAGCGTGGGCATCGTGTGTCACCATGATGATGGTTTTACCCATTTCACTATTGAGCTTTTTGAGCATTTGTAGCACGTCAGTAGCAGATTGTTTATCAAGGTCACCCGTCGGCTCGTCACAGACTAGAATCGTTGGGTCGGTCACAATGGCACGCGCAATTGCCACGCGCTGCTGCTGCCCGCCGGAAAGCTCATTGGGGTAGTGCTCCATTCGGTCTGATAGCCCGACCAGACTGAGCGTCAGCTCTACCCGTTCACGGCGCTCCGCTCGCGATAAGTTCGTGAGTAGCAGGGGCAGCTCAACATTTTCAAAGGCATTCAAGACTGGCATCAAATTATAGAATTGAAAAATAAAGCCGATATTTGAAGCGCGCCAGTCGGCCAATTCCCCTTCCGATAATTGCGTAATATCCTCTCCGTCAATCAGCAACGAACCGCCGGTAGGCTTGTCGATGCCGGCAATTAAATTCAACAGAGTTGATTTCCCCGAGCCCGACGGCCCCATTAGCGAGATAAAATCGCCCCGAGCGATTTCAAGAGAGATATCCTGCAACACGGGAACCTCTTGGTCGCCACGTGTGTAGCTCTTGACGAGATGCGATATCTGTACCAGTGGCCGATCGACATTTTTGATCTGCGCATTCATCGCCGCTACTTTTTTATGATGGCAACGGTCGCGCCATCCTTTAGCTTTTCGGTTGCATTCAACACCACCTTGTCGCCGGGTTTTACCCCGCTGATCTGTGAAAGATCGCCAACTTTTCCAATGATCGTGATGAGTATAAGTTTGACAATATTGTTGTCAATCAAAAAAACAACGTCTTTGCCATCTCGCTTGGTAATGGCGGCGGGTTGAACGGCTGTTACCGATTTGCGCTCTTCGGCTTTAAGCGGACGTGTCAAAAAAGAAACTTTGGCGCTCATATCGGGCAGCACCCGTTTATCGCGTTCGGTAAATGAAATTTTTACCAGCAGCGTTGCCTTCGAGCGATCAACTGTTGGCACGGTTCGGCTTACCGTGCCCAGCAGCCGTATATCGGGAAACGCATCGAGCTGGATCTCAACAGACTGGCCAACGCTGATTTTTGAAATGGATGTTTCTGAAACATCCGCCTCGACCTCAAGGGTATCCATATCGGCCATATTGACAACTGCGCCCTTAGAATCTGCAGCGGATGAAAACGGCGTAATAATATCCCCAACATTGGCATTTTTAGTTAGCACCACGCCATCAAAAGGCGCACGAATCAAAGTCTGCTCAACCGATACGTTGGCCGCGCGCACATTCGCTTCTGCCACGCCGATAGCGCCATTAAGGCTGGCTACTGCCGCACGGGCTTTATCAAAACGCGCTTTGGCGGTATCGAGTGTAGAGGAGGAAATAAAATTTTTGAGGGCCAAGTCTTCCGAGCGGCGAAGATTGGATTCGGCATCGCGCATTTCAGCCATTCCCTGTTCCAAATTTGCCTTAGATGCGCGCAGATTGGCTTGTGCTTGATCGAGGGTTGCATTTACGTCTTTGCTTTCGATTCGCGCCAGTACATCGCCCGCTTTTACTATTGAGCCTTCTTGTACTCCCAAAAACTCAAGACGCCCTGTTGCCTTGGTTGAAACAGCAGCCTTGCGTTGAGCAGTAACCCGTGCAGTGGCATTGAGTGCAGTAATAGATTGCGAGGGATAGGCACTTGCTACGACGCCACTTTCGACTTCAAGTTTGCCGCCGTTGCGCATGGCAAGAAATGCACCAACAATGACGACCATCAGTACCAGGGCAATCCATTTTTTGTAGCCCTTTTTCTTGCCGGCGAATACTTTTTTGTCGCGCGATATTGTGAGTTTAGAAAGATCGGGTGTGGACACAGATGCACCTATGCAGAATTAAATTTTTGTTTGCTTGAACGGGATTGGGCGGGGGGTAACCAACAAAATCAATTATAGGTTAATGCCAATCGATATTTGATGAAAGTGATGAAGTGCCGAGTTTATGTCGCCAGCTGCGTGAATTTGTACGTCAGTGGCTACTTGAATAAAGTTAGAGTACGTTTAAGCTGCGCTGAGTCTGGCAGTATGAAGTGATCGACAATCGTGAAGTGGTTGTATCCCGCTACCGGCTCTGCTGCATATACATGTCTGGGCCAATAATTCGGCAACAATGCCGATTGACGAATCAATTCGCTGGTTTCATAACCGCCCACAACTAAATCAAGTGTAGCGTTGGTGCAAGGCTTAAGGTTGATTGGACTGAGTTGTTTCGCAACAGAAGCGTCCAAATGCAAGTCTGTATTGATGGATGTTTCCAGTAATGGTGCCAAATCATACAGGCCGCTCAAGCCCACGCCGCCCGAGATGGCGAAGGATAAATGTTCATTGGTATATAACATTGCCACCAAGTGGGCGCCCGCCGAATGGCCGACGAGCACGGTACGGTCAATGCCTATGCCGTAACCGCTGGCATTTTGTGCTAGCCAATTGACGGCCAGGGAGCAGTCATTGAAAATTTGACCAAGCGTTACGTCGGGGCACAATCGATAATTGATCAATGCCACGCAAATTCCCGCTGATAAAAATGGCTCTGCCACAAATGAAAAATCGTTTTTATCAAGCGAGCGCCAATAGCCGCCATGAATGAATATGATGAGCCCGCGATTCTCGTTAGTGGGGAAAATATCGAGAGTTTGTTTGTGATCCCCGCCATAGGGAATATTCAATTCACAGCGATGCGTTTGTCTCGTTAGGAGTGATTGTGCGCGCCAGCGTTCGAGGATTTGCGGGTGATCGGGGACCGCAGCGCGATTGTTATAAAGCTGATCCATCACGGGATTGATGGTTGTTAACATCAGCTGCCTTTCAAAAAAATCGGCGAGCAATTTTGCTCGCCGCGTTACCAGCCAACAGGCTTATTAAAATTGTATAAAAGAGTTGGCTATGCGCTTTTCAAAGCATCGCTTGTCATTGGCATCGTCCGAATTCGCTTGCCAGTAGCGACAAATACCGCATTGGCCACGCTTGGTCCAGTTGTCGCCGTGATCGGCTCGCCAATACCAGCAGGCTTTTCAGTTGATGCCACCAAGTGAATTTCAATTTTCGGCATTTCATTCATCCGCAATACGGGATAGTCATGGAAATTGGACTGCTCCACACGGCCGTCCTTGAAAGTGATTTTTGACAGCAGGGCGGCCGATAAACCGTAGGCGACGCTGGATTCAATTTGTGCTTTCACAATATCCGGATTCACCATCATCCCGCAATCGACTGCAACGACCATGCGGTGCACCTTGATGGCATTGTTGACGACCGAGACTTCAGCAATTTGCGCGACATAAGTGCCGTAGCCTTCCATCAGTGCAATGCCATGCGCGTGCCCATTGGGTAGCTTGCCACCGGTTTTGTACTTGGCCTTTTCAGCGGCGAGCTGCAACACATTGCGGAAACGTTCGTTGTCTTTCCCGGTAATCAGTGACATGCGAAAATCGAGCGGGTCCCTGCCCGCAGCGAAAGCCAGCTCATCTATAAAGCTTTCATTGGCAAACGCATTTAATGCATGCGACACCGAGCGCCAGTACCCAACCCTGACGCCGGAATCAATGATGGTATTTTCAACGGTCATATTACTGATTTGGTATGGCGTGACCGCAGCTTCGGTCATAAATGGTTCCATGCCGTCCTTAACAAAAGACGGGAAGAGGCGTGCCGTTACCGACTGTGAAGTCAGACGGAATTTGAAGCCAACGGGCATGCCGCTTGCATTCAGACCCGCAGAGAGCGTATTGAGACTGACCGGGCGATAAAAGTCATGTGTCATGTCATCTTCGCGGGTCCAAATCAGTTTGACTGGCTTGCCCACAGCTTTGGATATCTGGACGGCCTGCACAATAAAATCTACGTCAATGCGTCGCCCAAAACCGCCACCCAGAAAAGTGGTGTGAACATTAACTTTCTCCTTCGGCAATCCAGTGATTTGCATGGCCACGCCCTCAGCCAATTGCGGAAACTGGGTAGGGCCGTAAATATCGCAGCCGTCTTTACGCACATCGGCAGTAAAGTTCATCGGCTCCATTGTTGCATGTGCCAAAAATGGTAATTCGTATGCCGCTTCTATCCTTTTTGATGCGCCGGCAATAGCCGTGTCAGCATCGCCTAGTTTCTTAACCGTCGCAGCAGGCTTGGCGAGCGCGTCTTTCAGCCCTTGTGAAATGCCGGCCGACGAAAGTTTTGCGCCCGCGCCGTTATCCCAGACGATGTTAAGGGCATCGCGGGCCATTTTTGCCTGCCAGAAAGTATCCGCCACCACCGCCACACCGTCATCAATTTTGACCACCGCACGAACGCCGGGCATTGTCTTGGCTTTGGCGTCATCAACACTCAACGGTTTGCCTCCCAAGACCGGACATTGCGTGAGTGATGCTATCAGCATGCCGGGCAACTCAACATCAATGCCAAAGCCGGCGCGACCTGTGACTTTTGCTAATGTGTCGAGCCGCTTGACGGGCTTGCCAACGATTTTAAAAGATTTAGGGTCCTTAAGCGGTACATCTTTGGGTACGGGCAACAAAGCTGCTTTTCCCACTAATTGACCATAAAATAATTTTTTACCGCTCCTGCTGAGCACCTGGCCGTTCTCAGCACGGCAATCGCTTTCAGGCACGTTCCATTCTTTGGCGGCAGCAGCAACCAACATCATGCGTGTTTGTGCACCCGCTAATCGCAAGCTGGTCCATGCATCGCGCACGCTGGTGGAGCCCCCTGTCAGCTGGCCACCTAACAGGCTGTTGATATAGACCGCATTAACGGGTGCCATTTCAATTTTTACGCGTGCCAAATCGACTTCCAACTCTTCTGCCACGAGCATCGGCATAGAGGTGTAAGTGCCCTGACCCATTTCCGAACGGTGACAGATGATGGTGATGGTGTTGTCGCTGCCAATTTTTACCCAGGCATTGGCCTGCACTGTTTTCGCAGCGGAGACGGCAGGCTTTGCGAGTCCGGGGAGATGAAAACCAATCATCAGCGCGCTTGAAGTAGCAGCCGATGCTTGTAAAAACGTACGGCGATTAATATAGTTTGGCTTTTTCATTTAAGTCTCCACTTTCGTGCCAGCGGCCTTATGAATGGCGGCACGTACGCGCTGGTAGGTACCACAGCGGCATACGTTGCCACTCATTGCGGCGTCAATGTCAGCATCGCTCGGCTTTTTGTTTTTGTTGAGTAATGCAACCGCCGACATGATTTGTCCGGACTGGCAGTAACCACATTGCGGAACATCCAACTCAATCCACGCCTTTTGCACCGGATGTAAGCCCTTCGAAGAAATGCCCTCGATAGTGGTGATGTTTTTTCCCGCACATGCTGACAATGGCGTGGAGCAAGAGCGAATCGGCTCGCCATTCATGTGTACAGTGCAGGCACCACAAAGTGCCATGCCGCAGCCATATTTGGTGCCATTAAGTTTTAAATGATCGCGCAATGCCCACAATAAAGGTGTGTCGGGACTGGCTGAAATAATAACGGCGCGGCCGTTGACGTTAAGTCTAGTCATAATTTTTCCTCTATAGTCAGCCAACAATTTTCAAGCGAAAGAAGTGATCCGATCCAATGCAAAACTTGTCGCTAATTGCTAGGTAGTACGCTACGCCTCCATAGCTGCCTTGTCATGTTGCGCCGCGCAAATCCCCCCAGATTTCAGCACAAAAATAGGTTGCCTCAAGTTAAGTCTGTTCCTATCCCCTAGATTGGCAATGCGAACACCAGTACAGGCCGCGTCCGGAGACATTCGCCCGCACAATCTGGCTTTGGCACCGATAGCAATCCCCACCCTCACGATCAAATACCCAGTGTCGATACTGTTCAAAGGACTGTCCAGCGGCTTTTAATCGATTTGCAACGACAAGGCTATTGGTTATACCGGCAGTGCGATACGACTGCCGGGTAATGTTAATTGCCGCTTTTGCCAACGCCAATCGCTGCGCAGGAGTTAATTCTGCCATGCGTGCTTCGGGATGTATTCTGGCGAAAAATAAAATCTCGCTGCGCAAATAATTGCCAATTCCCGCCAGAAATGTTTGATCCAGCAAAATGGCGGCAAGATTTTTTCGCGCAAAACGCGGCTGACTAATCTGCGTCAAAACATCCATCTGCGTTATTGCCTCGGCCAGCAACTCCACGCCCAGCTTGGCGATGTACGGATGTTTGTAAATGCCCGTGGTAGGTAAAACCTCAATCTCGGACGCGCTATAGAGTACGGCTACTTTCTGTTTAGTGTGAATGGCAATACGTACTTGCAATGACGGGTGCGGCCGCTCATCCTGTTCCAGGATCGCCCACTTGCCATAAAGCTGGTTATGACTATAGATGGTTTGTACGTTGGCGAAGTGAATCAACATCGCTTTGCCGCGCGACTCAACTTTATGAATGGTTTGGCCAGTAAGCATCCCGGCTTGCTGCTGCAAATGAGGGAACGCAAACTCTACCAGCAGCGCGGATTCATTTTGAATGACGGCTGCAAGTTTATCGGCGGCGCGTTTTATCTCTGGGCCTTCAGGCATGGCTGGACATCAATAATATGAAAAGCTATTTTGCTTTCAGCCATGAGCTTAGTTGATCAAACGGTAATGCTTTGCTGATTAAAAATCCCTGTGCCACATCGCAGCCAAATTTTTTCAAATCTTTGTAAGTGGCCTCGTCTTCAACGCCTTCGGCCACAACCGAGAGCTCAAAATGATGGGCAAGATCAATCACCGAACGCACAATTTGCTGATCCTTCTTTGAGCCGCACATATGCCGCACAAATAATCTATCAATCTTGAGTTCATCAAGTGGGAAGCGCTTCACATAGGAGAGCGAGGAATAGCCGGTGCCGAAATCATCGACCGATAATCTAAGTCCCATGTCTTTCAAGCGTTGTAAAATCGCCAGAGAGTAATCCATGTCGTTGATGGTGGAGCTTTCGGTAATCTCGAGCGTAATTTTTTTGGGATCTGCCTGCCATGTGCCGATTGCCTGCGCGATCATATCGGGCAGTTCTGTATCGGCAAGGTTCACCGTCGAAATATTGACGCTTATATCCATATCAATGCCATCACGTTTCCAGTCATGTTGATGGCGCAGGCTGGTATTGAGAACCCAGGAGGTGAGAGAGCTGATTAGTCCGCTCGCTTCTGCAACTTGGATGATGGCTGGAGGTGAAATGACGCCCCGGTCGGGTAATTGCCAGCGAAGAAGTGCCTCAACTGCGGTGCATTGTCCGGTTTTGATATTGACTTGTGGCTGATAATGTACTTCGAGCTGATTGCCGTGCAGAGCGTCTCGCAAATCGGCTTCGAATCCCGAATAAACCTCGGCATGTCGTTTGTCATCTGGCTGGAAAACATATTGCGCCAGATCACGGCTCCGCGCCACCGTCTTGGCGATATCGGCGTGAATAATCAATTCTTCCGCGTTTGCGGCGTGGTTAGGGAAGCAGGCAATCCCCACTACGGGCCTTACCGTGACGGATACTTCATTGATGCTAAAGGATGCTTCCAATGTTTGCTGGATTTTATTGGCTGCTAGCCATGCCTGCGCTTCACTCTTCAGATTAGGCAGCATCACGCAAATTTTTTCATCAGTGATTTGCACGGCCCGGTCTGCACTACGCAGTATTGCTGGTAAACGTTGCATGGCAAGGCGCATCACATCAATGGTCGCTACGCCGATAATGGCATCGAGCTTGTCGGCGCGCACTAATGCAATCATCAATACGGCAACGAATCGCTGCGACATGCGCGCGTAATCTATGGCGTTGTTCAGCGCAGACTTCAGTTCACCGCGTTGAAGTCTATGCGACTCGCCTGAGCTATCGCTGCTTAGCATGGGCTGTTTGTTATGCTCAGAGGGTAATACGCTCATAAATGGAAGTTACCCTGCAAAGTTGTCCCTAACCAGTTTGAAAGCGACCTGCCAACGTTAGAGTAGTGGGAGCGCACTTAACTAGTTCAAGTAAAACTCTGTCGTATCAAGCCCATATGAATTGTTCGGTAGGCCGCGACGAATGTAGATAGGTTTTTCCGAAACATCGTAAATCAGATCGAGTGTTTTGGGATGCTTGCGCACTGTTTTATCGGCCTCGGTTACAACGAGTACCTTGGGTTTCAGACGTTTCAATTTATTGTGAGTCGCGATGACGGCGACTTCGCCCGAAGAAAGCTCAACCAGGCTGCCGACGGGGAACGCGCCGATGGACTGAATAAATTGTTCAACCATATCGGGATGAAATTGCGGGCCGCTCCAATTGGAGAGCATCTGCAGTGCTTCGTGGGGAGAAACGGCGTCGGCGTAGGAGCGTTTTTCTGTCATGGCGGAATAGCTGTCCGCGATTGCAGCCATGCGGCCAAATATGCTGATCTTTTCGCCGCTGATGGCGGCGGGATAGCCAGTACCGTTCATGCGCTCGTGGTGCTGCGCAATACCTTCCAGCACATCGGGATGAATATGGGGCGTTTTGTATAGCTCAGCGAGGCCTAGATTAACGTGTGTTTTCATCAGCTCAAACTCTTCTGGGGTCAGGCCGGACGTTTTTTCTAGCAGGGTTTGCGGTAATTTTATTTTGCCCACATCAAGCAATAGTCCCAGCATACCAAGGTGCGACAAAGACTCTTTCGGGTAGCCTAAATGTCGTCCGAACGCGACCAGGCTAATGGCGACATTGAGTCCATGGCCATAGATGGAGTTACTGCTCTCGCGCATGCGAGCCACCCACATCATGGCATCAGGATTGCGGATCATACTGTCCACCATGCCTTCAATAACTTCTTCAACACTGTCAATTTGCAGCCGGTTGCCAACGCGGATATCTGCTATGACGTGACTTAAAAGCTCGCTGGTGCGTGTGAATGCGTCGACCGCAACAGAGATCTCTTCCTCAACAGTTTTTTTGTCTTCATAAATAGTTAGATGAACAGTCTCCGGGATAAAGCCGGGACGTACATAGACTGGCTGGGCCGGGTAAGTATCCTCAATTGCATCTCCCTCAAAATCGTCCTTTTGACTGGTATCAAATAATCCTTTAGCACTTTTTCGCAGTTGCCCAAATAGCCCGCGCAATCCACCACTAGGCTTTCCCGAGTTTGCGTCCGGCGCATCATTTTGCGAGGAAACATTGGGCTTGCTGCTAGCACTGACTGTGCTGCTTCGTACTGAAACTGCAAATTCACGGGTGCCCGCCACCACATTATTGCGCGATGGGTTTGCAGTACTGCCAGGCGTACCCAAATCTGCATTGGAGACGCTGTTACGCTTAGGACCTCCGGATATGCTCTGGGATGAAGCTGAGGTGTTGCTCAAAGTTGGTGTGGCGGCGCGAGTTATTTGAACCTTGGGCTCAGCGCCCAAGTCTCGACGCTCTGGGGCTTTTTTTGCGGTGCTGACATATTCATCGCCGGTAGAACGCTGGGGATCAATGAGGACCCACTGGCAGCAATCGCGCACTTGCTGCAACTGTTTGTCGTTTTCAATCAAGAAACCTTGCAGCAAAAAAGGTGTGTCGATCCACGGACGATCAAGATCTGCGACAAACATGCCGACTTTGAGTTCTTTACTGATTACCTTGCGATACATTTATGTCGGTCACTTAACGGTTACATAAAATGAAATGAAAAATATTACAGCTAACACTATTGTACGGTTTTTGCAGGAAACGAAAAGCAGTTTAGCAACGTAAATGCCACTTTTTTATGGCCACTTGAAGTTTTGAACGCCGCCAGCGGATGCGGTGATAATGCTCAGGTTAAATACGCTGATGAGCAATGATGAGTAATTGCGATTATGCTCGCGCATACATTTAATAAAAAATCCCTAAATTTATGAATTTCCAGCTACTAAAAACATGTGGTAACGCCAGACGCGGGCGGTTAACACTTAATCATGGTGTTGTCGAAACCCCGGTGTTTATGCCGGTTGGTACTTACGGCACCGTTAAGGGCATGAGCCCGCTCGAACTAAATGAGATTGGTGCCCAAATTGTTCTTGGCAACACCTTTCATCTGTGGCTCAGGCCCGGATTAGAGGTTATCGCCAAGCACGGTGGTTTGCACCGTTTCATGGCCTGGGACAAACCCATACTGACCGACTCGGGTGGGTTTCAGGTCTGGAGCCTGGGCGACTTGCGAAAAATATCCGAAGAAGGGGTTGCATTTCAATCGCCGATTAACGGTGATAAATGTTTTTTGTCCCCCGAAGAATCGATGCGTATACAGCGTGTGCTCAATTCAGATGTCGTGATGATTTTTGATGAATGCACCGCCCACCCTTCAACTGAGGCGGCCGCGGCGCAATCCATGCAGTTATCGTTGCGCTGGGCGCAGCGCTGCAAGATGGAGTTTGATCGCCTGCAAAACCCCAATGCGCTGTTTGGAATTGTGCAAGGTGGCATGTACGAAAATTTGCGCGATGAATCGTTGGGCGCATTGGACGATATGAATTTTCACGGCTACGCTATTGGTGGCCTATCTGTAGGCGAGCCAAAAGAAGACATGATGCGCATTCTTGCGCATACCGCGCCTCGGCTGCCGGCCGATAAGCCGCGCTATCTAATGGGTGTCGGCACACCGGAAGATTTGGTGGAGGCGGTAAGCCAGGGCATCGACATGTTTGATTGTGTGATGCCAACTCGCAATGCGCGAAATGGCTGGCTATTTACGCGCTTTGGCGACATCAAAATCCGCAATGCCAAGCATAGGGAGGATGTTCGCCCACTGGATGAATCCTGTGCTTGCTATGCATGTCAGCACTTTAGTCGCGCTTATTTGCATCATTTGCAGCGCGCCAACGAAATTCTCGGCGCACGCCTGAATACGATTCACAACCTGTTTTACTACCAGCAACTGATGCGCGAGATGCGTGCCGCCATTGAGTCGGACACTTTTGATGTTTTTCGCCTGAAATTCCATGCAGATCGGCAGGTTATCAAAGACGAAATGGTATAATTTTGAGTTGTCTTTTAATGTTATGTGGTGCTGATTCAGGCTCAACGCCTGAGCTCCGCCAACAGCGCCCAATTATTTTTATCGGAGATCCATTCAATGATTAGCAATGCCTACGCACAAGCGGCCGCCCCCGGCGGAATAGAAGGAAGTCTGATTGGTATGGCACCGATCATCTTGATGTTTGCCTTGCTTTATTTTCTGATGATTCGGCCACAAATGAAAAAGGCCAAAGAACAAAAAACCATGATTGACGGATTGTCAAAGGGCGATGAAGTGATCGCGATGGGCATCATCGGCAAGATCGTAAAAATAAATGATGGTTATATTGGCCTTGAGGTCTCTGCTGGCAACATCATTCATATGCAAAAGCAAGCTGTGACGACCCTGCTGCCCAAGGGTACTTTCAGCGACATTACAAAATAAAGCATGTGGGATTTTCCGCTGGGTAATGAGCTTTAACTGCCCGGTTGCTATCGCTCACACGCCATCTTTTTTTGACTAGCTTGACGGGTATTCATATCTGTAGGTTTGTCTGCAAGTTTTGAGGTTTTTATGAATAAATATCCTGCCTGGAAATACGTGATCATCGTCGCCGCGCTGGTCGTGGCTTTTTTCTATACGGCGCCTAACTTTTTTGGTAAAGCGCCTGCGGTGCAGGTTTCTGGTCTGCGCGCTAACAAGGCCGATGCTGCTTTGGTCACGCGTGTGCAAGACACCTTGAAAGAGGCGAGCTTGAGTGCGACGAGCGTTGAGTTAGACGGCGAAACGATCAAAGTCAAGCTGGCCGACGCCAATATTCAGCTGAAAGTGCGGGATGCGCTACAGTCGAAGCTGGGCGACGGCTATGTTGTTGCTCTGAATCAATTGTCCAATTCGCCTGAATGGCTGCGCAAGCTAGGTGCACAGCCCATGTCGCTCGGCCTTGATTTGCGCGGTGGTGTGCACTTTTTGATGGAAGTCGATATGAAGGTCGCTGTTGATAAGGCGGTTGATCGTTATACCGGCGACATTCGTGTCTTGTTGCGCGATAAAAAGATTTATCACAATGGCATCTCCCGTGAAGGCGAGAGAGTCCTTGTGCGCTTCAAAGAAAAAGCCGAGATTGATAAAGCCATAAAGGAAATCGGCTCGCAGGCACCGGAATTGCAATTGCGGGATGCGCCAGACGCAGGCGATTTTGTTCTCACTGCGTTGATGAAGCCGGAAACACTCAAAAAACTGCAAGACAGCGCACTTGAGCAAAACATCACGGCGTTACGTAAACGGGTTAACGAATTGGGCGTTTCCGAGCCTATTGTTCAGCAGCAGGGACAAGGCCGAATCCTAATTCAGATCGCGGGTTGTCTAGATCCGGCGCAATGTAAAGAAGTCATTGGTCGTACGGCATCGCTGGAACTTCGCCTTGTCGCAGAAGATCAGGCGGCCGGTCCTAATCTGGATGCGTTTGAGCGCTACCGTAATGAGCCTGCTCCATTTGGCACAGAAAAAATGATTGGTAGCCGCGGCGAAGTTGTGCTCGTCAAAAAACAGGTTGTGGTGACTGGCGATAAAGTAACCGATGCGCAGCCCGGTTTTGACTCGCAAAACGGTCAGCCAACGGTCAGTGTGCGGCTTGATGCGGCTGGTGGTCGCGCCATGACGCAAACCACGCGCGAAAATTTGAAGAAACGCATGGCCATGATCATGATCGAAAAAGGCAAGCCCGAAGTCCTGACCTGGCCGGTCATTCAAAGTGAGTTTGGCCCCCAGTTCCAAATCACCGGAATGGCCAATCCGAATGAATCTAAAAATCTGGCGTTGTTGTTGCGCGCGGGTGCGCTGGCCGCACCGATGCAGATCATCGAAGAGCGTACGATTGGGCCGAGTTTGGGCGCAGAGAATATCGAGAAGGGGATGAATTCCCTGCTGTTCGGTTTCGCACTCATTACGGTTTTCATGATTGCGTACTACATGCTGTTTGGCGTTGTTTCCGTGCTGGCGCTGGGAGCAAACTTATTATTCTTGGTGGCAATCCTATCCATGTTGCAAGCGACGATGACGCTGCCTGGCATTGCGGCTATTGCGCTGACGTTGGGTATGGCGATTGATGCGAACGTGCTGATCAATGAGCGCATACGCGAAGAGTTGCGTAACGGTATGTCCCCACAAATGGCTATTCAGGCGGGCTACGACCGTGCCTTGGATACCATTATCGATTCCAACATCACCACGTTGATCGCAGGATTGGCATTGCTGATTTGGGGCTCAGGTCCGGTCCGTGGTTTTGCCGTTGTGCACTGTCTGGGTATTGCGACCTCAATTTTTAGTGCGGTGATGGTTTCGCGCGGCATGGTCAACTTGATTTACGGCGGTAAAAAGAAAGTGAACAAGCTTTTGATCGGCAATGTGAACTGGCATAAGCCTGAAACCAGCGCTACCAAAGTTGCAAAAGCCTGATCTCGTTCAGCCCTGGCAGTCCATAAATAGCCAATTGGCTAAATGCAAAGTAAGGTAAAAATCATGGAATTTTTCAGAATCAGAAAATCAATCCCGTTCATGCGCCATGCTTTGGTGTTCAACGCGATTTCTTTTATTACGTTTTTATTGGCGGTATTTTTTCTTTGGTACACACCACTGCATTTGTCCATTGAATTCACCGGCGGCGCGCTGATGGAAGTCAAATACGATAAGCCCGCAAACATTGAGCAAATTCATGAGGCGCTCATAAAAGCGGGTATTACCGGTGCAGAGCCCATCAAGTTCGGCTCTGATCAGGATGTGCTCATTCGTCTGCCATTCAAATTGATGGAGGGCGCTGAGAACCAAAATGCAGCCATGCAAAAGTTGGGGGACTCGGTGATGACGGCGCTCAAAGCTGCTGATGCGTCTGCAACCCAAGTCAGAACGGAATTCGTTGGTGGTCAAGTTGGCAAAGAGTTGGCGACTGACGGTGCACTCGCGCTGCTATTTGTGTGTCTCGGTATTGTTGCTTATCTGGCCATTCGGTTCGAGTGGCGCTTTGCCCTTGCAACCATCATCGCCAACCTGCACGACGTCGTGATTATCTTGGGATTTTTTGCATTCTTCCAATGGGAATTCTCTTTGCCGGTTCTGGCGGCTGTGCTCGCTATTTTGGGCTATTCGGTCAATGAGTCGGTGGTGGTGTTTGATCGTGCGCGCGAAAATTTCCGCAAGATGCGCAAGGCAACCACCGAAGAGATTTTCGATGCTGCGATTACCGGCACTATTTCTCGGACCATCATCACCCACGGCCTGACCCAAATGATGGTGCTGGCAATGCTTATCCTGGGCGGTCCGACACTGCATAATTTTGCATTGGCGCTGACCATCGGTATTTGTTTCGGTATTTATTCATCAGTGCTGGTGGCGTGTCCGCTGGCAAAGTATCTGGGCGTTTCGCGCGAAGATTTTGTCAAGGCAGACAAGAAAAAAGAGAACGATCCAGAAGTTATCTCTGCAGCGCCTTGAAGTTTAAATTCGAGAAAGCTGTCTCGCCAGTTTTTTAGTCCCAAGCCCGCAAATAATGCGGGCTTGTTTTTTACGGTCAATTTTTCGAGAATAAAACCATGGATTTTGTGCTTTCAATCTGGGATTTGATTCTTCATCTGGACAAGCACTTGGCAGTGCTAGTGCAAAATTATGGGCCGTGGGTTTACGCGATCTTGTTTGCAATTATTTTTTGCGAAACTGGTTTGATTGTCGCCCCATTTTTGCCGGGTGATTCGCTGTTGTTTATCGCAGGTACGCTGGCGGCTGTTGGCGGAGCAAATGGTCTTGATGTCCATTTGCTGGTGCTGCTGCTCATCACAGCAGCGGTGTTGGGCGATGGGCTTAATTATCAAATAGGGGCGTGGTTAGGATCTAAATTTTTCAAAGATAATAATGCGCGATTTCTGAAGCGTGATCATCTCGATAAAGCGCACGAGTTTTATGAGAAGTGGGGCGGGGCGGCTATTATCCTTGCCCGATTTACCCCGTTTCTGCGCACCTATGTGCCGTTCGTGGCAGGGATGTCGCGTATGACCTATCCAAAATTTGCGCTTTACAACATTACCGGCGGCATCGTGTGGGTCGCATCCCTGACTTATTTGGGTTATTTTTTTGGCAATATTCCCTGGGTAAAAGCAAATCAGGGTTTTCTGGTTATTGGCATTATTGTCCTGAGCCTAGTGCCAGTGGCCATTAGCATCATTAAAGCAAAAACGCAGGGGCGCAAAAAGTAGGATTGTTGATAAATTTAATGGCTGTGTTGGCGGCTCGGCGCGGTGAGTCTTGCGTAATAAAGTGCCGCGATAAAAAAAATGATGGTCAGCGTGACTTCGACAAGCGCCAATTTCTGTGACAAGCCGCTATCCGACCAGCCGCGAACCACTCCTTCGGTAAAATAAATCAGCACGAACATTGACGCCCATTGGTAGGTATATCGGCGGCCGCGTAAGATGCCAAACAGCGGTATTAACAGCGGCAACACCTTTAAGATCAGCCAGGAGCCGCCGGGGCGAATGGGTGCCAGCACACATTCCCAGGCTATGCATAGCGCAATCAATGCAATCAGAGAGGCTGATGCGGCGTGCTGGAAAAATTTCGTGCTCATTGTGATGCCGCTAAGCAGCCAATTTTGCGGCAACATTCGCAAGGCGTTTGCCCAGAGCAAATGCCAGTTTTTTTTCTGTCTCCGTGACGGGCATATCATTTGCTGCGCCGGCCACATGGCTCGCACCATACGGCGTACCGCCCTCACGTGTGGACGTCAGCTCCGGTTCTGAATACGGTAACCCAACAATCATCATGCCGTGATGTAGTAGCGGTAACATCATCGTCAGCAGGGTTGATTCCTGCCCGCCGTGTTGCGTTGCGGTAGAGGTAAATACGGCTGCTGGCTTACCGATGAGTGTGCCGCGCATCCAGTCGCCACCAGTGCCGTCCAGAAAATACTTCAAAGGTGCGGCCATATTGCCAAAGCGAGTCGGTGAACCCATTGCCAGGCCGACGCATTCATCAAGATCAGCAAGGGTGACATAGGGCGGGCCATCATCAGGAATGTCAGGCTCGACTGCCTGAATAACTGTGGAGACCTTGGGTACTGTGCGTACACGAGCACTCATGCCGGTCACGCTTTCCACGCCGCGAGCAATATGCCGCGCTAACTCGCGAACGCTGCCGGAGTTGGAATAGTAAAGAATCAAGATATCGGACATAGATTTTTACGCAATAAAGAAGCGGAATAGCAAAGATCAAAAGATGCCCTATTATACGATTGTACTTGCCGCCATCCGGGCATTTGTATACCTTCTCCCTGCTATTCAAATTAAATCACCATGACTTTGTTTAAACAGATTATTTTATATTTGCGCTTTGTAGTCCGGCGCCTAGTAGATGATCGCTGTCTGACGGTAGCAGGCAGCCTTACCTATACGAGTTTGTTGGCGCTTGTGCCTGTATTTACAGTAGTGCTCACACTCACTTCCGGCGTGCCAGCTACTCGGCAGTTTATTGCGCAGCTCAAAGATTTTATCTTTAAAAGTTTGGTGCCGGATGCTGCGGGGCGGGTAGTCTCAGTTTATCTGGAGCAATTTGCAAACAACGCTACCCAACTGACTGTGATTGGCTTGGTGATGATTATTGTCACCGCTCTCGCAATGATGTTTACCATCGACAGTGCATTTAATGATATCTGGCGCACGCGTAACCACCGTTCTTGGTGGAAGCGCCTTGCCGCCTATTTTTTATTGTTGACGATTGGCCCCTTGCTAATCGGCGCAAGCTTGTCGATGACGTCGTATATGCTTCATTTAGCACGAGAGTTTGATAGCGCGCTGCCGATGATAGACGATATCGTTTTGCGGTTGGTCCCGTTTTTATTGACAACGGGCGCGTTTATTTTGGCCTATCGCGTCATTCCCAATCGTTATGTGCCTTCGCGGCATGCACTTGCGGGGGGCGTGTTTGCGGCGCTGCTGTTTGAGTTCACCAAGTATATGTTCGTCACTTTTGTGGTCAGCATGCCGACCTATAGCCTGGTCTATGGGGCGTTTGCAAGCGTGCCGATTTTTCTGGCGTGGCTATTTTGCTGTTGGATCGTGGTGTTGATCGGTGCTGAAGTGACAGCGACATTTTCTTACTTCCGACATCCAGAGGCGCAATTTGATGATCCGTTGAGCCGTCACCGCGCGGCGCGGGCAATTATTGATGCGCTCGGCACTGAGAAGGTGGGCGCGAATAAATCCAGTAACGCTAGCGATGATGCGAATAGCGGCTTAGGTCAACCGATGGACTTTTCCAGCCTGCGTATTCGGGCAGCGATGCCGATTGATCAAACCGAAGATATCCTCGATTGTCTGGTGAAAGCTCGGTTGCTGACGCAACAAAATGCGAGCGGTTATTCAATATACCGCCTGCGCGTGTCGCGAGATAATATCAGCGATGACGTCATCAAATTGGCGCTCATGCCTGCGGGGCAAATAAAACCACCTGTTCCCGAAGCTTCGGGAAGCCGAGGTGTCGATCGAGATTCCCGCGCTTGATTCCTTATTTCAGCCGGCGCTAGGAAGGCTGGAACTGAAATAAATCAAATCGCGAGGTGCGTTCTATGAGCGTGGTGGCGCGCACGTGAGAAATTTCGTCATGATCATTTAGCTCAAATTCACGCAAGTCTGAAAATATTTCGGGTAAGGTCAGCACGGTGTCGGCAACTGATTCTCCCACTAAAGGCGCAATTAACAACCCAGGCATGGCCTTAGCACTGCCAGCGGCATTGCCCATCGTCGGCTCGATAGTGATGCAGTTTGCATTCGGAGAAATTAACTCTACACCGAATTCAACTGCGTTACCTTCCAGTAAGGTGAGCCACCGCACCACGCCTACACTCCAGCCGCGCCCGCCAACAAAGCGCACGCCCACTGCCTCGCCCACAGTGACACCCACTTTGCCGCCTGATTCATGATGCAGTCGAACGCCGTTGGCGCTTTGGTTCAGAACCCGCCACTCTTCAACCCCCATCATCTGCGAAGTGGTATCACGCGGAATTTTCAAAAGCGGTATGGTGCGGCCGTCACGAATCGCTTCAGCATCAGCCTCGGGACTTTCATTGGCTGCAAGTTCGGCGAAGTAGGCAATGGATTTGATGCCACTGCACAAGGCCACACCAGAGTCTGCAGGATTACGGCGGAATTGGCGTTTGGGTGGATCACCCCACAAGCGAATTAAACGGGCGATGAGGTCACTAAGGTCGTGGGTGGCACGGCTTTTGGCCGCATTGGCATTGCCGGCAGCCTTTAATTTTTGATTCAGGCGCTCGACCAGACGCGTCGGATCGACCAGGCGCAGCACTTGTCCGGCGGGTGGTTGATTGCCCTGAATCAATACCTTCGGCGCTTGGTCGCCATCAAGTGCGGTAACGAATAAACGCTGCGGATTGATGCCTTCAGCGCTGCTGAGAATATCCACAAAACCGCGATTTTGCGATAGCACCTCAACGACACGCTCTACTTCCTTGTACATCAGGCGATAAGGGTCAGCCAGAGCCAACAACAGCATGTCTGTGTAGATATCAAGAATGGTTGTTTTGACTTCTGTATCACCTTCGCGAAGCAGACCTTGCTCTTCAGCGTATTGATATAGCGAATGCGCTTCGAGCCAAATACCGGCCGGCACTGGGTGATAGGTTTTATAGCTTTGCAGCATCAGCTCACGTAAGCAAACGAGAGTCCTGTAAATGGGCAGGGGCAGATTTTTCTTTGCATTAAACAACATCATCTTGCCAGTCTTTTCCAGCACCAGCATCTTGTAGGCATAGCCGCATTCCGTCAGCAATCGGCGCGCCAATTCAAATGCGCTTAATTGTTTTTGCGGTAGTGGTAACACGCTATAAGCATAAACCGCTTCAAACTCATCGAGCAGCACATCAATGACGGGCCGGTAAATCTCGATTAGTTCAATGCGATCTTCAGCGCCCAATTTGCCACGATTGAGAGATTCCAGCATGCTAACCATGATGGTTGCAGACTCAATAGTTTTCGTCAGAGGTAATGTTCCTACCCAGGCTTTTGCTTTTTTGGGGTTGGTTTCAATCTCTTTCGGTAAACTACTTGTCGCTAACGGTACTGAAAGGCTAAGTGCCATTCAAACTCCTTCAACTTTTTTGTGCGGTTGCGCGTTGTAGTATTGAAGACACAAAGTCCTCACACTTTTTGCGCTCATTATTATGTACTTATACCTCAAATTTTAACAGACAGGACAAGGCTCATTTCAATGCAAAACTCAATGCTGAACTCAATTCCGGGTCACCCGAGTGCGAAGCGTCGCTTAATCCGCGCCGTTGTACGCGACTTTATACGCGCCATGATGTTGCTGGCAGTGATGATGGGAGCTGCAATCCAAGCCTATGCCTTCCAGATAAAAGATACCAGTGGCAGCCCGCAGCGTCTGGTAGACCTCAAAGGTAAATGGGTGGTTGTCAATTTTTGGGCTACCTGGTGTGCGCCCTGTGTAAAAGAGATCCCCGAGCTGGCCGCGTTTGCAATTGCGCAGGGCGATAAGGTTCGACTACTGGGAATAGCCGTTGATTGGGACGAGACCGGCAAGCCAGAAGCTGATGAGCGCAAGGTAAAAGCATTCGCCAAAAAAATTGGTCATACCTATCCATTGGTGTTGGGCACTGACGCCAGCGAAAAAATGTTCGGCAAAATGAAAGGGCTGCCAACAACCATTGTTTATGATCCGGCGGGCAAAATGGTTTATCAAAAAACCGGCGTGGTCACATCGGAGTTGCTGAGGCGAGTCATGGCAGGCGAGAAACTTCCCTAAGAATAAAAAGCCCGACTCTAGCGCCAGAGCGGTGTTTGGAGTAAAAAGCCTGTAAAGGGCTGTGAAATGGCGTTTTATACTGCCGCCAGCGGGATGGCTGCAAGCCGATCGTCACGACTAAACAATGTTCACTGCAAATAATAAGTATCGCGTCTGTGTAGGCTTGCGAACAGACGCTACATCCGTCACATCCAATTAAAACGTTTATTCGTAACTTTGCCAACGATATATTGTGTCCGTTTAGCAAAATCCAATTTCAAGATTGGCGCGTAATTAAATTGTTATCGTTGCTGTTCGTGACTTCTCCTTCGCCTAAAAGTAGATATGAATGGACTCGTCTAAAGGCATAGATAGCGAGGCGCTCAACTAGCGGTTGACACACACGCTGCGTTGACAGCGTCTACGGCGTTACATTTTTATCATTCAGGAAATGCGTCATGCGAACTCATCAAAACCTCATTGATCAATGCCGAATTTATGCTGTCTGGTCGTTGAGGGTGGTTGTCAGTGGTATATCGCTAATATCAGTGTCAGCGCTGGCAACACCTTATGTACCGAGAAGTGACTCAATCGTGCTGGAACGATTAGCCACCAAACCTGGCGACGCAGGTCGCACTTCTCCATCCAATCGTGTCATGCATGCGTTGCTAGCACGTGAGCCGAAAAATGTTGATCTCGCGGTACGTGTTGCGCAACTTTACATCACACGTTCCCGCAGCGAATCTGATCCTCGCTTGCTGGGCCAAGCACAAGCTGCTCTTGGTGCATGGTGGGCGCAGGATGAGCCACCGGTGCCGGTGCTTTTGTTGCGGGCAACCATTCGGCAAAGCAATCATGATTTCAAAAATGCACGCCTCGATCTCGAGCAAGCGGTCAGGCGCGAACCTGGTAACGCACAGGCATGGCTGACGCTGGCTACCGTGCAACAAGTCACTGGTGATCTAAGCAGTGCAGCTGATAGCTGCAATAAATTATTGCCGCTGGTGCCGCGTCTCGTGAGCACAACCTGTGCGGCAGGTGTTGACGGTATGCGCGGGCAGGCGGCCAAGGCCTACGATGCGCTCAGCAAGACCATCATTGAAGTCGCCAACGATCGTGGTGCCACCGTCGGTGTACGGATATGGGCCTTAACCTTGCAGGCAGAGCTGGCGGAACGTTTAGCGCGCCCTGCCGATGCTGAGCGACTCTATCGCGCCAGTTTGATGCTCGATCCTTCCGACACCTACACGGTTGCGGCCTTTGCAGATTTCTTAGTTGATGCGGGTCGCGCGGGGGAAGTCCTGGCGCTAATACCGGCAACAACGCGGGCAGATATATTGTTGCTTCGTCGCGCTGTTGCGGCGAAACTCATGGTGACAGCCGATTCAGCGCAATTGGCGCAAGAGCTCGGACAACGCTTCGCCGCATCGAGCGCCCGTGGTGATCGCGTACATCTGCGTGAAGAGGCGCGGTTCGCGCTCATCATTAAAAACGCACCAGACGAGGCGCTGAGTCTTGCACGCGACAACTGGGCCGTGCAAAAAGAGCCACTGGATGCGCGCATTGCGCTTGAGGCGGCGGTCGCAGCGCGACAACCTAAGGCTGCACGTGAAGTGCTTGAATGGTTAGACAGCACCAAGTTGCAAGGTGGAAAACTGTCACAACTCGCCATATTGGCGAGAGCGTTATGATTCGTCGCGCTCTGATACGGTTCGTTTCAATAGCCCTATGGTCGGTGCTGGCATTGAGCATTGCGCCGCTTGCCCATGCGCATAAGGCAAGCGACAGTTACCTCACGCTGAGTGTGGACGGTGCAAAGATTACCGGACAGTGGGATATTGCGCTGCGCGATCTCGATCTTGTGCTTGAATTGGATCGTAACGGTGACGCTGTCATTGACTGGGGCGAAGTGCGAAGCCGCCAAACGGAGATCGCTGCTTATGCATTGCGCAGTCTGGAACTTAAGAGTGATGAGAAAGTCTGTCCGCTGGCAGTGATGAGTCATTTGATTGATAGTCACACTGACGGTGCCTATGCAGTCATGAAATTGAGCGCGGTTTGTCCCGGCCAGGTGGGTGCATTGACAGTCAATTACCGCTTGCTGTTTGATGTTGACGCGCAGCATCGCGGCTTGCTCAAATTGGAATCGCTCGCACAAGGCGGTACAGATTCAACAAAAACCATGAGCGCGGTATTTCCGGTTGAAAATGCAACCCAGACATTTGCATTGGCGGGCAGCGGCGCAGGTACACTGACGCAGCTGGGAACCTATATTGCTGATGGCATTAAGCACATCGCCATTGGTTTTGATCACATTCTATTCTTGGTGGCGTTGTTACTGCCAGCAGTGCTGGTGCGTGAGGCTGGCCGATGGTTGCCAGTGGCAGATATGCGCACCGCATTCTGGAGCGTACTCAAGATCGTGACGGCATTCACGATTGCCCACTCCATCACACTTTCGCTAGCAGTACTTAATGTCGTTAGCCTGCCTTCGCGGCTCGTGGAGTCGCTCATCGCTGCATCCGTGTTGGTGACTGCGCTGGACAACCTGTGGTCATTCCTGCCACGCAAACGCTGGCTGGTGGCGTTTGCATTTGGCCTTGTGCATGGTTTTGGGTTTGCGAGTGTGCTGGCTGATCTCAATCTGCCCAATTCATCGCTGCTGCTTTCGCTACTGGGATTCAATCTTGGTGTCGAAGTCGGTCAGATTGTTCTCGTGTCTATTTTGATTCCGCTGGCCTACCTAACACGAAACACGCGTGCCTATTTGCGAATTGCGCTGCAAACCGGCTCGGTGGTGATTGCGGCTATTTCACTTGGCTGGTTGCTGGAACGCAGCCTCAAACTGCAATTGATGCCTTTTTAAAATTTTTGTGTTGCCCGCTTCAGCCGGACTTTTTAATGTTGCTTTAAGCAATGTGGCGACTACCAAATCCGACAGCGATTTTCGCGCACCATCGGCTGGCTAGGTTTGCAGGAAAAAGCCTTTTCAAATTCCGGCATATTTACCATCAGACCATTGACGCGATATTTGCCCGGTGAGTGCGGATCAGTCAGTGCTTTTACGCGCAGGTTTTCAGGACGATCATTCTCGCAGGCCCATTGCGCATAGCCGACAAAAAAGCGCTGCTCCGGGCTGAGGCCGTTACGGGTTGCCGGGGACACTTTTGCGATTTCTGTTTTCCATGCCATCCAACCGAGTATTAACCCGCCAAGGTCGGCCACATCCTCACCCAGTGTGAGTTTGCTGTTGATTTTAATGTTGTCAACGATGGTGTACTGCGCGTATTGATCAACAATGCACTGCGCACGATCAGTAAACTCTTTGGCGTCTTCTTTAGTCCACCAGTTTTTCAGATTTCCTTTTGCATCAAACTGACGGCCTTCATCATCAAAGCCGTGAGTTAATTCATGGCCGATAGTCCCGCCGGTGTTGCCATAATTAGGCGCATCATCCATGCTGGGATCGTACAGCGGTGGTTGTAATACACCGGCCGGGAAATTGATATCGTTCATTTGTGGGTTGTAGTACGCATTGACGGTCGGAGGCGTCATGCTCCATTCGCCGCGATTCAGCGGCTTACCGATTTTGGCGAGCTGCCGACGGGTTTCAAATAAATTGCCGCGTTCAACATTGCCGAGAAAATCGTCTTGCTTCACCTTGTAGGCGCTGTAGTCACGCCATTTATTGGGGTAACCGATTTTATTCACAACCGCGTGTAATTTCTCCTGCGCTTTTTGTTTGGTTACCGCACTCATCCAGCTGAGCGATTTGATATCTTCTGCCATTGCCTGTTCGATTTGCCGGGTCATACGCAGTGTCCTGGCTTTGAGTTCGGGGCTGAAGGCGCGGCTGACAAATTCTTGTCCCAGGGCTTCACCGAGCTGACCATCGACTAGTGCAACACATCGTTTCCAGCGCGGTTTTTGTTCGGGCACACCGCGCAGAATTTGGCTGAAAAAAGAAAAATTTTCGTTTACGAATGCTGCGGAGAGATAGGGTGCATTGGCGCGCACTACCTGCCAGCGCAAATAAGTTTTGATGTCATCAAGGCTCAGCATTTTTATCTGTTGGTCAAGCGCCTTGTAGAACGCGGGCTCGGTGACATTAAAGGTGTTCAGGTTTTTAACACCGATGGTGTCAAAGTAGTCGCGCCAATTAAAATCCGGGGTCAGCGCCTGCAGAGCGCGGTAGTTCATTTTGTGAAACAGCTGATACGGGTCGCGTTTCTCGACTCGAGTGAGGGTAGCGCTGGCGAGCGCGGTTTCAATCGCCATGACTTTTTCAGCTGCACTTTTAGCCATCGTCAGGTTATTGGCAGAGCCGTCACCCAGCAGCACAAACATTTGTGTCACATGCGCCAGATATTGGCTGCGAATGGTTTTCGATTTCTCGTCGTCCTTGAGGTAGTAATCACGATCAGGTAAGCCAAGTCCACCGGAGCCGGCGAACGCAATGACTTGCGACGAATTTGAGAAATCCTGATTTGCGCTGAAGCTGAAAAACAGGCCGTCATCGCCCATCAATAAATGCAGGCTGCCCAGCACTTTCGGTAAATCTGCTTTCGATTGCATGCTATTGATTTTGGCGAGATACGGCTGCAACGGGCTCGCCCCGCGCTTTTCAATGGCGGTCTCATTCATGCATGCAGCAAAATAGTCGCCGGTTTTTTGTTGCGTTGCATTCCGGTTCGCCGTTTTACTGGCGAGACTTTCGAGAATGCCCCAGAGAAAGCGCTGATTGTCTTCCGCCAGTTTTCGGTAAACATCCCATTTCGCCTGATCAGCAGGGATGGGATTATTTTTCATCCAGCCACCACAGGTGTACTGATAAAAATCGACACAGGGATCGGCCGTTTTATCCATCGCACTGACATCGAGCCCGGGCGTGTAGGGAAACGCGGTCAGGGGTTTATCAACAGGCTTGTTGGAAGCTGCTGTAGCTATGGCAGGTGCGACGGCCGCTGTTTGCGCCGACGCCAACGTCGTAACGCCGCTAAAACAAACAGCAAGCGCGAGTATTTTTAACGGTAACGCTCGGTTGAGGGAATATATAACAAAGGGCATAACGAAGTTTCCAAAAGTAAAAAATCTAAGCGGGGCGGGCGTTTTGAAGCTTTTTGCTCCGAAACGCCGCCCCGCCTGGGTTTACAAAATCAAGTCAGGATTTTGTTTTTAATCAATGCTGCAATCTCGCTGACATCAACGGCCGTTGCTGTTGCATCGCGACGATGCTGATATTCAACTTTGCCATCTTTCAAACCGCGCTCACCGATGACGACGCGATGCGGAATGCCAATGAGCTCCAGCTCCGCCAACATCACGCCAGGACGCTCACCACGGTCGTCCAGCAGCACATCGATACCCGCAGTGACCAATTCAAGGTAAAGCTTATCTACGGCCTCTTTGACCATAGCGGAACGGTCATAGCCCATGGGCGCAATGGCAACGGTAAAGGGTGCCATGGCGTCTGGCCAGATGATGCCGCGTTCATCGTGGTTTTGCTCGATGGCTGCGCCCAGCAAACGTGTGACGCCGATGCCGTAACAACCCATTTCAAGTAATTGCGGCTTGCCATTCTCGCCGAGGAAGGTCGCGTTCATCGGCTTTGAATAGACGGTGCCCAGATAAAACACATGACCAACTTCGATGCCGCGCTGAATCGCCAGCGTGCCCTTGCCGTCAGGCGATGGATCGCCCACCATCACATTGCGTAAATCAGCAACCAGCTCAGGCTCAGGCAAATCGCGACCCCAGTTCATGCCGGTGTAATGGAAATTTTCTTCATTCGCGCCGGAAACAAAATCGCTCATCTTGGCAACTGTCCGATCGACCACCATTTTTACGGGCTTCTTTAAGCCGATCGGGCCGAGGTAGCCGGGTTTGCAGCCGAAGTGTTCGATGATTTCGGTCTCGGTTGCGAAGCGGAAATCAGCGCCTAAACCGGGGATTTTATTGGCTTTTATTTCGTTCAGTTCATGATCGCCACGCAACAATAGCAGCCAAATTTCTGTTGGCAGAGGCTGCTTTTTCTCATCAACTTTATCGGTAGCCAGTACGATGGATTTTACCGTCTGCGAAAGCGGCAGATTCAGCATTGTGGCGACGTCCTCGCACTTCGCTTTGCCAGGTGTAGCTGTTTTCGCCAGCGTCTGCGTGGGCGCGGCTCTTGCGGCAAGCAAGGGCAGGGCCTCAGCCAGCTCAATATTAGCGGCGTAATCTGAGGTGGGGCAGTAGGCAATCGCATCTTCACCGGTGTCGGCAATGACTTGAAACTCGTGTGAGCGCGAGCCGCCAATGGCACCGGTGTCGGCTCTTACCGCGCGGAATGTGAGGCCCAATCGGGTAAATATTTTTTGATACGCGGCGAACATTTTGTCGTAGCTCAATGCGGCGCTGGTTTCATCACGATCAAACGAGTACGCATCTTTCATCGTAAATTCGCGGCCGCGCATCACGCCAAAACGCGGACGACGTTCGTCACGGAATTTGGTTTGAATATGATAAAAATTGACCGGCAACTGACGGTAGCTTTTAATTTCGCCACGAGCAATGTCGGTGATTGCTTCTTCGCTGGTCGGCTGAAAAATAAAATCGCGACCATGGCGATCTTTTACGCGCATTAATTCAGCCCCGTATTTTTGCCAGCGCCCGGTTTCTTGCCAGAGCTCAGCAGGTTGTACGACGGGCATTAAGCATTCAATGGCACCGGCGGCATTCATTTCTTCGCGGATGATGCCCTCGATTTTGCGGATAGTGCGCAGGCCCATTGGCATGTAGTTATAAATACCGGCGGCCAGCTTTTTGATCATGCCGGCCCGCAGCATCAGTTTTTGCGAGGTGATATCGGCGTCGGCAGGGGCTTCTTTGAGGGTAGAGATAAAAAACTGGGAGGCGCGCATTTTTCTTTGATATTCAGTGAGTTGTGTTTAAAATTCGCAATCTATTGGGCCTTATTTTACACTGCGCTGAAGCACTTACCCTACCCAATTAGGAAGTTTTGTGAAAGAATCACTTTAACTATTGAATTGGAAGGGCAGCCATGATTGACCGTGATGGTTATCGCCCGAATGTCGCCATCGTGCTTTGCAATGCGAAGAACGAGGTGTTTTGGGGCAAGCGCATCAAGGAGCACGCGTGGCAGTTTCCGCAAGGCGGCATCAAAATGGGTGAAAGCCCGGAAGATGCGATGTATCGGGAACTGGAAGAAGAAACCGGGCTACTCCGTGAGCATGTAAAAATTTTGGGCCGCACCAAAGGCTGGTTGCATTACCACGTCCCTTCGCATTGGATCAAGCGCGAATGGCGCGGCACCTACAAGGGCCAAAAGCAGATTTGGTATTTACTCAGGCTGGTTGGGCGTGATCACGATATTCGACTGCGCGCCAGTACGCATCCCGAGTTTGATGCTTGGCGCTGGCACGACTATTGGGTACCGCTTGAGAACGTGATTGAATTCAAGCGCGATGTGTACAAGCAGGCGTTACAACAGTTAGTGCGTTTTTTGGATCATTCGCACAAGCCGCATTACCACAGCGCCAAACGTAGCAACGAACCAAAGATTGATAATGATAATGCGGCTGCGAGTGAGCGGGCGGTGGCTCCGGCCGAACAAGATAATGCGAACGGTGTACATGCGCTTTCCGCTGTTTTATCTGATGCTGTCTTAGTTGAGGTTTTGTCGGAAAGACAATCTCTACCGACCAGCTGATGTTGCGTTCAGCTTAGTCAGTACAGCAGATGTTGGCACGCCCCGCTTCTTTGGCGGCATAAAGTCGCCGGTCAGCGGCCTTCATGAGGGTGTCAAGGTCGATGCCGTCATCGGGATAAACCGCCACGCCGCCTGAAAAAGTCACCGCGGAAATTTTATGCGTGCCTGATGAAAACTCCTCCACGCGGAGGGCATTCATTAAACCGTTGAGTCGTTTGGCCGCAGCGTCCGGACCGCACCCGATGAGGGCAACACAGAATTCTTCGCCACCGTGTCTGCCAATCAAGTCGGAACCGCGCAGAAAATTGGGCACGAGTGCACCAAAACGACGCAACACCTCATCGCCCATCGCGTGACCATAGGTATCGTTCACCAATTTAAACCGGTCAATATCCAGATAGGCAATGGCGAACGGCGTCGCTGTTTGTGTGCCGAGCAACAGCATATTGGGCAAGGCCTCGTCGAGATATCGCCGATTCGGCAGCCCGGTTAGCACATCGTGCATGGCTGCCTCCTTGAGTGTTTGCGACTCGCGAATGGCGTGTTCCATGTCGGCCCGCAATTTCAAGTGCGATGCCTGCAGCTGGTTCCGCTCGAGAGATTCGCGCGTTAACGCCGCTTGCACACGATTCATCTCGGTACGCACTTGCATGGAAACATGGCGAACCCGGTTCAGCACGTCGACATTGATCAAATAATCCTGCGAAGATTTTTTTTGCGTGACGTATGCTTCTTCAAAACGGCCTTGCGACGCAAGAGCCGCGGCGAGTTCATCAAAAACTTTTGCCCGGTCCGAAAAACGCCACGCCAATAAGCTGGGCAGAATCGCTTCAACACCTTTCAGGGCGTCGATGGCGCGATTCATGTTGGCCGTTCCGCCGCGGCGACTGGCGATGACGCCTTCAATGAGCCCGAGTTTGGCGGCATCAAGGGGCTCCATTTTTTTGGTCGATAAAATTTTTCGCGCAGCCTCAAAATGCACTTCGGCAAGGTCAAGTTTGTTGGTTAAAATAAATAATTCAGCTGCCGAGAAATGGGCGAACTGCTGCCCGCCGATCATCGCTGAAGGCTCGGCAAATACCAGATTGACAAGTCGTTCTGCCTCTAGAAAATTCTCGGCGCCGCCAAGGCGCCGCAGAACTACCGCACGATTATTGCGCACAGTTTTGAGCAGCATAGGGCTGTCAATTTTGGTCGCAAGTTTTTCGGCAGCGGTAAACACAGCGGCTGATTCTTGCAAATCACGCGCGGCCATCAGGGCAACCCCCAAGGGCAGCGACATCGTGACTTCTTCGGCAGCTAATTCCAGCTGCTGGGCGGTATGCAGCCCGGCATAACCAAAGCGCAGGCCTTCGGCCAAATTGCCGCAGTAGACATGGCTGGTGGAAAGGCCGAGCAGGGCATAAAAATTATCAGCATCCATCATGCTGAGATCGAAGTGGCCAACCAGCGCCTCGCATTCGTGAAGCGCATCGAGCCATTTCCCCTGCTTCATCGCCAGTACCGCGGGGCCCAGTGAAGCCAAGCGCATACCGCGCTCATCTTTCAATTCAGTCATGGCTGCCTGCGCCAGTGCGAAATCAGTGCGGAGGGTATCGAGATCTGCTCCAATCCAGCGATACCCCGCTAACGCTTTGCACAATTGAGCCCAAGCGACAGCCGGTTGATCACCAGCAGCCATAGCGCTACTAAGCGCTTGTTCAGCCAATACAAATGATTCTGCAGGGCGCACCAAGTGACAAGCCCATGCTGCTTGCCATGAGGTTTGGTGCTGCGGATCAAGCAGATTGGTCTGCATGCTTTAGAAGTCTGGTTGCCTAATTGCTAACACTATCAAGCGGAAAGTGTGAATACTTGTTATGCGGATATTTTGCAGGCAGCTTCCATACAAGATGATTCTATCGTGAAGTAACCGGGGCGGCTATGGCCAATTGTGAATTTCCGTCATATCTATCAGGCGCAGCTTTGACAGCGATGCAGAAAAATGGAGAGGTTGATAACAAGTTTTTATTCGCCCTGATGAACCGGGATTGCAGCTGTGACGTCGGCAGGCGAAGTCAAGATTACGTTTTGATGCTGGTGATTACGCGCAAACAATGTGTAAAACGTGGGCACCACAAATAACGTTAGTACCGTTCCTAACGACATGCCACCCACAATAACCCAGCCAATCATTTGTCGCGATTCTGCACCGGCCCCGCGCGCCAGCGCCAGCGGAATCGCCCCTAGCACCATAGCGCCCGTTGTCATAAGAATTGGGCGTAACCGCAGCACCGCTGATTCGATAACAGCCTCGCGCAGGGGCATGCCTTTTTCTTGTAGTTGATTGGCGAATTCGACAATCAAAATACCGTGCTTGGTAATCAGGCCGACCAGCGTTACCAGACCAATTTGACTATATACATTCAGGGTGCCCCCCGTGAGCCATAGTGCCAATAGCGCACCAGTAATGGATAACGGTACAGTCAGCATGATGACGAACGGATCAACAAAACTTTCAAATTGCGCGCTCAGCACAAGGTAGATAAAAGCGAGTGCGAGTACGAAGGTCAAATAAATGCTGCCTGATGAGTCACGAAATTCACGTGATTGTCCGGAAAGATCAGTCTGCACAGTTGGTGGCAATGCATTTTTTGACGCAGCTTGCATAAAATCAATCGCGTCTTTGATCGCATAGCCGGGCGCCAGGTTGGCATCAATTCGGGCAGCGCGTAATTTGTTGAAGTGGTTAAGGCTCCGCGGCGCAACCGATTCGCGCACGGTCAGCAGATTGGAAAGCTGCACCATCTCATTGTTGCGGCCGCGCACATAAATATTGGTGATGTCATCCGGATTCGAGCGGTCCACGTCAGCCACCTGTACCACTACATCATACTGCTCGCCATCTTGTTTGAATCGGGTGACTTGCCTGCCGCCGAGCATGGTTTCCAAGGTGCGGCCGACGGCTTCGACATTGCTGCCGACATCAGATATTTTGTCGCGATTGACGGCGATTTTCAGTTCGGGCTTGTTCAGGCGCAAGTCTGAATCCAGGTCGGAGAGGCCGGGATTCTTGGCAGCTTCGACCAACAGTCGATCAACATATTTTTGCAATTCCTCATAAGGTGCAGAGGTCATGATTACAAACTGCAGCGGTTTGTCGCGTCCCTGGCCAAGCGATGCGGGATTGATCGCGAACGCATTGACGCCGGCAAGATTACGGAATTGAGGCTGCAACTCGCGCTGAATTTCCTGTTGCGTTCGACTGCGCTCGCCCCAGTCTTTAAGACGCAAAATTACTCGGCCATCAGAGGGAGTAGGATTCCCCGCAATAGCGTTATAGCGCATCATTTCCGGCACTTGTTTGTACATGTCCTCAATTTTTTTAACATAGCCCGCTGTGTAGGCGACAGTAGCGCCTTCAGGTGCCGAGATTACGCCAAAAATGATGCCGCGATCTTCAACGGGCGCAAGTTCCTGTTTCAGGTTCAAAAACAGTGGAATCATCAGGCATACAAAGACAACCCATAGGCCGATACCGATGGCGCGCCGCTCAAGTACTGCGTGCAAAGTGCGTTTGTAGCCATCCGTAAGCCGAATAAACATCGACTCAATCGCGTTATAGATTTTGCCGTGCTTCACATCATGCTGCAATAAACGCGAGCACATCATCGGTGACAGTGTGAGCGCCACAAAACCGGAAACAACGACCGCACCAGCCAATGCCAGTGCAAATTCAATAAAAAGGCGACCGGTACGGCCTGTGGCAAACGCCAGCGGCGCATAGACCGCTGCCAGCGTCAAGGTCATGGCAACGACAGCGAAAGCAATTTCTTTGGAACCCTCAATAGCCGCCTGCAGGCGGGGCATGCCAGTTTCCAGCTTACGGTAAATGTTTTCCAGTACCACGATGGAATCGTCAACCACCAGGCCAATCGCCAGCACCATCGCCAGCAGCGTTAATGTATTGATGCTGAAATTAAATATGTACATTAACGTGAATGCGCCGATCAGTGAAACCGGGATGGTCACCAGCGGAATAATCGTTGCACGCAAATTTCGCAGGAATAAAAAAATCACCAGCGCGACTAGCAGCACCGCTTCCCAGATTGTTCCAAATACCGCTTTAATTGCCTGCTCGATAAATATGGCGGTGTCGTAAACAACATTGAGCTCCATGCCGGGCGGTAGGGTTTTTTGGATTTCCGCGGCTTCCTTGCGAACGGCAATCGATAATTCCAATGGATTTGCCGTGGCTTGTTTGATGATGGCAAGAGTGGCGGCATTGCGACCCAAGAAGCGCGCAACGATGCGCTCATCGCTGGCAGCGATTTCGGTGCGCGCAACATCTTTAATGCGTACTGGATAACCTCCAGCATCGCGAATCACAATATTGCCAAATTGCTCCGGTGTTTGTAAATCAGTTTGAGCCAGCACGGAAAATTCGCGCGCCTGACTCTCAATTCGTCCTGCAGGCACCTCGACATTTTGACGGCGGAGCGCATCTTCAACGTCGGCTGGCCCCAATTTGTAGGCGGCGAGTTTACTGCGATCTAGCCAGATACGCATCGATACTTTTCGCTCGCCGAAAATACGCACATCCGCTGCGCCGGGCAAAGTTGAGAAGCGCGGCTTGATGTAGCGATTGGCATAATCGGACACCTCCAGCGGAGAATGTTTATCGCTGTAAAAAGCAACAAACATGACCGGGTCTGCGTCAGCTTCCACCTTGGCGATGATGGAATCATCAGCGGCTGCCGGCAGGCGTCCGCGTACGCGGGCGACCTTGTCGCGAACATCGGCTGCGGCGGAATCGGGGTCTCGCGTGAGTTTGAATTTGACGTTGATCTGGCTACGTTCGGCGCGAGACTGCGACGTCATCACATCGACGCCTTCAATGCCGGACAGCGAATCTTCCAATACTTTGGTGATGGTGGATTCAATGACCTCGGCACTGGCACCTTTATAGGCCGTCTCTACGCTAACGACAGGCTCGTCAATTTTTGGGTACTCGCGCACTGTCAGGCGACTGTACGAAATTAATCCCAGCAATAGCACCGCCAGGCTCAGGACCGTGGCGAAAATGGGACGCTTGATACACAGTTCAGGCAGCGTCATAGTTTATTTCCTGCACTGGTATTTGCATCAGCGGATTTCTCTTTTTTTTCGGCAGCGTCAGGCGTTGTCTTTGTTGCTGACGCATTGCTACCAGGCGCTTCGACTACATTGACCGAAGCGCCATCTTTGAGTTTTGGCTGACCTGCCGTGACGACAATGTCACCCAGCTTGAGACCTTGTGTGACTTCGACTTGCCCTTGACGACGCTGTCCGATATCGACCTTTATACGCTGTGCACGGCCATCAACCACTTTATACAGATACTGGTCATCACCGACCGGGAATAGCGCCTGCTCAGGCACGGTTAGCGAATCTTGGCTTTCGCTAAACAACAGGCGAACCCGCGCAAACATCCCCGGACGCAACCGCGCTTCGCCATTTTTGACAATGGCACGAATGACTATTGAGCGCCCGTTTGCATCCACCAGCGGATTAATCGCAAACACACGGCCATCAAATGTCCTGTTCGGAAAAGCATCCAGAGAAATTTGCAACGCTTGCCCCAGCGCGACCTGCTTCAGAAAAATTTCTGGTACTTTGAGGTCCACTTTAAGTGGATCTACGCCTTCAAGGTTCACGATATCCTGACCCTCTCTAACATAATCACCGATGCTGACGAGGCGCAGACCGACAATGCCTGAAAATGGCGCTTTTACTTCAAGTTTGGTGAGCTTGGCTGCTGCAAGATCATAAGCCGCTTGTGCGACGCGATAATTATTTTCAGCCTCATCCCTAGCCTGGCTTGAGATAAAGCCTTTTTTCTGCAAATCGAGCGCGCGATCAAGTTTGCTTTTGTTAAGACTAAGGTTGGCCTCAGCTTGCGCAAGCTCAGCGCGCTGAACGGAAGCATCAAGGCGAATAAGGGGAGCACCTTTCGCGACACGCGCACCTTCGGTAAATAAAATTTCGGCAACGCGGCCTGAAATTTCGGGGCGTATAACCACCGACTCATCAGAGCGCAGCGAGCCTACGGCCGTAATGCTCTGCGCCAACTTAGTCGCTTGCACCTTTAGGACCTCGACTGCAGTGCCAGCTGCCGCAGGCCCCTTGGGGCCGGAACCATTTGTCGAGGCCCCCGTTTTTACATCTGCGGAAGAGCCAGATTGTTTTTTGCCAAGCCAGAATGCGCCACCAGCAACAACTGCAATGACAATTGTGCCGCTGATCCAAGTTGAAATCTTTTTCATGTGTCTAAAGTGATAGTGACTAATTAGTCAATTATCGCGCCTTTCCGCAGCGTCGCATAGTACGCAAGTCATGAAATGCGGAATTCTGGCGGTCTGCGAGCAACAACGGAAATGGCTCGCAAAACGCGGACAAACGCTAAGCAGGAATATCGGGGATTAACTGCGCTTCGAGAAAAGAAATCTGGTCTTTCAGCAGCAATTTCCGTTTTTTCAAACGACGGAGTTGCAACTGATCATGAATGGGCGCTTCGGTCAGTGAATCTATCGCCATATTGAGATCGTGATGCTCCAATTTTAGCTCGATGATGCGTTGCTCAATAGTGGCTGTGGCATCGTTGGCGGCAATAGGCATGCGATTTAACGAAGGCTTAGATGAATGTGAAAAGATGACTGGTTAAAAGGTTGGACAATCAAGCTTTTTAACAAATTGTTATTAAATTCAGCATTTAATATACGCCGTTGTACTCATTATTGCACGGGGCATTGGCGGGTTATGCCGCCCTGTCTTGCGTCGGCTTAATAACTGTTGATTTTCAACGGTAATGAGAGTGTAATCATGTGCGGGTTTTGGCGAGTAATCTAAGGGCTAAGAGATAATTCGAGCGCAGGCTATCATCAGCCCGATGAGCAAATTAGCGGTTGAAAATTAGAAAAAATATAAATATGGCGGGCTAGAGTTGCATACTGGGGGATAGGTTCATGCAAGTGCGACGCAATGATTTCGATGTGACGAATCGTGTTCAGACGACAGATCCGGCGGCTGTTCAGCGAGAGATCAATCGCCTGTTCCGTTTGCTTTATCCAGGCGCTGCCCACAGCTCAATGGATAAAGCGTTTGTGGACATCAACTTGCTTTACCGCGGTGAGTATCCGGGCTATATGCCGTGCGACACCTCATACCATGATATGCAACATGTCATGGACGTAACCCTTGCGATGTCCCGATTAATGGATGGCTATGAGCGCTCCCGTCGCGATACCGAGGCGCTTGGTGTACGTCTGTTTCAGCTGGGTATTGTCGTCGCGCTTTTTCATGATATGGGTTACCTGCGCACCACTTCCGATACGACGGCCCGTAATGGCGCCTACTACACTCAAATTCATGTTTCGCGCGGGGCAGCATTTTTGCTCGACTATTTGCCGAAGGTTGGCATGGCCGATTATGCCGTGGCAGGTGCGGAGATCATCCACTTCACCGGGTTTGAAAAACGCATCGGCGATATTTTGATTCAGGAACCTTTACTGCGTTTGTTGGGAAGCCTGTTAGGGTCAGCAGATATCGTCGCGCAAATGGCAGATCGCTGCTACCTTGAAAAATGTCGCGATCGGCTTTACCCAGAATTTGTTGAAGGTGGCATCGCCGTGAAGAATAATGGGCAAAGTGAAGAGGTCATCTTTGAATCCGGCGACGATCTGGTGAATAAAACGCCCGCCTTTTTTGAGACTGCAGTCAATCGGCTCGAATACGATCTGGGTGGCGCTTACAATTATGCGGCCACGCACTTCGGTGGCTTCAACCTATACCTGCATGCGGCCACTAAAAATATTCACTTCGCCAAGCAGATCGGATTAGGTGGCCAGTATTCATTACGCAGGACACCGCCCGACACATTGCCCGAAGCAAATGCTCTGCAATAGAGATAATCTCAATTGCAAAAAAACTGGCGTTAGATAAGTTCAGTGTGCAAGTCCTGAACGGCATCATTTGTTGCCCGGTGCGCCGCCAAGCCAAAATAGGCCACAAAAATTCACAATTGAAACCCAAGTGCTGGCAACGCTTTCGGGCCACAATGGGCTGAAAATGCAAGATAGCACTAGAGTTTGCTGCCTGCAGACCTGAAATCGGAATAATCGCACTAAGGCAATTCGATTCGCTCGACTAGGAGGAGCCTGATAGTTTCGTTGTAGGCCGCATGTCAGACTGGTAGAGCTTATTATCTGCGATGCCTTAACCAAGAGGGGCCGCTTGCTACCTGCCTCGTAGCGAATTGAGGATTGATGGACTGTACAAGCCTATTTACGTTAAGAACTAACCGCCTTACTCGACGCTACAGTTTTACCGACGGGCGGATCGGCCAGTGACGCGCAGGATTAAAAAAGTCGCCCTCTCGAAAGCTGGTCCTGTCAGGCTTAGTGTCGGCGTTATTGCGTTTTGTTTGTTGATGATTACTATCATCTGGACGGTAGTCATTACGCGTAGCGAGGAGGAGCTGAAATCCGAATTGGCGGATGCAGAGCGGCAAAACACTAACTTAGCCATTGCTTTCGAGCATTACTCACTGCGCATTTTGCGAAATGTGGAAGCGGTGGCGCAGTTCGCGGAAAACGCTTATCTGCGGAGACGCGGCGATACGGACCTTGTCACCATGCTTGCCGACCGTGTCGTCGTCAATGACTTTCTGCAAGCGATTGCGATTTTTGACGATCAAGCTCGATTGGTGGCATCGAGTCACCTATTGGCAGACATCCGTTTAAATATCCGCGACCTAGATGAGTTCAAGATTCATGTTAGAGGAAAGAGCAAAGGACCGAAGCTTTACATCGGCAAGACGGGACCTACGCCGCTCTCAAGCGATAACTCGATTCCCTTTACGCGCCGCATCGAACGCACTGATGGCAGCTTTGGTGGTGTCGTCATGGTCATCGTGCGGCCGGGCCGGTTTACCGAGTTTTACGAGGATGCGGTGATACAGTCGGGTGATGTTTTTGGCATGATCGGGTTTGACGGTATTGCCCGCGTCAGAAAAACATACGGGCGGGAAACCTTTGGTGAAAACCTGGCGAGCAGCGCCATCATGAAAGCCCAAACTCAGCGCGCGTCAGGCAGTGCTATTGGCGCCAGATTAGTAGACGGAATTAGGCGGCGTTTCGCTTACCGCACCGTTCGTGATTACCCGCTCATCGTTTATGTTGGTTCCGCAGAATCAGAAATACTTTCGGATTACACGAATCGCAGGACGCTTTATTACGGGGGCGCTGCGGCGATCAGTCTTTGCATGGTGCTGTTCGCAGTCTTCGTGATACTGGCGGTGCTGCGTGAAATGCGCATCACTACCGCGCTCGCCGAAAGTGACGCCCGTTTTCGCGCTCTCACCGAGCTTTCTGTCGACTGGTGGTGGGAGCAGGATACTGAATTTCGATTCATCAACGTCGCTGGTGGAAAAGGATCATTTGCCAATATTGAGGTGGGAGATTTCATGGGGCTTCGACGCTGGGATGCGCCGAATGTCAGACCAGTAAATACCACTTGGAAGGCGCATCAGGCGCTGCTCGAAGCGCATCAGCCGTTTACCGGATTGGTGATGGAATACACCAATAGCAATGGCACTAAGCACTACAATACCGCGGCTGGCATGCCAATCTTTGATGCCGCGGGCATTTTTTGCGGGTACCGCGGCGTCGGTCGAGAAATCACCGCAGCTCTCGAAATGGAGCGGGCGCTGCGACGTAGTGAAGCGCGCTTTCGCGACCTGGTAGAACTCTCGTCGGACTGGTACTGGGAGCAGAATCAGCAGTTCCAGTTTACATTCATTTCATACGGCCATGAATTGGCCACAGAAGTCGACAATGAGTTTTGTCTGGGCAAAACCCGCTGGGATATTGGCATACCCGATATAAGCGAGGCGCAATGGGCTGCGCATCGTCGCCAACTTGAGGCGCAACAGCCATTTCGCCAGTTTGAATATCGTCGACTGACTTCCAGCGGTGAGGAGGTTTATATCAGTATCTCCGGTGATCCAGTATTTGACGACGATGGTCGCTTCACCGGCTATCGCGGCACAGGTACTGATATCACCGCGCGTAAGCTCGCCGAAGCAGAAATCGTTGCGATGAATGCGGCACTCGAAGAGCGCGTTCACCAACGTACGGAACAATTGGAGGCAAGCAACCAGGAATTACGCGCCCTCGGTTACTCCATTGCCCATGATATGCGCGCGCCGCTGCGTGCTATCGGCGGCTTTAGCCAGATGCTGGTCACAGACCATCTTCCCGAGATCAATGCGGCTGGCAAAGCATTGTTCATGCGTATCCAGACCAATGTCGACTGGATGGGCCAGCTGATCGAAGGATTGCTGACGCTGTCGCAACTCAGTGTGACGCCGGTAACCCGCATCATGATTGACCTGTCGAAGATGTCACAGGAGATTATGGATGAACTGTGCAAGCTTGAACCAGCGCGCGCCGTCCAGCTGTCGCTGGCGGCCGGGCTGATGATTGAAGGTGATGAAGCCATGGTGCGGAGAATTATGCAGAACCTGATTGGCAATGCCTGGAAGTACACGGTCTACCAAACGCCTGCTAAAATTGAAATTGGCGCGCTTAAAGATACCAATGGCGAGCTTACTTACTTTGTCAAGGACAACGGCGCTGGTTTCGATTTGATCTATGCAGGTAAATTATTTCAGGCATTCCAGCGCTTGCACTCGCAGACGGAGTTTGCGGGTGTGGGCATTGGTCTTGCGGTTGTCAGTCTGTTGGTGCGCAAGCATGGTGGAAAAATTCATGCCGAGGCCGCTGTGGGTAAAGGTGCAACCTTCTATTTCACGTTTCGGAATGAAATATCATCATGAACAATAAAACGGTATTGCTGGCTGAGGACAATATTGATGATGAATACTTTACCTGCCAAGGGTTGAACGCAAGTAATGTGCACTTGACCATCCATGTTGCGCACGATGGCGCGGAAGCACTGGATATGTTGTTTAAGGAGGACGGGCCACAGTTGAAACCAGACCTGATTCTGCTCGACATCAATATGCCCAAGCTTAATGGGCTCGAAGTGCTGGAGCGGCTACGACGTGAAGTTATTACACGATTTACACCAGTCGTCATGCTTACTAGCTCTACTCAATCTGAGGACATTGCCCGTGCCTATCAAGCGGGTGCCAATAGCTACCTCAGCAAGCCGATCAATACCAGCCACATGCTGACGCTCGTTGGCGAGATGGCACGCTATTGGCTGCGCGACAATCGACCGCCATCTAAGCTATAGCCAAGATGCATTGATTTTCAATATTACCCAGAGGGCAATCAAATTGAGAAAATGATAAAATTGGTGCCCTCGACACGAATCGAACGTGTGACCCTCCCCTTAGGAGGGGGATGCTCTATCCACTGAGCTACGAGGGCGTTTGGTATTGCTGCCTGAAGCTTGCATTATCTAGCTTGGTTTAACTTTGGCATGGTAGATTTTACGCGTAAAATCTTTCGATGCCTAACGATAGAAAAGCATTGCTGCCCGAAGCACCACCACCGCAGGTCGTCACGGGGCTCACGGCCCCGGCAACTACATTGACGAGCAAGCCAAAAATTCCGCGAAGCATTTATATTATCGGCTGCGTCAGCATGCTGAACGATTTTGCCACCGAAATGGTGACGCCGCTGATTCCCATATTGCTTGCGACGACACTGGCGGCTGGGCCCGTAGTACTCGGTTTGATCGAAGGCTTGGCGAATGCAGTGGCGTGTTTTGTGCAGCTCTGGTCGGGCAGATTCTCAGATGCACGCGGTGGCAGGAGGAAACCGCTCGCAGTTGGGGGCTATTTGCTGTCGAATATCATGCGGCCGTTTATTGTGTTGGCAACGGCTTGGTGGCATGTGGTGTTGATTCGAGCGCTGGACCGGGTTGGTAAAGGCATGCGCAGTGCGCCACGGGATGCGTTGATTGCCGATTTAGCGCCGGCACCGGTGCGGGCAAGGGCGTTTGGCATCCACCGCGCGTTTGATAATCTGGGCGCGGTCGGCGGGGCACTTATTGGGGCGATGGTAATACTGGCCTTTTCAGCTAACCTGAAAGATATCGTATTGCTGTCAGTGGTTCCCGGCTTGTTATGTGTCGCGCTGCTTGCCTTTGGGGTACGGGAGCCAGTCAAAAATATACCGGCTGTGCCTTTAATGGTGAAGCTGAAGTGGAGTGATGTGCCCACAGAATTGCGTAGTTATTTATTAACAGTCATGTTGTTCACATTTTCTCGCACGGCCGAATTATTTATCATCTTGCGGGCTCATGAGCTGGGGGCATCATTGCCGCACGCTTTACTGCTTTGGGCGATGCTTAATTTTGTCAAAATTTTTGCCAACGTTGGTGGTGGCATGCTTGCGGATCGCTACGGGCGCATTGCTTTGTTAGTTCCCGGATGGGCATTACACAGTGCGGCCATGCTGGGGTTTTGCTTTGTGGACAATCTATTTACGCTTTGGTGGGCGGTCATTTTCTTTGGTTTCGCCATGTCGGTCAGTGAAGGCGTTGAGCGTGCCGTAATCGGCGAATACGCCGGGCAGCAACAGAGGGGTACGCTATTTGGCTGGTACTACGCGCTGGTCGGTATAGCGTCGATTCCAGCTGGCCTGTTACTGGGCTGGCTGTGGCAAACAATGGGGCCAACTGCCGCATATGGTTTTGCCGCAAGCGTAGGTTTGCTGGCGACATTCACTTTAAAATTTGCGGTTGCGCCGAAGATTCTACGCGCCTAAAAGGCTGATATTTTTCGTTGGCTTGATGGACGATATGGCATTTTCTTACACCACATAGCACTTCGCGGGTAACATCGCGGCTTTGTGCGGCGTTGATGAAGCCACAAATAAGCCACAGATTTTCAATTTACAACCTCATATGCCAATATTTCACGTTAAAAACCTCTCGCTTGCATTCGGTGACGCCAAATTATTAGACCGAGTAGATTTTGCCATTGATGCGAGCGAGCGCATTGCGCTGGTGGGGCGCAACGGCACGGGCAAATCCAGCCTCCTTAAAATTATTGCTGGTGAAATAAAGCCGGATGATGGTGATGTCGCACGATCCCCCACGCTTAAGCTTGCTTATGTGCCGCAAGAGCCGCATTTCGACCAAACGCTCACCGTGTTTGATGCTGTCGCGGTCGGCCTGGGGAGTGCCGCAACCGATTTGATTGCTTATCATCATGCTCTGCACGATGCGGGCGAAGGTGATGAAGCGGCCCTTGAACGCCTAGGAGATTTGCAACATAAGCTGGAGGCAAGTGGTGGCTGGCATGTTGAGCAGCGAGTCACAGCGGTGCTGGATCGTCTGGGTTTGGATGCAGAGCGGAGCATGGAGGGGCTTTCGGGCGGCACCCTGAAGCGTGTCGCATTAGCGAGAGCATTGGTGGCTGAGCCTGAACTGTTGTTACTGGATGAGCCCACCAATCATCTGGATATTTCATCGATTGACTGGTTGGAAAAAACCCTTGCCAGTTTTAATGGTGCGATCTTGGTGATTAGTCATGATCGGCGATTCTTGGAAAGTTTTGCGACCCGCATTATTGAATTGGATCGCGGGCAGCTGACTAGCTACCCCGGCTCATTTGCGGAGTACGAAAAGCGCAAAGAGGATTTTTTGAATGCGGAAGAGCTGGCCAACGCGCGGTTCGATAAATTGCTCAAAGAAGAAGAAATCTGGATTCGCAGAGGCGTTCAAGCGCGACGTACCCGAAGTGAGAGTCGCATCGCGCGTTTGCAGGTGTTGCGCGAGGCGCGCAAGGCGCGGCGCGAACGCGCGGGTAATGTTAAGTTTTCGACTGGGGAGGTTGAAAAAAGCGGCAAGATCGTTGTTGAGCTAAAAAACATTACCAAATCGTTCGGCGATAACGGATCTAAGAAAACAGTCATTCGTGATTTCAACACCATCATTCAGCGAGCTGATCGTATCGGCTTAATCGGCCCGAATGGCGCCGGTAAATCAACATTGATGAAGATTATTCTAAGCGAGCTGATGCCGGACAGCGGTAGTGTGAGACGTGGTACCCAACTTGAAATCGCCTACTTTGATCAATTCCGTGAAGCGCTCGATGACGAGGCCACATTGGCAGATGTCATCAGTCCCGGTTCTGATTTTGTTGATATTGGTGGCTCCCGCAAGCATGTTACTTCGTATCTCGGTGATTTCCTGTTTCCCCCACAACGCGCTCGTGCAAAAGTGAAATCACTGTCGGGTGGTGAGCGTAATCGCCTGTTGCTCGCACGCTTGTTTGCCAAACCCGCCAATTTTTTAGTGTTAGATGAGCCCACTAACGACCTTGATATCGAAACGCTTGATTTGCTTGAAGAGCTGTTGCAAGGCTATTCAGGTACCGTGCTGGTCGCAAGTCATGACCGGACCTTTCTGGATAACGTCGCCACTCAAGTATTTGTATTTGAGGGTGATGGCCGGGTTGAGGAGTTTGCCGGTGGCTACAGCGACTGGCAGATGCAGCGGGCCAATATGGCTCTTGTGAGCGCGGCAGCCAGCCAGAATGCACAACAGAAAACTGCCGGCAGGCCGTCCCACGCAAAAAGCGCAGCACCTGCCGCGATAGTTAGTAAATCAAATACGCAGAAGTCTAGAATAAGTTCAAATGAAACCCGAGAGTTGGAGTCGCTTCCCGCGCATATTGATCAGCTCGATGCCGAGAGGGAACTGCTGCAACAAGCTTTGGCAGATCCGGCAATCTATCAAGATGCCGCGCAATCGAATAAACGTCAAACTCTGCAAGCACGTGCGGACCAAATTGAAGCTGAATTGGCTGCCACGATGCAACGATGGGAGGCGCTTGAAGCCAAGCGTGATGCGGAAGATGCCGGCTAATTTGTATGTGGTTTGCTTTACGCTCAGAGACGCGCCCTAATGGGGCGAGCGAAGTTACAGATAAAAAAAGCGCCTCATGGCGCTTTTTTTATATCTGGCGGAGAGGGTGAGATTCGAACTCACGGTACGGTAAAACCGTACGCCAGATTTCGAGTCTGGTGCATTCGACCACTCTGCCACCTCTCCGGATACTGGTCATACTACGGCCAACATTATAGCCATTATCAACACGCTCAACAAATTTTCGAAGTAACAAAAATTCACATTCCCCCGTCAGGGAATCCCTTAGTATCCGCTAGGGTTTATAGCAATCTGCTTTTCCATTTTTCGCAACGAGAAAAACAGTTAACTTTTTGCATTTCTGATGAATTGCTGTAACGCAAATTATTGTCAATAGTGATTGGCCACACATCTACTCGGACGATATTTGCGTAGTGTCTAACTTAAATATAGCTTTTAACGCCAATTTTGGCTTAGGTCGATTGTACTTTTCGGTTCAAAAAGAAGATTTCTGCAATGAAGGGTTCGGGTATCTAAATGGCAATATCAACTTTGTTTAAAAATGGCCTGCTCGGCGGTGCCATCTTGTTGGCCTGTTCATTTGGTGCCGGGGCACAACCCGCCACATCGAAACCTGTGGAAAAGCCAGTGCCGCAAGCTGCCAAGTCTCAGGCGAGTGAGCCCGTTGAGGTTCAGTTAGTGCGTCGCAAGGTTGTTCTGGTCGACGCGAAAGAGACGCTCCAAGATGCCGGGACTGCAAAGCCGGGTGAAATTCTTGAAGAGACGGCGATTTATACAAATAAATCAAAAACCCCTATTACTAAGCTGGAAGCGACTTTACCAATCCCGCTTAATACAGAGCTGGTGCCTAATTCGGCCAAGCCCGCCACTTCACCTGCACGCGCCAGCACTGACGGGCTGAGTTTCCGTCCGTTGCCGCTAAAACGCAAAGTAAAGCTGGCAAGTGGTGTTGAGACAGAACAACTGGTGCCATTGAATGAATACCGATTTTTACGCTGGTATCCGGGCGAACTTGCAGCAGGCAAGTCGCTGAGCTACTCGGCAAGATTCAGGATTATTGATGACAAGCCCGCAGCCGTTCAGGCCAAGTAGGCAATCTGTGCAGAAAAAATTTATATGCCTACAGGCAGCCCTTACAAATTTCCTTAATGATACTTGCTCTAAAAATTAACCACACTCTTATGCAATCTAATAAAAGAAAGATAACCATGAACGCCACATGTTTTGGTATGGTCAGCTCTGCTTGGCTACGTAATATTTTGGTCATGCTGATGCTTATTTTTGCTGGCGCAATCCTTGTCCTGCAGGCAGGACAAGCATCTGCAGCAGCACCTGCCAACTCGGTGATCGGCAACCAGGCCTCTGCAACTTACAGTGATGGCGTTACCACCCGCAACACATCATCAAACACGGTTCAAACCACCGTAGCGCAGGTAAAAAGTTTTACCTTGCTGCAGACAGGCGCCAAAACCGTTCCAGCTAACCAGCAAGTTTGTTATCCACACAGTATCGTAAACACGGGTAACGGCGCTGATACCTATGCACTCAACGCGCCAACGACGGGCGGAACGTTCGCTCATACCGCCTTGGCCTACTATGCGGATAGTAATCAGGATGGGCTGCCTGATAACGGAGTGGCCATTACAACTACCGGCGCTTTAAATGCCAGCCCGGCGGCAGGTTCCACCTTCAATTTTGTTGTTTGTGGCACGACGGCTGCAAGTGCGACGCCGACTCAAACCGGCACAATCACTGTCTCAGCAACAGATACCAATACCCCAACAGCAAATACGTTAACCGCTACCGATACAACAACAATCGGAACGGCTGCAATCAGCGTGACGAAAAAGCTTTCTAGCGTGGCTCCGCCCGGATATACCCCTGTTTCAGGTGGCGCAAGTCCAAATGCGGGGCCACTCTATATTATTCTGGATTACACCAATTCAGGCTCAGTGGCCGCAACCAGCCTATTGATGACAGACGCACTTCCGGCGGGCATGTTGTATGTTCCGGGCTCAGGTCGTTGGACGGCAAGTGGCGCGACTGCGTTATCAGACACCAACACCAGTAACCCAGCGGGCATCAGCTATACCGCCCCGACAACACTTTCTAACGGAACCATCAGCGCGACGATTGCGTCGATTCCTGCGGGCACGTCAGGCACTGTTTATTTTCAGGTTCAAATTGCCTCGAATGTTGCGGTAGGAACAATAACGAACACGGCGCAATACGGATACAGCTATGTTTATTTCAATCCATCAACGATGATGAATCAGACCATCACCGTACCTCCGGCGTCCAGCAATAACGTTCAGTATGCCGTTGCACAAGTTGCTGCAGTAGCAGCTAACGGTTCAGCAACAACTACAGGGGCGACCGATAGCGAACCAGTGACAGTAGCCAGTGCAGCGCCAGGACAAACGATCACCTTTACCAACTACGTGTGGAATAACGGTAACGCTGCTGACGGCTTTGATATTTCGATATTGAATACGCCGCTCAACGGTTCAGGTTGTAATCCGGCCAGCGTGACGGCCAATGCATGTACGTTCCCAACCGGTACCACGTTTCAAATTCAAGCAACAGGTGGTGCAACAGCACTGCTTAACAGCGGCGGTGCAGCAGCTTCTCCTGATACCGGTACCATCCCTATTGTGGCCAATGGCGGAACCTGTCCTGCGCCTTACATTACGAGCACCTCAATGCCAACCCGTTGCGGCTATGCGGTAGTCATCACTGCAACGCTACCGGCAGGTGCTACACCCGGAAATAACGGAGGTAATAATTACCGGGTTGTCGTTCAAGCCCAGTCGTTCACTTTGACGGCAACCGATACTGTGCCAAATGTGTTGACCACAATCGCTGCTAATATTGTTGATTTGACCAACAATGCCGCAGCACCAACTACTGTTGCCAATGGTAATGGCGTTGATGATACGGCTGTAAAGGTTACCAATACGGTTGCGCCATCTGCATCTGCGACGACGACAACGCGTTTCACCTTGTTCGTCAATAATCTGGGCGCAACGTCAGCAATTTATAACTTGAACTATCAGTGGCTATCTTTCCCAGCTGGTGTTGGTTTGTCTGTATCGCCCGCAGGCGTGGCAGGCCCATCACAAGCGGCAGCTACTGCTGCTGGTAACACATTGGCCGGCTGGACCGTTACGTTCCGCGATAGCGCAAACGGCACAGACTGTAGTGCTACGACCGGTGGCGCAATCAATTCAACGGGTGGTACCCCAGTTCCGGCCGCGACTGGCAAGATCATTTGTGCCGAAGTCATCGTGCCTGCCGCCACCTCGGGCAGCTCACCTGGTACGCCAACTTATGCGCCACCTGGTAACTACGCAATTCAATTTGGCACTTCGCAACAAGGTAACCCAAGTGTCTTTGATACCATTCGTGATCAAGTGACCGTACAGTCTCTGCATAATGTCACGCTGACACCCAATGGCGCACAAAATACGGTGCCAGGCGGTACGGTGACTTATGCACACACACTGACCAACAACGGCAACGTGCCGGAAACTATTACCTTTCCAGCAGCTATGGCGCAGACCAACAGTCAGACTCCGACCTATACATGGTCGTCAAGTGCTTATCTTGATACCAACAATAACAATGTGATCGATGGCACTGATACACTGCTTTCGACGGGCGGCCCTGTGACCGCCGTCACGCTGCAGCCTAATGAGACGCGCACGATTTTAGTGTCTGTTTCAGCGCCGTTGGCAGCCGGTAGCCCGCCAAACCTGACGCAAACGACCATTACTTATAATGCGGGTGCGAATACAGCGACAGCCACCGACACAACTACACTGACGGCCGGACTGAGGCTGGATAAATATCAACAGCTTACAAGTTGCACTGCGACGCCGACGGTGACGTTCTCTGCTGGCGTGCCAACAGCACCATGGACTAACACGGCAATTCCTGCCGGTGTTAACACCAGACCAGGCAGCTGTATTGCGTACCTCGTGGTTGGCACCAACACCACTGGCTCCAACATCACCGCAATTGTGATGTCCGATGCAGTGCCCGCCAACACAGCTCTGGAAACAGGGTGTGGCAGCCCGGCCGCAACGGGCCCATTGGCCATCACGGGTTCCTACAGCACAGGCTTCACGGGCTCAGTGACTGCCCAGTCGTCACCTCTGGCAAGTACCCCGCTACTACCATCCGGTACCGCGACTATGCAGTTCTGCGTAAAAATTAACTAACTGTCGTCTCGACATAGTTATTGATCAGTTTCTCATTGGATCTAGCAAAACGGGAGGGGTAACTCTCCCGTTTTGCTGTGTGGCTCTCAATTGTGAATTATTGCAACGGCTAAGACAGAAGGTGATGCAGTTCGCATCAAAAAAACTGCTTGTAAATTAAATTGATTGAATGTTAATCGCGAGGCTTCTTAAATACTTATTGCTTAAATTTGCTGCTCTTTATGTGCGGACAAGCACGCTCGCGCTAATTTCGTTGGGTTTAGCCATAACGTGCTTTTCGGCACTGCCAGTAACCGCAGCTACTGCACCCGGAACTGTTATTTCCAATACGGCCGCTAGCTCGCATGTGACGGGCGCAACTCCGCAGTCGGCGAGTACGAATGCCGTAACCGTTGTTGTTGGTGCGCCTGTTGTTGCCGGCACTCCCACCCTGACCAAGTTTTTTGATCAACCCGGAATATTACCTGGCCAGTTTGCTAGCCTCACCTTTAACATAGCCAATGCACTTGGGAATCCCGCCCAAGTGGGCATTGGCTTTACCGATACACTGCCAGCTGGCCTTACGCTGAGTGCGGGCTCCACCATTTCAATTTCAGGTTGTGCTGGCGTTGCAACCGTCACTTTGCCAAATATTGTTTCGCTCTCAGGCCTCACAATGGCGCCTGGCATTGCTAACTGCCGCATCATGGTCAGCGCCATTACGTCGGCTTCAAACGCCACTAATCAAAGCTGCGCTGGGTTGCCTCCATCATTTACCAATAGTGCAGCTTCCATCTCTGCCTTGACCAACCTCGCAAATGCAGTAACACCTCAATGTTTGGTGGTGCGTGCAGCAAGCCCGTCTGTCACAAAAGCGTTTGGCCGATCGGCAATTGTTGATGGCGATGTAACAACGCTTATTTTCACGATCACCAACTCGACAGGCGCTCCGGGGCAGCAGGGCGTTTCATATTATGATTTATTACCTGCCGGGCTAGCATTAAAAAACGCGCACGGCGTTGTCAGTGGAGCAGGTTGTGCGGTTGAGTCTGTTGGATTTTCATCTCCCGGAACAATCGCCGTCAATAATTTAATTATGTCGCCGGGAACGCTGGTCTGCACGGTCACGATCAATGGAATATCTAACCGCAATGGCGCGTTAAACACCAGTCAATGCGGCACAATCAACGCGCCCGACTTTACCAACGATGCGAACTCAGTGTCGAACTTAGTCAACGTAGTCAATAACGTGACGCCGCAATGCTTGTTGGTGCTGCCAGCACCGAAGCTCACTAAGCAATTTGGCGCGAGTAGAATTTCTGACAGTGTGAATACAACGCTAACTTTCACGATCACAAATGATCCAAGCGCGCCCGCGCTGTCTGGCATTGCGTTTACAGATACGTTACCGGCGGGTTTAAAGCTGTTGAGCAACGCCGCGTTTTTGATTCAAGGTGCAGGCTGTTCCGGGCAAGTTTTGTTAGCGGCTCCCTCGCAGATTACGGTCAGTAATTTTGCGATGGCCGAAGGCAGCACGTCATGCTCGATTGTTGTCAGCGGAGTAACCAATCAACTGGGTTCGCTTAATCCCGGTCAGTGTGGCGCCTCGAATGCAGCCGCATTTACTAACGATGCGTCGTCGATCACGGGTTTGGCAAAGGCAGTAAACGCTATCAAGCCGCAGTGTCTTTTGATTGGCGCGGTGCCGCCAAAGTTAACCAAGAAATTTTCCAGCGCGCGGCTGGTGGATGGTGAGACCACATCACTCAATTTCACCATCACCAATTCGCCCAGCACACCTGCCGTTAATGGGCTTGGCTTTACAGACACACTTCCTGCGGGACTACGGTTGACTACTGGCGCCACTTTTGCCTTTCAGGAGCCAGGTTGCTCGGGACAAGTGGCATTGAACGCGCCATCACAAATTTCAGTCAGCAATTTAGCTATGGCCTCTGGCGTCGCTGTGTGTACGCTCGTGGTAAACGGCATAGGTAATACGGCGGGTGCGCTCAACTCATCTTGCGCGGGCTCTCCAGCGCAATTCACCAACTCGGCGGCATCTATTTCAAATACTGTTGGGATATTCAATGCGGTTGAGAACGCCTGTTTGATTGTCAATCCGCCCGATGTGATTCGCAGCTTTGTCGACGGCAGTTTTCGGCTGCCAACATTGCTTGCGCTGGTGGGGAAAGATATTTTCTTCAGCGCGAATGCGCCGTCATGCAACCAAAACCCGGATGTTGTAGAGCGCCGTATCATTGTTATTACGGGTCCCAATGGGGAGCGTGAAGAGATCATTTCAGTTGAAACCGGTGTCAACACCGGCATTTTTACGACAACAGGACTGTCAATTCGCCCGCCTCCCGTGATGGCAAATGATGGTGTTTTGGAAGGTAGAAGCGGCGATGTTTACAGCGTAGAAATTTTAGGTTGCGGTCGTAAAATCGTAACGACCCTAACAGTTGTCGACCCGAACGGAATCGTATTTGATAGTCGCACTAACGAGCCTGTGCGCGGCGCTGTTGTCAGTCTCGCGAGTGCAAATAACGGTACATGTTCCACAACACTGGCAACAATTTCTACCTTAAATGGCAATCAGATAATCCCTGCACCCAATCCGATTACAACGGGCGTTAATGGCCGGTTTGATTTTCCGTTGGTGGCTCCGGGTAATTATTGTTTGCGGGTAGTGGCGCCCAACGGTTATACATGGACCTCTGCGGTGCCGGCCAATCAGCTGCCTGCCGGACGAACCATTCTGGCCTCTGCGCCAAACGCAATTACGGGGGGCTCATATGGCGGGCAGTTCCGCGTAGGTCCGGACACCGGGCCGGTTATTGTTGATATTCCTGTAGATGCCGGGGCCATCAGCGGCCTGTTTATTCAAAAGACAGTTTTACGAGCAACGGTAGAAATTGGAGAATTTGCGGATTATATTGTCACTCTCAACAACAACACCGGTGTAGTACTGGATCGAACTGATGTTCTGGCTACTGACACGTTACCTGCGGGATTTACGTATGTTGTAGGTTCGGCACGTATTGATGGCAAGACGATTGCAGACCCAAATGGCCGAGGTGGCCCGCGGTTGACATTTAACGTGGGGCATATGGCCGTTGCTCAGCAAATCAAGCTGACCTACCGCGCTCGCGTTGGGCCCGGTGCGCTCCAAGGTGATGGCGTAAATCGCGTGGTGGCTACTTATCGCTTGGGAAATAACGTAAACCTCTATAGCGAATCAAATACAGCGACCGCAAAAGTGAATGTTGTGGGTGGCGTATTCACGGATAGCGCCTATATTGTTGGCAAAGTGTTTACTGATTGCAATAAAGACCGCATCCAAAACGATGGTGAAGTTGGGGTGCCCGGTGTGCGTCTTTATCTTGAGGATGGCACTAACATCATTACTGACAGCGAGGGCAAGTTCAGCTTCTATGGCGTGAGCCCGCGTACTCACGTTCTGAAGATCGATCGCACCACATTGCCGGCAGGCTTGACTGATAAAGATCTGATTGATTTATCCAATCGCAATTTGGGTAGGGGAGACAGCCGTTTTGTTGATATAAAAAACGGCGAGCTCCAAAAGGCAAATTTTGCCATTCAATCGTGCACTGATAATGTAATGGCCGAGGTCAGCTTGCGTCGTAAAGCTGCAGCAAGTTTAAAGACCGAAGTTGATGGGCGGCTACAACAAAAACTGGAGGCGGATAACAGCACACGGTCAACGTCAGATGTCAGAGCGCTTCCCGCCACCGGCGTGGTTGGTAACAATGTGCCTGTTGCAGCAACTGCCGGTGCGGCATCGTTCCTGGCGCCTGCTGCAAATGCGCCATTTACGGTGACATCACCGAATTCAAATACAGGCTCGTTGGGCACGATTACCCCGAATTCGCGATCACCAAGTTTTCAAACTGTATTGCCGCAGCGCGACATCGCAACAAAATCAGTTGTTGACAAACCTGCTCACGCAGTTGAAATTCCGCTTGAAAATATTTTGCCTGACGAGGATAACAAATTGGGATTTATAGGCCTGAAAGACGGCGATGTGTTGCCATTTGCCCAGGCCAATATTCGCGTTAAGGGTGCTGGCGGAGTTGTCTTCAAGTTGGCAATCAACGGTAAAGAGATTAGCGTTGATCGCGTTGGCAAGAAGGCCACGCTGGAAGACAAACAGTTGCAGGCTTGGGAGTACATCGGCGTTGATCTGATGGTTGGAGTCAATACCGTGAGTGTCACTCAATGGGATCAATTCGGCAACGCTCGTGGCGAGAAAACTATCAAGCTCATCGCCCCCGGCTCGCTGGGCAAAGTGCTGATTGAGTTTCCAGATATGCCCAAGGGCGGCATAGTTGCAGACGGTAAGACCCCGGCAAAAATCTTGGTACGCTTGACCGATGCCGATGGCGTGGCCGTTACATCCCGCACAGCGATAACTATCGCTGCCAGCCTGGGGCGTTGGGATGTCGAGGATTTGAATCCGGCTGAGCCAGGCATACAAACGTTCATTGTGGATGGCAAGCGTGAATTCACGTTATTGCCTCCAAGCGATCCGGGTCAGGCGCTGATAGTCATTTCAGCCGGCAGTATTAAGAACGAGGCGAAGCTTGATTTTCTGCCTGATCTGCGTGACTTGTTAGCGGTCGGCCTGATTGAAGGCGTGTTGAATCTCCGCAAGCTTGATACCCGTGCTCTGGTGCCGACACGCGCACAGGATGGATTTGAGCAGGAAATCACGCACCTTTCGCGAACCTGGAATGACGGTAAATACCAAGCTGGCGCGCGCGCGGCCATGTTTATCAAAGGCAAAATAAAAGGCGAATACTTGTTGACGCTCGCTTATGACTCCGACAAGAACACGCGTGAACGCTTGTTCCGCGACATTCAACCTGACGAGTTTTATCCGATCTATGGCGATTCAAGCGTGCGCGCTTTTGATGCGCAATCGACGGGCCGTTTCTATGTGCGCGTTGACAATAAAAAATCATATCTTCTCTACGGCGATTACAACACCTCAACCAGTTCTGAAACACGCAAGCTGGCCGCTTATAGTCGCTCACTGACAGGTGTCAAACAACATTATGAGACGGCTAATGTGTCCGCCAACTTCTTTGCAAGCCGCGATTCGACCAAGCAGATTATTGAAGAGTTTCCAGCAAATGGTACGTCAGGCCCGTTTACCCTGAACAATGCGCGCGGCCTGGTGAATAGTGAAAAAATTGAAATTTTGACCCGCGATCGTAATCAGAGAGCGATCATTATTAAAACGGTAGCCCAAGCACGCTTCGTCGATTATGAACTTGAGCCGTTGACCGGGCGCATTCTGTTTAAATCGCCGATTGCCTCACTCGATGAAAACCTCAACCCGATTTCCGTTCGAATTACCTTTGAAATTGATCAGGGTGGGGCAGAGTTTTGGGTGACGGGCGCCGATGCACAAATAAAATTATCTGAGCGTTTCGAAATTGGTGGCGTGATTGTAGATGATCGTAACCCGGTCGATAAATTCCGCATGGCTGGTGTGAATGCGGTTGCAAAATTGGCAACCAAAACCTTCCTCATAGCCGAGATCGCACAAACTAACCGCGAAAAAATCGCCGCCGGGTTGAGTGCAGGGGACAAGCAAGGCCGCGCAGCCCGTGTTGAATTTACGCATCAAGGTGCCGATATAGATGCCAATATTTACGCGGGGAGAGCAGATGCAGGCTTTGACAATCAGAGCTCTAGCTTGTCAAGCGGAAGATTAGAAATAGGCGGGAAGCTCGCCTATAAGATCGATGATAAAACTCGAGTCAAAGGCGAATTCCTCCGCACTGAGGATGTGATTTCGGGCGGCAAGCGCGACGGCATTTTGGTCTCAGCTGAGCGCGCCCTGGAAAATGGCTTGCGCGTTGAGCTTGGTATACGCCATGCGCGTGAATCGCAGGTTGTAGCAACATCACCCTCTGTTAATGCAGTCAGCCCTTTGCCAAATGAAGTCACCGCTGTTCGTGGTCGCCTTACCGGTGATGTGCCTGGTGTTAAAGATGCAACGGCGTATGGCGAACTCGAAATTGACCCAAGCAACACTTCGCGCAAAGTTGCGGCAGTTGGTGGTGAATACAAATTGGCAAACAATGGTCGACTTTATGCGCGCCATGAATTTATTTCATCATTAACCGGGCCGTATGGCTTGAACACCACCCAACGTCAAAACAGCACTGTGTTTGGTATCAATACCGACTATATGAAAGACGGTAATTTGTTTAGCGAGTACCGTGTCCGCGATGCGATTTCAGGTGGGGATGCGGAAGCTGCTTTCGGTCTGCGCAATCTTTGGACGCTTGCTGAAGGTGTCAAGCTGAGTACGGGATTTGAACGCGTGCATGCTTTGTCGGGTAACGGTCAGAGCGAAGCAACAGCCGCAACCTTTGGTCTCGAATATACGGCTAACCCACTGTGGAAAGGCTCCACCCGTCTGGAGCTTCGTGACGGTAAAACCAGCGATTCAATTTTATCGACGGTGGCCGTTGCCTCAAAAATTAATCGCGACTGGACTCTTCTCGGGCGCAATACATTCTCGCTTGTTAAAAACAAAGGTGAACAAAGTGGTGAAAAGCTACAAGACCGCATGCAGGTCGGCCTAGCCTATCGTGACACCGACGCCGATGTATGGAATGTGCTCGGCCGGGTTGAACATCGCACCGAAAAAGATACAACGCAGCCAGGAATTGAATTAAAGCGTACGGTTGAACTCATTTCGATCCATGCTAACTGGCAGCCACGGCGGCCATTCACCTTCTCAAGTCGTTACGCGGCCAAATGGACGAATGATCAATCAAATGGCCTTAAGTCCAAGAACAATGCACAATTATTGGCAGGCCGCGCAATTTGGGAAATCGCACCGCGCTGGGATGTATCCGCGAATGCATCGACCCTGATTGGTAAAGGCGCGCAGTCGAAACAATATGGGCTTGGTATTGAGCTGGGCTTTATGGTGATGGAAAATTTGTGGGTTTCTGTGGGCTACAATTTCTTTGGTTATCGTGATGAAGACTTAGTCTCTGGTGAATACACTAACAAAGGCGCTTATGTCAGGTTGCGCTACAAATTTGATGAAGACTTGTTCGCGACTAAAAAGAGCGCAGCTACCATACCAAAATCAGCCGCAGCTAAAACACCCAATCCTGATGCATCAGCTTCCACCAGTACTTTGCCAAGTGAGTGATAGCGAATTAGGGAGTACCTCGTCTATCGTTTCCCAACCGACCACAGCCGCGCCGGTATCAAATTAACACGACTCCCATGCAAACATTTAGAGCACTCCGTCAGCGCACAAATTCACCACCATCCTTGCGTGGTGTTGTAGAGGGCTTTAGCGTTTTGCGCAGATTTTGTGCCACCCGCGCGCTACTGGCTCTGTGCATCTTGTTCCCCGCCGCGTCATTTGCCCAGGTTGCATGTACTGGGACACCAACGGCAACTTGCATTACAGCGATCCAAAACCAGTCATGCGCGGGAACGCGCTTCGGTGGCAATCTGGGCTGTACTGCGAACGACGTCAGTGCGTCCCTTAGCTTTACCCAGCCAGCAGCAAACACACTGGCGAACTGCGTTGCCGGCACAGATGTTGTCATCGATCTCGTTGCAAACCTGGGCTCAGGTATGCCCAACCGCTATGACCTGGGTATCTTCATCGGACAAACCGGCAATGATCCGCAGTTGTTTAATGCGGCCAACCAGTGTTCGTTGGGCGTTTTTCCGACGTCGTCGACATTTTCAACCGCTTTTTACAATGATCCCGCCGACAACGATTCCTGTGGCGATTTTAAGGGCGGCTTCACTAATGTGCCGTTGCTCATTCAGGGCGTAAAGATTCGTTGCCTGCCTAGTGCGGGTACTAGCAGTGTCGGGCTGCCTTTTGTACTTTCGTGGAGTCAAAGCACCAACAATAACGGAAATTATGCAACTTGCTCCGCCGGGCTCGCACCTGGTACCACATCGAAGTGCAGCACAAGTCCCACGGGGACGCAGGCACTAGTCACTAATATCGTCGTCAACGGGTATATCAACCTCACGAAAGCAACCTTGCCAAACCCTGACGTCTCGGCGCAGGCTTTCTCATTTACGGCGGGTTCCACTACTGGTACACCAACCCCGTCGACGAAGACGCTAACAAACGGCCAGACGCAACAATTCACCGTCCCCTACACTTCGGCTGGCACAGCTAACTTGATCATTACTGAGGCGTTGGCACCGTTTTGGGAGCCCGGCGTTACTATAACGTGTACAGCCGGAGCGGGTTCCGGCAATCCGACAACGGTAAATAACGCCACGCGGGTGATCACCGCCACGTTCACTTCGACCGCCTTTGGCGCTGACTGTACGATCACCAATTCAAAGAAGCCTCGCGTGACGATCGCCAAAACCATCGTTGCACGCGCCGTCGCTTCAGATCAGTTTACGGTTTCGGCGAATGGCGGAGGGATCCTGACCGATGATGCGGGAACTGGCACGCTAACGTCGCCCGTCTCGACAACCACATCCGGGGTGAGTCTGACGACGTCCACCACCTTCCGTTCCAGCCCTGCAACGCTGATCACCATTGCCGAAACCGCTGCCAGTGGATTGCTGACGGACTATGTGACTACCTTCGTTTGTACTAACGCGACGGCGGGATCTGCCACAGTGATGCCCAGCGGTGCCGCGACTACCTTTGGACTCACGCCGGCTGCAGGTGACGACATTACCTGTACCTTTTCCAACACCCCCAAGCCGATACTAACCAAGGCGTTCTCGCCCGCTTCGATAGCGACCGGCGGCACCTCAACCTTAACCTTTATCATCACCAATTTGACTGCTGCCGCTGCCCAGAATATTACCTTTACTGATACATTTCCAACAAATCTTGTCATCGCCGCCACCCCAGCGGTGGCCAACGGTTGCGGTGGCTCGCCAACCATCACGGCCACAGCAGGTACCAGCATCTTTACCGTCGGTGGAGCAGGCGTAACTGCCGCAGTCGGCCCATCGACCTGCACGATCAGCGTCAACGTTACCTCATCGGTAACTGGTGCCTATACCAACGGCGCCGCGCAGATCACGGCCAGCTCGGCAAATCTAAAAAATGGTGTGACCAATCAGGTCGTTTCGTTTTACATACCGCCAACCGTGACCAAGTCGTTCACGCCGTCGGTGATGACGCTAGGCAGCACCAGCAGTATGGTCATCACGGTGACCAATCCCGCCGCCAATCCCGGCAATCTGACAGGTGTCAGCATCAATGACATTTACACCGGCACGCTACAGAACAATGCCGCTGGCAATGTGGTCTGCAGTGGCGCAGGCAGTGCCACCTTGTCGGGTGGAGTCAATGGGGGCACTAGCGTCGGACTTACCGCAGGCACGATTGTGCCAAGCGGGACTTGCACGATCACACAGAGTGTTACCGCGACCTCCACCAACACCAATACCACCACCGCCCCATCGGCGACCGGACCGACCGCCTTAACCGGAAGTACCGCGAGTGCCACCTTGACCGTAGGTAACGCGATAGGGGTAACCAAGTCTTTCGGCACCAACCCGGTAGCAATCAACACTAATTCGCTGCTTACTATTGCGCTGACCAATACCAATGCTATTGCCGCAACTGCGGTCGCCTTCACCGATACCTATCCGGCCGGATTGGTTAACAACGGTCTTGTATCCAACACCTGCGGTGGTACCGTCACGGTATCTGCGCTCGCCACAAACCCCGGCGTGACGTCGCTGAGTAGCGGCACTATCCCAGCGAACAGCTCGTGCGTGATTACAGTGAATACGCAGAGCGGCACGAATGGCGCGTATACCAATACCTTGGCGGTGGGCAGTGTAACGTCAAGTAACACACCGGCAAATACTGCCGCGGCAAGTGATACGTTGCTGGTCGGTCGAGCTAAATTGGATAAATCGTTTAGCGGGGCACTGACGATTGGTGGAACGATAACGCTGACCTATCAGGTCATTCATACCTCTGCTTTGGCGGTAAGTTTTACGGATACACTTCCGGCTGGCCTGCGTGTTGCATCCCCATCGACAATTGGTGGGAATTGCTCGGGCGGCACTGTTACGGCGACTGCGCTTTCGAATACCATAACTGTTGCAGGGCGTAACAGCGTTAATGGCACCTGCACGATCACGGTTAACATCACCACCGCTGCAAGCCCGACCGCAGGCTCGTGTCCGCAGGCGAATAATACCAACGGTAATAGCAATATTTCGGCAACCACCAACATCGGTGCAGATATCACGGATTCTGCGGCTGGTGGCGGAACGATATCAACTGGTACCGGCGCTTGTGTAACGGTACTGGCCTTCCCCACCCTGAGCAAGGCGTTCACGCCGGCCTCGATTGCCAGCGGCGGCAGTTCGACCTTGACCGTGACCCTTGGCAACAGCAATGCCAGCGCGATCACGCTGACCTCGG
>JAYVEV010000017.1:0-17182 GCA_043773745.1 Burkholderiales bacterium | reverse complement strand
TACTTGCGGAAATAATTTCAGCTCGGCGGTATAGCTGCCCAGCGAAGTCGTCGGTGTCCTTAGAGCGGCCAAAACCTGTAATGCGGAGATAATGCCGTCGCCCGTGGTGTGTTTATCCAGACACAGCAAGTGGCCTGAATTTTCGCCGCCCACTTCCCAACCTTTTTCGCGCAACATCTCGAACACATACCGGTCACCCACTTTCGCGCGTGCAAACGGAATTTGCATTTCTGCAAAGCGTTTTTCCAAGGCAAAATTGGTCATCAGAGTGCCAACTGCACCGCCTTTGAGAACGCCGCGTGCCCGACGATCTTTAACCACGGCATACATGAGCTGATCGCCGTCGAACAGCGTGCCATCGGCATCGCACATCATCAGCCGATCCGCATCACCATCAAGCGCCAAACCAAAATGGGCGCGATGCTCACGCACCGCCGCCACCATGGTTTGGGGGTGCGTTGCACCACATTGCTCATTGATGTTCACGCCATTCGGATGATTGCCGATCGCGATCACCTCGGCCCCTAATTCACGAAACACTTTGGGCGCAACATCATAGGCGGCACCCTCTGCGCAATCGAGCACGATCTTGTAACCTTTGAGATCAAATTCGACGGGAAATTTACTTTTGCAAAATTCGATATAGCGCCCGGCAGCATCCTCAACCCGTCTTGCTTTGCCGAGGGCTGCGGAAGGCATGGCTTGCAATGGCTTATCGAGTTCGGCTTCGATTTCATGCTCGACATCGTCCGGCAGTTTCTGGCCATCGCCTGAAAAAAACTTGATGCCATTATCGTCATACGGATTATGCGATGCGGAAATCATGATACCCGCAGACAGCCGCAGCGCGCGCGTCAGATAGGCCACTCCGGGCGTGGGCATCGGGCCGACCAGCAGTACATCAACCCCCGCCGCCGCAAGGCCCGCCTGCAGCGCGCTTTCAAGCATATAGCCGGAAATACGGGTGTCTTTGCCAATCAGTACAGCCGGGTGCGTGCCATCATCAGGCCGGTGGCTTGCGAGTACCCGCCCAGCAGCATTGCCGAGTCGCAAAACAAAATCGGGCGTGATTGGCATTTCACCAACTTTGCCACGCACACCATCTGTACCAAAATATTTTCTACTCATAAATATCATCCGCCTGCATCGGCATGGTATAAATATTGTCTACGTCTTGAGCATCAGTCGGCCAAAAATATATCGCGATAGGCGGCGTAAGTCGAGGCATACATGAGCGGGAACGCCACCAGCAGTCCTAGCGCAAAAGGCAGCGCGGCAAGGATAAAAATCACCAGAAAAACGACGCCATAAACGAGGAAGGGCATGAAGTTTTTTAGGCAGGCCGAGAAGCTCATGCGAATCGCCGCGGTAGGCGTTACATTCTGTAACGCGACCAAGGTTGCCGCAAACCAGAACGCCATCGCAATCGGCACATAGAGCGCCAATATAATCAGGGCAATGACCAGCATGCCCATAATGGAACTCCCAACCAGCGCCGCTATCGCTGCATGGTCACCACTCATCAGCGCGCCGATGATGCCCGCCGAGCCCAGTAAGACTGCGAATAAAATGGCACCAATGATAAACAGTGCAACCGATGCGGCGGCATAGAGCGCACCGACGGTCAATAGTCCGGTGGCTTTCTCTTTGAAGCCTGCAAATAAATCACCAATTTCAAGCGGACGCCCCTGATGCTGTGCCTGGCATCCGAGCATGAGCCCACCTGTAAATAGCGCGAATAACACGTAGTTAATCAGGCTGCCGATGAATGGCACCAAGGACAGCACGATAGCAATCACCAGCATGATCACCATACAGACAACCCAGATTAGCGGGGCTTGGGTAAAAATATTCCAGCCAGCACCAATCCAGCTCAAGCCGTTACCTACCGGCACTGTGCGTCCGCCGTCAATAAACCCGCCGCTACCTGATGCGGACGAAGCCACTGCTTCTGTTGAAGGCGTTTGATAAGGATTATTTGGTTCCATGTTGTTCTCCCTTGAAGGACATCTTGTGAGTTATGTTATGTGGGCTAGCTGTCTTTGCTGCCTAATGCGCTCAACAAACGCTTGATTGAAGTCAATCGATTTAGCGCAAGTATTGTAACGTGCGCAACCCTATTTTGGGCATTAACTATACTGGTTAGTCCCTAGCGCGCGGCCAGCCACACCTTAAGCACATCCACCGTCTCTTTTACATCATGCACCCGGATAATGCTGGCGCCGTTCTGCAAAGCAATCAGTGCAGTTGCCAGGCTCGCGGCCAAGCGATCATCTGGCGCACGTCCCGTGATCGTACCCAGCGATGATTTTCGCGAGAAGCCAGCGAGAACCGCGTAGCTTGTTTGCGTCAACACGTCCAGCTCGCGCAATAATGCAAAGTTATGCTCAACCGTTTTGCCAAACCCAAAACCGGGATCAATCACGATGCGCTCAGATGCAATGCCTGCTGACAGGCAAGCGTTAGTGCGGGCGATCAAAAAATCCGACACCTCCTTAACGACATTTTGATAGTGCGGCGCTTGTTGCATGGTTTCAGGCGTGCCCTGTTTATGCATTAAGCAAACGCTGACGCTGCTGGCGGCACAAACCTCAATCGCGCCTGATGCCCGCAGTGCATTGACATCGTTAATCATGGCGGCACCACGCTTGATGGCTTCACGCATCACTTCGGTCTTTTGTGTGTCTATCGAAATCGGTACGCCTTCTGCTACCAAACTATCCAGTACCGGCATTACCCGATCCAACTCTTGCTGCAGCGACACGGGCGCAGCACCGGGACGAGTGGATTCGCCACCAATATCGATTATGTCTACGCCTTCAGCAATCAGTCGTCGTGCGTGCGCGACGGCTCGTTCATGCGATAAAAATTGTCCCCCATCCGAGAATGAATCGGGCGTGGCGTTCACAATTCCCATAATAAGCGGGCGTTTGAGACTGAGCGCGTAGTTTCCGCTAATTAAATTGGCTGCAGGCATTTTTGCATTTTCATTTTTTGGAGTACGCGCCACGATTAACGCTTTCAACGACTCAAATAAAACGGGCGACTTGAGAGTCGCCCGTCTTTTTACTTTTTACTGTTCACTATTCACTTATGCACTAATGTCAGATGCTGGTTACTAACAACCCCAACAACTATCGCGCATCTTCTGCCGGCTGCGAGGTGCTGGCAACGACGGTATCGGACTTCACTTCTGTTGCTGTCGAAGGAGCCGTTGCGCTGCCACCGTCACCGCCCGATTTTGGCTTGAATTGCATCGACGACGGCTTAGGAGGGCGCGGCGCGCGGCCTTCCATGATGTCCTTTATCTGGTCGGCATCGATTGTCTCGAACTCCAATAACGCTTTGGTCATCGCTTCAACCTTGTCGCGATTTTCTTCGATAATTTTACGGGCGAGCGCGTATTGCTCATCAATGATGCGGCGAATTTCGGCGTCAACCTTGCGCATCGTTTCTTCAGACACACTGGTCTGGCGCGTCATCGAGCGACCCAAAAATACTTCGCCTTCATTTTCGGCATAAACCATCGTGCCCATTGAATCGGACATGCCGTAACGCGTGACCATGTCACGAGCAATCTGTGTGGCACGCTCAAAGTCGTTTGAGGCGCCAGTGGTCATCTGATGCATGAATACTTCTTCAGCAATACGTCCGCCGAACAGCACCGCAATACGCGAGGATAAATAGGTACGGTCATAGGCGTAGCGGTCTTGTTCGGGCAATTGGATTGTCACCCCCAGTGCACGACCACGCGGAATAATCGTGACTTTGTGAACCGGGTCGCTCTTGGGCAGCAGGTAGCCCAAAATGGCATGACCGGACTCATGGTAAGCCGTGTTTTTACGCTCTTCTTCATCCATCACCATCGAGCGGCGTTCTGCACCCATCATGATCTTGTCTTTGGCGCGTTCGAAATCCTCATGATCAACCAGGCGTTTGCTGGCGCGTGCTGCAAACAGCGCTGCCTCGTTAACCAGATTAGCCAGATCAGCACCCGAAAAGCCGGGGCAGCCGCGCGCAATAATGCTCGCCTCAACATCCGGCGCAATGGGCACTTTGCGCATATGGACCAACAAAATTTGTTCGCGGCCGCGCACATCGGGCAACGGCACCACCACCTGGCGATCAAAGCGACCCGGGCGTAATAAGGCAGGATCAAGCACATCGGGACGATTGGTTGCAGCAATGACGATAACGCCCGCGGTTGGCTCAAAGCCATCCATTTCAACGAGTAGTTGATTCAATGTTTGTTCGCGCTCGTCGTTACCGCCGCCTAAGCCTGCGCCGCGCTGGCGGCCAACCGCGTCAATCTCATCAATGAAGATAATGCAGGGCGAGCTTTTCTTCGCCTGCTCGAACATATCACGCACCCTAGCCGCACCGACACCGACAAACATTTCCACAAAGTCGGAGCCTGAAATCGAGAAGAACGGTACCTTGGCTTCACCCGCAATCGCACGCGCGAGCAAGGTCTTACCGGTACCCGGGTTACCGACCATCAACACACCACGCGGGATACGCCCACCCAGCTTTTGGAATTTGGTCGGGTCGCGCAGGAAATCGACCAATTCAGACACTTCCTCTTTGGCCTCATCGCAACCGGCAACATCGGCAAAGGTAATGGGATTGGCATTTTCATCGAGCATTTTGGCGCGGCTTTTGCCGAACGAGAACGCACCGCCACGGCCGCCGCCCTGCATCTGGCGCATGAAGTAAATCCATACACCAATCAACAGCAGCACCGGGAATGAAGAAATCAGAATATTTAGCAGCAGCGATGGCTCTTCTTCAGGCTTGGCCTCGATCTTTACACCCGCTTTACGCAGGTCGTCCCACATAAAAATATCACCGGGCGTAGAAGTCGTGAAGACGCGGTTATCGCGCGTGAAAACTTTCGCGGTGCGATTGCCTTCCATGCGGACTTTTTCGATATTGCCGGATTTAGCCTCCTGCATCATGGTGGAGTAATCCATCTCGCTGCGCTGCTGGCCACGATTCGAAAAACTCATAAACGCCAACATCAAAACAATGCCGATGACGAGCCAAACACCAATATTTTTTACCCAGTTATTCACTCATGTTCCTTCGCAAAATCTGACTACTTATTTATACCAATTTACTTAATTACGATATTTCCACTAAAACGGATTTAAATCCTACACCAAACACCTGGAAACGTCGCTGATATCAGGCCACAGTACGGCTAAACCATCGCATTTTTGACCGCTCTGGCGACCAGATAAACTTCCCGACTTTCATCTCTTGATGCGCCGGGCTTCTTGGCCGATACATGCTGGAAATGGGATCGGAGCAATTTTATATACGGCTCAAATCCTTCACCCTGAAAAACTTTGACGATAAATACGCCATTAGGTTGCAAAAACTTGACCGCAAACTCCATCGCCAGCTCACCCAACGCAAACAGACGAGCCTGATCAGTTAACGGAATACCTGTCATGTTGGGGGACATATCCGACATTACAAGGTCAACCTGCTTATTTTCAAGCTCGGCAATGACGGCTTGCAGGCCAGCCTCCTCGGAGAAGTCGGCCTCGATGAAAATAACCCCTGGAATCGGCTCCATCGGCAACAGGTCAATAGCGACAACTTTGCCTGTATTGCCTTTGCCGCTGCCTCGGCCCACCTTTTTAATGGCTAATTGCGACCAGCCGCCCGGTGCTGAGCCCAAATCAACCACCACAGCGCCGGGCTTGAGACAACCCAGTTTGACGTCGATTTCGATCAATTTATAGACGGCGCGCGAGCGGTAGCCTTCCTCATGCGCTTTTTTGACATAGGGGTCGTTCAAATGTCGCTGAACCCAATCGCGACTGTTTTTAGGACGGGCGTTGGCCATAGCCTTTATAATCCGTTTATGAAAATCATATTATCCCCTACCGAGCGCCGGGCGCTCCGCGCAACTGCGCATTCTCTTGTCCCCGTTGTCATGATTGGCAATGATGGTCTCACCGCACCGGTAATCGCTGAAATTGAGCGATCCCTGATGGCACACGAGCTGATTAAAATCCGTGTTTTTAACGATGATCGCGATCAGCGTGAAACATGGCTAGGCGACATTTGCGACCAGCTATCTGCCGCACCCATACAGCATATCGGCAAACTGCTCGTCATATGGCGTAAAAGCGAAGAAAAAACCAACCTCGCCGCCCAAAAAGCCAGCAAGCCTAAACCACAACGGCTCACCAAACGCGAAGAAGAAGCTCGCGCCAGCGGACAAAAACCGGCAGCTCGCCGGCGCTTAGTGCGCAAGGCCTAGTCATAAAAGTCTAATACTGTAGCGGGTTTCGGAGCAAAAATGGCTCAAAATACCGGTCCCTATTGAGTCTTCATTTCTTATCGACCTTGTCTTCAGCTGCGTCACAGCGCATTCATAAATTCCTTATAGCCAAATTGGGGCGCATAGCCGAGCTGCTGCTTGGCCTTCTCAATGACATAAACGCGGTCAATTTGGCTAGGAAACGTCCAGCCCTGACGTAAAAAGTCCGCCTCAATATTGGCTACACGCTTTTTCAGCACCGTTGCCGCGTTTTGCTTTAGCGCAACACAATCATTCTCTTGAAACGGTGTATCGCCAGAAATATTAAAGGTTTCAAACTGACTCGGCATTGCCCGCAAGGTCAACTCAAACGCCTGCGACACATCTCTTAAATCCACACCGCGATATAGCCGATAGAGCGCCGTTTCGCGTACAGGCTCGGGGAAACAGCGCGATAAACGAAGCGAAGCTGTTATGAAATCTGGCGAAAATGCCGCCGCACACAGCGCCTCCGCCTTCAGTTTAGTTTCATCATAAATATCAGCGGGCTCGGGTTGCAACGCTTCCGTCACCCAGACCGCAAATGATTTGTTGTTCATGGCGTGACCGTAAATTGAAGTGGTGCTTGCCAATAAGAATCGCCGCACTCGAGCTTTGCGCGCCAGTGCCAAAAGCTGCGCAGTGGCGGCAACATTAATGGATTCAAAATCGACTCTTGAAGCGTTGCCCACATGGGGCGCGTGCAGCGAGGCCAGATGAATCACCGCATCAATATTTTCAATCTGCTGCGCCATCAAAGCCTCATCACGGATATCACCCATGACGCTAGTATGCTTGCCGGGCGTTTGATCGATGCCGACAATCTTATGATGTTTGTTGAGATGCGCGGCGACGGCTTGCCCCACCCTGCCCGATGAGCCCGTAACGAGAATTCTCACCGTTTGCCCAATCCTAGTGCGCTATTCGGCTTGGGGGACTCCGGCGGCAACCGTGCCGCATGAGTGGCAGAAACGCGAGAAAGCGCTCTTGCGAGTGTTGCAGTTTGTGCAACTGTTGAATATACAAATACCGCAATGCGTACAAAAATTATTGGCGGTGTTGTTAAGGTCAACGGGACGTTCACAGCCGGGACAAACTTTTTTTGCCAGTCTTGAAATCGCCAATTCGTAACTCAAGTCAACCCGCCGCTTTTCGCTCGGCAAGGCCTCGGCGGCTTTTTGACGCTCAAGGTAGCGATTCATGGCGCGAATCGCGTAATGACCCACCAGTGCCGTAATGATGATGCCAACGAGGTAGCGAATATAGCCACCGTAACTGGGCAAATACGGCACCAGCTCGACAAAAAAGGCAAACAACGCAAAGAAGATAAAGCCCCATACAAACGGCCAATGCGAGGTTTTGCGCTTTTTGATAAACAACCACGCTGCTATTAATAACAACGGCAAGGTGAGTGCCAATCGATACAGGAATACGCGCAGCTCTTGCTTGCGTAACGCCACATTGAGCTGCTCTTGCGCGGCACGCTCTAGTTCATACAATGTTTGCTGGGCCTTATCCGACTGCTGACGCGCATTCAGCGCAGTTTGCTCAAGCGCTTCCAGCACTTGCTGCGCTTTGCGTTCACCGGCCTTCAGATCATCTAGACCTTTGGTGCGACGGATTAACTCAGGGTCCTGATCCGCGAGCTGGGTAGCGCCGCGCGTGGCCAGCCAATTGTTGAAGGTCTCGCGCGCCGCCTGCGATTCATTGCGGGATGTCTTGAGTTTTAATTGCGCTTGCTGGACAGCCTCTTGATTTTCAGACAGCGTCCGTTTTGCCGTTTCCATCGTGGCGCGCGCCTGCTCTGCCGCGGCTTTGTCGATATAGGTTTCGGTCGTGACCCGGGTTTCTACGCGCGGCAAATCGCCGACAATTAAGCCGCCCAGACCAATCAGGAAGCCTGCGAATACGAACGACACCAACCATAAACCACGGCGAAACCACTGCTCAGAAAGTCGAATACTCTTGCTCATAGTTGGCCTTATGTTGAAAGCAACGATTTGAGACGCAGAAAGCTCAGCAAACTCATCAGCCCCAGCAGCTTGGGCTACGCAGCAATTTACAAATACTTTACATCGACAATTTCATATTCCTTGACACCTCCGGGAGCGCGTACTTCCACAACATCACCTGCGTATTTGCCAATCATGGCGCGGGAAATCGGTGATGAAAATGAAATCTTGCCGAGCTTGATATCGGCTTCGTCCTCACCCACAATTTGATAGGTTACTTTTTCTCCTGTCTCGACTTCTTCAAGATCGACCGTGGCGGCAAATACGACGCGGCCATCGTCATCCAGCAAATGGGGATCGATAATCTGCGCGCTGGAAAGCTTGCTTTCCAGCTCCTGAATACGGCCCTCGATAAAGCCCTGCTTCTCTTTGGCCGCGTCGTACTCGGCATTCTCTGACAGATCACCTTGAGCCCGCGCCTCTGAAATGGCGTTAATCACCGCGGGGCGGTCAATCGATTTCAAGCGATGCAGTTCGGCTTTCAAGGCATTGGCACCGATGACGGTAAGAGGAACTTTGGCAAGACTGCTCATGTGATTTTCCTGAATAAAATAAGGTAAGGTGCGAACCGCACACCCTTTAAGAAACTCGTTTTGCGACATAAATTATTTAACCGCGACTTTTGTTTATTTCGCAATCAACCGGTGCAGACTCTGCAAATCATAAACCTTCAGCTCGCTGATGTGCTGCATACCCATGCAGGCGGCTCGCGCACCAGCAATCGTGGTGTAGTAGGTAATACGGCCCTGCAACGCGGCATTACGAATGGCCCATGAATCACGAATCGAACGCTTGTCTTCATCAACCGTATTAATAATAAGCGTGATTTCACGGTTTTTAATCATGTCGACAATATGCGGTCGGCCTTCGGCAACTTTATTGACTGGTTCCACCACCATACCCGCCTTGGTTAAGTGTGCCGCCGTGCCCTTGGTGGCGACCACGCTAAAGCCCAGCTCGATTAAGGTGCGCGCCACTTCTTCAGCTTTCACCTTGTCGGCATTACGGACACTCAGGAACGCTTTACCGCCGGTGGGCAATTTCACGCCTGCGCCGAGCTGAGACTTTACGAACGCCTCAGCAAAGGTTTCACCGACACCCATCACTTCGCCGGTCGATTTCATTTCCGGACCGAGGATCGTATCGACGCCGGGGAATTTAATGAACGGGAACACAGCCTCTTTCACCGAAAAATAAGGCGGCGTAATTTCCTTGGTAGCACCCTGGTCTTTAAGCGAACGACCGGCCATACAACGCGCGGCGATTTTGGCAAGCGGCAGCGAAATCGCTTTTGAGACATATGGCACGGTACGTGATGCGCGAGGATTGACCTCCAGCACATACACTTTATCAATGCCATTCTGGGTTTGAATCGCAAACTGCACATTCATCAATCCCACTACCTTGAGCGCATGCGCCATCGCCACAGTTTGGCGGCGCAGCTCGTCCTGCAAAACAGGCGACAGCGAATACGGCGGCAGCGAACATGCCGAGTCACCTGAATGCACGCCGGCTTGTTCAATGTGCTCCATGATGCCGCCGATCAATACTTCCTTGCCGTCGCAAATGGCATCAACATCAACTTCAATGGCGTCATTGAGGAAGCGATCCAGCAGCACCGGCGAATCGTTTGATACCTTCACTGCCTCGCGCATGTAGCGCTCAAGATCGGACTCAACATGAATAATTTCCATCGCACGGCCGCCCAATACATAGCTCGGACGTACCACCAGCGGGTAGCCAATTTCACGCGCTTTCAAAATCGCTTCTTCGTTGGTGCGCGCGGTGCGGTTGGGCGGCTGCAGCAAACCCAATTCTGAAATCAATTTCTGGAAACGCTCGCGATCTTCTGCCATGTCAATTGCATCCGGTGTAGTGCCGATGATGGGCACACCATTCGCCTCCAGGGCGCGGGCCAGCTTCAACGGGGTTTGCCCGCCAAATTGCACGATCACGCCAACCGGCTTCTCAATATCGACAATTTCCAGCACATCTTCCAGCGTCAGCGGCTCAAAATACAGACGGTCAGAGGTATCGTAATCGGTGGAAACGGTTTCAGGATTACAGTTGACCATGATGGTTTCATAGCCATCTTCACGCAGTGCCAGCGCCGCATGTACGCAGCAATAATCAAACTCAATGCCCTGGCCGATGCGGTTGGGGCCGCCACCGAGGATCATGATTTTTTTGTTATTGGTGGGATTGGACTCGCACTCCTCGTCGTAGCTCGAATACATATACGCGGTCGAGGTTGAGAATTCGGCGGCACAGGTATCGACACGTTTGTAGACGGGCCGAATATTGAAAGAGTGCCGTCTGGCGCGCACTTCGGACTCTTTTTGCTTCAAAAGGTGCGCCAATCGGCGATCTGAGAAACCGCGACGTTTGAGGTTACGCATTTCGATCGCGTCAATTTGATCGAGGGTTTTCTTCTCCGTCGCCAATTCAATGTCGACCAACTCCTTAATTTGCGCTAAAAACCAAGGATCGATTTTCGTATAGCCGAATATTTCTTCCAGCGACATGCCAATACCAAACGCATCAGCCACATACCAGAGCCGTTCGCCGCGCGGGTAGGCCAGCTCATCACCAATTTTTTCTGGATCAACCGTTTTGAGGTTAAAACCATCGACGCCCGTTTCCAGACCGCGCAACGCTTTTTGCAGCGACTCCTGAAAGTTACGGCCTATTGCCATGACTTCGCCCACACTTTTCATTTGCGTGGTCAAACGATCATCCGCCTGGGGAAATTTTTCGAACGCAAAACGGGGAACTTTGGTCACCACGTAATCAATTGATGGCTCAAACGATGCCGGGGTCGCCCCACCGGTAATATCATTTTTCAGCTCATCGAGCGTGTAACCCACGGCGAGTTTCGCGGCAACTTTGGCGATCGGAAAGCCGGTTGCTTTTGACGCCAACGCAGATGAACGCGACACTCGCGGATTCATTTCAATGACCACCATGCGGCCATCTTTCGGGTTCACCGCGAATTGCACATTGGAGCCGCCGGTCTCGACACCCACCTCACGCAATACCGCAATCGAAGCGTTACGCATGATCTGGTATTCCTTGTCCGTCAGCGTTTGCGCTGGTGCCACCGTAATAGAGTCGCCGGTATGCACACCCATTGGATCAAGATTTTCGATCGAGCAGATGATGATGCAGTTATCCGCTTTATCGCGCACCACTTCCATCTCAAACTCTTTCCAGCCAAGCAGCGATTCCTCAATCAACAATTCTTTGGTCGGCGAGGCTTCCAAACCCCGTTCGCAAATTTCGACAAATTCATCGCGGTTATACGCAATGCCGCCACCGGAGCCGCCCATCGTGAAACTGGGGCGAATAATGGCTGGAAAGCCAATCGACGCCTGCACTTGCAGCGCTTCTTCCATCGAGTGCGCAATCATCGAACGAGCGGAGGCCAGACCAATCTTGGTCATCGCTTGTTTGAATTTTTCACGATCTTCCGCTTTATCAATCGCCTCACGCGTCGCGCCAATCATCTCGACATCAAATTTCGCCAACACGCCATGCTTCGTCAAATCCAGCGCACAATTCAGCGCTGTTTGCCCGCCCATCGTCGGCAGCAGCGCATCGGGCCGCTCTTTCTCGATAATCTGTGCAACCACTTTCCACGTAATCGGCTCGATGTAAGTCACATCGGCCATATTCGGGTCGGTCATGATGGTGGCCGGATTTGAGTTCACCAAAATCACTTTGTAACCCTCGTCACGCAGCGCCTTGCAGGCCTGCGCACCCGAATAGTCGAATTCACACGCTTGGCCGATGACGATAGGGCCTGCGCCGATGATGAGGATGGATTTTATGTCGGTACGTTTTGGCATGGTTTTGCTTTATTTTGCTTGAATCTGTGTTCGTGCTGATGAACCTGCGCAACTTGAGGTCGCAATTTGTGACCTCAAGATTTGTTGATATTTAAGTGAAACCAATCTTGCGTTTTGACTTGCTAAGTTTGGCTTTATTTTCGGCTTTGTCATCCATCAATTGCCGAATCGCTTGGAAAACGGCAGAAAATTGTTCGTCGTACTCGGCTTCGAGCTTGGCGACTTTGCGAGCTAATTCACGATTGGAATCGATCATGGTGCGCATTTGCACAAAGGCACGCATGATTTCAATATTCACCGATACGGCGCGCTCACTGCGCAGCACGCTAGACAGCATGGCAACACCTTGCTCTGAGAATGCGAAGGGCATTTTGCGCAGGCCGCCCCAACTTGAAGTCACATTTTGTGACTTCAAGTTAATAAATTCCTGATCTGTAAGCAAAAACATAAAATCTGAAGGAAACCGGTCCGCGTTTCTTTTCACAGCCTGCATGAGTACTTTGGCCTCTACACCATAAAGTTCGGCCAAGTCCTGTGTAATGATCACTCGCTGCCCGCGCACCACAACAATTTTTGAAACCACAACTTCGTAAGCAACAAGCGCTTGTTTCGCCGTTAGCTTCTTAGCTGATAATTTAGTCGCCGCATACCTGACCGCCGGCTTCTTAATGGCCACGAGCCGTCTCCATCATCGCCACAAACCGATCAAACAAATAGCCCACCTCATGCGGGCCGGGACTGGCTTCGGGATGACCCTGAAAACTAAAGGCGCGTTTATCGGTGCGCTCAATACCTTGGCAGGTACCGTCAAATAGCGATTTATGGGTAATTTGCACATTCGCAGGCAAGGTTGATTCGTCCACCGCAAAACCGTGGTTCTGGCTGGTGATATAAACTTTTTTCGATTCCAAATCCTGCACCGGGTGATTAGCACCATGGTGGCCGAATTTCATCTTCATGGTCTTGGCACCGGAGGCCAACCCCAGTAATTGGTGACCCAGACAAATACCGAATACAGGAACATCTTTAGCAATAATTTCCTGAATCGCTTTGATCGCGTAATCACAGGGCTCGGGATCTCCCGGGCCATTGGAAAGGAATACACCGTCGGGTTTTAGCGCCAACGCCTCCGCGCTCGATGCTTGCGCTGGCAACACCGTTACCTTACAGCCTCGGTCTGCCAGCATGCGCAGAATATTATGCTTCACGCCATAGTCGAAGGCAACCACATGAAACTTGGCGTTTCCTATCGCCTTGAAACCCTCGCCCAGCGCCCAAGTCGTGCTACTCCAGTCGTAGGATTTGGCGCATGAAACCACCTTGGCCAAATCGAGGCCAGACATATTCGGTGCGGCGTTGGCCAGCGCATGCGCTTGTTTAATCGCGGCATCATCGTGCGCGCCAACGAGAATGCAGCCATTCTGCGCGCCTTTTTCGCGGGTCAGACGTGTCAGTCGTCGAGTATCAATGTCGGCAATCGCCACAACTTTATTACGCTGCAAATAATCCGGCAGTGTTTCCGTCATACGCCAATTGGACGCGAGTGTTGGCAAATCGCGAATAATCAATCCGGCCGCATAGGTTTTGTTTGACTCCGCATCTTCCGGATTGGTGCCGGTATTGCCGATATGCGGGTAAGTCAGCGTGACCATCTGCCCCATGTAGGACGGATCCGTGAGGATTTCCTGATAGCCGGTCATGGCGGTGTTGAACACCACCTCGCCGACGGCGTGACCGGCAGCACCAATTGAAATGCCCTTGAATACCGAGCCGTCTGTTAGAACCAGGAGGGCGGATGGTGAATTCAACAAGAGCGACTCCATTCAAAAACGTGAGGAAAATCGTGGGCATAAAAAAAGGGAAAGGCCATTGGGCGATTAGCTCAGCCCGGCACTTTCCCGCGTTTTTGTTGCTTCGCGATTAAGAAAACATTGTACGCTAAAAGCTGCTTTGAGGCAATTGAGAAAGCAGGCAATAACGCGCTTAAACAGCTATTTCAGGCCCAACACATCTTGCATATCAAACAGCCCAACTTGTCTGACCGCCAAAAACTTCGCCGCACGCATTGCGCCTTCGGCATAATTCTCGCGTGACGATGACTTATGCGTAATTTCGATTCGTTCGCCGGTGCCCGCAAAATAAACCGTGTGATCACCGATAATGTCGCCAGCACGCACAACTGAAAAACCGATATCACCCGATTTTCTGGCGCCAGTGGACCCATGACGGCTATAAACGCCGACTTCGGCCAGCGACTGTCCACGTGCTTTCGCGGCGATCTCACCCAATTTCAGCGCCGTGCCTGAGGGCGCATCGATTTTCATTTTATGGTGCGCTTCAGACACTTCGATATCGTAATCCGTGCCGAGTGATTTTGCTGCCAGCTCGACCAGCTTCATCGTCACATTCACACCGATACTCATATTAGGCGCGAATACTATCGCGATAGATTCTGCATAGGCGGCAATTTCCTGCTTTTCAGCGTCGCTAAAACCAGTGGTGCCAATCACCGCGTTTACGCCATGGCGTTTGCACGCAGCGAGATGAGCCAGCGTACCTTCAGGCCGGGTGAAGTCGATTAACACATCGCAATTTGCCAAACCGGCATCAAAGTCCGCGCCGATAATGCGGCCGCCAGCCTCAGTTCCCAGCAGCGGGCTCGCAGCATGCTCAAGCGCGGCGGTGATAACAACACTTTCATCGGCGGCCGCAGCGGCCAGCAGTGCACGTCCCATGCGACCGCCGGTGCCGGTAATGGCGAGCCTGATTGCGCTCATCGCTGCTATTTCTTCTAAGACTCTAGGATTTAGGGGGCGGCGTTGGCGCGCCGGGCGGGATGGCGTTGGGTGTTTTGCGACGCTCGCCGCCGCCGGTCAGAATCTCAACGGCTGAGGCAACCCCATCAATACGACTTACTTTTTCATTTTCAAAAAAGACGGTGACTTGGAAACGCTCTTTTTGTCTACCAAACGGTCCGTATTTAGTCGCCCGATCATCGCTGAAATAATAATCCCAGCGGTTGGCATGGAACACATCCTGCAGCAATGGCGTGCCGAGCGTATTGCGCACATCAACCCGGCTCATGCCCGTTTTGACTTTCGCCACCTGCTCCTGCGTCACCAGATTGCCCTGTTGTATATCGATTTTATAAACACCGAGACCGGCACAGCCGGCCACAGCAAACAACGCTGCCGTTGCGATGGAAAATTTGATTAAAATAAAGATGCGCTTCATTGCGGTTCCTGAGTTCAGTTCATTACATACTTGATTATAACCGACCGGGCTCGTCAGGCACACGCAGACTATTCTCCTCACAAAACCGCTTCAAACTCATTTTGTCCGTTGTATTAAATTTTTAAAAAGCTCAAACACGACAAATCCCCAAAAGGGCTTATGATTACTGAATCGATTAGCCCATCCCGCATCATTAATTCAATAAGACTACCGAGTCCGCCATGTCCGATTCCAAAGACTTACGCAATATTGGCCTGAAAGCCACACTGCCAAGACTAAAAGTACTTGAGCTTTTTCAAACATCAAGCCAGCGGCACATGTCGGCCGAGGATGTTTATAAATTATTGCTCAATGAAAATGCCGATATTGGCCTTGCCACGGTCTATCGTGTATTGACACAATTTGAGCAGGCCGGCTTGCTGATGCGCCATCATTTCGAGAGCGGCAAAGCAGTTTTTGAGCTCAACGAAGGCACTCATCACGACCATCTAGTATGTCTACAATGCGGCAAGGTCGAAGAATTTTACGACCCTGAAATTGAAAAACGTCAAATCAAAATTGCCAAAGATCGCGGCTTTAATATTCATGACCATTCGCTGTATCTTTACGCTGATTGCACCAAAACAAATTGCCCCAGCAAATCTATAACGGGGCATTGAACGGGCTATTAAACGACACATTAATTGGTGCACTACCAGCGCGAATCATCATCAACGAAGGAGTTTCACCGTGTCATCCCATGTTCCCCTACACGACCTCTCCAGGCCACAGAAACTATTTAGCGCGGCAATTTTTCTGGCCTTGGTCACAGGCGCCATTGTCTGGATTCAGCCCAGCCAGGCGCGCGAAACGCCGGCCGCAAAGCTGGCCGATTTCCCATTGGTGCTGCCGGCTGATATGCCCAAAGAAGCGCGGGAAACATTGAGCATGATTCGCAAAGGCGGACCATTTCCGTATAGTCAGGATGGGGTGATCTTTAGTAATCGCGAACGAGCTTTACCCAAGCAGCCACGCGGCTATTATCATGAGTACACCGTTAAAACACCTGGCACCCGAACCCGCGGCGCGCGGCGCATTGTTTGCGGCGGCAACCCCAAGCCGGCACCGACAGAATGTTTTTACACGGACAACCATTACGAATCGTTCCGCAAAATCAAAGAATAGGATGTGCCCATGCCCTCCCCGGAACTCGATAGTCTCTTAGCTCTTGATAAACCCAGCGGCATTTTCTGGCTGAAGACGCACGCCAAAGTTGTCGAGCTCAGCAAGCTCGCTCACGCCAAAAAACTCGCGTTCTTTCATCTCGAAGGCCAAAAAATCGAGAAAAAAGAACAGTTCCTGAACCATGCGGCGGTCGCCATGAGCTTTCCCGATGACTTTGGTAAAAACTGGGATGCGTTTTACGATTGCCTAACGGATATGGAGTGGCTGGCGGATGATAAAAATAACGCGGGCTACGCGATTTATTTTGATCATACCGACGGCTTTGCCGACCATCACGAAAGCCAGCTGGAGACGGTGATTGAATTGTTTCAGGACGCGGTGGATTACTGGAAAGCTGAAGGGAAATCAATGGTGGTTTTGCTGTCGGGAAACCATGCACCGGCAGGCATGAAGAAACTATAGTAGGCACTGATTATTTTGCTAGATGCCGAAAAGACGGCCTTCTAGCGGCATAAAGGTGAATTCGCGTACGACTTGTCGCAACTCAGGTTGAACGGGAAGGGGTGAGGTGAGGCAAAAGCGGTACTCTTTTAAGTGTCAAAGCCTAT
>JAYVEV010000016.1:0-16043 GCA_043773745.1 Burkholderiales bacterium | reverse complement strand
CACCACCGCCAACGCCAATTCGCAAGGCGCGACTGCAGGACATCCAGCAAACAATGAAACCCCGGTTGTCCGCAAACCGGCCAGCACCCACGTGCATGCGCCAGTAGTGGCTAAAACACCGGTGCCCGCACCAATTCCGGTGTTCGCGCAAAACTCGGCATCCGACAGTACTCGCTTGAGAACAGAACCAGTCGTATGCCGTAACTGCGGCACAATCGACAGCATCAACATCATTGCCAAGCAGGGCGAGGGTAGCGGTGCTGGTGCAGTACTCGGCGGCGTATTAGGTGGCGTTCTGGGTCATCAAGTCGGCAATGGTCGCGGCAAAGATTTGGCCACCGTGGCAGGTGCAGTGGGTGGTGCCATGCTGGGTAACAGCGTGGAAAAAAATGCCAAAACTGCCAAAAGCTATGACGTAAGAGTGCGCATGGAGGACAACACATTCCAAACCCTGCGCTATGAAACAGAGCCAGACGTCCGAGTCGGTGATAAGGTTCGCGTCGAAAATGGTCGCGCATGGCGGGGCTAAACCGAGCAAACGGCTAAACAATCGTTAAAAACGGTCCATGCGTTTACCGTATGGACCGTTTATTAAGTCTTTTATGGATTGGATTTTCATAGCATGCTGGCGTATATAGCCGATATTTTATGTTTGCATTGCAGCAACCCACCTCAATCAGCTAAAATAGCAGCTCGTTAGGCACGTAGCTCAGCTGGTTAGAGCACCACCTTGACATGGTGGGGGTCGTTGGTTCGAGTCCAATCGTGCCTACCAAGATTATGTCGGAAGCATTTTTTAAATCAAAAACCCAGCTGAGGCTGGGTTTTTGATTTTTCGTTTTCCAATTTTTCATTTTCCATTTACGCAGATAAATTTATATTTTTCCGCCTAGCGCCCGGTAAAAATCCGCTACTGCCAACTTTAGATCCCTGTCTGCTGCAATACGGTCAAACTCCGCTTGCAATAAGCCGCGTTCAGCATCGATAACATCCAGCTGGCTTGAAACGCCATGCTCAAATCGCAACTTGGCTAGCTCCCATGTCTTGACCAACGAAGTCACGCGGCGGGTTTCGGCGTCAGCAACTGCACGCGATTTGGTATACGCCCCTAGTGCGTCAGCAACCTCGCGGAATGCATTCGCAACCGTACTCCGATAATTTTGTAGCGCTTGCTCATTGCGCGCTTCGGCTGCATTGGTTTGATTATTCAATCGCCCAGCGCCCCATAGCGGCTGGGTGATGTCCCCGGCAAACCGCCAGATGCGCGCCGGCCCGGAAAATAGATCGGACAACGAAGCGCTCTCGCCACCATAACTGCCAGTGAGAGAAATGGATGGGAAATAGGCGGCGCGTGCCACGCCAATATGCGCATTGGCAGCAATCAGTTTTTGTTCGGCCTCCCGAACATCGGGGCGATTGATAATCAGTTCAGATGGGATACCCGCGGCAATGGCTTCCGGTACTTTGACAGTGCTAGCGCGTTCAACCTTGTCACCCAGTATGGCCTTTGGTGAACGGCCCAATAACACAAGCAAGGCTCGCTCCTGGCGTGCACGCGCTTCTTCGACTGGCGGGAGTTGAGCCAGTGCCGCATCGTATTCTGCTTCGCGCTGACGATACTCAAACTCGGATGCAACCCCTGCTTCGAATCGAATTTTCTGCATTTCGAAGCCTTCTTTAGCGCGCTTCAATGCATTGCGTGTGGTCTCCAGCTGTGCATCCGCTGTGACCAGCGCAATATAGCCCTGTGCGGTCTGGCTGGCGATGGAAAGGCGCAAGGCATCGCGATTAGCCTCAATGCTCAGTAAATCCGCGCGTGAAGCTTCTGTGGCGCGACGATATTTCCCCCAAAAGTCGAGCTCCCAGGACACATTCAGTGCCGCTTTGTTGCTGGTGGTTTCTAACGGGATGCCGGTCTGAAAATTGCCTGATCTTTCTGAGTTGCGATTGCGCGTGCGACCGGCCGTAGCGTAGACACTGGGCAATTGATCAGAACGCGTCATGCCCAGTTGCGCATCGGCCTCGGTTACGCGTGCAGCAGCGGCCAACAGATGGCTGTTGTTGGCGAGCGCCTCGTTCACGAGCTTGTCGATATTAGGGTCCTGAAATACGCGCCACCAATTGACAGGAGCTGCTAAGGATGAAGAGCTTGATGTAGTCGGTAATTCCAGCTTGGGACGGGAATAGTCTGGGCCTACCACACAAGCGGATAGCATCAGTGTCAGTGCGGCACTTACGACCACTTTCACGCGACGAAGATGTGTTTGATCAAGCTTATGCATTGTTGTTACCTTTTTCATCATCTTTCTGTGCCGCACTAACCGCAGGGTTCCGGTGAGGAGTATGCAAATTCGGCGCAATTTTTTCGCGTGAATGTTCGGCCTCTGCACGAATTTCATCTTCCGTTTTTGTTTCCTTCAATTGGCGATCCGTGATGATTTTGTAAAATAAGGGCACGAAGAAAATGGCCAGAAATGTGGCGGCCAACATGCCCCCCATCACACCCGTGCCAACCGAGCTGCGCGCACCGGCGCCCGCGCCGTGCGAAAACGCCAGCGGCACCACGCCCAGAATAAAAGCCAGAGAGGTCATCAAAATGGGGCGGAAACGCAATCGGGCCGCTTCCAGTGCAGCAGCAGCTGAGCTCACCCCTTCATGTGATTTCAGCACTGCAAATTCGACGATCAAAATCGCGTTTTTCGCCGCCAATCCCACCAGCGTGACCAAGCCAATCTGGAAATACACATCGTTTGTATAGCCCCGCAACATGACTGCAACCAATGCGCCGAACAGTCCAAACGGTACCGCCAGAATGACCGAAAGTGGCAATGTCCATTTTTCGTATTGCGCGGCCAAAATCAGAAAGGCCATGACGGCCGCCAACACCAGCGCAAAGATGGCCGCATTACCAGTACGCTTTTCCTGAAACGATGCACCGCTCCAGTCGAGGCTCATATCACCGGGCAAGACTTGTTTGGCCATACGGTCGACTTCTTCAATAGCCTGTCCAGAACTGGTTCCCGGAGCGCCGTTACCGATCATTTTTACAGCAGGTAAATTATTGAATCTATCCAAGCTATCCGGCCCCGCTGAGTATTCAACTTTGGCGAACGCCGCGATTGGCACCATGGTGCCGCGATCACTGCGCACGAAGATTCGACCAATGTCGTCCGGACGTTTTCGGTACAGGCTGTCTGCCGACATCAATACCTGCCATGTGCGGCCGTATTTGTTGAAATCGTTAACGTAATAAGTGCCAAGTGTCGCGGCCAGCGTATTGAAAGCGGCATCCAGCGGAACACCCAATGCCTTGGCCTTGTTGCGATCCACGTTTACGTTTAGTTGCGGAGCCGCCGCCCGCCACAGGGTTTGTACCCCGGCGAGCTTCGGGTTTCGCGAGGCTGCACCCATCATGGCATACATACCCTGCTGAAGCTTGGCCGCGCCGCCTTCGCCGCGGTTCTGGATATAGAATTCAAAGCCGCCTGTGTTGCCCAGCCCGAAAATGGCCGGCGGATTAAAAGCCAGCACTAACGCTTCTTTGATGCCGCCCGTCTTCATGAAAAAGTCACCGACCAGTTCTTTGCCAGTAACCTTGCGTTCATCCCAATGTTTTTGTGCAACGAATATCGTTGCAGCACTATTTTTGTAACCTCCACCCAAGAAGTCAAAGCCGGTAAAGGCAATCACGTCCTGATTGTTGGGATTGGACTGGATAGCTTTAATGACTTCTTTTACCACCTTGTCAGTTCGATCAAGTGAAGAGCCGTCCGGCAAAAACACGGCAGCAATGTAGTAGCCTTGATCTTCATCGGGCACCAGCGAAGTAGGCGTCAATACGCCTAGCCCAACCGTAATTGCAATCATGCTCGCAAACAAGATGACGCCAATCACGCCGCGCTTGATCATCCACAGCACACCCGATGTATAGCGATTGGTGACGCGCGCAAACCAGTCGTTAAACCAGGTAAAAAATTTCCCTGGCGCGCGATGGCCGCGTTTGAGAATGACGACACACAGGGCGGGGGTCATCGTCAAAGCAACAATACCTGACAGCACTACCGCAATCGAAATCGTGACCGCAAACTGGCGATAGAGTTCACCGGTCAATCCACCTAAAAAAGCGATGGGTACGAACACCGAGCATAGCGTCAACACAATCGCGACGACGGGGCCCGTCACTTCCTTCATTGCCTTGATGGCTGCTTCGCGCGCTTCCAGATGCTGCTCGTGCATGATTCGTTCGACGTTCTCAAGCACAACGATGGCATCGTCCACCACGATACCAATGGCAAGCACCATACCGAACAAGGTTAGGGTGTTGATTGAATAACCCAACAAATGTAAACCAGCAAACGTGCCAATCAGAGACACCGGCACCGCTGCGAATGGAATCAAGGTGGCGCGCCAGTTTTGCAAAAACAAGAATACAACCACAAACACTAACGCCATGGCTTCGGCTAGTGTGATTAACACTTCACGAATCGAGACCTCTACAAAGCGTGTTGTGTCGTAGGGTAAGCCGTAGTCCAGCCCCTCAGGAAATTTTTCCTTCAGCGCGTTGATGGTGGTTTTGACCTGTTTGGCCGCCTCTAGTGCATTGGCGCCCGGCTGCAAGAAAATACCCACCAGTGTGGCTGGTTTGCCGTTGAAGTAGCCTATAAAGTCGTAATCCTTACTCCCCAGCTCGACTCGCGCGATATCTTTCAAGCGAAGCTGATTGCCGTCCGGATTTGAGCGAACGATAATATTTTCAAATTCCTCAGGTGTGGAGAGACGGCCTTTGGTCGTGACCGTATAAACCAACTCTTGATTGCCACCGTTTGGCGACTGGCCGATTTTGCCTGCGGCGAATTGTGCGTTTTGTTCATTCAGCACGCGTGCTACATCGTCAACAGTTACTTTAAGCTGCGTCATGCGATCGGGTTTCAGCCAGACACGCATGGCGTAATCTTTGGCGCCAAAAATTTGCACATTGGTGGTGCCCGGTACACGCTTTAACTGGTCAAGCACATTCAGAGTGACGTAGTTCGAAGTATAAAGATCGTTAAATCGGCCGTCCGGCGAATAGAACGCCAACACTTGCAGGAATGCAGAGGAGCCCTTCACCACCGTCACTCCCTGACGTCGAACTTCCTGTGGCAGTTTTGCCTCGACTTGCTTGACTCGATTATTGACGTTGAGGGCGGCTTGGTCGGCATTGGTGCCGATTTCGAAGGTGATAGTGATGGTCGTTGAGCCGTTCGAAGTTGAGGTGGAAGCCATATACATCATGCCTTCCACACCGGTCAGCGCGCTCTCAATCGGCGCGGCAACCGTTTGCTCGATAACTTCAGCCGAGGCACCGGGATAAATGGCGACAACTTGAACCGTTGGCGGTGAAATCTCTGGGTACTGTGCGACTGGCAGCGAGCGCATGGCGGCCAAGCCTGCAATCACGATAAAAATCGAGATGACAAAGGCAAAGATGGGCCTATCAATAAAAAAACGCGAGAACATGATGAAGGTGCCTTTGTTTGGGTTCTAATGTTTGGCGGCAGGATTAGCCGCTTGGCCCGGCGCAGCCTGGGCAGCAGCTTGAACGGCTTCCTCGGCCGTCATCGGCACGATCGGCTGGCCCGGCGCGAAGATGCGCGCTGTGCCGTCAATAATGACCTGGTCTCCCACTCTCACACCCTGGCGAATAATCCAGCCATTCTTTTCTTTGCCATCCAGCGCTACCCATTCGCCAGGCATGACGGGGCGCGGTTCCGCGGCTGGCTTGCCATCTTTACCTTTGCCCACTACATATACAAATTTCCCCAGCGGGCCGTCGAGCACAGCGCGCTGGGGGAGGGCGATAGCATCCGGGCGTGTAGCGCCAATGAGAACCACGCGAACAAATTGACCCGGCGAAAGTGAATTGTCGGCATTGGGAATCTCGGCGCGTGCTGCAAAAGCGCCAGTATTGGCATCGGCTTTGTAATCACTGAAACTCATTTTGCCGGCTGCTTTCAAAAACTGCCCGTCACTGTTTTTAAGCTTGACCGTATAGCCGGTTTTAGCGAGCTTTAAAGTGCCCGCGGAAAGCTCACCTTGGAACTCATTACGATCGCGTTCGGCAATCGAGAAATTGACGTACAGCGGGTTAGTCTGGGCCATGGTGGCGAGTAAGCTGTCGCCGGCAGCACTAGCGAGTGAGCCTTCAACTTTCAGCGCACGACCAATTACGCCACTGATTGGGGCAGTGATATTGGTGTACCCTAAATCAACTTTTGCACTGGCGTACTGTGCCTGTGCCTGCTTGAATTGCGCCTTCGCAATATCAAAAGCAGAGGCCGCGCCATCCCACTCTTTCTGGCTAATGGCTTTGGCCTCAATCAGGGGCTTCAAGCGATTGTATTCACGTTCTGCTTGTTTCAAATTGGCATCTGCGGTGGCGATGCCTGCTTCGGCCTGGGCGGCGGAGGCTGCATACAGGGTAGACTCAAGCTTGAACAAAGGCTGGCCGACTTTAACTGCGGTACCTTCCTCATACAGCCGTTTTTCAATAATGCCGTTGACCCGGGCACGGATTTCCACTTCACGTGAGCCGTTGGTTTGCCCCACATATTCGTATTCCACTGGAATATCTTTTGCAACTGCGACCTGGTAAGTCACCATCGCCGGTGGCATGCCGCCGTGTCCACTCTGGGGACCTTGTCCACAGCCTGCCAGCCCTATGGCTAACAAGACCGCTAGCGATGTAGAAAGGCGGATCGGTAATGACACGGAAGGTTTTATATTGAGAACTGGTGAATGAGTGGGCATGGTTTTTCCTGACGGTACTATTGTTGGGTATGAAATAAGAAAACTGTGAGGCAGGCTTGTAAGGGCGCTCTTGCAAGAATATTTAGTATTGGAATTGGCTATTCGACGTGGGTTAAACGTCAGGATAAAGCGCTAAAACAGCTTGGCTTTTTGTTTGCGTTGAGGATATCATTGAGATAATCATACATACATTCAAGTATGTATGTAAATATGTTTTTAAAATCTCAACAATATCCATTCACATTTACGCCAACCGCCACAATTTCTTAACTGCACCGTACTGCACCACACCACATATGGCTCGTAATACCAAAGAAGAAGCTCAGGAAACCCGAACCCGCATTCTCGATACGGCTGAACAGATATTCAGCGAGAAGGGCGTTTCGCGAACCGCCCTTAGCGATATTGCCGAAGCAGCGGGTGTAACTCGCGGGGCGATCTATTGGCATTTCAAGAATAAAGTGGATTTATTCGATGCAATGATGCAACGGGTTACTCTGCCGATGGAGCAGATGACGCAACGCTTTAGTGATTCCGAGTTGGAAGACCCAATTGCCTACATTCGGGCCAGCGCGTTGAATGTGCTGTTGCGTCTGGCCAAGGACGAACAAACCCGCCGAGTATTCGACATCATGAGCAACAAGTGTGAATACGTCGATGAAATGGAAGCGTTACGTACCCGCCATCATGAGTCATGCATGGAATGTATTGGGCATGTGGAAGAAGGATTCAAAAACGCCGTCAAGAAGGGACAGCTGCCTGTTCATGTCAACACTCGCCGCGCAGCGCGTGGTTTGCATGCGCTGATTGAAGGCATGATCAGCAATTCTCTGTTGGATCGCCATTTCATCTCGCTGACCAAAGATGCTGAACCGATTATCGATATTTATCTGGCGGGACTGGCACATTAAAAGCCGCCGGTCTAGCTGGCTGGCGGCTTTGTTTTTTTGTGTGCTCGATTTGCAGGATAAGATTTAGCCGATCTTAATAGGCACAAAAATCTTGCGATCCTCGCGCAGTACTTGCAGCGCGATATGAAGTCTGGCAAAGCACTATTGGCGATCCGGGGTTGCTCTGTGGGGACATTGCCAGATGCCGACGCCGCCGCTTCATGTGCATCAGGTATTGCGCTAACTGGTTCGTTACCGCGATGTGTATAGCCTTAGCCCGCCAGAAAAGACAATCCGATTGCAGCACCCAAGGCGGCTACTTTGGTTGAAGTTGATAATTTTTTTCGTTCCATTTTTACCTCACATACAAATTGTAAAAAAGAAATTCACGGAAGAAAAAATTTGCTGTTCGCAATGGAGAATTGCCATTTAAAAAAGTTCTCAAACAACTAAACAAACTCAATAATGTGTCCATGCAACCGCTCCGTAATCTCCAAGGGGCACCCCTTTTATTTGCGCAACTTTGTTGCATGAGGTAGTATTCATGCCTGTCCGGGCTTTTAAAAATCATAGGCTCTATCAGTTTGCTTTATAGCGAGTCTCTGAATTGAACTGGTTCGTAACAGGCCTGTCTATTGTCAAATTTAGCTGTGATATGACTTTTCGCGATACACAAAAATTCCTGCTTGCACTGTTTATCCCGCTCCTGTTGGTGTTCGGGCAACAAGCGGCTATTCGCCATGAGATCGGTCATCTCAAAACGCATACTGAACAGCAGGATAAGCAGCTACCAGCACATGATGTTTGTGATGAGTGCGGCGCGTATTCACAGATCGCAGGCGGTGTATTCACTACCTTGCATGCGTTGGCTATTGTTCCCGCCACACTCTGCGTCTCCACCGAAATCAAGACCGCCGCATTAGCCGCTGATATCCCGGCATCGCGCAATAGGGGTCCTCCAGTTTTCCTTTGATCGCACAGTAGCTCTCTTACGAATGCTCTTGTTTATCTGGGGCGTTTATTTCGTAATACCGCGTTCAGAGGATTTACATGTTTGCTTTTAAATTTCAAGCGATGGCTGTTGCCGTTGCATCGATCTATCCCGTCGCCGCTTTAACCACTTTTGCAGCCGAACCTGAAGCTGCTCCTAAGCTGCAAGGCGCACCGCTTGCCCCGAATTCCGGCCAGCCAGCCATATTACCTAAGGCAGCACCATCCAGCCCGGAAAAAATTGCCCCTATCGAAGTCGTTATTAAACGGCTTGATGAAGCCCGCAACGGCCTGTTGCCAGAGACGGGTAGCAGCGTTTATCGATTTGGCCGCAAAGACATTGAAGCGCTGCCGTTCGGCGACAATACCCCGCTTAATCAGGTGTTATTACAGGTACCCGGCGTAGCACAAGACTCCTATGGTCAATTGCATGTGCGCGGAGACCACGGCAATCTTCAGTACCGGGTAAACGGGGTCGTTATCCCTGAACCGATTTCGGGATTTGGACAGTCGCTTGATACGCGCTTCGCACAACAGATCAGCGTGCTGACCGGAGCCTTACCAGCGCAGTACGGCTACCGAACAGCAGGGGTAGTTGATATTCAAACCAAGGGTAATGCTTTTGAAAATGGCGGCAGTATTAGCTATCTCGGTGGTAGTCATCGTCATCAGGAAACTGGCTTGGAACTAAGCGGTTCGAAAGATGCCTTTTCGTTCTTTTTAACGGGGTCGTATCTGCGCAATAATTTGGGCATCGAAAACCCCATTGCAAGCAAAACTGCGATCCATGACACGACAACGCAATGGAAAAATTTCGGCAACCTTTCCTACGTCCTTAGTAGCGACAGCCGTCTAAATTTTGTATTTGGTAACGCCGACAACAAATTTCAAATTCCGAATGTGCCTGGACAATTACCTTCATTTACGCTTGATGGTGCATCGCGCATTTCATCTGAAAATTTTGATGCGCGCCAAAGCGAAAAAAATCAGTTCCAGATTTTGTCCTACCAGGGCTCCGGCGGCACCGGTGTTGACTATCAGGTATCAGTTTTTAACCGCTACAGCGATGTCATCTATCGTCCTGATCCGGTCGGCGATCTGACCTTTAATGGTATCGCTGCCAATATCTTTCGTCGTAACCAGACAGCTGGCACCCAAGCTGATTTGAGCTACCAGTTCAGTCCCGCCCATACGTTACGCACCGGGCTTTTTTTTAGCCGCGAGCAGTTCAAAATCGATAACTCCTCACAAGTTTTTTCGGCGGATGCTGACGGCAACCAGCTCAGCGGTGTCCCACTCAATATTGTGGATAACACCCGCATTAACGGCCATTTGTATGGTGTTTATTTACAGGATGAATGGAAGCCAACCGGCAAGCTGACCATCAATTACGGCGTGCGCTATGACAGTGTCAATACGATCGTTACTGAAAATCAGCTTAGCCCGCGACTCGGTGTGGTCTATGACGTTACGCCGCAAACCCGCGTACATGCTGGCTACGCGCGCTATTTCACTCCGCCGCCGACAGAAAAGATAGATACCACCAGTATTGCCCTGTTTCAGAACACCACCAATGCACTGCCGTCTGACGCAGACACCTCGGTCAAGTCTGAGCGCTCCCATTACTATGATATTGGCCTGTCGCATCAACTCACTCCGTCAATTACGCTCGGGCTGGATGGCTATTATCGCGATGTGCGTCATCTACAAGATGAAGGACAATTCGGTAATGCGCTGATTTTCTCGGCGTTCAACTTCGAACGCGGCAAAATTTTCGGGCTGGAGCTATCCGCTACCTACAAAAAAAGCAGCTTCACAGCTTACGTCAACGCAGGTTTTTCTAGCGCGAGAGGCAAAGCGATTGAGTCTGGCCAGTTCAATTTTGATCAGGTCGAATTGGATTACATCAATAAAAACTGGGTGCACCTGGATCATGAACAGCGTTGGTCCGGGTCTGCCGGACTATCTTACAAAATCGGCAGCACACAATTTAGTGCCGATGCGCTATATGGCAGCGGGTTGAGGAACGGCTTTGCCAATACCGAACATTTACCGGGATACACACAAGTTAATCTGGGTCTGCTGCAGAACCTGGATTTGCCGGGCATCGGTAAACTGGACGCGCGATTTGCGTTAATAAATGCCTTCGATAAAAGCTATCAAATTAGAGATGGCTCAGGCATTGGTGTTGGTGCCCCGCAATTCGGACCACGTCGGGCTTTTTATGCGGGTATCAGCAAAGCTTTTTGAAAAATCGCCTTCCCCATAACAAGGATGAATCGCGTTAGCCGAATGCATTAAGCCCGGTTTGGGCACGACCGAGAATCAGGGCATGCACATCATGCGTACCTTCGTAGGTGTTGACGGCTTCCAGATTCATCATGTGACGTATGACGTGATATTCATCGGCAATGCCGTTGCCACCATGCATGTCGCGGGCAACGCGGGCGATATCGAGCGCCTTGCCGCAGTTATTGCGCTTCATGAGTGAAATCATTTCTGGCGTGGCGCGGCCTTCGTCGAGCAGACGGCCGAGGCGCAGGGCACCTTGCAAGCCAAGCGTGATTTCGGTTTGCATATCGGCGAGCTTTTTCTGAACCAGTTGGGTAGCAGCCAGAGGCTTGCCGAACATGATGCGATCAAGTGTGTATTGGCGGGCGGCGTGCCAGCAGTATTCGGCCGCGCCCACCGCGCCCCAGCTAATACCGTAACGCGCTTTGTTCAAACAGCCGAACGGCCCTTTGAGGCCGCGGACGTTGGGCAGTAAATTTTCAGTGGGGACAAATACCTGGTCCATCACGATTTCACCCGTGATGGAGGCGCGCAATGAAAACTTGCCATCAATTTTGGGAGCAGATAAACCTTTCATGCCTTTTTCGAGCACGAAGCCGCGGATCTCGTCTTTGCCGTCTTCCTCAAGCTTGGCCCAGACAATAAATACATCGGAGATGGGCGAGTTGGTGATCCACATTTTTGCGCCGTGGACGATGAAACCGCCATCCGTTTTTTTAGCGCGCGTGATCATTGAGGAGGGGTCGGAGCCCGCACCCGGTTCGGTCAAACCAAAGCAGCCGATCAATTCGCCCGTGGCGAGTTTAGGCAACCATTTTTCGCGCTGCGCCTCATTGCCATAAGCGTAGATAGGATGCATGACGAGCGACGACTGCACGCTCATGGCCGAGCGATAACCGGAATCAACTCGTTCAACTTCACGCGCCACCAGGCCGTAGCAAACATGGTTCACGCCGGCGCAGCCATAGCCATCAATGGTTGAGCCGAGCAAACCGAGTTCGCCCATTTCATTCATGATTTCGCGGTCGAATTTTTCTTCACGGTTTGCCATCAGCACACGTGGCTGCAATTTTTCCTGGCAGTAGCTAAACGCCTGATCGCGTACCATCCGTTCCTCGTCGGTGAGCTGATCGTCAAGGAGAAGGGCGTCGTCCCACTTGAATGGGGCTTTAAGATCATTGGTTTTCATTGAGTTTCCAGAGGTTTGGCAGATGCAGAGCAGGGTGTAAAAATGATGAGAATTTTTGATTATTTTAGCAGCGAATGGGTTGCTATCGCGTGCAGATAAATTGCCTTTCGAAAATGAAACAATGAATTTGCAACCTAATATACCGTTAAATTTATTTAAAAAGTCTAGCACTGGCGCGGCGTTTTAGCACTTTTTGCCCCAAACGGCGCGCCCCTATTAATGCTTTATTTTTGATTTTTTTCATGGCTATTTTCGTTGGCCCACGTGGGATGGGGCCTGAATGCCGGGTAGGTCATGAGACACTCTCGAACACCGTTCGTTTTTTGTAAATTGAGTGAGTCTTCCCAAGTCCATGCAACAAATCTCCCCCATTATTCGTTGGCAAGAATCCCAGCAAGAATTTTCGGCGCGTTGGCGGGCTGAAAATGGCTCCCTGCCACCTAAACGCGTCATTGTTGCGGATGACACCTTAACCGCCGATGTGGCCTATCGCCTAGCCTGCGAAGGTACAGCCATGCTGTGGCGAGGTGATTTTCAGAATGCACGGCAATTATTGCAAGCGATGGCGAGACGGGCGGATGCCAAGTCTGTCCGTGCCGCTAAAAAACAATCTGGCTTGCCTCAACCATTGATAGTAGACGCATTTAATCTTCATCGCCAAGCACGGGCACAACGTGCGCGTACGCTTGCGATGCTGTTGATTCCGTTTGATGCTGACTATTCAATTCCGTTACGCCGCGCACCCGACATGCGACTGGCCTGTACCGAGGCTTGGGGTGCGGCAGGTGACGCATCAGTAGCATCGCTACGAGAATTGCTCGGCATTATTGGCGCGCACGAGTGGCGCCGTAAAGGCGTTGTGATTTCCGCGCTTGGCGACCGGGTGCATCCTTACTACGGCGTGTTTGCACCGATTCGCGGGGAATATATCGGCTTGGTGGCTGAGGCTGTGCTGCCGAGCCCGCTGCCGCAACTTGCATTCGATATTGGCACTGGCACAGGCGTGCTGGCGGCAATACTGGCACGACGCGGCATTACACGAATCATTGCCACCGATCAGGACCCGCGAGCGTTGAGTTGCGCCCACGAAAATTTGACCCGAATGAAGCTGGCTGATCGCATTGAAGTGTTGGAGGCAGATCTTTTTCCAGAAGGGCTTGCACCGCTGATAGTCTGCAACCCACCGTGGCTGCCGGCGCGGCCATCATCACCCATTGAGCGCGCAATTTACGATCCTGAAAGTCGCATGTTGCGTGGATTTTTAGACGGGCTTGCATCGCATCTGACAACGAATGGGGAAGGCTGGCTAATTCTGTCTGATCTGGCAGAGCATCTTGGCTTGCGCTCGCGCGAAACGCTATTGGACTGGATTGATCAAGCGGGCTTAATGGTTGCGGGGCGGCTCGATGTGCGCCCTAGTCATCCGCGCGTAACTGAGGCGACGGATTCTTTGCATGCTGCCCGTGCGAAAGAGATAACGTCGCTTTGGCAATTGCGCGCAAAAAAGTAATATTTACTATTAAAAGTGGGTTTAAGTAAGTCGCAGATTTAGGTACAATTCAGTATAGATTTTAATATTGGTGTTTAGCTTATATGAAAGGGCCGCATTTTTTGCGGGTAAGACAATGGTTATGGTACCGCCCACTACGCTGCTTGAGGCCCCACCGAGCCTTCACCCATAGTCGAGCTTTCGAATATTCTCGCCCTGAATCAACATCACAGTGGCATTAACGATTAAAAAAGCGCGGCTATGTCCGCGCTTTTTTGTTTTATATTTTTGAGGTTTCATCATGATTTCCATCACGCTCCCTGATAAGTCCGTCCGACAATTTGATAACCCTGTTTCGGTGGCCGATGTCGCTGCCAGCATTGGCGCGGGACTGGCCAAGGCGGCGCTCGCGGGCAAAGTAGACGGTAAATTAGTCGATACCAGCCATGTCATGGCACAAGACTCAACGCTTGCCATCGTGACAGATAGGGACGCCGATGGCTTGGAGGTCATTCGCCATTCCACGGCACATTTGTTGGCCTATGCGGTGAAAGAGCTGTTCCCCGAGGCGCAAGTCACCATTGGCCCGGTGATTGAAAATGGCTTTTACTATGATTTTTCGTACAAACGTCCGTTCACGCCTGAGGATCTAGTCACGATTGAAAAGAAGATGGCCGAACTGGCGAAACAGGATATTCCTGTTACACGCAAAGTGTTGCCACGCGATGAGGCTGTGAAGTATTTCAAAAGTATTGGTGAAGCTTACAAAGCTGAGATTATCGAATCGATTCCGGCAGACCAGGAGGTTTCTCTCTACACCGAAGGCGCATTTACCGATTTGTGTCGTGGCCCTCATGTTCCGTCTACGGGCAAACTTAAGGTTTTCAAGCTAATGAAAGTGGCCGGTGCCTATTGGCGGGGCGACAGTAAAAACGAAATGCTGACGCGCATTTATGGTACTGCGTGGACGAAAAAAGAAGAGCAGGAAGCGTACTTGCACATGCTGGAAGAAGCCGAAAAGCGTGATCATCGCAAGCTGGGCAAGCTGCTTGACCTGTTCCATATGCAGGAAGAAGCGCCCGGTATGGTGTTTTGGCACCCGAAAGGCTGGACGATTTGGCAGCAGGTCGAGCAATATTTGCGGACGGTTTATGTCGATAACGGCTATCAGGAGATTCGCTGTCCGATGATCCTGGATCGATCGTTGTGGGAGCGATCAGGGCATTGGGAAAACTACAAAGACAGTATGTTCTCGACTGAATCTGAAAAACATGATTACGCAATCAAGCCGATGAACTGTCCCGGGCATGTTCAGGTATTTAACTCGGATTTGCGCTCTTATCGAGATCTACCGCTGCGTTACGGCGAATTTGGTTCCTGCCATCGCAATGAATCATCCGGTGCGTTGCACGGCATCATGCGGGTGCGCGGATTTGTGCAGGATGACGGGCATATATTTTGTACCGAAGATCAAATTCAAAAAGAATGCCTCGATTTCACGAGATTGTTACAAAAGGTCTATGCCGATTTTGGTTTTACCGAAATAATCTACAAACTTTCAACCCGCCCCGAAAAACGGGTGGGGACGGACGAATCTTGGGACAAAGCCGAAAAAGCCTTGGCTGACTCGCTCAATACCTGTGGTGTCGCATGGGAAGAGCTGAAAGGTGAGGGCGCTTTTTACGGTCCAAAGATTGAGTATTCGCTGAAAGATGCGGTCGGCAGAGTCTGGCAATGTGGGACGATGCAGGTCGATTTCAATATGCCGATTCGCTTGGATGCCGAATACATCGATGAAACCAGTTCCAAGAGAGCGCCGGTGATGCTGCACCGCGCGATTGTCGGTTCACTGGAGCGCTTCATCGGAATTTTGATTGAAAACTACACAGGCGCCTTGCCGCTTTGGCTTGCCCCGGTTCAGATCGTTACGATGAATGTGACTGAAAATCAGGCTGCTTATGTGTCGGAAGTAAGCAATGCCCTAAAAACAGCCGGAATCCGCGTTCATGCCGATTTGCGAAATGAGAAGATTTCCTATAAGATTCGGGAACATAGCGTACAAAAAGTGCCTTATTTATTGGTTCTCGGCGACAAAGAAAAAGAAGCCGGTACCGTAACAGTGCGTGTACGTGATGGCAAAGGCGGTGGAGAAAATCTTCCTGCGATGTCATTAAATGAGTTTATTTCCCGTATAAAAGATGAAGTTGCTGCGAAGAAATAATCGCGCAGTCGCTGTTTTATACATGGATTTGCAATAAGCCCTTGAGGCGATTTTTGGAATCGCCCAAGATATTTTGAACGATTAGGAGAGTTTTATCGCTACTGATAAAGATGTTCGGATCAACAGTGAGATTACTGGTGTCACTGAGGTTCGATTGCTCGGCCCCGAAAGCGAGCCAATTGG
>JAYVEV010000015.1:0-19466 GCA_043773745.1 Burkholderiales bacterium | reverse complement strand
GCAGCAACCTGGCTGCGTAGTTGAACCGTATCGGGGGACACCAATTCAGCTGCAGCAGTCGGGGTAGGAGCGCGCTGGTCGGCAACAAAATCGCAAATGGTGAAATCAGTTTCATGACCCACGCCGGACACGACGGGTATCAAAGTATCATTTTGCAATCGCAAAATGGCACGCGCCACAATTTCCTCGTTGAACGACCATAAATCCTCGATGCTGCCGCCACCACGACAAATAATCAGCACGTCAACCTCAGCGCGCTGACGGACTTGATTAATCGCTGCAGCAATCTCGCTGGCCGCATTGGTGCCCTGGACTAGCGTTGGATAAATAATGACCCGAATCATCGGTGCGCGGCGTTCAAGGGTGGTTAATACATCATGCAACGCGGCGGCCTGGAGTGAGGTTACGATGCCGATGGTGCGTGGAAAAGCGGACAGCGTTTTTTTACGTTGCTCGTCAAACATGCCGGCCGCTGCCAGGCGCGCTCTCAACCGCTCATAAGCCTCAAACAACGCACCCAATCCGGCGCGCCGCATGGTCTCCACACCTAATTGAAACTCACCGCGCGGCTCGTAAAGCGACGGGAGTGCACGTACTTCGACTTGCAGACCATTTTCCGGTGTGAACGAAATACTCGACGCGCGTTGGCGAAACATCACGCAGCGCACTTGGGCGGCATCGTCCTTGAGTGAAAAATACCAATGCCCGCTGGCCGCTCGCATCACATTGGAAAGTTCGCCCGACACCCAAAGCAATTCTAGATTCGCTTCCAAAAGATTGCGGGCGCGCCTGTTTAGTTCAGAAACTGCAATAACCTTGGCATTGCGTGAACCGCTGGCAAGCGCTTCGGGTGGCGGTTGGGAGCAGAGAGGCAAGTCATCGTCAGAATCCATGGGCGCATATTATCACTGCGTTTAGCTTGTGCAGGCATGCACAGCTTTCAATGGGCTTATAGCGATAATTAAGAATTTATGGAACATGGGTTATTTGGTTTTGTCATACAGAGGGAAAATTAACTCAAGTATATGAATATTAAAGGGTTTCAAGAACGTGCAAAAATTAGGCGGAGAAGAAAAAACCTTTACAGTTTCGTGACTTAGCTCATGTGCCCCGATTAAACTCACAGAGTTATCCACAGGGATTGTGGATGATTTTGCCGAATCACCCGCAACGCTAGGCTGGGTGCGGGTTTATTTCAAAGGTGCCCGTGAATACTCGTGTTTGGAGTTATGGGTCATTGAATATCTTGTAGTTGGTTATGTTTCCCGTGGGATTAATTACACGCGTCAAGAGTGTGGCCCGCTTGCAGCCCTTGTGAAACAGTGCCTGCTTACGCTAAAGTGCGAGGCTACTCAGGCGTGCCAAGTTTTTTGGAATGGGGACATTGCCATCATCCGCCGTTAACTACTTTCAGGAGTCTCAATTGCTGTCCATTATTCAAGCTGCAGGTTGGACGATCTGGTTGATTATTTTGTGTTCAATCATTACGCTGGCTATCATCGGCGAACGATTTTGGACTTTGCGCCGCAGTGCGGTATTGCCCGCCAATTTATTCAGCGATACGGTGCAGGCGTTTAAGGTTCAGGGCCCATCTGCTGACCTGATTGTCAAGCTGAGCGAAAATTCATTTCTCGGTCGTGTCTTTGCGGCCGGTATCGCAAACGTCAAAAGTTCGCGTGAGATTATGAAAGAGTCGATGGAAGAAACCGGCCGCGCGGTGATGGTGGAAATGGAGCGCTTTCTCAACGGCCTCGGCACTATTGCTACGGTGGCCCCGCTGCTGGGGCTGTTTGGTACGGTGATCGGCATGATCGATATTTTTGGGGCCAGTACGCCGCAAGGCCAGAACCCGGCACAGCTCGCGCACGGCATTTCGGTTGCGCTGTATAACACCGCAGGCGGTATTGCCGTGGCCGTTCCGGCGCTGATTTTTTATCGCCACTTCCGCAGCAAGGTCGACACCATGGTGGTCGATATGGAACAACAAGGCATCAAGCTGGTAGAAACCCTGCACGGGGACCGCAAGTGAATTTTCGTCGTGGCCGCACGCGTGAAGAGCCTGAGATTAACTTCATTCCGCTGATTGATTTGTTGCTGGTGATTTTGATTTTTGTGCTGGTGACAACCACCTATTCAAAATTCGCCGAGCTGCAAATTAATTTGCCGGAAGCTACCGCCGAAAAAGCCATTGATCGTCCGCAGGTGCTTACTATTGGCGTTGATGCCAGTGGCAAATATGCCATTAATGGCGCGCCGATCACTTTTGCCAGTGTTGAGTCGCTGGCCAATTCGCTCAAAGAATCCGCTGCTGCCGGCGGCATGAAAGAACCGGTGATTGCCATCGGTGCCGATGCCGGCGCGACCCACCAGGCAGTTATTAACATCATGGAAGCCGCGCGGCTCGTCGGCTACACCAAGATTTCCTTCACGACCCAAGCCAAAACTGGCAAATAGCGGATTTGTGGACCAGGCGCCCAGAGCGGTATTGATGCGTGCGCAACTTGAAAAGTTTTTTACCCGCGAATGGCAGCAACATTCGGGCTGGCAAATTCTGTTGCAACCTTGCGCATGGCTGTTCGTCGCATTGACGGCGCTGCGCCGCGGGTTTTATCGCATCGGCCTTTTCACATCCAGTAAAGCGACCGTGCCCGTTATCGTGGTGGGCAACATCAGTGTTGGCGGCACCGGTAAAACGCCGTTGGTGTTGGCATTAGTCGGCAAACTAAGCGCGCAAGGACGAAGGATCGGCATCGTGAGCCGCGGCTATGCGCGTGACGGCAGGTTGAGTGATGAGGCGGCATTGATGTCAGCGCGTAGCACGATACCCGTCGAAGTAAATGCAAGCCGGATAGCGGCGGTTCGGCAATTGATGATGAAAAATCCCGCCACCGATATTGTGATTGCTGACGATGGGCTGCAACACTACGCGCTCCAACGCGATATTGAAATCGCAGTGGTCGATGGCACGCGCGGCTTTGGCAATGGCTATCTCCTACCCGCTGGTCCGCTTCGCGAAGGCATGGCGCGGCTTAATGCGGTTGACTGTATTGTGGTTAACAATACAAATTTAAACTCAAGGGTAGGCGCGGATTTTGAGACAAAAGTGGTCCAAGAGCCTCACCCCATAATGAGTTTAGATAATGGCGCGCATTCTACCGTGACTGATTTGCAAACTAAAACAGGCAGACCCGTTTTTGAGATGCGGTATGGCGGCGAAAATTTTAGCCAGCTTGTAAAGGGACAAAAGTTGAGCGCCGAACAATTCATCCATCTTGTCAGCGGCAAACGCATTGCCGCGGTTGCGGGGATTGGCAATCCGCAGCGGTTTTTCAGCCATCTTGAAAATCTGCGCATTGCACTTCATTCGCAGAACCCGTTCCCCGACCATCACCCGTTTGTAGCAAGTGATTTGACGGCCATTGATGCCGATATTGTGCTGATGACCGAGAAGGACGCGGTAAAATGTACAGCCTTTGCTGATCCGCGCCTTTGGCAAATGCAAATTGATGCGATATTGCCGGAAGCTTTCTACGAATTGATTGCAGCCAAACTGGAAAAGATTCCCCATGTCACTTGACCCAAAATTGCTTGAAATACTTGTTTGTCCCGTCACCAAAGGGCCGCTTACTTTGTCTGGCGATAAAACAGAGCTGATTTCCTATGCGGCACGCCTGGTTTATCCTATTCGCGATGGCATTCCAATCATGCTGGTCGATGAGGCGCGCGCATTGCGTACTGATGAAGACCGGAAATAGGCGTGGCTGAGCAGTTGCCATTTATTGCTGTGATCCCCGCTCGGATGGCTTCGACGCGCCTCCCCGGCAAACCACTGGCCGATATCGCTGGCAAGCCAATGTGTGTGCGGGTAGCCGAGCGGGCGCTGGAGAGTGGGGCGGTACAAGTTTATGTGGCAACCGATCACGCTGATGTGATGGCGGCTTGTCACGAGCACGGCGTGCTGGCACTGCTGACGCGCGCCGATCATCCGCAGGGGACTGATCGTATTGCGGAAGTGGTGGAACAACTGAATTTGGCGGATGACGCCATCGTGGTCAATGTGCAAGGTGATGAGCCGCTGATTGCGCCCGCATTGATTCGCCAAGTTGCTGATACCTTGGCGCTGAAAACGCTTGCTGCCATTGCCACGGCATCGCATCCGATTGCGGATGTGGCAGAGTTTTTTAATCCCAATGTGGTCAAGGTAGTCAGTGACGCTGAAGGCTATGCCCACTATTTCAGCCGTGCGCCCATTCCCTATGCACGCGATGCATTTCAACTCGACAAAAATAAATTGCCGGCCGATTTTATAGCGCAGCGCCACATCGGTATTTATGCCTATCGGGCGGCGTTTTTGAAACTCTATTCAAAGCTGTCTCCCGCGCCGACCGAACAATGGGAGGCGTTGGAACAATTGCGTGCGCTGTATCACGGTCATCGAATTGCGGTACATGCATGGCAAGGTACGTTAGCGCCGGGTGTGGATACGCCCGAAGATTTGGCGAGAGTCCGGTTACTTTTCAAATAACAGGTAAAATCAAGTCTACAAAGCTCTCGCACCATTCATGTTCGTTTTTTGTATTTTGCATTCCACACTTCACACTAAAAAAGGTTAACCCAAATGAGGTTGATTCTGCTCGGAGGCCCTGGTGCAGGCAAAGGCACGCAAGCTGGTTTTATCAAAGAAAAATACGGCATTCCGCAAATTTCTACTGGTGACATGCTGCGTGCACACGTCAAAAACGGCACTGCGCTGGGTGTTGCCGCTAAAAAAATTATGGACTCGGGCGCATTGGTCTCCGACGACATCATCATTGGCATGGTGAAAGAGCGCATTACAGAGACAGACTGTCAAAATGGTTTTTTGTTTGATGGTTTTCCCCGCACTATTCCCCAAGCGGATGCCATGAAAGCGGCCGGTATCAAGCTCGATTTCGTGGTGGAAATTGCCGTCGATGATTCTGAAATTATTGAGCGCATGTCGGGACGTCGGGTGCACTTGCCCTCAGGCCGCACCTATCACATCAAATTTAATCCCCCCAAAGTTGCGGGTAAAGATGATGTGACCGGTGAAGATTTGATTCAACGTGACGACGATAAAGAAGAAACAGTGAAGAAACGTCTCGATGTCTATCACTTGCAGACCGAACCGTTGATTGCCTACTACGAAAATTGGTCCAAGTCAGGCGTTCCCAATGCTCCGCTTTATCGCCGCGTTGCCGGTGTAGGTCGGGTCGATGAAATTCGCGATGCGGTGTTTAAAGCGCTGACCTAATCGGTTTCGAGTTTGCAATTTTGCCGCAACCAATTCAACCGACTTAAAACGGAATTCTGATATGGCCACCCGTCCTGCTTCCAAGAGCGCGGCTCCCCGCAATGCCTTCTACGCCCAGTCGGGCGGCGTAACCGCCGTCATCAATGTTTCTGCGCAGGGCGTGATTGAAACAGCGCGCAAGTACCCCGGCAAAATTGGCAAAGTTTATGCGGGCCGCAACGGTATTATTGGCGCGTTAACGGAAGATTTGATCGATACCTCCAAGGAGCCGCTCGCCAACATTAAAGGCTTGGGCTTTACGCCAGCGGGTGCGTTTGGTTCATGCCGTTACAAACTGAAATCACTGGAACAAAATCGCCGCGAGTACGAGCGGCTGATCGCAGTTTTTAAAGCCCACGACATCGGTTATTTTTTCTACAACGGCGGCGGCGATTCGGCCGACACCTGTTTAAAGATTTCGCAGCTATCGGAATCAATGGGCTACCCGCTCATCGCGGTGCATGTGCCGAAAACGGTGGATAACGATTTGCCTATTACCGATTGCTCGCCGGGTTTTGGCTCGGTGGCAAAATATGTCGCGGTGAGCATGTTAGAGGCGGGTCTCGATGTCGCTTCCATGGCCAAGACATCGACAAAAGTATTTGTGCTTGAGGTCATGGGCCGTCATGCAGGCTGGATTACCGCCGCATGTGGACTAGCGCGAAACAGCAAAGCAGGACATTTAGCGCCACAAATTTTATTGTTTCCCGAAATTGTTTTCGAGCCCAAAAAATTTCTTGCTGAGGTTGATCGCGTGGTCAAGCGCGACGGCTTTTGCGCCATTGGGGTATCTGAAGGTATCAAAGGTGCAGATGGAAAATTTGTCGCCGAATCGGGCTTGGTTGATGCCTTTGGTCACTCCCAGTTGGGTGGTGTCGCGCCCGTGATTGCGGATTTGGTTAAACGCGAGTTGAAGCTCAAAAATCACTGGGCCGTCGCCGATTATTTGCAGCGCGCTGCCCGCCACATCTCATCTAAAACTGATGTTGAGCAAAGCTACGCGCTGGGCAAAGCTGCGGTTGAATATGCGGTAAAAGGCATGAATGGCGTGATGCCCGCGGTGAAGCGATTGTCTTCTAAGCCCTACAAATGGGAAATCATTGCCGCACCCCTGACCGAAATCGCCAACCATGAAAAGAAAATGCCGCGCGATTTCATTACGGCAGACGGCTTTCACATCACCCAAAAATGCCGCAACTACATGCAACCGCTGATTGCAGGTGAAGCGTATCCGCCCTATCAGGATGGGATGCCTGCGTATGTTCGGCTAAAAAACGTCGCCGTGAAGAAAAAGCTGCCGCCATTCGCGCTTTAATGCTTCTTCCGCCGCTGCTGATGATAAAGGGACCGGACATCGCATCGGTCCCTGATAATTTTAGCGGTATGTTGCGCCGCAGCAAGGGAATTAGGCTGATCGCTACAAAATAGCCTGTAATGGCTCGCCGGAAACATCGTTCTAAATGGTAAAATCGCCCGTTTTGCAAGGTTATGAGATAACTCCAAAGTTATCCTTGGCCTGCAGTCAGGGTTATAAATTTTGCAACAAAGTTTCGCACCAATCGTTCGTATTAACGCTCAACGGGAGATCTAAAAATGACTAGTGCTTTTAATGGGGGGCTGCTATTCGCCCTGGCTTTCGCGATTATCGCATTGCTCTACGGCGCATGGCAGGCCAAATGGATTATTTCGCAGTCGGATGGCAACGACCGCATGCGCGAAATCGCTGCCGCCATTCAGGCGGGTGCCAAGGCTTATTTGAACCGCCAATACACCACCATCGGCATGGTCGGGGCGGTGTTGTTTGTGATTATTTTTGTCATGCCAGGTCTGGGCATGGTGACCGCAGCAGGCTTTGCAATCGGCGCTATTGCATCGGGTCTTGCAGGCTACATCGGCATGAACGTTTCCGTGCGCGCCAATGTGCGTACGGCTGAGGCGGCACGTTTGGGCATCAACCCGGCCTTGAATATTGCCTTCAAAGGTGGTGCCGTTACCGGCTTGCTGGTAGTGGGCCTAGGCCTATTGAGCGTGGTTGGATTCTTTTATGTGTTGTCGGGCGGTGCTGCTCACGGCGCGAAGATGAGTGATGTGTTGAAACCGCTTATCGGCCTTGCCTTTGGCTCGTCGCTGATTTCGATTTTCGCGCGTTTGGGCGGCGGCATTTTCACCAAGGGCGCTGACGTGGGTGCCGATTTGGTTGGTAAAGTCGAAGCCGGTATTCCTGAAGATGACCCCCGCAACCCGGCGGTTATCGCGGATAACGTGGGCGATAACGTGGGTGATTGCGCGGGTATGGCTGCTGATTTGTTTGAGACCTACGCCGTGACGATTATTGCCACGATGGTGCTGGGCGCGTTGCTGTTGCCAGCGCCGGGTTCAGTCGGCAATGTGGTGGTGTATCCACTGGTGCTGGGCGGCTTCGCCATTTTGGCTTCCATCATCGGCTGCATGTTTGTGAAAACCAACGACGGCGGCAATGTGATGAATGCCCTGTATCGCGGTTTGGCAGTTGCCGGTATTTTGGCACTGATCGCTTTTTATCCGTTGACCTCATGGATCATGTCTGACGTAGTGGCGAATTATCCGCACCTGACTGTTAACAAACTGTACGGTTCTGCCGTGGTGGGCCTGGTGCTTACCGCCTTCCTGGTCTGGATTACTGAGTACTACACCGGCACCCAATATGCACCGGTGCGTCACGTTGCAGAAGCGTCCACCAAAGGCCACGCTACCAACATCATCGCCGGTATTGGTGTATCCATGCGCTCGACTGCCTGGCCCGTATTGGCCGTATGTTTGGCGATTTACGCATCGTTCGCGCTCGGTGGCTTGTACGGTATTGCGGTTGCCGCAACTTCGATGCTGTCGATGGCCGGTATTATCGTCGCGCTCGACGCTTATGGCCCGATTACCGATAACGCCGGTGGCATTGCTGAAATGGCAGAAATGCCAAAATCAGTGCGCGATGTTACCGACCCACTGGACGCGGTTGGCAACACCACCAAGGCTGTCACCAAGGGTTATGCTATTGGCTCCGCTGGTTTGGCTTCGCTCGTGTTATTTGCCGATTACACGCATAAGTTGCAGGAAACCGGCCGCGATTTAAGCTTTGATTTATCAAACCCTGCCGTGATTATCGGTTTGTTTGCCGGCGGCATGATTCCGTTCCTGTTTGGTGCGATGGCGATGGAAGCGGTAGGTCGCTGCGCCGGTTTGGTGGTTGATGAAGTGCGCCGCCAGTTCCGCGAAATCAAGGGCATCATGGACGGCAGCGGCAAGCCAGATTACTCGCGTGCGGTTGATTTGCTGACCAAAGGCGCGATTAAAGAAATGATTATCCCGTCGTTGTTGCCAGTATTGGCACCGATCCTGATCGTGGTGATTGTCGGTTTGCTGATGGGTTGGAACGCAGGCTTGCAAGCGCTCGGTGGAATGTTGATGGGCACGATCGTGACTGGCTTATTTGTCGCCATCTCGATGTGTACCGGCGGCGGGGCTTGGGATAATGCCAAGAAATATATTGAGGAAGGCAATTACGGCGGCAAAGGTTCTGATGCGCACAAGGCAGCGGTCACCGGCGATACCGTAGGCGACCCTTACAAAGATACCGCAGGTCCCGCAGTGAATCCGCTGATCAAGATTATCAACATCATGGCGCTGATGATTGTGCCAGTGTTTGGTTTCTCTGATCACGATGCACCGAAAGCGGCCAGCGCACCGATGAAGGTGGAAACAGCGGCAGCAACAGCTACCACCCCAACCGTCACAATGACTACGGCAGTGCCCGTCATGCCTGCTAATGTGATTGTGGCGAAGGTCACTTTTGCGCCAGGTGCGACAGCACTTCCGGCCGACGCAGGCAAAAGTATTGAAACAGCTGTTGCTGCAGCTTATAAGAACGCAACAGCTAAAGTTGTCGTTACTGGTTTTTATGATGCCGCAGGTGATACTGCCAAGAATGCAGAGGCCGCCAAAGGGCGCGCTGCGGCAGTAGGCGATGCGCTGAAAAAGGCCGGTATTGCTGAAGCGCGTATTGAGATGGCCAAGCCGGAAGTGGCGGCTGGATCCGGCGATAGTGGTGCGACTCGCGTGGAGATTGGTATCAAGTAATTTGCGCAGCGTGTAAGGCTTGTTAATACAACATTTCCGAATGTGGTAAGGCAAGCACTAACATAATGAAAAACGCCGACGGTTATTTAGTCGGCGTTTTCTTTTTGGAAAATACGAGCGGAGGTTATTTGCAATCCGGCAGTTTGTAGTCCTTGAAGTCCTCACGTAATTTCATTTTGAGCAGTTTGCCGGTAGCGGTATGTGGCAGTTGCTCCACGAATGCCACTGCATCGGGCAGCATCCACTTGGCGATTTTGCCATCGTAGAATTTGAGCAATTCTTCGGCACCCACGTCTGCATTGGTTTTTTTCACGACGACCAATAATGGCCGCTCATCCCATTTCGAGTGTGCAACTCCCACCACCGCGGCCTCCTGCACCGCAGGGTGGGCCATAGCGATATTTTCCAATTCAATCGATGATATCCACTCGCCGCCGGATTTGATGACGTCCTTGGAGCGATCGGTAATTTGCAGGTAGCCGTCGGCATCGATGTTCGCAACGTCACCCGTGGGGAACCAGCCATTTTTGAGCGCTGAATGTTGTTCTTTAAAATAGCGCTCAATCACCCATGAGCCCCGCACCATTAAATCGCCAAAAGCTTTGCCATCATGCGGCAGAGGCTTGCCGTCATCCCCCACAATTTCAAGTTCTATTCCAAAAATGGGTAGCCCTTGCTTGGCCTTAATGGCCAGTTGCTCATCAAGTGTCAGCTTCAGATGCTTGGCGCGTAAGCGGTTCAGTGTGCCAAGTGGAGACATTTCGGTCATACCCCATGCATGCAGAACGGTGACGCCAAAATCCTGTTCAAAACTTTTGATCATGGCGGGCGGACACGCCGAGCCGCCAATCACGGTCTCTTTCAGTGTGGAAAATTTAAGCCCGTGTGTTTTTAAATAGTTGAGTAAGCCCAGCCATACAGTGGGCACGCCTGCGCTCGTGGTTACGCCTTCTTGCTCGAACAGTTGGTACAGGCTCGCGCCATCGAGTGCCGCACCAGGAAAGACAATTTTGCAGCCTGCCGCCGCGCAAGAAAACGGCGTGCCCCAGGCATTAACGTGAAACATGGGTACCACCGGCAACACCACAGATTGTGCGTCCAGACAAAAACACGCTGGGCTAATGGTGGCAATGGTGTGCAGGAGAGTTGAACGATGCGTGTACAGGACGCCTTTGGGATTGCCCGTGGTGCCTGAGGTATAGCAAAGTCCGCTCGGCGTGTCTTCATCCAATAAGGGCCACGCAAAATCATCAGCTTCAGCGGCCAGCAAATCCTCGTAACACAGCATGTTCGGGATTTTCGCCGATGGCATGTGGGCGCGGTCGGTCATCACCACCACGCCTTTTAAGGTGTTCAAATTTGGTGCGAGCGCTTCAATAAGCGGCACAAAGGTGAGATCAACAAACAGCAGCGTATCCTCAGCATGGTTAATGATGTAGGCAATTTGCTCCGGGAATAAGCGCGGATTCACCGTATGGGTAATCGCGCCCATGCCGGACACTGCATAGTAAATTTCAAAGTGACGATAGCCATTCCATGCCAACGTTGCGATACGATCGCCTTTGATTGCGCCCAAGTGCTTTAAGGCATTTGCAAGCTGCTTGGCGCGACGATTAGCTTCGCGGTAGTTGTAACGATGAATGCCGGCATCCCCGGTGCCTTCTACTGTCCGCGAGACGATTTCGGTGTCCCCAAAATTTTTCGCGGCATATTCAATAAGCGAAGATATCAACAGCGGGCGCTGCATCATGGTGCCGCTCATTGCATTATTGGCTGATCCACCCATTCCATCCTCCGTAATGTGCTTTTATGTTTCAGCCATTTTGCCTAGCAGATCACGGATACGCAAATGAATCAGTTTCTTTTTGGAGTAGCGCCCTAAAAATGCGTTGTTAAATGTTGATGAGCCTGGCCACTTTGCGCAAGTGCGCCAATGTGCTATGCGCGTCTCGGTTGCAGCCCGATCAGATGGGCAATACCAATGGCCAGCACGAAGGCCGATAACATTAGATCGCTAGTGACTACTTCATTTTGATCCGAAAAAATATTGTAGCCGAGTAGTTGCGGCAGCAAAAAAAGCCCGCGCGCCAAATACAGGCCGGTAATGCCGTAGATCACCGGCTGCAGCATCGGTAATGGCGCAATGCGACCCGAAGCCGATAATTCATAAAGCCCCGAAATGCTGAATAAGGCAACAACTAAAAGCGTCACTAAGGTTGAATGATCATTGCCGATATGTGCAGCATGGGCAAGTAGTTCCGGTGTGCCAGTCAGGGCGGCAGCAACGGCAACTGTTGCATTCGAGACGGCTGCGGCAAAACTTAATAGGGCGGTCAAGGTTAATATTTTCATGATGACTCTCCAAACATTAATAAAGTGGAGCGGGTTGGTCAAAGATATTCTTTTCGCCCAAGGCAGGAGGGCGCTGAAATTCAACACGATCGCCCAAAAAATCAACAACGTTTTGGACGACTTCAGCATTGCGTAATATTTGCTGGTGGCCCAGCCCACGGGTTTCATGGAAGCGCGCATCCGGCCAGGCGCGGGCAACGGCGAGTCCGCTGTCAATGCGCACAATCCGATCATCATGGTCGTGAATAATCAGCGCTGGCGTGGAAATTTTATTGACTGAATGCGGTAACTCAAATGTGTCCCATGCCACGCCGTATCGCTGCTCAATGCGCCATTGCATCGCATGGCGAATGCGTTCGGTGATGCCCAAATAGCACGCAAAGACATTCGAGTAGCCAATCAGTGAAGAGGGCGGCGCAATCATCACCGCGCGCTTGGCAACGGCTGCTGAGCGCAATGCAGAGCAAACAGCAGCGCCGCCCAGGGAATGGCTGACCATACCAAACACCGGACTGCCGTCATGTTGTAGTTGTTGCTGTACCGCTTCCAGGCCACGCCAGAAAGCGACGAGCGAAGAATCACGGCCTTCGCTATCGCCATGGCCGATATGGTCAAACACCACGACTTGATAACCGGCCGCCAATAAAGGCGGAATGAAACTCCTGAACTGGGCGCCACGTCCGCCCCAGCCATGGCTCATCAACACAACAGGGCGATCGATACCACCGGCTTCACCAAAGCGCCATGCCGCAATCCGGCCATTGGGGGTGTCAACAAAAAATTCCGCGCCTGTTGCCAGCAGGCGCAATTCTGCCGCGGGCCGCTGAAAGCGCGGCGGTGTGAGAAATTGATCAAGGGCGTGCTTCACCGCAAAGCGTGGTGCCAATACCGATGCCGCGCGCATAGCCAAACGGCTCAAGGCGTAAGCAATGCCCTGCAATTTTATATTACGAACGGTCGTGCTATTTACGGTTGGTGAGAATGATGTGGACATGCGATGCTCCTTAAAGATCGGTGTGACGGAAATTGTTGGCTATGGCTTGCTAGCGGTGCGTTTGGATTTGGTGCGGACGCGTTCAGAAGAAACGGTGGGCGGTGTTATGGGATTTGTTTCCCGGGTTAGACAGGACGCCATCAAACGTTCAAACGCACGTTTGGCGCGCATATTGGCGTTTTTATCCTGAAACAAATTGCGTGATCGATAAGTGCTGGAAATAATGCCAAACATTTCAAAGGCAATTTGTTCTGCATCGGTATCAGCGGCGAATTCACCGTTTGTAATGGCCGCCTGAATCGATTTAACCAGGCCATCGTTCATGCGCTGCATATGCTCCACCACCGCATCACGCACTGGGCCAACTTTGTCGTCAAATTCTTGCGCTGCCGTCATCATCGGACAGCCTTTCAGCTCGCAGCGTTGCGTCCAGGTAAGCCAGCTTTCGGTTAACGCCGTCAAACGCTTCAGGCCGCGCGGTGCCGCCAGCGCTGGCATCAATGCTGCCTCGTTAAAACGGCGCACCGCTTCATCAAGAGTCGCGATTTGCAACTCTTCCTTGGAACCAAAATGCGCAAACAAACCGCTCTTGGAAAGCCCGGTCTCCGCCGCCAGCGTGCCAATGGTAAGCCCTTCAAAACCCGCCACGCTGGCGTGCTGAAGCGCCGCTTTCAAAATGACGGCACGGGTCACTTCACCTTTGCTAAGTTTGAGTGCGGAGGTTTTCATGAGTTTAATAATAGTACGACCGTACTTTTTGTGTCAAGCGTTATTTGCACTTGCTTCTGGGGTAATTTGAACTGGTTCAAACGGCTCAAGCAGCTTCACGCCATGCTGACGCCACTTGTTGACACTTTTTGATAGGCAAGTCGAAAATCTTGATGCACAATCAAATGGCTTCAGCAGTTGATGCAGCAGTTAATGTAACGGTCACCACACCACAAGGAGTGCGATATGACGAACTACATGAACTACAGTTTGCAACGGGCTTATCAAAGCAAAATCGGCAGCAGGAAAATTTCAAGCCTCGCGGTTGTTATCTTGATTCATCTCGTGGTTGGCACTGTATTGTTGTCGGGGCTCTCGCGAACCTATGCATCACTGAGCAAGCCATCAGCAATCGACATATTGCCGCTCGACACCAAGCCGCTGCAGCAGCAAAAAAAATGGATCGTGCAGCCGGTAGCCCGATATCAGGTGGTTGTTCCAGTGATTCCACCGCCCGATTTCCCCATCAATCAGCCGCGCGAAGCGACTGCTGATACTAGCCAGGCCGGTGATTCAACAGCCACGCAGGAGATACTTCCCACCGGCGGAGACAGCGGAGAGCGCAGCACGCCAGCAGCGGCAGTAGCCTGCCCCAATTCGCGGGAAGTGCAGGCAAATATGGTCTACCCGGCACCAGCGCGTCGCAGCGGTATTCAGGGCGATGTAATCGCGCGTTTTGTTGTTGGCGCGAACGGCTCGATTCGCGACATCGCGATTATCTCTTCGACGAGCCAAACACTTAATCTCGCCGCGATTAATGCCGTCGCGCAATTTCGGTGCGTGGGTCAGGGGCAGGATATTGTCGTCGAAGCACCGTTCTCTTTTAAGTTACATGACTAAATAGTGTTTACGATTGTTAAAGCGGCTAACGGCTAACGATACGCAGTGATTTAAGTCATGCGGTGCGCTTGTCTAGCACAAGACATAAAAATGCCGGATTTCCCCGGCATTTTTATGTTCGACAATAATATAAACACTAGCTCTGGTGAGGCGTTCGAAGCATTTTTGCCTTAAACACCCCGCCAAATGGCGATCTAGCCAGACTTAAATTAAAACCGTTTCCAAAAGCGCGCGAAGTAAGCCGCACCGTTCAGGCCAAACTGCACGCTGTCGTAAATAAAGCCGTTATCGGTTTCATTCGGGTCTTGCTTGCTCGGCTTAACGTTGAAAATATTATTACCACCGATGGTGATCTTGGTATTTTTATCGAAGCTGTAGGTGACGCTTAAATCAGCTGAGGTTTTGGGTGCGTAACGCGCATTGGGCACACCGTTTGCAGTGCCGGAGAAGGTGCCCAAGGTTTGTTCGCCAAAGTGGATGATTTTGAAATCGGTCGAGATGGGGCCGGTCGCGTATTCAAATCCTAGCGTAGCTTTGCTGCGTGGGCCGCCCTGTTCGATGAAGAGTCGTTCGCGTTCAGACAGCAACACATCCTCAAAGCCGCGCAGTGACGGCGGTGACTTGATGCCGGTGACGTCGGTCTTGCTGTAGTTATAAGCCAGGAATGTGGACAGCTTGCCGCGGCCAATATCAGTTTTATGCGATACCGTGAGATCAATCCCCTGGGTTCTGGTGTTGACGGAGTTTACGAAAAACTGCGCTTGACCCACGCCCAATGCCGCCAAAGTGGCGCCAAGTGCAGGGTAATTACCGGCATCAAAACGGCCCGACAGTACGATGCGATCGTCGATATTGATGCGATACAAATCGGCAGTGACGGCCATGACTGAAGTGGGGCTCCACGTAAAGCCAAGTGTGTAGCTCTTCGATTTCTCTTCTTTCAGTTTCGGAATGCCAGCCGCGTTGGCAATGGTGCCGCCGTTCGGTGCCAACACCACATCCTGAGGCCTCCCGCTAATGAAATCCGTAAAGGTTGATGAAAAATAAACCTGCTGTAGCGACGGTGCACGGAAGCCGGTACTGGCCGATGAGCGCAACAAGAATTGCTCATTGATTTTGTACGAGCCGGCCAGCTTGCCGGTGACAGTTGAACCGAAATCACTGAATTTTTCAGCGCGCAGTGCCGTCTGGATTTTGAAAGATTTGCTGAGATCAGTTTCCACATCGATATAGGCGGCAATACTATGGCGATTGCGGTCGGTTACATCACCCGGCTGGAAACCCGGAAAACCTTGACTGCCCGCGTTGCCGCCGAAGCCCACGCCGTCCGCATCAATGTAGGAACCGCGCTCACCAGCAAAAATCTTATAATTTTCGCGCCGGTATTCTGCACCGAAGGCCACATTCATGCCGTCAGCAATACCCGCGTAAAAACGGCTGAAATCAAGATTGGTGGTGAGTTGACCAAATGAAAAGCCGCCTGCATCGAATGAGCTGGCACTGATGCCACGGCCACCGGCCAACAAATCGCGATTCGCAATCGACGCATTGATAGTATTGTTGATGTTGTAATTCAGGCGGTTATAACCGTAAGTCTGTGAAAGGTCAGCATTCCATTCGCCCAACTGACCGCGATGGCCGACAGTCACGTAGCGATCGGTAATATCACCGTTGATAAATGGTACAAAACCGTTTGGATATTGCGCGGCTGAATTGCGCGAAGGAATATCGTCTGAGCCGACCCCGCCACGTGCAAACGCGGCCGAGGATGCGTCGCGTGTTTGTGTGCCCAGTGTGAAATAATATTTGCCGATATTGCTCGATGGCACTTCGCCGTTGATATAAACGGTGGCGTTTTTCGCTTGGGTATCGCCGATGATGCGCGGGTTCCCGGCCTCGGCGCGGTTGGAACGACCACGATCAACATATTCTGCTGTGACGCCGACCACACCTTTTTCGCCCACTTGAAACCCGCAGTAACCCGAGGCCAAGTAATTTTTTCCGTCACCGGCCGAATACTGACTGTAGCCCGCAACCGCCTCGCAGCCTAGACGTTTTTTGAGGCCGATATCTATCACGCCGGCAATCGCATCGGAGCCATACTGTGCTGCCGCACCATCGCGCAGCACCTGTACATTCTCAATCGCCATGAGCGGAATCGCATTCAAATCGGTGCCGGTGTTGCCGCGATTGCGCGCACCGAATAAATTTACCAACGCGGTGCTATGACGGCGTTTGCCATTGACCAGCACCAGTGTTTGATCGGAGCCTAAACCCCGCAAGGCGGCAGAATCAATCAAGTCCGCACCGTCGGCACCGGTCTGGCGCGTGGAGTTAAAGGAAGGCGAAATGTATTGCAAGGTTTGGGCGAGATCAAATTGGCCACCTTGCTCGCTGACTTTGGCCATCGGAATGAAATCAACCGGCACGGTGGTATCGGTGGCCGATGCATTGGCGCGACGCGAGCCCACCACGGTGACGGTTTCGATAGCGGTTGGTTCGTCTTTTTTCTTGTCTGCGGCGGCGGGCGTTGTGGTTTGCGCAAGCACGGTCGGCGACATGAGTGCTGTAAGCGTGCCGACTGAGGTTAACGAGGCCGCACTATACAAACTTAATAAAACTGCTCTGCGAAGATTGGTCATACGATGTCCCTTTTTTAATAGTTTAATGAGGTGTTTTTTTACCGATGAGCACTACTGTTTTTTTACTTTCTCGCTAAGGCTTGCGACAACTAATTCCAATGCGTTGATACGTTTGTTGCGCTCCTGGATGACATTTTTTAATTCTATCTCAACGGTGGCTAGGCGCTTGAGCTCACGCAGCGCGCTGGTCAAATCGATAATAGGTGCTGACATTGTAATGGGGGGCGCAATGGGGATCGCGACAGCAGGCGCTTTGACAGCCTCGGTAACGGGAGCTGGTACAGAATCTACCGTTGCGCTCGCATTGGCAACAGCAGGAGTCGGCGCAGGCGATGGCACCAGTGTTGGGGGCGTAGTTTCCACGGCAACTGGCGTTGCTTGCGCAATGGGCGCGGAGGATTCTTTTTTTTCTGCAGCCCGTTTAGCGCGTGTTTTTTTCACGATGGCAGGCTGCTCCGCTAAGCCAAAACGGATCAAGGTTGGCAATAATAGCGAGCGCGGATCGGCAGAGCCTTGCTGTAATGCGCTCACATACAAGCCTAACGCCGTTAGACCCTCCACCGCCGCAACAGCCTCGGCAGTCTCGGCCACACTGATTTGCGCGCCGCCCGTGGCAACACCGTTTGCCAGTGTCACAACATGTTTGGAGAGTAATTTACTCAGTGAGGTGGCTTCCTCAAGGTCAAGCATCGCCAACGCGCCTTGTACCTGCTTTAAAAGCGGCTCAATGAGGGAAAGCGTGAGACCTTTGGTGGTGTCGCGAAAGTAGTCATCCAATACACCTTCGATGGTGGTGAGGTTTATTTGTACTTCTCGCCCCACCTGAAATATCAACAAGTGAGTCTGCGCGCGCAGCGTCATGGTGTCTGCGAATTGGCTGGCGGGTTTTTCCAATATTTGCAGATCAACACCCGTCATGGCGCTTCGTAGCCGTTTGCAGATGGTGGTAGCTTGCTGGGCAAATTCAGCAGTCAGACGAAAATAATCATTCAGCGAAGACTCGACAAACAAAATCGTGGTGGCGATTTCAAGCGCCTGGGTCTGGTTGGGCAGGGTGCCGGATTTGATCAAGTGCCTACCTACGGCACCGAGTATTTGCAGCACTTGCGCCAGCTCACGGTTGGGCAATTTGGCGCCCGCCATGGCGATGGACTCAGCCTGCTTTGCAAAGGGATCCAGCGCGGCGCGATTGCCACTGGTCAGTGCCAGGAAAGTATCCTTTTGTGCGCTAACCTGGTCACGCAAAGTGCCGACCAATTCCGTGATGCTGGCGTTGATGTCAGCGGCGGCGTCCGGCAACCACAATAAATCATCGAGGTTGTAGATTTCACGCACCTGGCGAATATGCTCGTTACGCGCGCCTGATTTGCCCACGACGTACAGCACCTCCCTGAACAATTGTTCGGGCGCATCGCGCGGTCCATCGATCAGCAATTTGATTTGTTGGTCAATCTTGCCAAATAATTGCACCGCTAACGCACCAGCGCTGGCCGGCTCAATCGCGACCGCGTCAAAAAATCCCATTGCGGCAAACCAGAATGAGCGTGACGGCGAACTGGCTTTTAGCGCTTCGATCATTGCGGTGGCGCGACGCATTTCACGCACACCATTCACCAGGTCTTTTTCACGCAGCAGCTTTAATAAGCCGCTCTGGAATATTGCCCGAGCCTGCCTGATCTCATCCACAAATATGGTTGTGGGCGGCGGTAAATCGCCCGGATCAGGAGCGGGGGTGGGCAGGGTCAAGTCGGGAAAAAACAAATCACTGTCTGCTGCGTCCTGAGCGCCTCGTAACGCGTTCAGCATGGCATAACACTTTGCCAGCTTGAGTGGACGGTCAGGTTCACCAGCCATTAATTCATCAAGATACTTACTTAAAACATCCATCGCGCTGTTGGTAGCCGCAATTTTTTGTGCAAGTTCTACGGGAGCTGATGCGCTCATCGCACTAACCAGTTTTTCCAGTTCCTGATTAAAATGTGCCGCCGCTGCCAAGCCCACCATCGACAGTGCGCCAGTCACTTGATGCAGTTGCGATAGGGATCGCTGCACCGCTGTTGTGTCTGCTTGATTGCCCTGAAGCTTGTCCAAAGCGGCCCGCGCTTCTGCTAACGAATGCCCAATTTCTGCCCGAATTGAAGAAAGTGGACCGCTATCGAATTTGGTTGGCAATGCAGTTTGCATGAGCGGGCTGAATAGTATGTAGGGGAGATGAAATACGCGATTGAAATAGCTTACATGGAACGCGCTACGGCCGCACCTCCACAATCATGATTTCTATCAAGCCACAGGCAGTTATTGTCAGCGATCTGGCCCATGAGAAAGGGCACTGACCTCGCGATCAATGCCCTTTATTTTGGTACCTCGGGCCGGAATCGAACCGGCACATCTCGCGATACTGGATTTTGAGTCCAGCGCGTCTACCAGTTCCGCCACCGAGGCACAGCTT
>JAYVEV010000014.1:0-12796 GCA_043773745.1 Burkholderiales bacterium | reverse complement strand
AACCGCATCGCGCTCAGCCGTACTCACCGTGCGCTGCCATACGCCATCCAGTTCATCCAGCGGCAATTTGAGGGTATGCAGCACCAGATAAACGGCTTCATCAAACGCATCAAGCGAGCCGTGGCCAAAATATAGATCGGCTTCAACGAATATTTGTTCGGCGTACTCTACGCAGTCGCCCAGCGTATTCAGTGAAGCATTCGTTACTTCACTCATGCTTCATCACTAACCATACTGGGGTTTGCGGCCGGGCCAATTGGTGCGCCATTGCGTTCAGCCAGCACCGGCCCAACGCGATCTTCTACATATTTTTTGAGCTGCTTTTTTACGCCGAGAATAAAGAATAATTCGGTCATCACAAACAGCGGGCCAATCGCCAGCCCGATGAGGTCGTCCACAAATGCGGGCTTCATGCCTTCATACTTGTGACCCACAAATTGAATTGCCCAACCGATAATAAAAAACGCAGCCGCTATGCCAAGGCCTGCACTGGTACTGGTGTAGGCGGCAACCAGCGATGCCAGCACAGCATTCATAAACAGATAAAACGCCATTGCCAAGCCAAGTGATCTATCCAGCACCAAATAATAAATCGCTGCGGCCAGTACGCCAATCCAACCCAAATGCACCGAGCCGATCAGGACTTGGGCCAGTGCCAGAATGACACTGAACACAATCATCGGCACGCCGACAAAATGCGTCGCGATATTGCGGCGGTCGCGATGGTAGGCCGCGTACTGGGTGATTTGCTGTTCGAGGTTACGCATGGTTGGCTCGGCTGATAAAAGAATAACCAGAGTTTATCAAATGCTCGGCCAACATAAGGTCTATTCTGTCGAGGCTACTTGCGCATCACCAGTGCAACGCCGGCAGCGGTCACTGCCAAGCCCACAATCGCCAGTATCGACAATGATTCACCAAACAAGGCCCATGCCATTACGGCGGTGACCGCCGGCGTCAGGAAAAACAGGCTTGCTACTTGTGATGCCGCACCGCGTCGAATCATCAGGTACAGCAGACCAATGGCGCCAATCGACAGCACTACCGCCAACCAGAGCAGTGCGCCGATAAATTGTGGTGTCCATGCTACCTGCCGAGTCTCAAACAGCATGGCCAGCACCGCCAGCACCATACCGGTCGCGCTGTATTGAATGACCCCGCCGGTGCGCAGATCCATTGCCGCGCAGAAACGCTTTTGATACAGCGTGCCCGCCGTAATGCCGCACAGTGCCAGTGTGGCCGCGAGCAATCCTGCGCCGTGCAAATTGCCCATGCTGAATTTACTCGCGATCACCAAGACAACTCCCGCAACCCCCAGCGCCATACCGAACCATTGCCGCGCGTTTAACCGCTCGCCCAATAGCAGATGCGCAAACACCGCAGTGGCAACCGGCTGTAGCCCTGCGATCATGGCGACGAATCCCAGTGGCAGCTCATGGACAATCGCGTATAAAACACCAGACAGATAAGTCGCATGAACCAGTAAACCGGCGACTGCGATGTGCATTACGGCGCGCGGCGTACGCGGCCACGGTGCACGCATGGCGATTGAAACTACCAGCAGAATGGTTACAACCATTATCATTCTGAGGACGGTGAGGGTGAACGGCTCGGCGTACGGGATACCGTACTTGGAACCAATAAAGCCGGTGCTCCAGAGCAGCACAAACGCCGCTGGCGCGGCGGCGATCCAGTTGCTGGCGCTTGATGGGGGCGTGTTTGATGGCGTCATGTGTAATGCTGTCCGCGATGAATTATTTATGCGATTATCGCCTACATGAAGATGTTCGCCGACTACAAACCGTTTTGCCTCAGTGTACGTAATGCAGGTGCTCCTGCTGCCATCACCATCAATGGTGTCATCGGCGGTAGCGGCCCCCCGCTCCTGCTGCTGCATGGCTATCCGCAATCACACCTTATCTGGCATAAGGTTGCCCCTGTGCTTGCCAGGCATTTCACCGTGGTTGCGACTGATTTGCGCGGTTACGGTGCCAGCAGTAAACCGGTTGATCTGGTTGACCATGCCAATTACAGCAAACGCGAAATGGCGAATGACCAGGTGGAAGTCATGCTGCAGCTTGGTTTCCCATCATTCTTTCTGTGCGGCCATGACCGTGGTGGACGCGTATCGCATCGGTTAGCGGTGGATCACCCCGAGTGCGTCAAAAAATTGGTGATGCTCGATATTTCGCCCACTCTGGCGATGTACGAGCAGACCACGATGGAGTTTGCGAAATCATACTGGTGGTGGTTTTTTCTGATCCAGCCTGCACCGTTTCCCGAGACCTTGATGCTGGCTGAGCCAGAGGTTTACCTCAAGAAAAAAATCGGCTACGGCAGTGCGGGTATGACTCCCTTTACCGATGAAGCCTATGCTGCTTATCTGTCGCAAATGCGCGATCCGCAAGCGGTACACGCGATGTGCGAAGACTACCGTGCCGCCGCCACAATCGATCTCATCCATGATCGCGCCGACCGGGAAGCAGAGAAAAAGATAATCTGCCCAACCTTGGCGCTATGGGGCGAGCATGGCGTGGTCAATCGCTGCTTCAATCCGCTGCAAGATTGGCAACGGGTGGCGAATGATGTGCGCGGCCACACCGTGCCGAGCGGGCATTACATTCCGGAGGAAGTGCCGGACTTGTTGGTGAAAGAGTTGAGGGAATTTTTGGTTTGATGAATGTCGTTTTTAAAGAAAACACTAGCACTGGCAAGGTGTTCGGAGCAAAAGGCTTGGAAATACCCGCCGAATGGCGATCTTTATAAAAATATTGTTTGGGAGGCATGATTGAACACGCCCTTAAAAAATCACAAAATCGCTGTCATCGCCGGTGACGGTATCGGCAAGGAAGTGCTGCCTGAAGGCATGCGCGTACTAGAGGCGGCAGGTCGCAAATTTGGTATCGGTTTTACGTGGGATGAAAAACCGTGGAGCTGTGATTACTATCTGCAGCACGGTGCGATGATGCCTGCCAATGGGCTGACCGAGATTCGTCATCATGATGCAATTTACCTGGGTGCGGTGGGCTTCCCGACGGTACCTGACCATATTTCGTTGTGGGGCTTGCTGATTCCGATTCGTCGGGAATTTCAGCTTTATGCCAATGTGCGGCCGGTGCGCCTGATGCCGGGGGTGCCTTCACCGCTGGCAAATCGCAAAGCGGGCGACATTGATTTTTGGGTGGTGCGGGAAAACAACGAGGGCGAGTATTCCAGTATTGGCGGGCGAATTTTTGAGGGCACACCGCAAGAAGCGGTGATGCAACAGACGGTATTTACGCGCCGCGGTGTGGATCGTATTTTAAAATACGCTTTTGAACTGGCGAAAACGCGCGAGCGCAAACATGTCACGTCCGCCACCAAATCAAACGGTATCGCCATCACCATGCCGTATTGGGATGAGCGATTTGCGGCGATGAAGGCCAATTATCCGGATGTCAAAACTTCGCAATTTCACATCGATATTTTGTGCGCCCATTTTGTGCAGCATCCGGATTGGTTCGATGTGGTGGTGGCATCCAATTTGTTCGGCGATATTTTGTCCGACCTGGGCCCCGCGTGTACCGGCACGATCGGCATTGCGCCATCGGCCAACCTGAACCCTGAGCGTGAATTCCCGAGCTGTTTTGAACCGGTACACGGCAGCGCGCCGGATATTTACGGCAAGAATATTGCGAATCCAATTGGTCAAATCTGGAGTGGCGCAATGATGCTGGAGCACTTGGGTCACAAGGAAGCGGGCGATTCGATTGTGCGCGCGATTGAAACCGTATTGATCGACGGCCCGAGGACACGTGACATGGGTGGCATCGCATCGACCAACGAGGTGGGAGAGGCGATTGCTGCGGCGTTGTAGGAGTTGACGGGCACTGCCAGTTCGGCAATTTCCTCAAGTTTGATGCACGTCAAGCACTTGGGCTACCAATACACTGCATTCATTTCGCGTGGTCTGATAAAGTACGGCAACAGCTATTATTCAAGTGGTTACTAGCTGGCTATAAAGTAGTTCTAAGGCAGGCAAAAAGAAATTTCAAAATAGCTGGAGGAGCATTCAGTGAAACTCAAAAATCCGAAAGACTTTTGGTCGGGCATCATGTTCGCCTCATTTGGTTTGGCGTTCGCGATTATCGTTCAATACTACGAGTATCCAATGGGCACCGCAAGTCGCATGGGCGCCGGTTATTTCCCGTTTGTGTTGGGCTGTGTGATGGCGGTATTGGGCGTTATTATTATTATCCAGTCATTGCTGACCACCGGCACTTCGATCAGTAAATTTGCCTGGCGGCCGTTGATATGGGTGCTGGGCGGGTTCGTGATTTTTGGCTTGACGGCAAAGTGGCTTGGCCTCGTCATCGCGATTGTTTTATTGGTCATGATCTCGGCCTACGGTGGGCATGAATTCAAACTAAAAGAGTCGCTTATTTCCAGCGCTATTCTGGCCGCAGGCTCGGTTGCGGTGTTCGTGTACGGCTTGAAGTTGCCGTTCCCGATCTGGCCCGAATTCTTAGGTTAAGGTGGCGATATGGATCAGCTAATTGCCAATCTTTCGCTGGGCTTTGGTGTTGCCCTCACCTTAAATAATTTGATGTACTGTCTGATCGGTTGCCTACTGGGCACGCTGATCGGGGTGCTGCCCGGCATTGGCCCGGTCGCGACGATTGCGATGTTATTGCCAGCTACATTTACGCTGCCGCCAGAATCATCGCTGATCATGCTGGCCGGTATTTATTACGGCGCGCAATATGGCGGCTCGACCACCGCGATTTTAATTAACATCCCGGGCGAATCTTCCTCAGTGGTGACCGCCCTCGATGGTTATCAAATGGCTCGACAGGGTCGAGCGGGCCCGGCCCTGGCAACGGCTGCCCTCGGTTCATTCTTTGCAGGTACGGTTGCGACCATCTTGTTGGCGGTTGCCTCACCACCGCTGGCGCAGCTGGCATTCAAATTTGGCCCGGCGGAATATTTTTCGCTGATGACCCTGGGCCTGATCGCAGCGGTTGTGCTGGCGCATGGCTCGGTGATTAAAGCGATAGCGATGATTGTGCTGGGATTACTGCTTGGTTTGGTCGGCACCGATGTGAATTCAGGTATGGCGCGGTTCAGTTTTGGCGTGCCAGAATTATCCGATGGGATCGGCTTTGTGGCGGTGGCCATGGGTGTTTTTGGACTTGCCGAGATCATGAAAAACCTTGAGCAAAACGAAGAAGAGCGAGAGGTATTTTTGGCCAAGGTGACTAACCTCTGGCCATCCAAGCAGGATTTCAAAGATGCTACGCCGGCAGTGCTGCGCGGCACTGCGCTCGGTTCATTGCTCGGCATTTTGCCAGGTGGCGGTGCAGTTCTGGCGTCATTTGCGGCCTACACGCTCGAGAAAAAAATTGCTAAAGATCCATCGAAATTCGGTAAAGGTGATATTCGCGGTGTGGCATCACCCGAGTCAGCCAACAACGCGGCAGCGCAGACCTCTTTCATTCCGTTGCTCACGCTGGGCATTCCACCTAATCCGGTAATGGCGCTGATGGTCGGTGCCATGATTATTCAGGGCATCCAGCCTGGCCCGCAGGTGATGGTCGAGCGTCCTCAATTATTCTGGGGCATGATTGCCTCCATGTGGATCGGCAATTTGATGTTGGTGGTGCTAAATCTACCGCTAATCGGCATGTGGATTAAGCTGCTTACGGTCCCGTATCGCCTGTTATATCCGGCGATTCTGGTGTTCTGCGCGATCGGTGTCTATTCCTTGTCAAACGCCTCGTTCGATGTGGTGATCACGGCTGTGTTTGGTTTCCTGGGTTACTTGTTTGTGAAGCTTGAATGCGAGCCCGCACCGCTGTTGTTGGGCTTCATTCTTGGCCCGATGATGGAAGAAAATTTACGGCGGGCGATGTTGCTATCAAGGGGTGACGCGACGGTGTTCCTGACGCGTCCGCTGTCAGGTGCTTTGTTGGTAATAGCATTGTTGCTATTAGTGATCATTTTACTGCCCGCGATTCGTAAGAAGCGCGAAGAGGCGTTTCAGGAAGAGTAGTATCGCTTTCCCTACGGCAAACAAAAGGCCCCGATCGACGGGGTTTTTTGTTGTCCTGTGAGCGCAATTGCTGCCAGCGCATCCATTACAGCGGACCTCGCGTAAAATAGAATGAACGCTAGAAGTTACTTCGCAACTTCCCTAAATAATGAATAAGCCCGCTTCCGAGCCCATGTCCCATCACCAACAGCCTCCCAGTCCACCCAGAAAACCGGAACCGCATGAATGTTGCGGCACGGGCTGCATTCCGTGCGTCATGGATATTTACGAAGAAGAGTTGTGGCAGTACGAAAAAGATTTAAAAACATGGGAAGCGGTTAATCCTGTGAGCGAGAGTGTCACGAGCAATCCCCATGAAATTTGACTTTCCCTACGCGTCGCAGCGCATGCCGGTGATGGCCAATAATATGGTGGCCACCTCGCAGCCACTTGCTGCGCAGGCAGGTCTGCAAATGCTGTGGCAGGGAGGTAATGCGGTCGATGCGGCGATTGCCAGCGCTGTTGCCCTGACCGTGGTTGAGCCGACCAGTAACGGTATCGGCTCTGACGGCTTTGCGATTATTTGGGATGGCAGTCAACTCCACGGCTTGAACGCATCGGGCCGCTCGCCCGCTGCATGGACGCCAGAATATTTTGCGCAAAAATACCCTGGCACAGCGGAAATGCCGATGCGCGGCTGGGATAGCGTCACGGTACCGGGCGCGGTCTCGCAGTGGGTGGCGCTCTCAAAAAAATTTGGTAAGCTACCGTTTTCCAAGCTGTTTGAGCCGGCGATTCGTTATGCTCGCGAAGGCCACCTCGTCTCGCCGATCACGGCAGTGAGCTGGGCGCGGCAGGCCGAATTACTCAAAAATCAGGTCGATTTCAATCGTGATTTTTTACAGGACAGCCGTGCACCGGCGGCGGGTGAAAAATGGATTCTGCGCGGCCAGGCCGACACGCTGGAAGAAATCGCCGCCACTCACGGCGAATCGTTTTATCGCGGTAAACTTGCCGAACAAATGGCTGCACATGCACACGCCCATGCTTTGGGCGGAGCCATGACGACGGATGATCTCGCTGCGCACCAGGCTGACTGGGTCGGCACGATCCATCAAAATTACCGCGATGTGCGCCTGCATGAGATCCCGCCGAACGGGCAGGGACTGGCGGCATTAATTTGTCTGGGCATACTCGAAAATTTTGATCTGGCGTCGTACCAAGTCGATTCCGTTGAAAGCGTGCATTTACAACTCGAGGCGATGAAGCTGGCCTTTGCCGATGCGCATCGCTATATCGCTGATCCGGAATTCATGGACATAACCGTCGGCGCATTGCTTGACCCCGCGTATCTAAAGCTGCGCGCTGGCTTGATCAGCATGCAGCGCGCCTCAGCGCCTGCTTTCGGTATCCCGCAACACGGCGGCACGGTGTACCTAACCACGGCTGATGCGAGCGGCATGATGGTGAGCTTTATCCAGTCCAACTATATGGGCTTTGGCTCCGGAATAGTGGTGCCAAACACCGGTATCTCAATGCAAAATCGCGGCTATGGATTTACCTTGGCGTCAGGACATCCGAACCAGGTCGCAGCCAACAAGCGACCCTTCCAAACCATCATTCCGGGCTTCTTGACCAATCATCAAAATCAACCTGTCATGAGCTTTGGCGTCATGGGTGGTCACATGCAGCCGCAGGGACACGTGCAAATGGTGACACGCATTTGTGATTACGGCCAGAACCCACAAACGGCGAGCGATGCGTCGCGCTGGATTGTAAACCCCGATGGCACGGTAGGCTTGGAGGATGCCCTGAAATTCAGGATTGGCGCGGCTCTTGAGGTATTGGGTCACCGACTGGCATCGGCTGAAGCAGTTAATTTTGCGTTTGGTGGTGCGCAACTAATCTGGTGCATGGGTGATGATGGTTATTGTGCCGGCAGCGACCATCGCAAAGATGGCATGGCCGTCGGCTATTAAGGTTCCTCTGTTGTCCGTTGAGATCGAGTAGTGCTGCATGCTGTCAAGATTGGCTAGAGTGCGCGTGCCGTACTCGCTGAAATAGTGCAACTCATAGATGCTCTATCAGCGGTGTTACGAGCAAAAATGCCTGTAACGCCGCATGGATAAAAGAGTTTCGTGTTTTTTATTAGATGTCGCGACGCTTATCAGCCAATACCGGCTCAGCACCACCACCTGCACTAGGGCTGCCTGCATTGGCGGGCGTAGCATCTGGCTGCGTTGTTGCTTCATGCGTATTGCGTTTGCCACGCGTAAACCAGGCGGTGGCTTTTTCACCCCAGGTATCAAAGTAGGTATAGAGCACCGGCACCACTACCAGCGTCATCACGGTCGAGGTAATGATCCCGCCGATGACCGCATGCGCCATGGGTGACTGCTGCTCTGAGCCCGCACCAAAGGCCAGGGCCAGCGGCAGCATGCCGCCAATCATCGCCGCCGTGGTCATCAGAATCGGCCGTAACCGCACTTGACCCGCGTTGAGAATGGCGTCATCGCGTGGCACACCTTCGCGGCGGCCGTGATTGGTAAAGTCAACCAGCAAAATTGCATTCTTGGTCACCAAACCCATCAACATAATGAAACCGATGACCGAGAAAAGATTAAGCGTGGAGCGGAACATCAGCAGCGCCAGAAACACGCCGATCAGCGATAACGGGAGCGACGCCATGATTGCAATCGGCTGTAGGAAGCTGCCGAATTGTGATGCCAGAATCAGGTAAATAAATATCACCGCCAGGCTCAACGCCGCCACTGCATAACCCATTGAATCCGCCATCTCCTGTGATGAGCCGCCAAACTGGAACTGATAACCCGGTGGCAAAGGAATTTCTTTCAGCGCCTTTTGCACTTCGTCTGAAACTGCGCCTGCTGTATGGGTTGCCGCCACACCCGACCAAACCTGAATCAGTCGCTGCAAATTACGGCGCTCAATCTGGCGCTCGGCAAATGCCGGCGTGAAGTCTGCAACCTGTCGCAACGGCACCATGCGCGGGCTGCCGTCGCTATTCAGTGAGGAAGTCGGTACAAAAAGTTTATCGAGGTCTGCCACCGAGGTGCGTTCATTGCGAGGCAGTCGGACCAGCACCTGATGATTCTCGCCGTCCGGGCCTTGCCACTGGCCCGCATCCTCACCGGCGATCATGGCGCGGGTGGTGCTCACCACTGACGACATGGACACGCCCAAATCACTGGCCAGCTCGCGATTGATGGTGATATCGAGTGTCGGACTGGTCGGCTTATAGGATGATTCCACATCAACCGTGCCGGGGATCGCCTTTAATTTGGCAACCACTTCTTTCGAGATGCGATCGAGCTCGCGAATTTCGGGGCCCATCACGAAAATCTGTACCGGGCGATTCCAGCCAACCCGTACGGCCAAACCGGCAATCGACGACAGGCGTTTGCGGATCGCGTCATCGAGCTGCTTTTTCGAGCGGCTGCGCTGTTCCTTGTCGACCAGTTGCAGGCCATACCATGCGCCGTTTTTCCAGACATTGCGGGTGATACGCTTGATTTCAGGGAATTCATTCAATGCGAGCTCGACCTGCTGAGCCTTGCCCAGAGTGTAATTCAGTGATGAGCCTACCGGTGTCTCAATAGAAGCGTTAGCCCAGTTTTCATCGGTCTCAGGCACGAACTCGGAGCCGATAAATGGCACCAGCAAAAAGCTGCCAAAGAATGTCAATGCAGCAATCCAAAGAACGATGCCACGATTGCGTATCGTGAATTTATCCAGCCTGAGGTGTTTACGCTTGAATCCGGAAAAAGCATATTCAACCAAACTTATTTTGGGAATCCAGGTACGACGATAGTCAGGCTGAAGTGCCCAGCGCAGTACTGCATCGTATTTGGCGTGCAGCCAAACCATAAAAATATCCTGCTTGGCGAGCAACCATGCAATCGGCCTGAATTGATTGATGCGCGACGGCGAATCATGCCAAACGGCGGACAGCATGGGATCAAGTGTGAAGGACACAAACAGCGACACCAATACCGCGACGCTGACCGCCACACCAAATTGAAAAAAGAATTTGCCGATAATGCCGCCCATGAACGCGACCGGCAAAAACACCGCAACGATGCTGAAGGTGGTGGCCATGACCGCGATGCCAATTTCCTGGGTGGCGTCGAGCGAGGCCTGAAAATGGCTCTTGCCCATGCCCAAATGGCGGACGATATTTTCCCGTACGACAATGGCGTCATCGATCAAAATGCCGATTGAAAGCGAGAGCGCCATCAGGGTCATAAAGTTGATCGTGAAGCCCATCGCGTAAAGCGCAATAAAGGTGGCGAATACGGATATCGGCAAGGTCAGGCCGGTGATAACCGTCGAGCGCCACGAGTGCAGGAATAAAAACACGATCATTACCGTTAGCAGCGCGCCTTCAAGAATAGTGTGCTTGACGTTATCCACACCCTGCTTGATAAATTTGGATTGATCAAAAGTAATTTCAAGTTTGAAATCGGCCGGTAATGTTTTTTTCAATTTGTCGATATTGGCGCGAATAGATTCGGCGGCCTCGATTGAGTTGGCTCCGCGGGTTTTGCGAATTTCGACTGACAAGCCGCGCCTGCCGTTGTTGGTCGCCAAGCCAGTTTCTTCGCGTTCAGTATCGCGCACGGTGGCAATCATGCCAAGCGTAATGGCGGACGGGGTGCTGTTGGTGCCATTGCCCCGGCGAGCAATGATCATGCGCTCAAAATCGCTGACGTCTTTGAATTTTCCTTGTACCCGCACCAGACGCTCAGCGCGCTCGCCAGCAAGAAACCCGGCTGCTTGATTTTGGTTCTGTGCGCGAATCTCGCCCACGACTTGATCAACGCTGATGCCGTAGGCGGCCATCTTGTCCGGATTGAGCTGAATCGCCATTTCGCGCTGTACCTGGCCCGAAATATCGATGGTGCCGACACCAGCCGCGCCTTGCAGGCGCTTCACCACCAACTGATCAGTCAAATCAGACAATTCGCGCAGCGATCGTGCTGGACTTTCAATCGCGATATACATTATCGGCTGATCGTTATCGTTGTCGGCGCGTGTTACGGTCGGCTCGCCAATATCCTTGTTAAAACCGCGCCTGACGCCTGCAACCTTATCGCGTACATCCTGCACCGCGGTTTTGACATCCACATTCAAATCAAATTCGATCATGACGCGCGAGTAACCTTCGCGTGAAAAAGAGCGGATATTTTTTACTCCCTGCACCGTATTCACGGACTCTTCGAGCGGACGCGTCACATCCTGCATGACCGCTTCGGAAGATGCGCCGGGATACGAGGTTGCGACTGATACAAACGGGAATGAAATATCGGGCAACTGGTCCACGGATAAGCGCTGGTAGGAAAAGACGCCCAGCACCATGAGTGCTACCATCATCATAGTGGCAAACACCGGATTGTTGACGCTGATTTTGGTTATTTGCATGCTTTGCTCCGGCGGTATTCAGGATATTAAAAAGATGGGTATAGCAATGATTGCGCTAGCCAGTAATGGATATTGCGGCAGTTTGGAAGGCTAGCTTTTGGTCGCGTCTTTTGCGGGTGGCGCGGATGTCGGTGTAGTCGCCACCGCCGCCGTTTTTACAATCGCCTTTGAGCCATGCTTCAGGCCATCTGCCTTGACCGCAATAACTTCGGTGCCAATGGTAATCCCGTCGCGAATTTCAACCATGCCGCGTTCAACATTTTTCGCGCCGACTGTGACGGGTTTACGCTGAATGAGACCGTCCTTGATGGCGTAGACAAAGGTTTGACCGCCTTCTTCAATAAGCGATGCAAGCGGTAGTGCATTGACCGCGCCGCGGCTCGTCGCAGCGAGTGTGCCGTTCGCAAACATGCCACCTTTCAACGCGCCGTCGAGATTCGGCAGACTCACAAAAATGGAAATCGAGCGCGAACCCGCCTCGGCCGCAGGATTAATGCGTTCTACCTTGCCTTTGAATTCGCGACCCGCGAAGCCGTCCACGGTGAATGCAATTTCCTGGCCTACTTTTACGCACGGAATATCGCTGACCGGAACCGGTGCTTCCAGCTCCATCTTCGACAAATCCACGATATGCATCACCGGCGCATCGGCGGTAATTTTTTCGCCTACGTTCACCGCGCGTTTGGACACAATCCCCGCAAATGGCGCGCGCACTTGTGCATCGGCCAGCGCACGCTGGGTAATGGCGGATTGGGCCAGCGCGGATTGGTGATTGGCCTCCGCAATCTGCACGCTATTGGCGACGCCATCAAAAGCGTTTTGTGAAATGAAATTTTTTGCCAGCAGCGCGCGGTTGTTCGCTTCGTTTTTAGTGGCCAGATCGAGACGGGCTTTGGCTTCGGCAACCATGGCGCGCTGCGCATCATGCCGCGCTTTCAGATCGGCGGCATCGATTGAAACCAAGGTCTGACCGGCGGTCACGCGCTCGCCCTCACGCACATAGACGTGGGCTACTTCACCAGCCACTTTGGATTTGACCATTGCTTGCAAGACGGGCCGAACAGAACCCGAGACGGGGATCACCAAACCCAGATTTTGGGGCTGAACAACCGCAATATCGTTTTTGGCGAATTCAAATGTTTTGTCGACGTCTGATTTTTTTTCTTCCTTGTTGGCGGAGCTCGATTTCCAAGCAACTAAGGCACCAACGACCGCGATGAGCGTAATCGCTACGACGGTCCATCTGACCCAGCCGCGGCGGTTAGTTCGGAGGGTGCGGGGCGATACTGAGGCTGAATGGGAGACTGTCATAAATGCTCTTTTAGGATGTTGTAATGTTTGTTG
>JAYVEV010000013.1:0-11752 GCA_043773745.1 Burkholderiales bacterium | reverse complement strand
GATGTGACCGGCAAGACAGAAGAAGATGCCCTGATTGCGTATCTGCAAGTGCTGGGTACCGCACTAAAATCAACCCGATAGGAGCCGCCCGTGGACTTTAGTGATCTTCGTACCATCGTGACAGCCTTGTCTTTTATCGCTTTTGTTGGCGTCGTGATATGGGCTTATAACGGCAAGCAAAAAGCCGCCTTCGATGAAGCGGCTAATTTACCTTTTGCCGATAAAGATGAAATACCCACCCAAAGCCGGCCGGGTAAGTGCCATGAGTGACTTCGATAGCAATTTTTGGCACTGGTTTATCGCCATTGTATCGGTGGTATCGATCATTGGTTGCGGGGTATTGCTCAGATTGCAGACTATGAAGCGTCCGTCGAAAGGCGAGAAAATCAAGCTACACGGCAATGTGTGGGATGAAGATCTGGTTGAGTACAACAACCCGATGCCAAGCTGGTGGATGTGGTTGTTTTACATCACGATCGTATTTTCACTTGGCTACTTGATGTTTTATCCGGGACTGGGAAATTTTGCAGGTATCTTTGGTTGGTCATCAACGGGGCAATTTGATGCTGAAGTCAAAAAAGCCGATAGCGAGTTCGGTCCGATTTTTGCCAAATATGCAAAAGTAGATATTCCAACACTGGCTAAAGATGCAGCCGCCAACGATATCGGCCAGCGACTTTTTTTGAATAACTGTGCGCAATGCCACGGTTCTGACGCGGGTGGCGGCAAGGGTTTTCCCAATTTGCGTGATGCCGATTGGCTGCATGGTGGCGACCCTGCAAGCATTGAAACCAGCATCCGCCAGGGTCGCAATGGTGTGATGCCGCCCATGGTGGATGCCATCGGCGGTGAGGTCGCTATACCCGCTATGGTGAACTATGTTCGCTCACTATCAGGTTTAAAGCATGATGCCGTACTCGCCGCAGCGGGTAAGGACAAGTTCGCTATTTGTGCAGCCTGTCATGGACCGGAGGGAAAAGGTAATCAGGCAATTGGAGCGCCGAACCTAACAGATAAAATTTGGCTCTACGGCAGCAGTGAAGAGTCAATTGGCGAGACCATCCGCCTGGGTCGCAACAATATGATGCCGCCCCAACTGGAGCGACTGGGTGAGGCGAAGGTGCATTTGCTGGCAGCTTATGTTTACAGCTTGGGGGGTGGAGTGCCGGCAGTATTGGTTGCGCCTGCATCTGTGCCCGCAGCTGTAAGTCAGGCAAAACCCTAGAAAATTGACAAATCGTTCGTGAATAAAATCATCCCGATCATCGCGCTCGATACAGCTTCGGCAGCAAACAGCAGCGGTACAAGCGGTGGTGAGGACGAAGCGCTGTATGCGATCCATAAAAAAATCTATCCGCGTGCAGTTACTGGTTGGTTCGCTAGTTGGCGCTGGGTGCTTATTTTTGCCACACAGCTAGTTTATTACGGCACACCGTGGCTGATCTGGAATGATCGTCAGGCAGTGTTGTTTGATCTGACTGCACGCAAGTTCTATATTTTTGCTGTCGTGTTTTGGCCGCAGGATTTTATTTATCTGACGGTGTTGTTGTTGATATCGGCGTTTTCTCTTTTTCTGTTTACCGCTGTGGCAGGACGCCTCTGGTGCGGCTACGCATGCCCGCAAACGGTCTATACAGAAATGTTTTTATGGATTGAGCGCAAGATTGAAGGCGACTTCAGAGCACAAAAAAAATTGGATCAAACTCCAATATCGGCGCGGAAGTTGAGCCTAAAAGCCGCCAAACATGCCGTCTGGATTGCACTTTCACTTTGGACTGGGTTTACGTTGGTGGGGTATTTCGTCCCTATTCGCGAGCTCAGCCTATCTGTGTTGCAGCTATCTGTAGGGCCGTGGGAGTTATTCTGGATTTTGTTTTATGGTTTTGCCACCTACGGTAACGCGGGTTGGCTGCGCGAGCAGGTTTGCAAATATATGTGTCCCTATGCACGTTTCCAGGGCGCGATGTATGACCGGGATACCTTGGTTATTACATATGATACTGGTCGAGGCGAAGCGCGCGGATCACGGGGCCGAACAGTTGATTACAAAGCGAAAGGTCTTGGCGACTGCGTCGATTGCAATATTTGCGTACAAGTCTGCCCGACCGGAATTGATATTCGTGATGGCCAACAATACGAATGTATTGGTTGTGCTGCTTGTATCGACGGCTGCGATCAGGTAATGGACAAAATGGGTTACCCGCGCGGCCTTATTCGCTATGCGACGCTCAATTCAGTTGACGAGCATTTTGGCTGGCGTGAAATGCTGAAGCGGGTATTTCGCCCACGAGTCATGATTTATACCATTTTATTATGGGCCATTATCATCGCGACCGGTGTCACGCTGTGGTACCGCGTACCGGTGAAAGTGGATGTGATCCGTGATCGTGGTGCCATGTCACGCGAGGTGGATGGCAGCCTGATTGAAAACGTTTACCGGCTGCACGTAATGAACACGCAAGAAAAATCGCAGCGGTTTATGGTTCGGGTTACTGGCATTGAAGGTCTGCAGATAGTGGGGCTAAAGCAGCCGCTGGAAATTGAATCAGCAGCGGCAAAGACTATTGCGCTCAATGTTAGGGCTGCTCAAGAGCATCTGGCCAAGGGAACTACTCACATTGAGTTTCAAATTGTGGCCGTTGACAAGAATGGCCGCGATTCACCTGATGATTTTTTTATTCATGAAAAAGCGACCTTTTTCAACCGGTAATTATGCGCGTTAACCACTGAAAGTGTTCCTATGAAAGCTCCCCTGATGACTTCAAAACCTTGGTATCGAGAACCTTGGCCGTGGTTTCTCATGACAGGCCCTGCGATTGTTGTCGTGGCCGGCATCAGCACTGCCATCATTGCGGTGCGCACGCATGACGGGCTGGTCGTTGATGATTACTACAAGCAGGGTTTAAGCGTGAACAAGGATTTGTCGCGTGACTTCGCTGCCAAGGCTGCGGGCTATAAAGCGACGGGCCTAATTGATGCCGGGTTAGAACGCGTTGTGCTGACCATGCAGAGCGCCCCAGCCCATGTTAAAGAATTAAAACTGACTTTTGCCCGCGCCGGTGTGGGTGGCAAGGATCGCCACGTTTTATTGCAACAATCGAATCAAAACACGTTCATCGGCACACTTGCTCCTGCGGGCGCGCTAGAGCCCGGCAAATGGTATGTCACGCTGGATGACGAGTCGCGTCATTGGCGGCTCATCAGCAGCGTTGTTATCCGCGGTGCTATACCGACAACCTTCTCGCTAGGCAGTGAGGCGCTGAAGGCCGCTGATGATTAATCTATTACCCCATATCCGGCCTGCCGTTGATTAAGGATTGCCCATGCTTAAGCGAATGATGTGGATTCTGTGGCCATCATTTATTGCTGCCGGAATTGGGGTGGGCATCGTGTTCACGCTGGTTGACCCGATGGAGTTGGTGGTGTTGGGTGATCATGTGCGCGTTTCCAGGACTACTATTTATTCGCTGGGCTTTCTTATACTTTGGGCGATTACCGCAATGGCGAGTGCAATGAGCTGCTTTCTTGCTGCGGGAGATGACGCGTCCCGAAGTTAATCAAATGCAAGCCAAATGAGTTGAAGCCTTTTTATAAATGCTTTTTGATGAATATCAATACGCGATAGTTGACGGTCGGTAGAGTTTGCACAAGGGATCAAACTAATGGAGGCATCATGTTCAAACATATTCTGGTTGCAACGGACGGCACCAAACTATCCGACAAGGCCATTAAAACGGCTATAGCGCTTGCCAAAAGCAGCGGTGCGAAGGTGACAGGATTTTATGCTGCCGCTGAATACAAGACGCCTTATTATCCGGAAGGTGCATTTTACGAATGGCCGTTGCCGGCTGATTACAAAAAAAGTGTTGGCCAAGCTGCCGACAAGTTGCTTAAAAAAGTGACCAAGCTTGCGTCTGAGGAGCATGTTTCTGCCGAGGTCGCGTATGCATTTAACGATAATCCTCATCAAGCCATTATTAACCATGCGCGAAAAGTAAAAGCCGACCTTATCGTGATGTCATCTCACGGCAGACGCGCAATATCATCACTATTAATGGGTAGCGAAACCCAAAAAGTTCTGGCGCTCTCCAAGCTTCCGGTATTGGTGGTGCGCTAGGCTGGGCGGTGTGGCTGGCGAGTATGGACGCCGAATGAATCGGTGATGAGCGGGATGGAGATGTCGATGGTAGTGCCTCTACCCTTGCTGTTGCCAGCGTCCCCTTGGTCTGCGCTTTTGACATTAAAGCTGCCACCCATTGCCCATGCGCGTTCGCGCATGCCGATCAGCCCGAATGATTCCGATTTTTTGGTATCGGCTGAGTTTAGCCCCTTGCCGTTGTCTGCTATACGTAACGACAATATTTCATTGTCTGCACGGATCTGGATACGAACATGAGTCGCTGCGGCGTGCTTGGCAACGTTGTTGAGCGACTCCTGCACCATCCTGAATAATGGCGTAGCGATCTGGTCAGGTAGCGGCAGCTCATCGAGCGGCGCATCGAGAATGCAAGCTATGTGGTACCGCTGTGAAAATTCCTCCACCAACATTTGCAATGCGGGCACCAAGCCCAAGTCATCGAGTGGACGGGGACGAAGATCGGACGATATTCGACGCACTGAGGTAATGGCGTTTAGCAGCAGATTGTCGATACCTTCGGCATTTTTTGCCAGCTTTGAGTAATCGGCTGGTAAAGCGTTTCTTAACAGAGTTAAATCGATACGTACTGCACCCAGAGTTTGCCCTAGATCATCATGCAGCTCACGCGCAATTCTCTTGCGCTCCTCCTCTCGAATCGTTTGCAGGCCGTCGTAGAGATTGCGCAAATATTCGCGCGATATTTCCAGATCTTGTTGCGCCCGTTTTCGTTCGGTAATGTCACGCAAAATAACGGTATAAAATGGCTTTCCATCTTCCAGTAGATGTGAAATAGAGGCGTCGATTGAAAACTCTTCGCCACTAGCGCGCATGCCCGCCACATTGGCTTCACCACCCATACGGCGTACGCTGTTACCAGTTGTTCCGAATTGTTCTACATGTTGGTGATGTACGCCGCGAAAGCGTACGGGTATCAAAATCTCAATGCTCTGACCCATTAGCGTTTTTCGCGAATAGCCAAACATTAGTTCCGTCGCCTGATTCACCAGCGTTATTTTTTGCTCATGGTCAATCATCACGATCGCGTCAGTCGTGGTTTCAATCATGGCTGCCAGACGGCGTTCGCTGCGGTGTTGGTTGCTTATCGCGTCGATGGTAGCTTGCTGAGGCTGGAGTGGCCCAGCAATAGGATCGCGAATGCTCATTGGGTCGAAGGTCCAATCCCGTGAATGAGCGAAATCACAGCGCTACAATTGATCTTGACAGTGAGGATTCTTATCATGGGTGAAGTGTAGTGAGCTTGTGGCGCTACTGCAAGCGTGATGTTCTGGTGCTGGCGATTCAGTTTTCAGTAGCGTGAATGACCACAACAGGTATTTTTGCGATGTGCAAGAGTTTCATCGTCGTCGAACCCAGTACCACACCGCCAAACGCGCCGAGACCACGGGCGCCGACGTAAATAAATTCAGCTTCCTGAGTTTCGGCAAAATTATTGATTGTGTACGCTGTCGTGCCAATCAAATTCTGGCATTTGTATGCAATGCCCCATTTATCAAACAATATTTTGCTATTGATCGTGGCCTGCTCGGCGTCTTCATTAACGATTCGTTCAATTGTTGGGTTATCTACCACCACGTGCATACCGTACAGATGCGGAATCGGTGCTGAGACATGGAGCAGATGAATTTCGACAGGTTCAATGAACATAGCGCGGTGTTTAATTAAAGCGTGCGTAGCCAATAGTGAAGGCTCGGAACCGTCGACAGCAAGAATAATTTTAATCATATTTAAATTTCATAAGGAGACGAGAGGCCAATATTTGTTGTTTTGTGCATTTCGGGTGAATGAACCTAAACTTTGCTTGAATCAGGAGTCATGACCTCCGATTTGTCTCTCAACCCTTATTTAATCTACGTCATGCTGATTTCTGACCACATTGAGTGCTTGGGATTACATTTCATTCGGCTCGGTAGGTCAACATTCAGCGAATGCTTTACCTTTGCCGTAACGGGAATTTTTTGCAGCGATCGCAATGATGCAATATCCCTGATTTCAACAGCGCGTTGATTAATGTGGATGAGGCCCGCATCATCAAGTGCGGATAATGAGCGGCTGACTGTTTCAAGAGTTAAACCCAAGTAGCTACCGATTTCCTGACGAGTCATCCGTAAATTGAAGCTGGCCGAGGAATAACCAATCGCTGCAAATCGTTCTGACAGCGCCACCAGAAACCGCGCCACACGGGCCTCTGCACCGAGTGTTCCCAGCAGCCCAACTACGGCGTGTTCGCGCACCAGTTCCCGCCCCACAGCGCGATAGAGCCAGCTTTCAAGCAATGTATATTCGTGTCCCAAACTCATCAATTCCGCAAAGGGGATAACGACCAGATCGCAATCCGTGAGCGCAACGGCTTGCGAGGCGTAATGCTCATTATGTAAGCCATCAATGCCTAGCAGATCTCCCTTCATCGGGAAGCCAAGAATTTGTTCGTTGCCAGCGTTATCGACCAGCACCGTTTTAAGAAAGCCAGCGTAAACAATAAAGACAGCTTTAAATTTTTCCCCGCTGCCAAATAGCCATTGTCCGGCTTTGACCCGGCGGCGCTGGAATCTGATGTCGGTTTCGACAACGATATTGGGTATGCCAAGCAAGTGACAGACGGAAGGTAGTGAGCACCACCCGCTATCGGATTCCTCGGTTGCCGTTACTAAGCAGTTAGCAGCTAGCTGAACTTTAATGACGTCCTTTAATTTGGCAGATTCAATACGCATTGCAATCATGATGATGCTCCTGAGCAGTTTAACTAGGTAGATAAATGCGTTGGTGGTATGCGCATTTGCGTTTGAAGGCGTAATTGCCAATCAGCCAGGATGCCGTTGAGCTGACTGAACTCAGTCGATTTATCAAGAAAATGGTCGGCTCCTGCTGCAAATGCGGCGTGCCTATACGGAGTGCTGGCTGAATTGCTGAGGACAACTGCTTTGATCTCCGGCCGTTCATTCTTCATTTGTTTCAAAATAGTCAGGCCGCTGCCATCATGCAATTGAATGTCGACTACCAGTGCATCAGGCGATGATTCGCGAATGCCGTTTAATGCACCATTCATGTCGCCAGAATGGCCAGCGACCTCTATACCTGCAATGCTGATCGCAGCTTGCGCAATGCGCGCACGCATCAGAGCAGAATCTTCCACTATAAAAATTTTCATTGCGTACCTAGCGTCTCGTTCAACTCAATTTATTGGGTTGTAATAAGTTGAATGGAGTATGGCGAAAATTTCATGTTCGCCATATCGGCAAACGCTTTAAATTTTGTCGGAATGAAGATTCGTCGACTAGGAGAATTCCTAGTGCAAGATATCGGCAGCAGGGCGCTGCAACAGAAATTAATTCGACTTAAGGAGCAGGTTGTTGCTGATAGCGTACTTGATCAGGTCGGCAAGTGAATGGGCGCCAAATTTTTGCAGAATGCGTGTTTTATGGGTGCTCACCGTCTTCACACTCAGGTGCAGTTTTTCTGCAATATTGGTTACCGATATGCCGGCCGCGAGCAGTTGAAAAACCTCAAATTCGCGGTCAGAGAGTTTTGTATGTGGCTGCTCGTCGTTGTTCGCCATCAAATTTAATGCAAGTTGTTCGGCAACTTGTGGACTGATAAATAGCCGTCCAAGCGCGATCCGGCGAATGGCCTCAATCAGCAGCGTGGCGGCGCTTTCCTTGGTGATGTAGCCAGAGGCGCCTGCACGGATGGTGCGTACGGCATATAGCTCTTCTTCGTGCATGGTCAGCACTAATAAAGGCAGTTTTGGTGCGTAGTCCCTTATCTGCTTAATTAAATCCACGCCGCTTTTTCCCGGCATGGAAAGATCGAGCAGCAAAACATCAAAACCGCCCTTACGCACCCATTCCATGGTCTGAAAGCCATCAATAGCCTCGCCAACCACCTCAAAATCATCATGACCTTCGAGAATGCGCTTGAGTCCATCTCGCATAATGGCGTGATCATCGGCAATGAGAAGGCGAATCATGGGCTTAAATCACGAAAATGGGCGGGAGCACTGGGAGTTGTAGAGTGAATAGCAGCCTTTAAGGGCATTTTTATGGGTGTACTTAATGCTGCGAATTGATCAAATTGATTATAGGACGATTCCTATGCCATTAATTAATGCGCAGATTTTGTTGTTCAACCTATTTAGAGACATCGCGCACAAATCGCAGATCTTGCTGTCCGGAACTGTCAGACACACTTGTGCGGACGGATCTCACTAGTTCGTGGTTTTGTAATACTCGAGATACCACTCTACGAACTTCGCGATACCGGTTTCCACTTCAACGGTAGGTCGGAAGCCGGTTGCGGCTTGAAGGCGGAAGATATCGGCTGAGGTGGCCGGTACATCGCCTTCTTGCATGGGTAACATTTCCATTTGGGCTTTTTTGCCAAGGCAGTTTTCCAGTGCCTGGATATAGCGAATCAGCTGGATGGGATTATTATTGCCAATATTAAAAATGCGATAAGGCGCGTAGCTGGTGGCAGGACTTGGTGTATCACCAGACCACGTCGTATCAGGTGCGGCGGGGCGATCAATGAGTCTCACCACCGCTTCAACAATATCGTCAACGTAGGTGAAATCACGAATCATATTGCCTTGGTTGAAAACCTGAATAGGTTCATCCGCTAAAATGGCTTTGGTAAATTTGAACAGTGCCATATCTGGTCTGCCCCACGGCCCATACACTGTAAAGAAACGTAGCCCCGTGCAGGGCAGACTGAACAAATTAGCGTAGCTATGGGCCATCAGCTCATTGGCTTTTTTGGTTGCAGCATAGAGCGATAGCGGGTGATCAACATTGTCGCTTTCAGAAAGTGGCATCCGCGTGTTCGCACCATACACAGAGCTTGATGAGGCAAATACAAAATGTCCTACTTGGGCATGCCGAGCTCCTTCTAAAATGTTGGTAAAGCCGACAAGATTGGCGTCGATGTAGGCATGCGGATGCGTGATGGAATAACGCACCCCGGCTTGGGCGGCAAGATTGACGACGACAGCAAATTTTTCAGCGGCGAACAGAGCCTGAACTCCGGCGCGATCAGTCATGTCCAGCTTTTTGAATGTAAAGGCAGATCCTGCGGCACTGCTGGCAATGCGTTTCAGCCGATTTTCTTTTAATTGGACATCATAATAATCATTGAGGTTATCAATGCCCACGACAGTATCACCGCGCGCCAATAGTTGTAGCGCAAGATGGTGGCCAATGAAGCCTGCGGCGCCTGTAATCAGAACATGCATAGGGCTGACAAAATGGGTAAAAAGACAAAAAAAGACAGAACCGGCGATGAGTACTCAGAAAAATTGATCCGTACATAAAGAAAAATCTTCAGGTATTGATAGATCAGGCTACCCCAAGCATGACAGGATTAAATGATAACTTAAGTCATGCGGGAAATTCTGTTTTGTAACCGCGTCTGAGCAAGTTTAAAATTGCAGCGGCTCAACAGGTTCATCCCCAATAGTGTAGGCTCCAATAGCGGCATATTTCAGTATGAAATAACGCAAGTTTTGCCATTGTTTTACTATTTTGTAATGGGAATTTTTCGTATAAAGCCAGTGTTTTTAAGAATTCAAAAAGGTTAATTATGTGCGGCATTGTCGGCGGTATAGCAAAAAGAGACATCGTTCCTCTGCTAACTGAAGGGCTGCGTCGGCTGGAATATCGCGGCTATGATTCAGCCGGCATTGCCGTTGTGAACGACGGTATCAAGCGCGTACGCCGCATTGGGCGCGTGGCCGAAATGGAAGCCGGCATAACCGCCGAAGGGCTGGCCGGTATATTAGGCATCGGCCATACCCGCTGGGCAACACACGGCGGCGTCACAGAATTAAATGCCCACCCCCATGTTTCGCATGAAGAAATCGCCGTTGTCCACAACGGCATCATCGAAAACCACGAAGCGCAGCGCGAGCGCTTAAAAGGACTGGGCTACCAGTTTGAATCACAGACCGATACTGAAGTCATCGCCCATCTGCTGCATCACTATTTCAAAGCGTCAGGCGACCTATTCATCGCCACCCAACATGCCGTCAAAGATTTGCAAGGCGCTTACGCCATCGGCGTCGTATCGCTGCGTGACACCAGCACCATGACCTGCGCGCGCAAAGGCTGCCCACTATTGATTGGCGTCGGCGATGGTGAAAACTTTATTGCTTCAGACGTCTCAGCCATTCTGCCGGTCACCCGGCGTGTAATGTATCTGGAGGAGGGTGATATTGCCGCCCTGCGCCGAGACAGCATCACGGTCGTCGATCGTGACGGACAATCCGTTCAACGTGCCGTCCATATTTCCACCGTCACCGACGACGCCAATGATCTCGGCCCCTACCAGCACTTCATGTCAAAAGAAATTCATGAGCAACCACGCGCCCTAGCCGACACGCTCGAAGCCGTCCTCACCGAAGGGGTGAACAGCGCACTGTTCGGCGCCGAAGCCGGACCGATATTCAAAGACTGCAATGCCGTGCTCATTCTCGCTTCCGGCACCAGCTTCTATGCATCCATGGTCGCCAAGCAATGGATTGAAACCATCGCCAAAATCCCCTGCAACATCGAGCTGGGCCACGAATACCGCTATCGTGATTCCATCCCCAACCCCCGCCAACTGGTCGTCACCATCTCACAATCAGGTGAAACCCTCGACACCATGGAAGCGCTCAAGCGCGCCCAACAATTGGGCCATCCCTACACCTTATCCATCTGCAATGTCCGCGAGAGCGCCATTCCACGCGCCTCCCGGCTGGTTTGCTACACCCGCGCCGGTGCTGAAATCGGCGTAGCCTCCACCAAGGCCTTCACCACCCAACTGGCCGTCCTGTTTACGTTAGCCCTCAGCATCGCCAAAGAACGCGGCCAGCTAAGCGCTACGGACGAAGCCCAATACTTGGAACAACTGCGTTTTGTGCCCGGCAGCGTTCAGCACGCCCTTAATCTAGAGCCGCAAATTATTGAATGGGCCAAGAAATTCACGCAAAAGGATCACGCACTGTTTTTAGGGCGTGGCATTCATTACCCCATCGCACTCGAAGGTGCCTTAAAACTCAAAGAAATTTCCTACATCCATGCTGAAGCCTATCCCGCGGGAGAGCTCAAGCATGGTCCGCTGGCGCTGGTGGATTCGGCTATGCCGGTGGTCGTGATTGCGCCCAATGACGCACTATTAGAAAAAGTGAAATCCAATATGCAGGAAGTCAGCGCACGCGGAGGCGAATTGTTTGTGCTGGCGGATCTGGATAGTCATTTCACCGAAAGTGAACGTGTGCATGTGATTCGAACCCCCCGCCACGCCGGTGTACTATCACCGATCATTCACGCGGTGCCGGTGCAGTTGTTGGCGTATCACACGGCGCTGTTGCGCGGCACCGATGTGGATAAGCCGCGGAACTTGGCTAAGTCGGTGACGGTGGAGTAAGTTGCTGGCCGATTTTGACTGTTTTGTTTCTTGGGAATAAAGTCTAGAACTAATCGACTTCCCCTAATTCATTAGACATTTAATAATGTCGAAAAAAGAACGGGGGATTATCAATAATGACCCATCATCGCCGGTCCCATGGACTGTTCAAACAGTAACGATTGAGAAAGTATCCGTTACTGTTAGCCGCTACTG
>JAYVEV010000012.1:0-46843 GCA_043773745.1 Burkholderiales bacterium | reverse complement strand
TTGAAGAAAGCCAGGTATTTCGTATCGATCATTATTTGGGCAAAGAGGCGGTACAAAATTTATTGGCGCTGCGCTTTGCCAATTCTATTTTTGAACCGCTATGGAACGCAAACGCCATTGAACAAGTGCAAATTACGGTGGCCGAGACCGTGGGTGTTGATGGACGCTGGTCGTTCTACGATGGTACCGGGGCGCTGCGCGACATGGTGCAAAGCCACTTGCTGCAATTGCTCTGCCTGGTGGCGATGGAGCCGCCCGCCAGCTTTACACCTTCCGCAGTTCGTAATGAAAAAGTGAAAGTGTTGTGGTCGCTTAAACCCATCACTGGCAGTGAGGTGGCAACCCACACTGTGCGCGGCCAGTACGCTGCAGGCTTCAGCGGCGGCAAAGCGGTTGCCGGTTATCACGACGAGACCGGCGCAACCAAAACCAGCGACACTGAAACCTTTATCGCGATCCGCGCCGAAATCGATAACTGGCGCTGGGCGGGCGTGCCGTTTTATCTTCGCACCGGCAAGCGCATGCAGGAACGCATGAGCGAAATCGTTATCCAGTTCAAGCCAGCGCCGCACAATATTTTTGCCGACATTGGCGCGACCTTACAGCCCAATACTCTGCTGATCAAATTGCAACCCGATGAAAAAATCACCCTGACACTGATGCATAAAAAGCCGGGTGTCAATGAAACACGCCTGGGCGAAGTGGGGCTTAATCTTTCGGTGGGTGAGGCTTTCGGCCAGGCTCGCCGGCGCATTGCCTATGAGCGCATGCTGCTGGATGTGCTGCGCGGCAACTCGGCGCTATTCGTACGCCGCGACGAGGTCGAAGCATCGTGGAAATGGATTGACGGCATCATTGACGGCTGGCGAAGTACCGGCCACCAGTCCAAGCCTTATAGCGCGGGCAGCTGGGGGCCAACGGCGGCTATCGCGCTCACCGAGCGGCATGGACACTCCTGGCACGAATAGCAATGTATCGGTGTTATTAAATTTCGCCACGCCAGTCGCCACCCAGCTGTTTGAAGCGACTGCGCAGTTCGTCAAACATAGCGACTGGCAATGGTCCCGCTTCAATCAATGCAGCGTTATGGCGTAGGTGTTTGACAGACGACGTGCCAACAATCGCGCTACTCACATTCGGCGCGAAGGTGCTGAAGCGAAGCGCAAACTCATCCCACGGCATGAAACTACGATCCATTGCCATCGCCTGCAACCGCGTCCAGTAGGTCTCACAGTAGTTGCCGTGCGGACGCGCGGTAAACCGCCACGGCGCATTGCCCAGCGCGCGCTTGGCGATCACCCCCATACCCCTTGCACCTGCACTGGGAAGAATCGCCGCCAGGCTCATTTGGTCAAACGGATTGACCGAGCACTCCACGCTGCCAAATTTGCCGGCTGATTCATTCACCGCCCACGCCAGTTCCTCGTTCTCCCCCGAATAAGCCGCCACCCGAATCTTGCCCTGCTCACGTACTTTCATCAGGGCGTCAATGACACCCTGTTCAATCAGCGTTTGTATTGGGCATGAATGCAGGTGAACAATATCTAGAACATCAGTTTTCATATTGCGCAGCGCGAGATCGACACCCGCAATAATGCAATCGTAGTTCCAGTCGCCATGTCCATGCACATCGTATCCCACCTTGGTCGAGAGCACATATTCGCTGCGGCGATGCGCAATATGCCTCCCGATTCGTTCTTCCGAGAGCCCATAACCACGCGCCGTATCAATCAGCGTGATACCCAGATCCAGCGCAGTGTTTAGCAACTCGCCGACCTCAGCCTCGGGTTGATGGGCCTCGCCAATTTGGCCGGCACCGAGGCCCAGCACTGACACAGAAAGACCAGTTTGGCCAAACGCTCTTTGTTGCATTAATTCAGCCCCGCCAATAATTATGAAGCGATTTGAAAAGATGATTGTGCGTACCAAAACCACAAGAGAATACATCTTCAACGTATCTACAATTATCGCCTGAAAATGGCGCTACAATCCTTGCATACTCATAACTATTCGCGAACTTTAATGGCCCCTTTCGATAGTCCCCGACTGATTGCAGATATCGGCGGTACTTACGCACGGTTTGCACTGGAAACAACGCTGGGCGAGTTCACGCAGATTGCCTCGCTGCGCTGCGCGGATTACGCAGACTTTCATGCTGCCGTAACTGCCTATTTGCAAACCCTTCCTGCCACTCCATCCGTACGGATAGCGCACGCCGCGGTGGCGATTGCTAACCCGGTCGATGGCGACCTGGTACGCATGACCAACTATCACTGGCAGTTCTCCATCGAGCAGATGCGCAGTGAAATGGGCTGGGATACGCTGGTAGTGGTGAATGATTTCACGGCACTGGCGATGGCTTTGCCGCGGTTGGGCAAACACGATTTGCGCCAGGTCGGCGGCGGCGAAGCGCACAAACAAAGTGTTATCGGCTTGCTGGGCTCGGGTAGCGGGCTGGGGGTTTCGGGTTTAATTCCCGCGGGTGACGGCTGGATTTCACTAGGTTCTGAAGGAGGCCACACCAGCTTCTCGCCGCGTGATGAACGCGAAATAGCCGTACTACGCTATGCGTGGAAACATTTTGACCACGTCTCGTTTGAGCGCTTGCTATCGGGCCCGGGATTGGAGCTGATGTATCTCGCCATGGCCGAACATACTGGCGCGCCGGCGAAAAATTATTCTGCGCCGGAAATTACTCAGCGCGCCCTCGATAACCAGGACCCTGTTTCAGTGGCGACGCTGGAAGTTTTCTGTGCGCTGCTCGGCACAGCGGCGGCCAACCTGGCGGTTACGTTGGGTGCATTAGGTGGCATCTATATTGGCGGCGGTATTGTGCCGCGTCTGGGCAGCTATTTTGATCGCTCACCGTTCCGCGCCCGTTTCGAAGACAAAGGCCGGTTCAGCAGTTATGTGGCGGCAATTCCGACATTTGTTATTACTGCCGAGCACGCTACTTTCACCGGTGTTTCTGCGATTCTCGAAGCCCAGTTACGCACCCTCAAAACCTCCGCTTCGGCAATCATTGAGCAGATTCGTCGGGCGCGCACCCAGCTGTCTCCCGCTGAGCTTCGTGTGGCCGATCACGTGCTGGCGCATCCACGTACTGTGTTGAATGATCCAATTACCGAGATTGCACGCGCCGCTCAGGTTAGTCAGCCAACGGTCATCCGTTTTTGTCGCACGCTCGGTTGCGAAGGCCTTTCAGATTTCAAATTACGCCTCGCCTCGGGACTCACCGGCACCGTGCCAGTCACGCATGTGCAAGTGACCAATGATGACTCGATGCTTGAACTCGGTGCAAAAGTATTGGGCAATACCGCTTCGGCCATTCTGCAAGTTCGCAGCCAGCTCAACCGCGAGACAATAGATCGCGCAATCGACCTATTAATAAATGCAAACCGCGTTGAATTTTTTGCACTAGGCCATTACGGCGCGGTCGCACTGGACGCCCAATTCAAATTTTTGCGCTTTGGCATTTCCAGCGGATCCTACACCGATCCAAGGCTGCAACTACTCGCCGCTGCCGTGTTGAAACCGGGCGACGTGGCGGTCATTATAAGTAGCGGCGGACGGTTGCCGGAGCTTATGGAGGTCGCTGAAAAAGCGCGCGAACGCGGTGCCTCCATTGTTGCCATTACGGCGAGTCAGAGCCCGCTTGCGCGCAAGGCCGATGCAGCATTGATTGTCGATCACCTTGAAGACGTCAGTACCCATCTGCCGATGATCAGCCGTATTTTGCATTTACTGTTCGTTGATATTTTGGCAGTTGGCGTGGCCATGCGGCGCAACCCTGAAGGCCTTGGGCTGTTAAGTAGCGTGGATGAGCGGTTGGATGAGTCAGCGGCAGCTAATCTATTGCCGGCGGCACCCGAAGGGGCGCTGAGCGCGGCGCCCGGCGTCAGCATGGCATCGCCCCTGGCACGGATGACATCGCACAGCCGCTAGTTTTTTATCAATTCACCACGTAAACCAACGCGGTTCTGGCCGGCAAGGTGAAGCGGCCCACCGTGTTGTCGTAGCGTGCATCAGTCACCGGCCGCTTATCAGCCGCATCGGCACTGATATGAACCGGATGCAAAGTGTATGCCTTGCCCTTCTCGGAAGGCAACACGACATCTTGCGCGGTCTTGTCTACATTAATGAAATACAGGACTTCCTTAAATCCTGCGGCTGGATAACCCCTGCCGTTCAAGTGGCCGACAATAACAACTGGGGTTTGCGTCACGCCGATGTTGTAAAAATCAAGCCGCGAGTTAATTTCATCAGCAGTTCGCAACCGGAACAGGCTGGAACTGGCGCGAATCTTCAATAGGTCGCGAAACATATCGCGAGCCCATTCAATTTCTTTTTGGGTCGGTTTGATATCCGGGTTTGCCAGCAACGGTTTGATCAGTGCATATTGTTTTTCGTTGTCTCGCTTCGGCGGCGCACCGGTAGCAAAATAATTATCGCGGTAGCTCCAATCAAGCCGGTTAAACCAGTCGCCCGAATCGTAACTATTACCATCCATCGATTTGGAGCGCAGCGTATCTATGCCTGCGTGGAAGTATGCCACCCCCTGGCTGAAAGCGGTTATCGCCGCACCCAGCATTTGCACCCGGGCGCGGTCTTGGCGCGAAGTGTTGAGCGGCAACTTATAAACATTGATATCGAAAAGTGTCTGGTTATCGTGGTTATCCACATAGTTCACGACCTCACCGGGCGCGCTTGCATACCCGGCTGGCTGGCCCGCATAGTCAATTTCATGCAACGATTTTTTTATACCCTGATAAGTGGTGAGAGCGTAATCACGGATCGAACCAGCCAACCCCACTCGCACCAGGTCTGCGGCGCGCATCAGATCGGTGACAGGCCGCGCCTTATCCGCCAGCGCATTAGGGTCATACACCAGGCCATTGATATAGCCCTGTGACTTGATCAGCGTCTCGCCACTGTCTCCCGCCCCGCCGCCGCGCACGGCATCACGCGCACGATCGCTGAAGGTGCCGATACCACCGCCGTTAAGTGACAACTGCGATGCCTGCACAAAACGCGCGCCGTTTTCCACTTCACCAAAGTTCCAACCTTCGCCGATGAGATTGATGTGACGACCGGTGGCATTATTGACCTGTGTTTGCAGCGCTTCCATCGCGGCGCGCGGCTGGTGGCCCATCAGGTCAAACCGGAATGAATCAATCTTATACGCCGTCGCCCACAGCACGGCTGAATCAATCATCAGCTTGCCCATCATCATATTTTCCGTTGCGGTGTTATCGCAACAGGTGGATTGCTCAACCTTGCCCACCGAATTCAGGCGCTGGTAATAGCCCGGCACAATGCGATCGAGGACTGATTTCGCGGCCTGACCTGAGGCGGCGGTATGGTTATAAACAACATCCATACCCACCCGTAATCCGGCGCGATGCAGCGCCATCACCATTTTCCGAAATTCCAAAATACGCTTTGCACCATTGGCGGCATCGCTCGCATAACTGCCTTCGGGCGCATTGAAGTGATAGGGGTCGTAGCCCCAGTTGAAACAATCGTTCGCCGCATTTTTAGTGACGATTTCCTGCTGCACATCACTGTCAGCTTTACCGCTGATCATGGGCGTTACACAACCAGTTTCCGGGATAGAGGCAATATCGAACACAGGCAGCAGATGCACATCGGTCATACCCGCTAGGCCAAGGGCTGCGAGATGTTTCATGCCGTTTGACTGTGGCTCGGTAAAAGCCAAATATTTTCCCCGGTTGAGCGCGCTGACCGTCGAATCATTGATTGAAAAATCCCGCACATGCAGTTCATAAATGGTCATGTCGGTTTGCGCAGCCACTTTGCTGGGTGCACGTGACTGATCCCAGCCGTTTGGTTTTAACCGCGCTGCATTCAGGTCGGCGATGTAGCTGCGCTGTGAATCCGCGCTGAGGCTGATGGAGTACGGGTCGGTTACGCGGTTGCGTACTACACCCCCGTCTTGCCGCATCACATCCACCACATACAAATAGTACTGGCCAGATAAATCACGCGGTTTGGCAAGCGACCACACACCGCTGAATGCAGCAAACCGCATCGCATCGACCGAAGTAGCTTTACTATTTGCAGAGGGATAAATACAAAGCGAGACTTGTTGCGCCGTAGGTGCCCAAAGTTTGAACGTGGTGTCACTATTTTTTGCACGCCCAATGCTGACGCCAAGGTTTTCAACTTTCTGGGCAGCGGCATAAATATCATCCAGCGCACCGGCAATTTGTAAGGTGGCGGCGTTACGCACCTCACCTATATCGGTTTGTTGAACCAGCACCAGTTGCTTTTTGAGCAGCCCCGGCAGCCTGGCAAGATCCGCCTCTTTTATCGCCAGCACCACACCCGCGTTGACATACTTGAAGCGACTGGCGATCTCAGGCGGCACGGTACCAGTAAAGACCTCAAGCGCTAGCGAACCATCGCTACCCACCACCTGGCTGCCGATCGCCGCCTGGATTTGGGCTGTGGCTGAATAGTGGAGCCTGAAAGTGCCCGCTGCATCAATGCCAGGCCATTTCGCCAGCTGGCGATTAAGCCAGTAAGCGCGCGTCTCTAAGGGAGCAGGCGAAACATCAACCATGCTGGCTGTCGAATGATTGCAACTTGCTTCAATGGCCCGCGATACCGAGCCTGGTACTGCACTCGCCCAAGTTGGGAACATCATCAAAAACGCGGCCACGGCAAAGGGCAAGCAATGGGACCAAGTTTGTTGATGGGAAAATATATTGGGGTATCGAAGTTTCATCAAAAAACACCTGCAAAATTGAGTTGTTCACGCCATTGCAATTCCATTTAATATTAACGTAATTAAACTACAAATAATAAAATCATTCTGCTGTAACCTCGCCCACCAAGGAACCGCATAAATCCATGATTACGAAAGCCCCTATGAGTTTTAGCGCCTTTGAATTTATCCAGCTGATGTCATTTCGACGAATTTCAGGCATTGCAATGATTATGACGAACTTGTTGTTTTTCTCCATATTGGGCAGCGCAGCAGAGTCCGAGAAAGCAGCAATTGATGCCAATAGCGCCATCGATATCAGCCCTATCGCCATGCGGGATCGTGGCAGCACGCTGGCGGAAGGCTGGCAGCACGGTGCCTTCATGGAAATTTTTGTACGCGGCTATAAAGACAGCAATGGCGATGGCATCGGTGATCTCAAAGGGCTGACGCAAAAACTGGATTACCTGCGTGATCTCGGCATCAAGGGTATCTGGTTAATGCCAGTGACCGCCAGCGCCGACCACGATCACGGCTATGCCACCACGGATTTTCGCAACATTGAAACTGACTACGGCAGTTTGGCGGATTTCGATGAACTATTAACTCAGGCTCACGCGCGCGGGATCGGCGTCATTATTGATTACGTCATCAACCATAGCTCGACCCAGCACCCGATGTTTGCCGAGTCTGCATCAGGGCCCGCCAACCCCTATCGTCACTGGTATGTCTGGCAAGACATCGCCCCAATCGGCTGGGAAATATGGGGCAAGAATCCATGGATCACCACCGCACAAGGTGCCTACTTCGCCACCTTCGGTTTCAGGATGCCGGACTTTAATCTGCGTAACCCGGATGTGGTGCAATACCACAAGGACAGCCTGCGGTTTTGGCTGAACCGCGGGCTCGACGGCTTCCGACTGGACGCGGTGCCGCATCTCATCGAGAACAACGCCGTCGACTGGAACGACCAGCCCGAAAGCCGCGCACTCACAAACGAATTTACCCAGCTGATTAAAGGCTACGCCCGCCGTCATGTAGTGTGCGAAGCCACTGCCAATCCGCAGGTTTATGCCACGCCCAATATCTGCGGTAGTGCGTTTGCATTCGGTCATGAGCAAAATATTATCAAGGCGGTAAAGGGTGCAAAGGGCGGAAAAGGCGATCTGGAGGCGATTCAAAAAGTGGCGGATTATTTCAAAACCGCGCCTACTACCATGGCCACCATGCTCTCCAATCACGACATATTTGCCGGGGCGCGTCTGTGGGATCAGGTGCGCGGCAACAAAGCGCAATACAAACTCGCCGCCGCCACTTATCTTCTGCAGCCCGGCACACCCTTCATCTATTACGGCGAAGAAATCAGCATGGCCGGTGTAAAAACATTGAAGGCTGACGAACCCCTGCGCGCACCGATGAGCTGGACCGGCAATCGCCAGAACGCCGGCTTCACCACCGGCCAACCATTTCGCCCCACCTCACCCAACGCCGCCCGATACAACGCAGCAAGTGAAATCACCAACCCAGATTCGATTTTTTCGTTCTACAAAACCATGCTGAAGTTGCGCAATACCCTGCCTTCCATTGCACAGGGCAGCTATGAGTCGCCGTTCGTGAGTGGCCGCGTGATGGGCTATCAACGCAAGCTGGGCACCGAGCAAACATTGGTGCTGACCAATTATGGAACGCGGGCCGCGACTGTGAAGGTCAGCAATTTGCCCGCGTCATCGCCTATCAAAGCGCTGTATCCGGCCAGCACACGGGCGCTTACTAGCAATGCATCAGGCGTAGCGACAGTACGAATCAAGCCGCAATCGGTGATGGTGTTTTTGCTGCGGCCGTAGGCAGAGATTATCAGTGACGTTGCCTCGCTAAATTAAGCGCAAGCAATTATTAGGAAACGTATCAAATCTAAAATATTTAAAATGAACTTAGCTGAACCAAGTCGTTATAGCTCTCAAGAAATCGATCTTTTCATTGCCAACCCTAACGTTCGCCCATAAAAAATGAAACCCTAATAAGGTTGTGCTACCTGCATATTTTTCCCCAAGAAGCACGCCAGTATTAGGATTTACTTATTCTTACATTCGGGTAACCAACAAAAACTGCCTACGCCCCAAGTTGAAATATCTCGCTCATATTTCGCTTGGCTGGGTCACGTTTGTCATTTCTTAACAAATACAAAATCCGCATCTGACAAGTACACCGCTTTATGCACATCATCGCGTTTAATGGCGTAGCGGTCGCCCTGATCAGTCACCGACAATCCTTCACGCATGAATTTGGTCTTACCAACAACCAGTTTGACCTTGTGTTCGCCTGCATCAAGTTCGTCCCAGACATCCGCTTTAAAGTCCGGTGGATAGTCTTTGGTGTTGTAAACATAGATCAAAGTCTGATCGCGGTCTGCCGGTATGTCCTTATTGCTGAAGGCCAGACGCTTGCGGTGTATGCCGTCAATCCAAATGTCGATGAAGCCTTCCTCCTCGCCCTGTAATTGGCCCATTTTTGTACCAAAGTAGGCGCGTGCGTAGATGCTATCGCCACTGGTGAATTTGGTCTTGAGCACAGCTTTTGCTTCTTCACCTTTCTTGATATTGGTGGTGGCAAAAACCATATTGGCCGAGCCATCTTTGTTCATTTTTTTGAACGCGCCATCGGCGGCGTGCGCCGATATGGCCAATACTGAGATGGCAATAAACGATGTCATGACTGCGAGCGTACGGATGAAACGATGAAATTTTAAATGGAATCGAGTCTGAAATAAATCACGCATATGCACTCCCTAATACAAATTGAACGACAAATTTAGCACGCAGAATGTACGGCGGTCGCATTAGAAATTTTTAACTCTATGCTCCTCATTGCTTAACTATTGTGAATCAAAGCAGCGCACGGCGTTATCCCGCGGTTAGGGGATGCGATGGATCGATGTGCAAACAAATGTTTGGCCGTCATTTGTCTAATATGCGCTAATTTGCCTCTGCATTACGTCCTAGCGCAAGGTATTTAAAAGTCAAAAAACAAGCACTGTGGGGACTTTTCTGGCATTTAGCTCTAAACAGCGCTTCTATCCTTGTGTTATTGCGTTCGATACGACATCAACCGAGCCAGCTTGGCTGCATAAATATCATGGTCCTTGCGCGTGGTGCTGTTTTCCATCGCGAGGCTCATATGCTTTTTCGCTTCTTCGTTATTGCCCAGTCTGAAATTTGCGACCGCCAGCCAAAATTGAAATTCATGGTTGTACTCTGAGCGCTTAACCTCTTTGGCGAACAGTGTTTTCGCGGTGGCATAGTCGCCGCGCAGCATGGCGGCCTGACCAAGATCGAAAAAATAATATGGTGGCGTGGGCTGAATTTTTTCCAGCTTGGTGGTAATGATGCCTGCGTCGGCTGGCCGGCCCTGATTACGCAGCACCAGTGCGAGATTGGACAATGCCTGCACATTTTCGGGCTCTTTTTGGAGCACAAAATTCAGCACCCGCTCCGCGTCGAGCAGCAGGCTGTGACGCCGATAAACCACGCCCAGCGTGTTATAGGCGGGCAAGAAATCGGGCTGTTGCCGGATGGCTTCTCGCGCCCACCAATAGGCATCGGCGATGCTCCCACGCACCAGCGATTCAGCAGCTCGGTTGTTCATATACATCGCAATAATGGTTTGTTCATTGATGGTCTGGATGCGCTGCCAGCGCATTTCCTCAGGAGGGAAAAAATCAATCGTCATTCGCTGGTAGGCATCGTCGCCGCTGCGTGCGGTACCGTAGTAAACGCCCAGCGTCAGATTGACATGTCCGCTCGAAAAATAAATGTCGTTATTGCGGCTCCAGTTTTCTTCAATCAGCACACGCTGGAAATGAACCCGTAGATCAAGCTCCTTGGCCAGAGCAGCAGTCATGATGACCAGTGACAGGCAATTGCCACTTCGCGCCGCGAATGTCTCTGCCGCATTGCGCGTCAGCTCGGCGTCGTATTCAAGTTTGAGCTGGCCCTTGCGGTAGAGCGCATCAAATAAACCGTTTTGACGGCCCCGTGATTTAAGCTGTTTGGCGATATCGGTGTGCAGATAGTGTTTCATCTCATCGCTTAACGCAAAAACATCGTTAGCGTTAATGCGTACCGTGGGCGCGGGAAATAACTGATCGTTAAATATATGATCTGGGCGCTGCACTTGGGGCGCGGTGGTGCAGGCAGCCAAGCCGAGGCAGAGCCATACACAACAACACATACAACAACACAAAAGGATCAGGCGATTTTTCATGTGATGGCTCCTCGCACGATTTAGCAGGTGTACACATGATCAAGTATCTGCGCCGTAACCGGGTTGGTCAAGCGTCATGCCACAGGCGATTTATCCTCGATGCAATAACCCGAGTGAGCCGCGCCCGCTGGCTGCGGCAATCTTGCCCAACACCCGTCCCGGCTCACTGCCGACCATATCCCAGGTGAACCGCCACGCCCAATTGTTAACGGTGGTGCCAGGTAAATTCATGCGGTGCGCGCCATCCAGCCCGAGCACATCTTGCAGCGGGAACACGGCCATATTGGCGATGGAGTTACAGGCCGCGCCGATCATGGCCCAATGGATATCGTGCGGGCCGGCCGCCAGATAGGTGCCGGCAAAAGCACGCTCATGCTCCGGTGCGCTATGCCACCAGCCTTGCACAGTGTCGTTATCATGAGTGCCGGTATAGACGACGGTGTTGGTGGTGTAATTGTGCGGCAGAAATTCATGACTAGCATCACCGCCAAAACCGAACTGCAAAATTTTCATGCCGGGGAAGCCGCAGCTATCGCGCAGCGCAATCACATCCGGCGTGATGAGCCCCAAATCCTCGGCGATGATCGGCAGCTTGCCCAGCGCGCGTTCGATGGCATCAAACAGCGCTTTGCCCGGCCCCGGCACCCAGCGGCCCTCAATCGCGGTGGGACAGGCAACGGGGATTTCCCAATAACCTGCGAAGCCACGAAAATGATCAATCCGAAATACATCAGCTTGCTGCAGGGCGCGCTTTACGCGCAGCGTCCACCAATGAAAATCTTCGGCTGCCATGCGCTCCCAACGATAAAGCGGATTGCCCCAACGCTGGCCCTCGGGTGCCATGCTGTCGGGTGGCACCCCGGCGATCACGGTGGGCTGATATGACGCATTCAAAAAATACAGGTCGGGCCGCGCCCAACAATCGGCGCTGTGATGCGCGACGAAAATCGGCAAATCTCCCATCAATGAAATACCGCGCTCGTTGGCGTATTTTTTGACCTCACTGGCCTGCACATCAAAACACCATTGCACGAATTGCCAAAACGCGATTTCATCAGCGTGCTGCTGGCGCACGATGGCGAGCGCGGCCGGTTCGCGTTGTCGAAGTTGCGGTGTCCAGTCCCACCAGCACTTGCCGCTGTGCGCGGTCTCCAGCGCCATGAACAGTGTGTAGTCATCCAGCCAATAGTCTTGCGCTTCGCACCACGCGGCCAACTGCTGACGCTCATGGGCATTTGCGAGCGCAAAAAACCCCGCCGCCGCCTCACGCAAATGGGCGATACGCCAAGGCACAACTCGCGCATAGTCAACCTTGTGGGCATTGAAGCCGCCCGCAGGTAGCGCAGGCGCAGCCAGCCAGCCGCGCTCCACCAGCGGCTCAAGCGCAACCATCAGCGGGCTCCCGGCAAAAGCAGAAACGCTTTGATACGGTGAATCGGCCGGGCCGATGGGCGCGGTTGGCAGAAGTTGCCAAATACGTTGTCCCGCCGACGCGAGCCAATCGACAAACTGATAGGCGCCAGGGCCGAAATCGCCAATGCCATTGGGCCCGGGTAAAGAAGTAATGTGTAGCAGTACACCGGCGCTGCGCTGTTGAAGATTGATCATTTTAATATCGGCGATTTTGGTGAGCGATTAGGGTGAAAAATAAATGCGGTGTATGGTCTGCAGTGCATAATCATTAGGCGCTGGTATGACTGCATAAAACCATCAGCGATTGCGCCGCCACCATGATATTTTGCGCTATTGGCGGGAGCGCAAACTGAAACGGTGTTTCGCTGGCAGTGTCCAGCACCAGCTGCCAGTGCCCGCCATTCAGCGAAAATGATGTTGCTGTTGTCTCAGGGTTAAACAACACCATCAATTGCCTGCTAGCGATTTGACTGTTGACCGGTTGTTCATGATCAGCGAACGCTTCGATGCAGCAGGCGAATGCATGTTGCCCGCTATCATGCCAGTCATGAATCTGCATCTCGCCACCGGCCGGCGTGAACCACACCAGACTGCGCTCGCCCGGCGTGCCGGGATGCGGAACAAACCAGCGGTCATGGGTGAGTGAGGGCTCGGCTTTGCGCAAAGCAATAACATCAGCGACAAATTTCTTGAAATTATTTTCAACTGATCCGGCATCGGGCCACTTGATCCAGCCGACCGCATTATCCTGACAATAGGCGTTATTGTTCCCCTGCTGGCTATTACCGATTTCATCCCCCGCATTCAGCATCGGTGTGCCTTGCGCCAACAGCAGCGTGGCCATCACCGCGCGCCGCACTCGCATCCTCTGCGCATTGATGGCGACATTGTCGGTCGGGCCTTCGACACCAAAATTGGCGCAGCGCTCACCGTCGCGCCCGTCGCGATTCTGTTCGCCGTTGGCCTCGTTGTGTTTGCGGCTATAGCTGAGCCAATCGGCCAATGTAAAGCCATCATGGACCGATACGAAATTAACTGACGCGCTGGGACGACGCTGAGCATGATTAAATAAATCACTGGAGGCGGTGAAGCGGCGCGCAAACTCGCCGCGACCAACACCGCTGCTCAGCCAATAGCCGCGCACGGTATCGCGAAATTTATCGTTCCATTCCAGAAAGCGCCCCGGGAAACGTCCGACTTGATAGCCGTTCGGTCCTGCATCCCATGGCTCGGCGATCAAATGAACAGACGATAAAACAGGGTCCTGCCGCAGTGCGACAAAAAATGCCGCATTGGTCTCAAAGCCTTGGTGGGTGCGGCCTAGGACTGGGGCCAAATCAAACCGAAAACCATCAACACCCATCGCCTCGACCCAATAGCGCAGCGAATCCAGCACGAACTGGGTGATGCGCGGATGCGCCACATTCATCGTATTGCCGCAGCCGGTCAGATTTTCGCTGCGGCTGCAATCATCCGCCACCAGCCGATACCAGCTGGCATTATCGAGCCCGCGGAAACTCAGGGTTGGGCCGAACTCATTGCCTTCGGGCGTGTGGTTGTACACCACATCCATCACTACCTCGAGACCATTTAAATGCAGCGCTGAAACCATCGCGCGAAATTCCTGAATGACGGCAGTCGGGTCATCCCGATGCAGGCTCCAGCGCGGATCAGGGCAGAAAAATCCCAGTGTGTTGTAACCCCAATAATTGGTTTGACCCCGCTCCGTCAGCGAGGCTTCATCCACGCAATATTGAACCGGCAGAATGGATAAGGTTGTGACGCCCAATGACTTGAAATGGGAAATAGCGGCCGGGTGCGCCAGTGCCGCATAGGTGCCGCGCAACTCGGACGGAATGTAAGGATGAAGCTTGCTGAAACCTTTGACATGCACCTCGTACAGCACCACATCTCGGGCCGCGATACGAGGCGCACGTGGCGCATTTAATCGCTGCACATCGCCGACAAGCGTCGCTGCAACCCGTGCTTTTAATGCGTATAGAGCGTTGTCACGCTGATCAAATGAACGCGGCCCCTCAGGGTGGCCCAGCTGATAACCATGATGTTCAGCACGCCAACTAAATTTACCGACGATTTCTTTTGCATACGGATCGAGCAAACATTTATTGGCATTGAAACGATGTCCCTGCGCGGGCGCATACGGGCCGTGCGCCCGCAGACCATACACCAGCCCCTCGACAACGCCCGGCAGAAAACCATGAAACACCCCGTCGTGCGGGCCATGCAGCGTGTAGCGCCGCAGCTCACGCGAACCACTGCCATCAAAAATGCATAGTTCAATTTGCGTGGCATGCTGGGAGAACACCGCAAAATTAACACCACCATCGCGGACGCTTGAGCCCATTGGCTCGTGGCGACCTTCCAGCAGCATGTCAGGTAAATGAGCGCTCATATCCTAGGCACCTGCCGGCACTAAAAACAGTGTGGCCAGTGGTGGCAAATTTAAGCGTATTGACTGCGCGCGGCCATGAGCTGCAAGCATTTCAGCTCTTATTGCAATGTCGCCATTGCCCACATTACTACCGCCGTAATGTGCGGAATCTGTATTGAGTACTTCAATCCAGTCAGACGTACCTGCTGGAATACCGACGCGATAATCATCTCGCGGGACCGGTGTGAAATTACACACCACTATCAGCATGCCACCCTGATCATCGCGCCGGAGCCACGCGAATACAGAGGTCGCGGCATCATCGGACACCAGCCATTCAAATCCGGCCGTTTCGCAATCAAGACGATGCAGCGCAGGATTGGCGCAATAGAGCTGATTCAAATCGCGCACCAGATTTTGCACGCCCGTATGCTGCGGATTATTCAGCAAGGCCCACGGTAATTCGGCATCGTGATTCCATTCAAAAGGCTGAGCGAACTCCTGCCCCATGAACAATAATTTTTTGCCGGGGTGACCCCACATGAAGCCATAGTAGGCACGCAGGTTGGCAAATTTTTGCCATTCATCGCCCGGCATTTTCGCCAGCATTGAACCTTTGCCGTGCACGACTTCATCGTGCGAAATCGGCAGCACAAAATTTTCACTGAACGCATAGACTAGGCCAAAGCTCATCTTCTCGTGATGGAAACGGCGATGGATTGGATCCGCATGCATATAAGCCAAGGTGTCGTTCATCCAGCCCATGTTCCACTTGTAGTGAAAACCCAGCCCTCCAGAAAAAGTCGGCGCCGATACACCGGGATAAGCGGTCGACTCCTCTGCGACGGTAATCGCGCCAGGCGCGTGTGCGCCGACAATTTCGTTGATGCGCTGCATGAGCGAGATCGCTTCTCGGTTCTCACGACCGCCATCCACATTGGGAATCCATTCACCGGCAGGACGCGAATAGTCGCGGTATAGCATGGAGGCAACAGCATCAACACGCAGTCCGTCAACACCATAGCGCTCCATCCAGAACAAGGCGTTACCAGTCAAAAAATTGCGCACTTCAGTGCGACCAAAATTGTAAATAAGCGTGTTCCAGTCGCGATGAAATCCTTCACGAGGATCAGCATATTCATACAGCGCCGTGCCGTCGAATTGCGCCAGGCCGTGCGCATCCGAAGGGAAATGTGCAGGCACCCAGTCAAGCAGCACGCCAAGCCCGCGCTGGTGACAGGCAGCCACAAAACCTGCAAAACCTTCCGGCGGCCCAAAGCGTGCGGTGAGCGCATACAGGCCCAGGGTTTGATAACCCCAGGAACCGTCGAAAGGATGTTCGCTAACGGGCATGAGTTCAATATGGGTAAACCCCAAATCTGCCGCATAGGCAGGCAATGTTTTGGCGAGCTCATCCCAAGTGGGATATTTGCCTGCAATCGGGTTTGTTGTGCTGTGTCGCCAAGAGCCTGCATGTACTTCGTAGATCGAGATTGGCGCCCGGCGATTATTGGCGACAGCTCGCGAAGATGTTAGTGCTTTTGCTACCGGTAGTACCGCCACCCGGCTTGCGGTATCAGGTCGCAACTCTGCCGCCAGGGCATAGGGATCAGACTTGAGCGGTAGGATATTTCCGGTCGCGTCAAGCAGCTCGAATTTATAAAAATCACCAATAGCGGCATGCGGAATAAAAATTTCCCAAACACCCGCCTGATGACGCAAGCGCATTGGATGGCGGCGGCCATCCCAATCATTGAAATTACCGACCACGCTGACCCGGGTGGCATTGGGCGCCCATAAGGCGAAGCGCACACCGTTGACCTTGCCATGCCGCTTGGGATGCGCGCCGAGTACCGTATAAGGATGCAGGTGTGTACCGTCATGCAAAGCCTGCAAATCATCATCAACCAGTTGTGGCCCGTAACTGTATGCGTCGGCGTAGCTGCCGTTAGATTGATTTATCCACCGCACATCCAAGCGGTAATCGAAACGCTTGCGACGTCTTGGAATCCTGGCCTCAAATAAGCCATCGGCATGCCGTAATAACAAGGTTGCCAGCGGCTTGCCGGTGATCGCGTCGAGAACTGATACCGATATAGCCCCGGGTAAAAACGCCCTCACCCACTGTCTGCCATCAACGGACGTGTGCAGACCGAGAACCGCGAACGGATCAGCATGCCGCGCTGTAATCAGCGCCTGAACTTCTACATCAGTCAACATGCGTGAACATTGGCCCTGATTAAACGTCTCGTCAAGACGGCGGCTTTCTGGTTGGTATTTTTATGGCCGCTCTAGGCAAGCGTTGCGGGTGACCAAACTCTGTCTACATATTCGCGAATGGTGCGATCGGCTGAAAAACTTCCCATCGCAGCGATATTCAGTAATGCACGCTCAGCCCATTTTTCAGGATTATCAAATAGTGCATCAACCTTGCTTTGAGCCACCATATAATTGCCAAAATCAGCCATCAACATATAGTTATCGCGATTAAGCAAATTATCCGTCAGTTGACGGTAGCGTTGATGATCTCCGGGTGAAAAATCGCCGCCGGCAATGGCATCAAGCACCTGTCTTAGCGCGCGATTTTGTTCTACGTACAGACGCGGATCATAGCCCAATGCCTTCATTTTTTGCACATCATCAGTGCGCAAGCCAAAGACAAACATATTTTCTGCGCCCATCGCTTCGGCCATTTCAATATTGGCACCATCCCACGTGCCAATCGTCAAAGCCCCGTTGAGCGCAAATTTCATATTGCCGGTGCCGGAAGCTTCAGTGCCCGCAGTCGAAATCTGTTCGCTTAAATCTGCTGCTGGAATGATCACTTCAGCCAGACTCACGCCATAGTTTGGCATGAATACCAGCTTCAGGCGATCCTGTACCCGTGCATCACTGTTGATCACGCGGGCTACGTCGTGTGCCAGCTGGATAACCAGCTTGGCAGTGTGATAAGCCGATGCGGCTTTACCGGCAATGATCACGGTACGCGGCGTCCACTCGGCGTCCGGGCTAGTCACGATGGCCTGATAGCGTGCGATCACCTGCAGGATATTAAGTAATTGGCGTTTGTATTCATGAATGCGCTTGATTTGCACATCAAACAAGCTTGCTGGATTCACCACAATGCCCAAATCGCGGCGGATAATGGCGGCCAAACGTTCTTTGTTCTGCCGTTTCGTCGCCAGAAATTTACGGCCCAACTTTGCGTTATGGGCCAGTGGTTTTAATTTCGTCAGCTGATTCAAATCCTGCCGCCAGGCTGGGCCAATATATCCATCAATCAGGGACGACAGCGGCATATTGGCCTGCATCAGCCAGCGTCGTGGCGTTACACCGTTCGTTACATTGTGAAAGCGATCAGGATAGAGCCTGGCGTAATCGGCAAAAATAGTTTGCACCATCAGTTCCGAATGCAACGCGGACACACCGTTGACCTTATGTGAGGCCACAATGGCCAGCGCTGCCATACGCACGCGACGTTCGCCCGCTTCATCAACCAACGATACACGGGCAATCATGGCATCGTCGTTCGGAAATTGCTGACGAACAGTCGCCAGAAAATATTCATTGATTTGATAAATGATCTCGAGATGTCGCGGCAGCAAGGCGGCAAACATCTGTACCGGCCAGGTCTCCAACGCTTCCGGCATCAGCGTATGGTTGGTATACGAAACAGCTTGGCGGGTAATCGCCCATGCCTCATCCCACGACTTGCCGTGCTCATCAAGCAGCAGCCGCATCAGCTCGGCAGGCGCCAGTGCGGGATGGGTATCGTTCAAATGAATGGCATTGCGCCTGCCCAAATTATCGAGACCGCCGTGTTCGCGCAGATGCCGGGCGATCACATCCTGCAGCGACGCGCTGACTAAAAAAGCCTCCTGCTTCAAACGTAGCTCACGCCCCGCGGCCGTACTGTCATCCGGGTATAGCACCCAATTAAGCGCATCCGCCGCCACGCGATGACTGGCCGCGCCGGCCAAATCGCCCCGGCAGAAAGCGTTGAAATCAATCGGGCGTTCGGCACTGGCATGCCATTGCCGCAGGGTGGAAACCCGCTCGCTGTGATGGGCAGGCACGATAAAATCATAGGCTTGCGCAAGCACACGCTCGGCGGGCATCCAGCGACGCTCACCGGCCTCAACCTCAACATGGCCACCAAAACCGACGACATAACGCAGTTCAGGGCGCGGCACTTCCCACGGGTTACCCGCGCGCATCCAGTCATCCGGCTCCTCAATCTGGCGGCTCTCCTGTATGCGCTGCGCAAACATACCGTACTGGTAGCGCAAGCCATAGCCAAATGAGGGCAATCCCAACTCAGCAAAAGAATCCAGAAAGCATGCCGCCAAACGACCCAATCCACCATTACCTAAGGCGGCATCATTTTCGCGCTCCAATACGTCCGGCAATTGTTCACCGACAGCATTTAATTGTTGGCGGACCACATCATCCAATCCCAGCGCGGCTAGCGCATTGCCGAGCGCGCGTCCCATCAAAAATTCCATTGATAAATAATGCACGCGACGCACCGCTGAATTTTCCTTAGCCTGACTATCTGCAAGCTGGGTACGCGCCCATCGCTCGGCCAGCACGTCACGGCAGGCAATGGCGGCGGCACGTAGACAGGCATCTCTGGTAGCGTTATCTGTAGACTGGGATGACTGGCTGATTTCACGGGCAAAAGCGGCATTAAAAGACGCGCGCAACTGCTCGACTGCTGCGGGCTTACCGAGACTAAATGAAATGGGCATGGTTATTTTCATGATCCTGAAATAAGCGGAAAATGGGTGATGAATCTATCGGAGTTGGTTAAATTAAGCGTCTTTGCATAATTTAAATATAGCCACTATTTTATGTAGTTTAGCTACATTTCCTGCAAAAGCAAAAATTTTTTTATTCTTAACATATTGATGATTATAAATATATTATTAAATACTGAGCTTAAATTTATTGAAAATTGAACAAAATAAGTATACTCTTTCTACAAAATCTACATCAAAGTATCCTGTTTTAGTAAACTCGTGAGGGTACCTTGTGTGCCTGTATGGCAGGACGCGTATATTTTTAGTTGCTGAAAGGCTGCATAGACAGCGGACAGAATTGAATTCAAGTACACAAAATAATCACAAGACATGACCGCGAGCCTATTTTCGGTCAGGAGGAGTAAAGATGGCGGACGTGCGGCTCACGAATGTGCAAAAGTCATTCGCCCAGACCCAGGTGTTGCGCGACATCAATCTTGAAGTGCGCGATGGCGAATTCATGGTGTTCGTGGGCCCCTCAGGTTGCGGCAAATCAACCCTGCTGCGGGTAATTGCCGGCCTAGAAGATATTACCGGCGGCACTCTTGCTATCGGCGGCCGCATCGTCAATGACGTACCGCCTGCCGAGCGCGGCATTGCGATGGTTTTCCAGTCTTATGCGCTCTACCCGCATATGAATCTCTTCGACAATATGGCGTTCGGCCTGAAGCTTGCCAGTATGTCGGATGATCAAATCAAGAACGCGGTCCAGAGCGCCGCCAAAATTCTCCATATTGATCACCTACTTGACCGTAAACCGAAAGATTTATCCGGCGGGCAACGTCAGCGCGTCGCGATTGGCCGCGCGATCGTGCGCAAGCCTGAAGTATTTTTGTTTGACGAGCCGCTCTCCAACCTTGATGCAGCGCTGCGGGTACGAATGCGCTATGAATTCGCGAAGCTGCATGAAGAACTAAAAACCACCATGGTGTACGTAACCCATGATCAGGTTGAGGCGATGACGCTCGCGGACCGCATCGTGGTTTTATCTGCCGGCAAGATTGAGCAAGTGGGCACGCCGCTAGAACTATACGAGCACCCTATTAATCAATTTGTCGCGGGATTTATTGGCTCGCCGCGCATGAATTTCATCGATGCGGAAATCATTGCTGGCGATGCCCTGCATGCGCAAGTACGACTTGCCAGTGGTGCCCAAGTTCGTTGTGCGGTAAATGCCGCCGCCGCCCGCGCTGGCGAAAAAGTTGTACTCGGTGTGCGACCCGAACATTTTCATCAGGGCTATGACACGGCAGGTGGTATTGAAAACCAGATCGAAGCCACCGTTACTTTTGTTGAATCACTCGGCAGCTCAACCCAGGCCTATTTTGCATTTCCCGGCGTGGAAGATGCACTGACTTGTTCGCTTGATGGACGTACCCAGGTTCGCCAGGGCGATGTGCTCAAGTTGGGTATGCCGCAGGAAGTTTGCTATTTGTTTGATGCTGATGGACGTGCTTTTCAACGCCCGCCCTCCACAATATGAGTCTCATTTAAGTTTCAGGATAATTATCCCGTGAACAGCAGCACACATTTTTTATATAGGCGGCGACAAAATCACTCGCTCGTTTTGTTTGCCCTGCCCGCCATATTGGTTCTGGCTTGTGCAACCGCGGCCCATGCACAGCGTAAAAATGAATCGCAAACCCCGCTCAAGTTAATGATCTGGATTAATGGCGACAAAGGCTACAACGGCCTGCAAAAAGTTGGTGATGCTTTTACAAAAATTTCCGGTGTCGCCGTCACTGTGCAGCACCCCGAAAGTGCCCCGGAAAAATTCCAGCAGGCGGCAGGCGCGGGCAAAGGGCCAGATATTTTTTGCTGGCCGCACGATCGCGTCGGCGAGTGGGCGAAATCCGGCCTGCTAACCCCCGTCAGCCCAGGCAGACAAGTACGCGATGAAATTGAACCGTCCGCATGGAAAGCCTTTACCTATCAGGGAAAGACTTGGGGCTATCCGATTGCTATTGAAGCTGTCGGCCTCATTTATAACAAGGCGCTGGTAAAAATTCCGCCAACCAATTTTGATGAAATTGCCAAAATTGATAACGAGCTAAAAACCGCCGGCAAAAAGGCGATCTTGTGGGACTACAACAAATCGTTTTTCACCTGGCCGATGCTCGCCGGTGCGGGCGGCTATGTGTTTGGACGCGACACAAAAGGTGAGCTGGATGCGCGGCAGGTTGGTGTCAACACACCCGGCGCTGTTCGCGCTGCCGAAGTACTGCGCGGCCTGATTGAAAATGGACAAATGCCCCGCGGTGCCCGTTATGCAAACATGGATGCGGGGTTTAGCCGGGGTGAAATTGCGATGATTATTTCCGGGCCGTGGGCCTGGGACAATGCGCAGCGCAGCAAAATTGATTTCGGGGTTGCCCCTATACCTGGTGTGGACGGCAAACCAGCCAAGCCATTTGTGGGTGTGCTCGGCTGCATGATTGCCGCGCCCAGCAAGATCAAGGATATTGCCCGGGAATTTATCGAAAATCATCTGTTACGGCCCGAGAGTTTGAAGACGATCAACGCGGATGTGCCGCTCGGTGTACCCGCCAACAAAGCCTTCTATGCTGAGTTGGCCGCCAATCCCAATATCCGCGCCACGATGGAAAACGCGCGTCGTGGTGAACCGGTGCCCAACATCCCGGAAATGGGTCGCTTCTGGACGGCCATGGATGCGGCGCTTGAAGCCATCACTAATGGCCTGCAACAACCTCAGGATGCACTCAATGGGGCTGCAGCGAGAATGAATATCAAATGACCTGGCAAGCACATAAGAAATCAATGCCGGAAGTTATGCGATGAGCAATCTGCGCATACACCACGGCTTAAACAAATGGCTCGCCTTGCTTCGGTGGCCATTGACGGTAGCGCTCGCCTTGGCCTGTCTTTATCTTGTGTTCAATATTTATGCAACCGGCCAGACCGCATGGGCGCTGGGTGTGCTGGTGCTGGCTGCCTTAGGCTTTACGGTTTATCTTTCCAACGCGGCTCTTTCATATCGTTACCTTTTTCCGGGTTTAGCAGGGATGGCGGTGTTTGTTGCGTTTCCGATGCTTTACACCGCGCAAATAGGCTTTACCAATTACTCATCGGCACATTTGCTGGGCGTGGATCGCGTGCGCGCTTATTTGCTGGAGCAGACGCTGCCCAGCGAAGATAAAGGGATGGACTATACACTGCATGCGGACGGTAGTGAGTTCCGCATCGTGCTGACCTCGCGCCCTGCACCTGGCGGCACCGCAGTGAAATATTCATCGCCACCGCTGGCACTCATGGCGGCGCAGCCGCCCGCTAAAACACTCATGGTGCCGATCGAGCAAGCGAGCTTTGCTCTCAACACGCCGCTGCCGCTGATCGAGGTATTGAAGCACCGCAACATCCTGATGCAATTGCAGCTTGAGCTGCCAGACCACACCGCTCTCAGCTATACCGGCGTACGCGAATTCGGGCCACTGAATCACATCTGGAAAGAAAACGCGGACGGCTCGCTCACGCTGGCCGAAAGCGGCGTCGTCTATAAACCCAATTTCGATACCGGCTATTTTGAAACCAGCGCGGGCGATATCATGCAACCCGGCTTCAAGGTCGGAGTGGGTTTTGCCAATTACACCCGCATGATGACGGATCCGGATTTTCGCGGCCCGTTCATCTCGATTTTTATCTGGACGGTGATGTTTTCCGGCCTCACAGTATTGTTCACGCTGGCGCTGGGTATGCCGCTGGCGGTGCTGCTTAACTGGGAATCTTTGCGCTATCGCACCGCGTATCGCACACTTTTATTCCTGCCTTATGCCGTGCCAGCGTTCATTTCCATTTTGGTTTTCAAAGGGCTGTTCAATCAAAATTTTGGTGAAATCAACACGATTCTCAACTCGCTATTCGGGGTTAAGCCGGCCTGGTTTGCCGACCCGACGCTGGCCAAAATTGCGATCTTGATTGTCAATGTCTGGCTGGGCTATCCGTACATCATGATTCTATGCAGCGGCTTGATTAAAGCTATTCCGGCCGATCTCTATGAGGCCTCTTCCGTTGCGGGCGCATCGCCGCTCACCAATTTTTTCAAGATCACTGCGCCGTTGATTATCAAGCCGCTTGCGCCGCTGCTGATTACGGTTTTTGCATTCAACTTCAATAATTTTGTCGTGATCGCGCTACTGACAGACGGACGGCCTGATTATCTCAACACCAAACTTCCTGCTGGCACCACGGATATTCTGGTGTCGTACACCTATCGTATTGCGTTCCAGGATTCGGGACAAAATTTTGGTCTGGCCGCAGCAATCTCCACCGTGATTTTCTTCATGGTCGCACTGTTGTCTATGGCGAATTTGAAAATTGCAAACGTGAATAAGGGCAATTAACGATGGCCATAGTTACCGGCAACAATCAGCGCTGGCGGGTGTTTGCAGCACATACCTTTCTGTGGGTGCTGATCGCGATCACGCTCTTTCCGCTGCTGGCAGTTATTTCGATTTCACTGCGGCCTGGCAATTTTTCAACTGGCACATTGATTCCAACAGAAATCAGCTTTGAACATTGGAAGCTGGCATTGGGCATTTCCTATCAAGGTGTCGACGGTAGTCTCGTAGAACCGCCCTTCCCGGTGCTGCGCTGGCTGTGGAACTCGATCAAGATTGCGACCATTTCATCGTTGCTGATCGTCACCATTTCTACCACTGCGGCTTATGCATTCGCAAGACTAAAGTTCCGCTATAAATCAACCATTCTCAACAGCATGTTGTTGCTGCAAATGTTTCCCGCTGTACTGGCGCTGGTTGCCATCTACGCCATTTTTGACACCATTGGCACCTATGCACCCTGGCTCGGCATCGAAACCCATGCAGGCGTGATTCTCGCCTACCTAGGCGGGGTGGCGATGCATATCTGGACCATCCGCGGCTACTTTGAAACCATCCCGGTTGAGATTGAGGAGTGCGCCAAGGTTGATGGCGCGACACAATGGCAAACCTTCCGTTATGTTCTGCTGCCGATGGCGGTACCGATTCTGATGGTGGTGTTTGTGTTGGCCTTTATCGGCACCATTGTTGAATATCCAGTGGCCTCGGTACTGCTGCGCGAAGAACCCAATCTCACCCTGGCAGTTGGCTCAAAATATTACCTGCTGGAACAACGCTACCTATGGGGCGACTTTGCGGCTGCGGCCGTATTATCCGGTTTGCCGATCACGCTAGTGTTCCTGATAGCGCAACGCTGGATTGTGTCCGGGCTCACCGCAGGCGGGGTTAAAGGTTAAGGCTCAGCGCTGATAGCAAGAGGAACGCCATGCAAACGATTCAGAACCTCGCCTTAAGAATCGGCGTGAGCTTAGTGCTCGCACTCGTCGCCAATTCATTCATTGGCAGTGCGCCCGTGGCAGCAGACACGCCGCTGGTGCAACCCACCTGCATGGCGAACCCACTGGGCAATCGCGCGCTTTACCTGCGCGGCAGTTTCAACACTTGGAGCGCCGAGGAAGCGCAACGCTTTACCTATAATTGCAATCAATATGAGTTGGTCGCAAAACTCGTCGGCGCACAACAGTTCAAGCTCGGCGATGATGAATGGTCGAAGGATGCTGATTTTGGTTTGCCCCGCAGCGCAACAGCAACGCTTATTAAGGCGAGTGAACCGATTCATCTGGCACTAAAAGGTGGCAGCATCAATTATATTTTTAATGGCGCGCACCGTCTGGTACTCAATATGTCCCAATCCAACTCTGATCCCACGCTGACCATAAATAGTTGCGATGCCCCGCCACTGGGTGAGACCCAGTTATTTTTGCGCGGCACCATGAACAACTGGACCGCCTTGGACGATTTTGCTTTTCAATATAGCTGCGATGCGTATTACCTGAACATCAAGCTGAACGACCGGCAGGAATTCAAAATTGCCGATGCGGCCTGGAAAACCACCACCACCTTCGGCGCGATCAGTGACGATCATGGTGACCACTCTGCCATTGGCAAAGAGGCAGTGACGCTTGGCCGAGCCAGTGACAGCCACGGCGTCGGCAATCTCAATTTCATGTTTGCGGGCGAGCACACCATTCGGCTGGACTTCAGCAGTGGCAAGCCTCAGATCAGCATTGGCCCCAAAAGTTTTGCCGATCCCGGCGCAGCCTCAGTGACGGACAAAATCGCGCTCAGTGTTCAACACGATTCACGAAACCTTGAGTACAAAGCACCGTTCGGCGCCATCCACGCGGGCATCACAGTGAACTTTGGCCTGACCGCACAGCCCGGCATCCAAAGCGCAACACTGGTACTGGAAAAGCGCCGCCTCGAAGGCAATCAGGATGTGCTGGAATATCGGCAGGCGGCGCGTGTGCCACTCAGTAAATCATCGCAGCAAAAGCTTGAGCGATGGCAGGGCCGCTATACCTTCAGCGATATCAGTGTGTATGGCTATTACTTCGAAATCGTGATCGATGGCAAAACTTATATCTATCAGAACAATCGCCGTTCCATTTTTTGGACACGCGAAAAAGGTACTAATGGCAGCGGACAAATCGAGGAGAAACCGGACTCGAACAAGCACATACGCCGCTTTCGGCATACGGTATATGCTGCTGATTTCAAGGTGCCGCAGTGGGCTAAGGACGCCGTTTATTACTACATCTTCCCCGATCGTTTCCGCAACGGCGATACGCGCAATGATCCCAGACCCGCTATTGATACCTATCAGGACAAGGGTATTGAATTTCACAAAAACTGGCTCGATAAACCCTTCAAGCCCAATACCGGTGATGGCTCGGATGCGGTTTATAACAATGATTTTTTCGGCGGCGATATCGCGGGCATCATTGAGAAGCTTGACTACATTGCCGACCTCGGTGCCAACACGCTCTACATCACACCGCTGTTCAAGGCATCCAGCAATCATAAATACGATACGGCGGATTATAAAAATATTGACCCCATGTTTGGCAGCAATGCAGACTTCACGCGCTTGACGACCGAGGCGGCCAAGCGCGGCATCTGTGTGATTCCCGACACCTCTCTCAACCATGTCGGCAGCGACTCAATCTATTTTGATCGTTTTGCAAAATACTCGAGTGACGGTGCCTTTGAGGGCGGCAAAATAAATAGCGCTTCCCCCTATGCGAACTGGTTCAGTTTCGACGCGACACAAAGCAATCCCGACAAACAATTCAAAGGTTGGGTGGACGTGCTCGATTTGCCAGAGCTGAACAAAGCCTCGCCCGGGTTCAGAAAATTTGCCTATGGCGATCAGGACTCGGTGATGAAACTGTGGCTGGATCGCGGGGCCGCAGGTTGGCGCATGGATGTGGCGCCATGGGTGCCGGATGATTTTTGGCGTGAGTGGCGCGCCGCAATCAAGCACCATAAACCCGATGCGCTGACGATTGCCGAGATCTGGTTTGACTCATCAAAATATTTTCTTGGCGATTCATTTGATTCGACCATGAATTATATTTTTAGAAACACAGTGCTCGATTATGTTGCGGGCGGCAAAGCCAATGCAGCATATCAAAATCTTGAATTCATTCGTGAAGTCTATCCACCGCAGGCGTTTTATGCATTGATGAATCTGCTGTCCTCGCACGATGTTGCCAGAAGCCTGCATGTGCTGGGTTATGGAGATAATCAGACGGATGCAAAGAAAATCAGCGAGGCCAAGCAGCGCTTCCGGCTCGCCGTATTTTTCCAAATGATATTTCCCGGTGCCCCGGCCATTTACTACGGTGATGAGGTGGGGGTAACGGGTGGCGACGATCCCTACAACCGCGCCACTTACCCGTGGGCGGATCTGGGCGGCACACCCGATACGGTACTGCTGGCTGATTTCAAAGCGTTGATCAAAATGCGTAGGGATCATGCGGTCTTGCGACACGGCTCAATCGATGCACCGATACTCATTGATGAACACATCATTATTTTGGTACGCCAGCTTGGTAACAAATGGGCCATTACCGCGATGAACAACGCCACGACAGCGAAGACAGTGATATTAAAATTACCGGCTGCGATGGCGCCCACTCATTTTGTTGATGCACTGACTGGGGTTACCGTCCATGCCGCAAATGGCAGCATGACTTTAACCGTGCCAGCCTTGTTTGGCACCGCTTTGGTAAGCCGGTAAAATCAATGAGACAAGCATGAAATACTAGCACTGGCGGTTATTTCGAAGCATTTTGCTCCATTCGCCGCTCCAGTGCTGGCGTTTATATTTTTTCATAAACGTGCTCACTCACTTTGAGCGAAAAATAATCTCCCGCATCCGTGCCAGTTTGGGCGACACCACCGGTATGGTCAGCATGGTGCTGGCAATGGCCATCAACAACAGCGCCGTAAATGTTTCATTGGTGATGAGGTTTTTATCCAGCAGGATATTGACGAAAATAATCATAATGAGCGCCTTGGTTTGCAGCAACCAGCCGATGATCGAGGCTTCTCCGGGCGCCCATTTAAGTATGCGTCCAGCGAGATGAATACCCAATAATTTTCCGGCGACGGAAGCAAACAGCAGCGCGCCCGCGGTGATGAAAACCACCGCGCCGCCCATGGTCCAATTAGTTCGTAAGCCGGTGGAGAGGAAAAACACCGGCATCACCACCAGCAGCACATGGTGACGCAGCATATCCATAGCGTGCTGATCAAACCAATCGGCATCCATGATGGCACCTGCCAGAAATGCACCGACCATAAAATGAAGGCCCGACCAATCAGCGCCAAACGCGCACAGCGCCAGCCAGATCAAGCCGACATACCAGCGATCGCGCGCCGGAATCATCAGCATGAACTTGCGCAGGCCGTAGCTGCATGCGGCAAATGCGCCCAAGAAGGTGACCTGCTGGCCGATACGATGCCAATCCATGAGGATCAGCGCCAGCACACCCCAAATAGCAATATCGTCAATACTGGCATAGCGAAGAATGCGCTGGCCAATCGGTTGCCGCAAAATTTCCAGCTTCTCCATCAGTAAAATCAGAATCGGCAGCGCTGTCACTGCGCACGCCATACCGACGCCGGCAATGAACTGCCAGGTCATCGCTTTGCTGCCAACCCAGCCTGGAAACATCAGCATCCCGCCTGCCGCGATACAGCCAAACAGGAGCGGCACCCCCAGCGCCAGCCCGGCGGTAATGCTGCTTTCTCGGCGGTGCACCCATGCCTTCTTTAAATCCAGCTCAATACCGGCAATCCAGACAAATAACATCACCGCCCACCATGCGATGCCGTTCAGGGACTGAACTACCGCAGGGTTAAACACAAAGGCGTAATACTCGGGGAAAATTTTTCCCAAAATACCCGGCCCTAATAAAATGCCGGCAATGATCTGCACCACCACGAGCGGTGCGTAATACTCGGTTTTGCCCAAGCGCCAAATTAAATAAGGCACGGTAAAAATGATCGTCATGGCGATCAAAAATATTTCTGTGGTATTCATCGCTTCATGCGCCAGTTTGATTGAAGAGGATTTATCGAGACCATTATTATCTGTTGTGATTTTTCCAACGTAATTGGTTTAATTGGCTTAATTGACTTAAGGCCCTCGCCAGCGTTAGACCTTGGCGCTGTCACGCATTGTCTCAAATGGCCGTTCAAAATGGTTGATAGCCGCTAAAAAAGTGTATCTTTTTGACCTGTACTGCCTAACAAGGTGGCCACTTCTGCAGCAGAGCGCACGCCCAACTTGGCGAAAACGCGAGCCCGGTGCACCTCGACAGTGCGCAGTGATATACAGAGCTCATCCGCGATAGTTTTATTCATTTTGCCACTCGCAACCTGACGCATAACATCCCGCTCCCGTTCGGTCAGGCTGGCAAGTCGTGCAAGGCGCTCACTCGCTTTCGCGTCATGCTTGCGCGAAGCGGTATCAACGGCCAGCGCCTGCTCAATTCGTTCTGCCAATTCATTACTGCTGTAGGGTTTTTGCAAAAAATCGAATGCGCCTTTTTTGAGCGCAGCAACCGCCATCGGCACATCTCCGTGGCCGGTCAAAAACAGCACTGGGTTTTGAATGCCACGAACCACTAACGCATCATGTAATTCTGTACCCGACATGAGGGCCATGCGCATATCGAGGAGAAAGCAACCGCGCAAATTGGTCCATGAAGAATTCCCTTCCGATTCATCATCAAGCGCCGCCAGAAGCGCCGGGCCCGAGGCAAATGTCAGCACATTTAGGCCACAGGAACGAAGTAGAAACGCCAGAGCGTCGCGCACCGCGTCCTCGTCATCAACCAGGTAGACGATCGGCTTGTCCGAATCGTGGCGCATCAGGCGACTACCGAACGTGCATCCGACGTGGCGCGGTCAGTCTGTTCTGTCGGCGGTATCGATAACGGCAAGGAAAACGAAAACTGTGCGCCGTGTGCGGCAAAGCTGGATGGCACCTCACAAGCATCAAGTACGCCTTCGTGCGCCTCAATAATTGAGCGGCAAATTGCCAGGCCCATACCCATGCCATCGGCCTTAGTTGAATAAAAAGCGGCACACAAATCCCTGATGGTGCGACCCGCCAAGCCGGGCCCATTATCCATCACATCAACGCGTAAAAAACGCGCACCCGGTGCGTTAATAGTTACGTCAATTCGGCGGTTGGTGGTCGCTTCATGGGATGGCTCGGGTTGCGCGGCAAGCGCATCGGTCGCGTTACGCAATAAATTAATAATGACTTGCTCAATCAGCACGGCATCGGCGATTACGCTACTGGCGCGATGATCATTGTTGAGTTTGATCGTCACGTTATGCCGGTTGAGCTCGCGGCGAAATAGTGTGATCGCACTGACCACCAGTTGATGGATCTCGCAGACTTCGCGTTCTGGCTCGCGGCGTGTTAAAAATTCACGGATGCGTTGCACAATTCGCCCGGCTTGCGCGGCCTGCTCACCCAGTCGTTGCAAGGCGGTAAGTACATTCGCATCGGTAAATCCATCACGATGCAGCGAATTGATAACCCCCGCGTTATAGCTCGCGATCGCTGTCAACGGTTGATTAAGTTCATGCGCCAACGTGGAAGCCACTTCGCCAAGCATCGTCAAGCGCGCGTGATGGGCGAGCGTATCGGCCTGTTTGCGATCGCGCTCTTCCATGCGCTTGCGCTCGGTAATATCGAGAATCGAGCCCATCCAGCCAATTTGTTTACCGCGTGCGTCAACCAGTGGCGTCTCAAATACCATCACATCCAGGCTGTGCCCATCGCGGTGCAGCCAGCGCGCTTCATAGCCTTCGCGGGGAGCCGCGCCAGCCATATTGCGCAGATGGCGTTGCATGGTTTCCTCGATTTCATCGGGCTGCCAATACGGCATGGGCGGGATGAGCCCCACCAACGATTCCTGCGACCAACCCACCATTTGCGCAAAGGTACGATTTACATAAACCAGGCGTCCGTCAAAATTTCGCGCACGCAAACCAACGATCATCGAATCTTCCATCGCACCGCGCCACGCAGCCTCTGTGCGCCATGCCGCTTCAGCACGCGATACCACTTGCATTTGTCGGCGCAACATCCATGTTGCCACCATAATCAGCATCAAAAAACCCGCCATCAGCGTCGGCGGCAAGGTGCGATACCACGGCACAAACGGGTCATGCTCAGTTAGCTCGATGTATGCATCGCGGATTGCGGGATCAAAACTGACGCGATAACTCGCGCGCTCCAGAACCCGTTTACCAACTGTCGCGCCCGGCAATGGTGTTTCCAAGTTGGCCATCTCCTGCTCCAAGCCATCAATCAGCCGCACCTCATATTTGCGCGCCAGCCACCACGGTACGCTGCGTTTAAGCAGCGCAGTCGGCGAATAACGCACTACTACGCTGCCTGTTATTGGGTTGTTACTACGGCTGTGAGGGCCATACAGTATTGCCACCAGATGAGATGAGATGCCACGCTCATCAAGGCTGACTGAGGCATCAGCATTCAATTTTCCGGACTGCGCTGTTGCATGTGCCCGTAACCGATTATTTTGATCAAGCCACGTCACCGATTGCCAGAAGCGGTTGAGGCCCGCGTTGACCTCAGCGCTCGCCATAAATTGGCCCGTTGAGAATCCTGTCGTCTGTACAGACCTCGCCAGCTCCTGCAGTTGTACCGACTCCGCATCAAGCTGTGCTCTAAGTTGCGCCTCGAGAGTAAGCGCATCTGCAATCATGGTTTGCCGGCGCTCCTCGCGATCGTTGGTATCCGTGCGCTGCAGCCAAGCGATAACAGCCACGACGAACAATAGTGAAAGGAGCATCGGCAACGCCCACAAATACCGTGCCCAAGCCGAGTTGCCTGCCGGTGGCGGCACAGCTTGTGCAGCGAGGCTGGCATTTGCAGTAGATGCGGGCGGCGTAATCGTCTTGAACATGCACAAAGTGTAGCGCGCCACACCGGTTTGGCAAAGCGAACATCGGCTGAAATGCAGAAATGTGGTTAACCACAATATCGGTTGCGGTGGCCTGTCTGCATACTCGCAAAAATAAGCCCGCGCTATGGACGCAGCAAACAAAGCGATATTCTTTTTATAGTCGACCGGAGTGGAAAATGAATCAACTACTTAAAAAATTATTAGTTACCGCCACCACATTGGGCATTAGCTTTGGTATGGCGCAGTCAGCCATCGCCCAAGCGCCGATTGTGATTAAATTCAGCCACGTGGTGGCACCAGATACACCCAAGGGCAAAGGTGCTGACAAATTCAAGCAACTTGTTGAAGAGCGCAGCAAAGGCCGCGTCAAAGTGGAGGTTTATCCCAATAGCCAGCTTTATAAGGACAAGGAAGAGCTTGAGGCGTTGCAACTAGGCGCGGTGCAAATTTTAGCGCCATCGCTTGCCAAGTTTGGCCCGCTCGGCGTGAAAGAGTTTGAAGTGTTTGATCTGCCTTTCATTTTTAAAGATGATGCAGCATTCCGCGCCGTGACCAATGGCAAGACTGGCGCTGATTTGTTTGCCAAGTTAGAAACAAAAGGCATCAAAGGATTGGCATACTGGGATAACGGTTTTCACATCATGAGCGCGAACAAGCCACTGCATTCGGTTGCCGATTTCAAGGGCTTGAAGATGCGAATTCAATCTTCAAAAGTCTTGGATGCACAGATGCGCGCATTGGGCGCAATCCCGCAGGTAATGGCATTTTCTGAACTTTATCAGGCGCTGGAATCCGGCGTAGTTGACGGTACCGAAGGTGTGCCATCGAATTTTTTTACACAGAAAATTTACGAAGTGCAAAAGCATATCTCGCTATCAAACCATGGCCATCTGGCTTATGCGCTGATCATCAATAAAAAGTTTTATGACGGCTTACCCGCCGATATACGCGCCGTGCTGGATAGCGCGACAAAAGATGCAACAATTTATGCAAACTCGATTGCGACAATCGAAAATGCAACAGCACTTGAGAAAATAATTGCCTCGAAGAGAACCACCGTTTATACACCAACACTAGCGGAAATCAATGAGTGGAAAAAAGCGCTGATGCCGGTGCACAAAGAAATGGAAGCCCGCGTTGGCAAGGCGACCATCGAAGGTGTTTATAAGGAAGCCGGTTTTGTTGCTCCAAAGTAAATAGGCACACCAGCGTCATGGTTTGAAAAATTCGCCGAGAGCCGCCAGATGAGCTGCCCTCGGCGAATTTTTGTCAATGCGCCATGTTGATCGTCTAAAAATAATGAGGGAGCAACAATGATTAACCGATTTTTGAATCACATTGAAGAGTGGATTATCGCCACGCTGATGGCCTCGGCAACCGTCGTCATCTTTCTAGCCGTGTTGCACCGCTTCCTATCCGGCGTACCCTACATTCAAGATTACGCCGTCAAGCTTCATGTTAGCTGGGCACAAGAGCTGTGCATTTTTATGTTTGTATGGATGGCTAAATTTGGTGCGGCTTATGGTGTGCGCACCGGTATTCACGTGGGTGTTGACGTGATTCTGCGCAAACTAACCGGCAAATCGAAAACCGCATTAGTGTTATTTGGGTTACTGGCAGGCGCTACTTTTACGGTCATCGTTGGTGCACTTGGTTCTAATTTTGTGTGGGAAATGTCGCATACGGATCAAACCTCGTCTGACCTTGAATTGCCGATGTGGATTGCGTATTTGTGCTTGCCGCTCGGCTCATTTTTGATGTCCTTCCGGTTTTTGCAAGTTGCCGTTAGTTTTTTCAAGACGGGCGAATTACCGCATCACGATCACGGCCATGTTGAAGGTCTCGAAGACGTATATGCGAACGATTTGGTTGCAGGGACTCCATCAGAGGCGGGAGCACGCAAATGAACGCCGCCATTATTTTTGGCTTACTGATCCTATTAATGCTGACTGGGATGCCGATCTCGATTTCGCTCGGCTTAACAGTTCTCACCTTCCTGTTCACCATGACCAACGTACCGGTTGAATCGGTTGCGTTAAAATTATTTACCGGTATTGAAAAATTCGAGATCATGGCGATCCCGTTTTTTATTCTGGCGGGCAATTTCCTCACTCACGGCGGGGTGGCCAAACGCATGATTCGATTCGCCACCTCGATGATCGGCCATTGGCACGGCGGCCTTGGTCTGGCGGCGGTGATGGCATGTGCTTTGTTTGCCGCGATTTCCGGCTCAAGTCCCGCGACTGTCGTGGCGATTGGCTCGGTGATCTTGCCCGCCATGGTTAAACAAGGCTTCCCGGCGAAATTTGGTGCGGGTGTTGTCACGACGTCGGGCGCGTTGGGCATTCTGATTCCGCCGTCTATTGCGATGGTGATGTATTCGGTCTCCACCGGCACATCAGTGGGATCGTTATTTATCGCCGGCGTGATCCCTGGTATTTCACTCGCTATTTTGCTGGGCATCACCACATGGTGGATCGCCCGCAAAAATAATTATCCAAGGCTGCCCAAAGCGAGCTGGGGCGAGCGTTGGACCGCGTTCCGAGAAAGTATTTGGGGATTGTTGCTGATCGTGGTCGTCATGGGTGGCATTTATTCGGGCAAGTTTACCCCAACCGAAGCCGCCGCCATGGCGGCCGTTTATGCGTTCGTGGTGGCGGTGTTTGTGTACAAAGATTTGCCGATCAAACGTGTCGCCAAAGTGCTGCTCGATTCAGCCAGCATGAGCGCCATGCTGCTCTACATCATCACTAACGCGATGTTATTTAGCTTTTTGATGACGAGCGAACAAATTCCGCAAGTGATGGCCGATTGGATGATTATGCAAGGCTTCGGGCCACTAGTATTCTTGCTGGTGGTGAACATTCTCTTACTGATTGCGGGCAATGTGATGGAGCCATCATCGATCATTCTCATCATGGCGCCGATCTTATTCCCGGTCGCCATGAAGCTGGGGATTGATCCCATTCACTTCGGCATTTTGATTGTGGTGAATATGGAAATCGGTATGTGCCATCCGCCGGTGGGGCTGAATCTCTATGTGGCGTCGGGCATTACCAAGATGGGCATTACCGAGCTGACGGTGGCTGTTTGGCCATGGTTGCTGACGATGCTCTGCTTCTTGGTGGTGGTGACTTACTACCCGCCGCTCTCAACCTGGCTGCCTAATTTGTTGATGAAGTAAAAAAGCAATTTTTCTAGTGTTTCAGTCAAACAAAAACGGCAGGCAATGGCACCTGCCGTTTTTGTTTATGCATTATGGCGCAGCGCGCATGGTGTGCTTTATCAGAGCCGCGCTGCCGCGCAGTTTTTGGCGATAAATTCTGCGTGGCTGGGCATCGCATCGACACATTTATCCAACACGTTTTTGATGCTACCGACGAATTCACTGAGCTCCTCCTGGGTCAGCAGATCTACCATCGGGTGGTAACTCTGGGGCTGAATACCCTGCCCGAGCATCACCTGCACCCAACTGGTCGCGCCAAACATCTCGTCGCTTTCACGGAAGAAGCGACCGCTGCCTTTAAAGATATCTATTTTTTCCTGCAATTCAGCTGGGATTTCCATGGTGCGTACATAGTTCCAAAACGGTGTGTCATTGCGCTCGGTTGCCATGTAGTGAAGTATCAGAAAATCTCTGATGCGCTCGAACTCAAAATCGGACTGTTGGTTAAATTTATCGATATTGACCTGGTCAAAACGCTTGTCCGGAAAGAAGCTGATCAAGCGCGCAATGCTCGACTGAATCAAATGAATGCTGGTGGATTCCAGTGGCTCCATGAAGCCGCTCGATAAGCCAATCGCTACACAATTTTTGTTCCAAAATTTTTTTCGCCGTCCCGTAACAAACTTCAGCACTCGCGGCTCGGCAAGCCGCTCGCCATCTAGATTATTGAGCAGGGTTGCAGTGGCTTCGTCTTCGCTAATGTATTCACTGGAAAACACATAGCCATTACCCGTTCGATGCTGCAGCGGAATGCGCCACTGCCACCCCGCCGTGCGGGCTGTTGAACGGGTATAGGGCGTTGGATCGCTGACACGGGCACAAGGAACGGCAACGGCGCGATTAGCAGGCAACCAGTGCGACCAGTCTTCATAGCCGGTCTTCAGCGCCTGCTCAATCAACAGGCCACGAAATCCCGAGCAATCAATAAACAGTTCGCCACCAATTTTTTCTCCACTTTCCATCGTGACGGATTCGATAAATCCATCGGCCGCGCGCAATTCGGCACTTAGTATCTTGCCTTCGGTGCGGCGCACGCCGCGCTCCTCGCTGTAGTTGCGCAAATATCGCGCATAGAGACCCGCATCAAAATGATAGGCGTAGGCAATATTTGATAGCGGGGAGTTTTCAATATTTGCCGAGCGCATGAATTTGCCGCGAGGCGCAGCGGCAGTATTCAGGGAATAAGCACCAATATCGGCAGCGGCACCTGCTTGGTGCATCTTTAACCAGTAGTGATGAAATTGGATCAGCCCCAAATCCTGGCCGATCGCGCCAAAACCGTGAATATAGGAATGCCCCAGGCGGGTCCAATCTACGAATTCGATGCCGAGCTTGAACGTGCCCTGCGTTTTTTTGACGAAATCATCTTCATCAAGCTGTAGCACCTGATTGAAAAGCTTGATCTGGGGGATGGTCGCTTCACCCACACCAACAGTGGAAATTTCGTCCGACTCAATCAGACGAATATCGTATTCACGGCTAAGCACCTTGGACAGCGCAGCAGCCACCATCCAGCCCGCTGTTCCACCACCTACAATAACGATATTTTTAACTCGATTATCTGTACCGCTATCAAACATGGTTCAACCTCATTTTGCGCAATAGCCGGATAGCACCATAGCGTTCCGGTATCTGTATAAGCTAGCGTACTTTTTTAGGTTCAGTTCTGCAACATCAACGCACATAAAAAAGCCCTGCCGAGGCTGCGCCGGCAGGGCTTTAATGCCTTCACTAAATCAGAACTTGTAGTTCACACCCAACAAGGTGGTGCGGCCATACTTGGTGTATTGGTTTGGCTTGTTCGGTGTACCGTCATAAGTCTGGTAAGCCGCGTTGGTCAAATTATTCACCTGAAGCAAGACTGACAGACCTTTGAGATAACCCTCATCAAACGAGTAGCCCAACTGGAAGTCAACAATTTTTTCGGCTTTGATATAGCGGAACTCGCGATCAGCACCAAACCCTGTTACCTCGCCCACGAAGTCAGAGCGTTCACGCTGGCTGATACGAGTTGAGAAACCATACTTCTCGTAATATGCCGTGATGTTTGTTACGCGGCGCGACAAACCAGGTAAAGGCTGTGTGCCTCCATTAGGTCCGTTTGGCTGGATGGAACTATCGGTATCCGAGTAGCTAACCACTGCACCAAAACCATCGAGTACTGGAGTAATTAAATTGAATGGAAGCGATGCGGTAATTTCCGATCCGCTGATATGTCCGCCTTGACCATTAATTGGCTGATAAAACGAACCAATGTTAGAAACTGGCGTAAGCGTGGTGGGATTAGGTACACCCGTAAAATCTCTTGATGAAGTTGATGAATAAATGTAGGACTTTAAATCTTTGTAGAATACGGCAAGACTCACATAAGCCTTAATGCCAAAATACTTTTCATACGAAATATCGTATGCGTTGGCGCGGAATGGCTTTAGTTGTGGATTGCCGCCGTCACCTGAAAATAGTCGTTTGGTTACATCAAAGGAGTAGTTGGTACTGGCGCGAAGCTGGTCTAGTCTGGCTCTGGCAATAGTCTTGGCAATGCCGACGCGAATGGTTTGCTCATTTTCGAGACCAAACGCCAAATTCAGGCTCGGCAAAAAGTCAGTGTAGTTATCTGACCCTTTAAACGCAGTTGAGCTATTGCCCGTTGCTGTGCTGACCGCAAATGCGTCCGAACTTTGGTTGGTGCCGACAGCCTGTACGCCGACATTACCACGCACGTTAACCGAACCTATTTCAGTGTCAATATCAAGCTTCGCATAGGCAGTGGTAACTTTCTCGTTCACCGTCCATTGCTTGTTGATAATGTCGCGGTTGTTGATATTACGGCGGAGGTTATAAAGCGAACCCAGCGCGCCTTGGGCATCGTAGCTGAGGATGCCCGGAACACCAACAAAGTTTAATGACGTTGGCGAAACGAGCAGACTTGGCGGTACCGTTGTCGTCGGACCATTCTTGAGAGTCAAGAAATACTCGTCAACATTACGGTTCTTTGAGCGCTCGGAATAATTAATACCAAAATCCACACCGCTGAACAAGCCTTCCAATTCCTTGCGTGTGCTAACGCGAGCAGCCTTCAATTCATCGGTCACTTTCGGGAATTTGATGTAGCCATCCTGGCCCCAACCACCCGAATCAGTCAATTTAATAATCGCAGGATCGGCATAATTCAGACCGTAACGGAAGGTAGGAACACCATTACCATCTGTGGTGTAGCTTACCGTATCTTTTACACCGTTGGTCCCGGCGTAGGTTTCAAGAATGGATTCATCGCGCTTGGCTTTCGAATAACTCAAATCACCAACGACGGTCCAGCCGCCATCCAATTTGAGCTTGTTGTTCCAACCCAAAGCAACGAGATCGTCAGTGCGTTTATTCACGTCGTTACGGATAACCGGTTTGGCACCCGTCCATGTACCGCCGGTGAGCACACCATTTTGTACAACCGGATTTGAAAGCGTATCTGCCCCCCAAACGAGACCTGCCTCGTAACCACGCAGGGTTGTTTTCTGGTCAAATTTGGAATAATAAATATCAAGCAAGCTCGAAAAACTATTGGTTGGTTTCCACTCGAGCACAGCCATCAGGCCGTCGCGCGTGCTCTTGGTCGAATCACCAAATTGTTTGCTGCCACCCAACGCGCGTGTTCCCTCAGGAACGCCCTTGTCCGCGCCGATAGTGGGATAGCCCCAGGCCTCCCAACGCTGCGCTTGCGAGGCTGATTCATTGCGGGCATAACCCAATGCGATGCCAAATTTACGATCGCTCGATTGATCAATATAGGAAGCGCTAAAGCGATTGCCGGTGTCAGGTGTGTCCTTGTTGACTTTGCCGAGCGAATTTTTTTCGCCTCGCAAATTAACTGCGACGGTACGCTTGCTAAATGCCAGTGGGCGGACTGTTTGCAGGTCAACTGTGCCAGAAAGTCCCTGTCCGATCAGTGCTGCATCGGGGGTCTTGTAAATAACCACACCGCTCAACAACTCTGAAGGGTACTGGTCGAATTCAACTGCACGGTTATCGCCTGTGCTGACTTGTTCACGCCCGTTCAACACGGTACCGGCGAAATCGCCAGACAAGCCGCGAATACTGATGGTTGATGCACGACCGCCGACGCGCTGCGCGGCAAGGCCGGGCAATCGAGCGATGGACTCCGCAATACTGTTGTCAGGCAATTTGCCGATATCTTCGGCAGAAATTGCCTCGACAATCGAATTTGAATTTTGTTTGACCGAGATTGCCGCCTCTATACCGACACGAATACCGGTCACTACTACCGCATCTAGGCTGGATGTGGTGCTTGCCTTTGCAGCCTCTTTTTTTGCGGCGTCTTTCTTAGCCGCTTCTTTCTTTGCGGCCTCTGTCGTAGAGACATCGTTTTTCGGCGGTTCAGCTTGTTGCGCTTGGGCAGCACCGACTGCGCCGATAATCGCCATCGCACAGGCAGCGGCCATCGGGCTCAGCGAAAAAGTAGTGCGCACAGGACTATCCAGGGAAGCGCGAATGCCACCCTTTTTGTTAGAATTTTTCATCAAAATCTCCTCGGGTTAATGTAAACGATGCGGTCCCTGGAGGGACTCTTGAACGGTTTGGGCAATAAATTTTTACATCTGCTGAATTAAGTTTGTAGTAAAACTATATGGATGTCAACAAATTGAAATGTCGTTGTGTCATATATACGACATATAATTGATGACGCCAAGCATTTTCAGCCCTTAACAGCAGTAACTCATACCAATAACAAAGGATTCGTTGCATTAAAGAGGCATTTTTACCATATTACTAATGTAGACATACTACATTTATTTAAATATAAGCCATTACCAAATAAAAGTTTCAATGCTCGCCACCTACCAGCAACATTCGGCAGAAAAACAACCTGTCAGGCACTGAGTAAAAATTGCAGCGGTATCTCAAGCCGCGCTTGCCATGCCGCCTCACTTTGATCGGTGCCTTCGCATGCGTCGCTTCGTGGCCTGAGCATAAGATACCCACCTGAGCCGCGCCCAGCGCCGCCACATCAACAGCCCACGAATCCACTCATCCGCCGCGTAGGCTATCCACAACCCTTTGAGTCCAAGCCCCATGTGTATTCCCAGCCACCAACTACCGCCGGCCAGCACCACGATCATCGAGGCTGAACCTGCCAGTACGGGATAGCGCGCGTCCCCTGTCGCACGCAGCGCATTAATCACTACCAAATTAAAAGTCCGGCCCGGCTCCAACAGGACTGTTAGCCACATCAGCGTTGTACCAGCCACGATTATTTGTGCGTCTTTAGTAAATAATCCGAATAGCCATGGCGAAGCCAATGCTGCACCTATTGCCACGGTGACGCTAACCGACAGCCCCCATGCCAATGCGCGGCGAACGAGTCGATTTGCTTCGTTAAGATGCCCTGCACCGATCAAGTGGCCAACTGCAATCTCGACTGACAGGCCGGTCGCCAAGCCAAACAACAAGACGCCGTACATAAGCTGCAGGGTATAGGATTGGCTGGCCAGTGATTGTGTACCAAGTTGCGCCGCCACCGCTACGCTGACCATGAAGCACAGACGGTAAACAATATTTTCTGCCGCACCGGGCAGGCCAATATGCAGCAAGGCCGCCAACTCGCGACGTGGTAATTGCCACCAGTCTCCGATACGCGGCATGATGCCGAGCCGAATTCGCCACAGCCATAAAAATAGCATCAATCCCGCTAAGCGGCTAACCGCCAGTGCGATGGCAAATCCCAGCAGTCCTTGCGAAGGAATGGGGCCGAAGCCAGTCATCAACGGCCATGCCAATGCCAAATGGATCAGGTGCATTGTAATCACGACCATTAATACATCACGGCTCCGCAGATATGCGCGCAGCACGCTCGCCATGGAAGCATTCCAGGCATCAAGCAGCATCGTTACCGACAAGGCCTGCAGAAAAGGCGCCGCGAGGGGCAATACCTCAGCCGGGGCATTCAGCAGGAGCAAAAAGGGTGCCGCTCCTGCCAACGTCAACAGTGCCGTTGCACCACCCACCCATGTACTCGCACCCAGCGCTGCGCGCGCCACTGCATCTGCATGGTCACGACGACCACTACCAACGCTCTGCGTGACGACGACGCTGATGCCCGCACCAATAATCCGAAACAGTATAAAAATTGTTGCCGACAGATGATTGGCGAGTGCAAAAGCGCCGCCCGCAGCATCAGATGAATGCGCAGCAAAGGCGGTACCAATCACCCCCATCGCAATGCCTAACCACAACTCTAAAAATAGTGGCCAAGCCAGCATGAACAGGCGTGGTCTTGGGATACTCATGTTTTATTTTTTATTGAAATGCGTGTAGACCAGACAAACATTGATCAACCCGTTGGTAAGTATTGCTGCGTGTTGGGCTGATTTTCATGAGCTTTAACACATCATGCTTGAGCCTATTCGCAATGTTGTTCGATTGCCATGGCGGCACCGGTCAATGCCGCCAGCGTGTCTGTAATCAACACAGTTGGAATGAGTTTCAAATAATCTTGGAAGCGACCTTTCGACTCGAAACGCTCACGAAATCGCGATGAGAAAAAACGGTCTCCAAGCCGCGGCACAATGCCGCCCCCAATGTAGACACCGCCCCGCGCCCCAAGTGTGAGCGCCACATTACCCGCGAAGCTACCAAGCTGGGCGCAAAACACGTCTAGGGTCTGGCTACAAATTGCGTCCGTGCCGTCCAAACCGCGATTGACGATTTGTTCAGCCGTTAAATAATGGGGATGGGTTGAATGGGAAACCGCGCCCAAAATTTCGGCGATTGATGCGTGCAACAGTGGCAGCCCGAGTCCAGAAAGCATCCGCTCAGCTGAAACATGCGAATATTTGCGACGCATCGATGCGAGCAACTCACTTTCAAAATCGTCTGCTGCCGACAACGTGACATGGCCGCCCTCACTGGGTAAGACCACCCAACCATAACGCGTTTCCACAACGCCGGCGACGCCCAAACCGGTTCCTGGGCCAATCACCGCCATGGTGCCATTCGGTATGGGTATGCTTCCCTGATGCACCCGCAGTTGCGAGGCTTGCAGACGGGGCAAAGATAAAGCGAGCGCCTCAAAATCATTGATCACCAGCAAATCGTCGAGGGCTAATTCTGTTTGCAAGGATGCTCGTGAAAAGCGCCAGCCGCTATTCGTTAAATCTACCTGATCACCGTTGACTGTGGCGGCAACGGCAAAAGCGGCGCGGCGCGGTGCGCGATAGGCGTTTCCAAGATGGTTGGAAAGATCCGCAAGATAATCCCTGACCGCCAATGCCAATGCCGCATGATCAACGACTGGCGATTTGCGAATATGCTCCACTGGTTTATCCGCTGAGGCCAGCCAACCAAAACGCGCATTTGTTCCGCCGATATCCGCCACCAGCCTAGGGAACCCTGCCGCTTGGCGCTTATCGACCAACATGAGCCACGCCCTTAATACGTTGTATGACCGCTCTTGTAACCATTCGTTGACCTCGGTCGCTATCAATTTGAATAATATCTAGCCTTCTATACGCAGCCAGACAAAATCTAAAAGCGGAAAGAATTTCGCTATATTCGGCTTCTGCTCTGCGAGCCAAAATGTCGTCCGCTAACTTTCTAGTTACTCGGCATGACTAATTTATTACACATCCCCAAAAAATGATTGTAGCAAAACTACACCTTATTGTGCAGCAATGCAATTTCGCACTTCGCTTTAGCGAAGCTAGCGTTTTTATCATATGAAAGCGTCATTTCTACGCAAGGTGGTGAACACAGGGCAGCATTCCATACCTAGATATTTGCTCGGTGCGTCTGAGTAGTTTCGTCAAAAAATAATGATAATTTTGCGAAACTACATTAGAAATTTGATTTCTACGCAACTTGGCGGCAATATTTAGCTTTGACGGCAAGGAATAAAAATTGCCATTTGTCTGAGATGGCCGGCCCGACTTGGCGAGCTATCGGCCTGGGAGGCAAAAACAAAATAGCGTGGGATATTGGGGTGGCTGATGGGGCTCCACCCCAACTCAGCCAAAAACCTCTTGAAACCCGCACCAGCACTCACTTTCGCTTTTTCCAGCAGGTTGAAAAACAGGTGAAAAGTGGATGACATAAATGGATGACATAGCTATTTTAATGCGTTTAAGTGGTCTGCCCGGGGAACTTGGCGCGCAACCGCAAGCCTTGGGCTGACGCTGCTGACGCCATTTGGCAGCGCGCCCGCATTGTGCTAACCTTTAACTCATGAGTGCAGTGCTCTCCCCCATAGTTTCCGAGTTCGAGACCGAAGAACAAGAAGCTAGCTACGACCAGTGGTTTCGTGCCAAGGTTGAGGAAGCCTTGAACAGCGAAAAGCCACGCCTGTCACACGATGCCGCCATGGCCAAGGTTCAAGCCATGCTCGAAGAGCGCCGCAAAGCCCGTGCAAACCGTTCGGTGGTCTGACGAAGCGACCACCGACTTGGTGGAAATCATCGATTTCATTGAACAGCGCAACGCAGTTGCGGCACAAAGCCTTCACGCTGCCATTGTCCAATCTGCCGAAAACCTTCCGCTTATGCCGTATCTGTTCCGGCTTGGTCGCGTAGCTGGCACGCGTGAACACGTCGTGCATCCAAACTACATCGTGGTGTATCACACGCGTCCTGCTTAGGTTTCAAAAAGTGGGGTGGCTGATGGGGTTCGAACCCACGACAACTGGAATCACAATCCAGGACTCTACCGCTGAGCTACAGCCACCGTAGAAAGATGCTGGTGCGCCCGACAGGACTCGAACCTGTTACCCCCGGCTTAGAAGGCCGGTGCTCTATCCAGATGAGCTACGGGCACAAACAACGAACGTCGGACATTTCAATTGCTGTTTCACTGCTGCTTACTTACCAAGCTCAAAAACCAATTGGTCGGGGCGATAGGATTTGAACCTACGACATCCTGGTCCCAAACCAGGCGCGCTACCGGGCTGCGCTACGCCCCGACAAGTCATTCAAGCGAACGCGAATTATACGCTCTAGAGGATGCTAACTGCAATCGGATTGAGGAATTCCTCGCCAAACCATGCAAATATAGATGCTGAACTGGCTTTTAAAATTGAAAACGGCCCCGATTTCTCAGGGCCGTTTTTCAATTTTTACTACTTACAACTATTATTGCGGAGTTGCATCCGTTACTGGCTCAGCGGCGGGTTTTGCAGGCTGATCTAGCAATGCTTTCATGCTCAAGCGAACTCGGCCTTTGTCGTCGGCTTCCATGACCTTTACTTTGACGATCTGACCTTCTTTGAGGTGATCAGATACCGCATTGACGCGCTCGTGTGCAATTTGCGAGATGTGCAGCAAACCATCTTTGCCAGGCATCAAGCTGACAATCGCGCCGAAGTCCAACAGACGCAAAATCGGACCTTCATAGATTTTGCCGACTTCAACTTCAGCGGTGATGTCCTCGATACGTTTCTTAGCGGCAGCACCAGCCTCAGCCGATACGCAGGCAATTGAGATCGTGCCATCTTCCGCGATATCAATCTCGGTGCCAGTTTCACGGGTGATGGCCTGGATAACAGCGCCGCCCTTGCCGATGACATCACGAATCTTGTCGGGATTGATCTTGATTTTGATAATTTGAGGGGCAAAGGATGAGAGCTCGCCACGCGGCGCTGGTACGGCTTGTTTCATCAAACCAAGAATGTGCATACGGCCTTCTTTAGCCTGCTTCAATGCGACATCCATGATCTCTTTGGTGATGCCGGTGATCTTGATATCCATTTGCAACGCGGTAATACCTTTGTCGGTACCGGCCACTTTGAAATCCATATCGCCCAAATGATCTTCATCACCCAAGATATCGGTCAGCACCGCAAAGCGATTGCCTTCTTTAATCAGACCCATGGCAACACCAGCCACGTGCGCTTTGATTGGAACGCCTGCATCCATGAGCGCCAGACAACCGCCGCAAACAGACGCCATGGAGGATGAACCGTTGGACTCTGTAATTTCGGAAACTACCCGCATTGAGTAGCCAAATTCTTCCTCAGTTGGCAACACCGCAACCAGCGAACGTTTTGCCAAACGACCATGACCAATTTCGCGACGCTTGGGCGAGCCAACACGGCCGGTTTCGCCTGTCGAGTACGGCGGGAAGTTGTAATGGAACATGTAGCGATCTTTGTACTCGCCTTGCAGCGCGTCAATCATCTGCGATTCTTTTAATGTGCCCAGCGTGGCAACCACAATTGCTTGCGTCTCACCGCGAGTAAATAATACCGAGCCGTGAGTACGTGGCAGAACAGATGGACGAATCGAAATGGGGCGAACGGTTTTGCTATCGCGCCCGTCAATGCGTGGCTCACCATTCAGGATCTGGCCGCGAACGATTTTGGATTCAATGTTGAACAACAACGCGTTGACGGTATTTTTGTCGGGCGCGCCTTCAAGGCCCGTGCACAAGGTACCGACCACACGCTTTTTAATTTCCGACAATTTGTCGGAACGCGTACCTTTGGTTTTAATGCGGAACGCCTCGTTCAAATCATTGGCGGCCATCTCGCTAATCTGATCAATCAGCGCTTGTGGCGGCACCGGTGCGGTCCAATCCCACAAATCTTTACCGGCTTCGTCGGCCAATTCCAAAATTGCATTGATCACGGCTTGTTGTTGCTCTTGGCCGAAGACAATCGCGCCCAACATGATATCTTCCGGCAATTCGCGCGCTTCCGATTCCACCATCAACACGGCGGTTTCAGTAGCGGCAACGACCAAATCCAACGCCGATGTTTCAAGTTCAGTTTTGGTTGGATTAAGCACATAAGCGCCATTCAAATAACCGACGCGCGCGGCACCGATCGGGCCGTCGAATGGCAGGCCAGACAATACCACTGCGGCCGATGCACCGATCATGGCGGGAATATCGGAATCAATTTCAGGATCGCAAGAAAGTACCGTTGCGATGATCTGCACTTCGTTGTAGAAACCTTCCGGGAACAGCGGACGCAGCGGACGATCAATCAAGCGGGAAGTAAGTATTTCTTTTTCTGATGGGCGACCTTCGCGCTTGAAAAAGCCACCGGGGATTTTGCCGGCCGCAAATGTTTTTTCCTGATAATCAACTGTCAAAGGGAAAAAATCTTGACCTTCTTTGGCGTCTTTACGCGCTACACAAGTAACGAGCACAACCGTGTCATCCAACGAGACTAATACGGCTCCGTCGGCTTGGCGAGCAATCTCACCGGTTTCCAGGGTCAACGTATGACGCCCGTACTGCAATGTTTTTTTAATGGCTTTCATGCTGGCATTCCTTCTCTTGGTTTTCGCTTGTTTGCGATTCAATATCTACATCACACGATGCAGATTAATACGGTCAGACTTCAATTAAAACAATTTCAAAATCAAAAAAAAACCCCCACTGAATTAAATTCAGGGGGGTTTTTTCTAAAACAGTTGCGCTCGACTTATCTTGTTACTTGCGCAGGCCAAGCTGATCAATCAGCTTGCGGTACGATTCAAGTTTGGTGCGCTTCAAGTAATCCAGCAAGCTGCGGCGCTTGCTAACCATACGCAACAAACCGCGACGGCCATGGTGATCTTTAACATGCATTTTAAAGTGCGAAGTCAACTCATTGATGCGGTTAGTCAACAAAGCTACCTGAACTTCAGGGGAGCCAGTGTCGCCTTTGGCGCGCTGATATTGCGCAACCACTTCTGCATTACGTACGGCTGTAGTCATT
>JAYVEV010000011.1:0-10314 GCA_043773745.1 Burkholderiales bacterium | reverse complement strand
GACGCGGCCATCATGCGCACACTAGGAGCCAGTCGTAAGCAAATGATCGTCGTGCAGCTTGCCGAATTTTTGGCGATTGGTTTGCTGGCAGGTTTGATTGCCGCAGCTGGCGCGATGGTTCTCTCCAAGGTGCTAAGCGACAAGGTGCTGGAGATGCCTTATGTGATCAACTGGTGGATTCCAGTGATTGGCATTTTGGGAGGTGGTGCCGGTGTGGCGATTGCGGGCTTGCTGGGTACAAGAAAGGCCGTGGATTCGCCACCGCTGGCGACGATAAGAGAGTTGGCTTGAACCTTATACATATCAAACTAATTTAACAAAACCCACGTCTAGAGCCGAGTTTTAGCCAAAAGTGCTTCAAACGGCACTCCTAGCTTAGAGTTTAACAAAATAATCTTCATTGCAACTCTGCGAACAACAAGGCCCGCAACAGCGGGCCTTGTTCGTTAATCAGCTGCTTATCTTGAAATTCGGTAGATAGTTGAGGGCGGATCATTGGGCGACGATGGCTGAAACGTTGCGGTAATACCATCGGCGTTCAGGGTCAGAAATCCACTCCCGGAATTTGCACTGGTTGTGTCATGCAAGCCTGCGCAGCCGTTGGTGTCATAGAGGTAATTTGAACCCGAAAACGCTCGGGTGGCTGGGTTATAGGAATATGACCCGAATTCCACGCCTGGCCCGCCACAGGATGGCTGGGTTGGCCCACCAAGATCACCAATCGGGTCTATCATCATGTATCGACCATTAGAGCCGAATATGAAGGTCTGGGTCTTGATGGCAGTGGGCGAAAGCGCCCAAGCACCCACAATGGTGCCGGGGATGTTCTCGATTTTTGGCAAAATACCCCCACCGTCGGTCTTAATGGAGTCGCCTTGTGGAAGGACTCGATCCGTCGCGCCAGGATTGGAGAGACCTGCAGTGAGATTGGTATCAACGCTGGGGCTGCCCTGGAGACGGTAGCCGTTGGTATCAAAGGTGGTAACGGTTGCGGTGCCGTATTCCACGCCCGCTTTTTCAATCTTGGTATTGCCATTGAAAACATCTGGGGATGCTTGGCCTTGTAGATACTCGCCTGTTGATGAGAGCCGAACAAAAACACCGCTTGTTCCGCTCAAGCTGCCATAGACGTTAGCGGAAAATTGGGCAAACGCCTGCGAAGTGAAATGCTGATTCGCTTGGTCGATTGTTTTGATCGCGCCAGTTAATCCACCCGCTGTTATCGCGTTTTGCAGTGCCGTGTTAGCCGATGAGGCAAACGTCGTCGGCGTGCTCGTCAGGTTGATCGCGCCCGTCACTGCTGCTGCGGTCGGCGCCGTGATATTGATACCATTGTTTGGGTTACCGTCTGCGTCCAGCGATTGAAACAGGACCAGCAGATTAGTCAGCTTGATGGCATTGCCGGCGGCAAGTTGAATGGGGGATATGACGCCAGTTGCAGTCACGGTACCGAGGGTTAGTGTACCTAGCGTGAAGGTGACCGTGTCACCGACGTTGTACTTGTATTTGCCGCTCGCATCGGTAACGCCGCTGACGCCAGAGGACGTGCTGTAGGCGACGCCTGCAATGGCTGAATCGGACAATGTGCCGCTCTCGGTGGCAGACGCGGTGAACGGTGCAGTACCGGCATTGGCAATGACGGTTGGGGCCGCGCCAGCCGGATTCATCAGCCATAACGTCAACTGACCATTCGGCTGGAGCCAGACAATATCGGTGATGCCGTTACCGTCGTAGTCGCCAACAGCATAGAGCTGCCAGGTTGCCGTTGTGGTCGGTAGTGTCACTACCGTACTGGGTATCGTCAGCGAGCTGGCGGTACACGAGGCGTTTTGGTCATTGGGGTTCGCAGTGTATTGTGGTAGGGTGAGGCCACTGGCATTTAGTTTAGCCAACTGCACGGCACCGGTGACGCTGTTGCGGTAGAGGATATCGCCGCGTCCGTCGCCAGAGAAATTGCTGAATTTCAGAGGGGTCATACCAGTCGGTACGCTACCGGCGGACAAGTTAGCGCAGGTGCGGCTATCTGTGGCCATCAGCACCTTGATGAGTCCATCCGGGCTGATATAGACCATATCGGCAGCACCGTTACCATCAATATCTGCCGCGCCGAGCAACTTCCAGGTCAATGGTGCGCCGCCGCGTTTGCGGACTTGGGTAACATTGGTTGGATTTAGCGCAGTGGCATTGGGATCTGGCGCTCCTGCGGTAAACCAGATATACGAAACACCGGTATCAGGCGACTCGCCAACCACATACCGCCACACCAAATCGCCGTAGCCATCGCCATCGAGATCGCCTACCGCTTGTACATCCCATGTTCGTTTGACGTTGCGTATCAGCCGCTGCTTGCTGGAATCAAAATCCAGCCAGGCGGATGCTTCGCCGAATTCGCCGGTGGTGATGTTCTGAAACAGCAGATCACTCTTGCTGCCAGCATCAATCTTGTTAGCACCCAGCAGGCGGTAATTGATACCGGGGTCGTTGATAACAGTGAAGTTGAATGTGCCGTTGGCATAGCGGCCTGCCTGCAGTTGCGGCGTGGTCGTTGTTGATCGAACCACGATGGCGCTCTTGCCCAGTCCATCCAGATCCACATTGTCGATGACTTGCTGGGCATCGGTATTTTGTATTAACAGTAACATCGGCAGTAGCGCCAGCGGCGTAAAGTGCCTGAAATATCGCAAAGTTTTTGATTTGAAATCAAATTTGGTGGTGTTGCCGTTGTCAGTCAGTTTTGTATTTTTAGCGCGCATGACTATCTCCCTATTGTTAACAGCGTGTTTACCGGTGATGAGTACCCTTGAAAGATGAATAAATATAAACCTAACAATATGTGTAGTTGCTATTTTGGTTCTTGATAGTCATCAATTTAATTTAATAAAAATGTTGGCGATAGTTGAATCAAAGTAGTGCGGCCGCGCAGATAAATAGTCCAGCAGCGATGCCGCGCCCAGATTTGCGTATTTGCGTAAAGGCAAGGTTTGCCGAATAGCAGTAAACTTCTTTCCCATCGATGAGCGAGGAGATTCGCAATGGTTACAGCAAAATTACCTGCATTGGCAATCTTAGTCGGCACCCGTAAAGGTGCCTTCGTCCTGGTAGCCGATAAGACCCGAACAAAGTGGGATATTCAGGAACCGCATTTCCTCGGACAAATCGTCAATCATATGGTGCTCGATCCGCGCGATGGCAAAACCATGTTGGTTGCTTCGCGTGCTGGGCATCTTGGCCCGACGGTATTTCGCTCGACTGATTTTGGCAAGACTTGGAAAGAATCCAAAAAGCCACCGCAATTTTCTTCTGCCACCGATGGGCAAACAGGGCTCGTTGTCGATCATGTGTTTTGGCTCACACCGGGTCATGCGAGCGAGCCTGATGTTTGGTATGCGGGTAGCTCACCACAGGGTTTGTTTCGCTCCGACGATGGTGGCATTACTTGGGGTAGCGTGGATGGGTTCAATCTGAATCCGGATCGCGCAAAATGGTGTGGCAATCCGGGGCAGGACGGTACCCCCGATGGCCCCAAACTACACTCGGTGACGGTTGACCCCGCCAATGCAAAACACCTTTACATCGCCATGAGTAGTGGTGGTGTTTTTGAGAGCTTTAATCGCGGCGCATCGTGGACTCCGCTGAACCATGGTTGTGCAGCAGATTTCCTTCCCGTGCCTGATCCCGAATATGGCCATGATCCGCATTGTCTGCGGGTACATCCGCTATTTCCGGATCGCGTCTATCAGCAAAATCACTGTGGTATTTACGCGCTGGATCGCAAAGCAAATAAATGGAACCGTATCGGTAACAAAATGCCCAAAACAGTCGGCGATATCGGCTTCCCGATGGTGCTGCACCCGCGTGATCCGGATGTGTTGTGGGTGTTTCCGATGGATGGCACCAGCGTATGGCCACGTATGTCGGTGCAGGGCAAGCCTGCCGTATACGGTTCACGCAACGGTGGCAAGACATGGAGACGCCAAGATAGCGGCCTGCCCAAGGCGCAAGCCTGGTTCACCGTCAAGCGTCAGGCGATGTGCGCTGATAATCATGATCCGGTCGGGCTCTACTTTGGCACCACCAGTGGCGAGGTGTGGGCGAGTTTTGATGAAGGTGAAAATTGGTGTTGTCTGATTCAGCATCTGCCGCATATTTATTCGTTGGAATCAGCCGTGCCCGGACTTCATTCGTAGGTATGTAATGAAGGTTAATCTGCCGACCCCGCTGGTTGACTATACCAATGGCCAGCGCGATGTATCGGCTGTGGGAAATACCCTCAATGAATTACTATACGATCTCGACCGACAATATCCCTGCATCCGTTTTCGCATGATCGACGAACAGGGAAACGTACGTGCGCATATCAAGCTGTTTGTGGATCGCGAGCTACAGCGTGATCTCGATTTCTTGCTGACCGAGCGCAGTGAAGTGATGATTGTTGCCGCGCTGAGTGGGGGATGAAAGTCCTGCAATGACGGGGGTTTTAAGCCATAAAGGCTTCAAACGGCAAGCCCAGACTAGGTTTTTTTATCTGTAGGTATATTTCAGATCGAAATCAATATGAGTAATCTCGTATTAATTTGCAACGCAAACTTTGCCATCACCATTTGATTTATTCGAACAGCCGCTGCTGCTGCCAGTAGCAGCGGCACTTTTTTTCGCTTTGGTGTCAGCATAGGTTTGCGCTAATTCACCTACCGCCTTGAACACATCTCCCCAGTTAGTGCTACTTTCCTGCTTGGGTGCGACTTGCACGGGTGCCTGTACTTGCTGTGCAGTTTGTACGGCAACTCCATTGACCATATTAATAGTGGTGCCATCAGCGGCGGTCTGGATACCGCTAAACCGTTTGCCGTCCCGCCATTCACCCACGAATTTGGCACCATTTGCCCAGATATAAGTGCCTAGCCCCTGCATTTTTCCTGTCACATAACTACCTTGGTAACTGGCACCGTCTTTCCAATAATATGTTCCCTGTCCCACAAATTGATCATTAAGAATTCCACCTTGATAGCTATTGCCATTTGCATAGCGTATGGAAGCTTTACCCGATGCTTTATTGTCGACGAAATCGCCATCGTAAAAATAGCCATCAGCCTTAGTGAGGGTGCCGTGACCGTTTCTTAGCCCCGCTTTAAAGCCGCCTTCGTAACGAGTACCGTCCTGCCAGGTAACAACGGCTTTACCGTCCCATTTGTCTGCCTTGTATTCACCTTCATAACGCATGCCGCTAGCGTAGCGCTCCACACCAAAACCATCCAACTTTGCACCCGCCATCACCCCAGCCTTATGGCTTTTGTCGTTCACCATTTCTCCTAATCCTGCCTGACGGCCTTCGACAAAATCGCCGCGAAACAAGGTGCCGTTTTCAGTTACCAAAACACCGGTGCCATCACGCGCACCGTTTTTTAATCCGCCCTCGTATACCCACTTCACGCCACTTTCAAAGTTGCCACTGACCATTTCTTTTTTTTGTTTGTCATAATTCGATTTGATTGATTGTGAAATATTATTGAAGCTCGTATCACTAGCTGTCGATGGCGCAGCGGCATCAAAAAAATCGCCACTGTCGAGATTTTTTTTGCCAAATGAAAGGTTTTTGAGATTATTCAAAAAAGTTTTCACTTTAGTGCAAACTTTTTGGATACCCATGACCAGCCTGCAACCAGCGTGTGCAGTACAAAATTCGACCTGCGTCTGTGTCGTCGGATCGCGGATCTCTTCGCAGTTAGCGATTTCGGGATTGACATCACTATTTTGGGCGTAGAGCGGCGAGGCCAAGGTGAGCATAGAAAAAGCGAACAATAAAATCATTTGTTTCATGTTGAGTCTCCTAAAAGAAACGCAGCAAAGCTTATTTCAAATTCGGGCAGGTATAGGATATCCCGGCAGAGTCCTTGTTAAATCCGCCGCTATCACGACCCTTACACGCGCCCCAGCGGAAGTCGTGCCCTGACAACGGCCAGCCCCGGCCGACACTGATTGTCCAGGTATTGCCGGCGTTGCCGTTGAGGCGGCTACATTCGACATTTGCCTCACACCAAAAAAACTCAATGGGGAAATTGCAGATATTGCTCATCTGCCAGTTGCCGGAAATGTTGGTACCGTCACGCGTCGTACCTTGCACCAGCTTGACACAGGCCTTCGCATCCATTGCGGGATTGTGTATTTTATGTTGGCGCTTGGCATTGGCAGCGGCCGCCGACGTGCGGGCATCAGCTCTGCCGATGGAGTTATTCAACGCACTCTCACCCGCACTGGAAGGGCTGTCACCTGCGCTGCTGGCCGAACGGTTACCGCTGGTTGTGGCGCTGGTAACGCCACTTGCATTTAGCGATTTGCCATCATTTTTAGCAACCCAGATCTTGGCAATACAAATGTCGACGACCCTGGCATATTCCCAAAGCTCGCTGGTTGCTTTGGGGCGCTCTTTGGCCATCTCGCGCAAATCGCTGTCAGACACGTTGCCTTCATTAAAGATGGACAAGCCGAAACACGGATAGTCACTTCCCTCACAGCGGCTATTGCCTTTCATGAACCAACTAGTGTTGCTGGTAGATGAGGAGTCCTGCAACCACTGGCTTTGAGTTTTACAATTGTCAGCGCTGTAAAACTTGTCCCCTTTAGTGCAGTACTCGGCAACAGCTTTCCTGATGTAGTTGATTTCAAGGCGATGAAATTCCGCGATTTCATTTTTACAAGCGACCAGGTCGGATACGATGATGGCTGTTCGCGGCTTTTCTGTCGCCGGCCCATTTTCAGCAATAGCAAGGGCGGCGTAAAGCGTGGTTAGTAGTAACAGTGTCGATGATAATCTGGAAAAGATTGATGGCATGAGGTTCCCTTTTTAGCAGGCTTAGCAAAGCGGTGTTATTTTTTAGTTGCCCCTAACGCACCAGCCATGTCCTCTAAGCCGTCGTCGCGCTTTTTGGTTGGTAACGCTGTTGTAGGCTTGATCGTCGCCGTTTTAGCAGGAGTTGGCTCGATTCCGGTAACAGGCGCCGCAGCAGGCAGCTTTAACATCTCCTGCGCGGCAACCGCTGACAGCGGATTGGTCGAAAATTTGGTCACGATGAGCCGAAAAGCTTCACGCGCTTTATCCGGCTCTTTGGCAGTTCGCTTTTTGTCGGCGTGCGCAAATAGCTCCCCTGCGTTCATCCTTGCCAAGCTGGCGGTGTAGGCTTTATCGGCATTGATTTTTTGCTGGGCGATCTTCGCTATCTCTTTCGCATCAGCTTCGTCACGCTCTTGCTGCTCGGTTAATGCGATTTCTTTGTCTTTGACAAGTGCAATCGCTGCTAATGCGGCAGCCCGTTTTGCTTCGGCGGCAACTGCTAATTTTTTAGCTGCCGAACGTTGCTCCATAGGCAGCCCAAGCTCGGCATATTTGAGTTTATCCTCGGCTATTTTGTTTTCGACCTCAACGATGAATGCTTTGATGCGAGCGATGATGAGGCCGGCCTTTTCTTGATAAAGCGCTTGGCAGCCGACTTTGGTCCGCGGATTGGGGCACCAACTGATCATCCCTTCGTAATTTATTTTGCTGAATGTCCGAATGCCATAAACCTGAAAATCGCTACTCGTATCGCAGCCGGGAAATCTTTTCTGGTCCATAAAGCAACTCCCGGTTACCGGAAGGATCCCTAGTCCGTCCGGGCTCATCAACATGTTGGTGCTGCTGAATGTGCCTTCCCAGCGTGGGGCATACGGATCGCTGTTATTTAAAAGCATGATGGAACGATCACCAATGCTGTAGACCTTAAACTCACCGTTCTCTGAAATGTAATCGAACTTTTCCGGTAGAATTCGGCCTGATGAATATTCCCAAATCATCAATGGTGGTGGTCCTTCCCGGCCCCTCGAGAGTCCCCCCATCGGTGGCGCTTTTCTTGGAACGTCTTTCGCATTGCCCAATTCTCCCCGGCCCTCGGCAAGTCCATTGGTGCAAGTACCTGTCCAGACCATTTCGCTGATCGCTTTTTTAGTGCCCTCAAGGTCGTTATCCGCTTTGTGGATATCTTTCGGCTTTACAACTACGCCGCAACCATTCTGCGTTTTGCCGTACACCTCGCCTGGCAATAACGGTGGATCGGAAGTTTGCGCATGGGCAACGATGCCAACTAACGACAATCCCGCAACGATAAGACGTGAAAAATGGTTGATACGGTTATCGTTTACCATGCGCAGCTCCCATGACTTATTTTATGAAAACGCTTATTTGATGTGTGCAGAAATAATCATCAGTCAATTCGTGTTCTTTTATACAACAATCAGCTTCTTTTGCGCAATAACCCATCTTAGGGGCACTTGAGATATCCCGGCATCCGCTTTCGCATGATCGATGAGCAGGGAAACGTACGTGCACATATCAAGCTGTTTGTGGATCGCGAGTTGCAGTGTGATCTCGATTTTTTGCTGACCGAGCGCAGCGAAGTGATGATGGTTGCGGCGTTGAGTGGGGAATGAAAGTCAAGCAATGACGGGGTTTTCAGCCATACAGTCTTCAAACGGCAAGCCCAGACTAGGACTTTATGTTTTCTGCCAACCACTTGGCTGTATGTGATGCGCCTAAAACATCGCAGCCAAACCGTTCTTTCATGCTGCGTTTTAAGCCCAGCACGGCATTGTCTTTGCTGATCAGCGCGTTCGCGCTTGCATCTGCAGCTAATTGCAAAAACTTTTGATCGTCCCGATCGCGGCAGCGCGGCACGATGCCCAAAAGCGACGCGCGTTCTGGCGTGATTTTTACGGTTGCGTCATATTGCGCCAATGCCAGTTTTTGCGCGGCCTCATCCAGCTTGAAAATCGGATAGCCCAGCACGCGAATGAGTTCATCGCGGCATTCTGCGTTGCTGGCAATCTGCACCTGGCGATGAGCAATTGCTGCCATGAGAGCGGGCATGCCGCCATCTTCAAAGACCAGCCAATCGAGCACGATATTGGTATCGAGCACGATAATGGGAATAGCGTTTTCTAGGGCTGAGGTAGGGGCTGAAGGCATGCGCCAAGTATGACATGCAGTTGCTAGTTGAATGTTCAGGTATCGGGTTGCATATGAACATGCCGCCTAGGTTTTAAATAGGATGCTTTAACTTCGACGGGTATTAGGTAGATCTTACCGTGACGCACACCTTTTTCGGCGATGATTGATTCAGCCAGTTGTGTCACTGCCGCGGTTGAACCTTGCAAAATAACGGACTCAATGCAGTTGTCGTGATCAAGATGGGCATGCATGGCCGCCACGGTCACATCGTGATGGGCGTGCTGCAAGTCGGTCAGGCGGCTGGTGAGGCGGCGTTCATGGTGGTTATAAACATAGCTTAAGTTGGCAACGCAATACTTCGCGGTACCGGTTTCAAACTGCTTTTCGCCCAACTCACGGCGCAACAAATCTCTAAACGCCTCAGAACGGTTCTGATAGCCACGCTCTTTGAGCATGTTGTCGAATTTTTGAGCCAGATCGTCTTCAATTGATACGGTCAGTCGACGCATGAATTTTCCTTTTGTCTAGTTGGGATGTTGTTACCGCCATTAACGAGCTGGATTAGTTTACAGATTCAAACTTGGACTTGAATCCAGTTAAAAGTAATCGGCGTAGTACACGATAAGATAAATTAAAAAAACGTCATACCGCTTCTATCAGACATTTTTGTTGAAGAGATTAGCCATGAAAGTTCAACGCCGCAAGCTCCCACTTTTTGTTCAGGGCGCATTGCTACTGATGCCCATAAATATGACGCTGGCCCACGCCGACGGTGTCGTGAAACCGCAAACAATTGAAAAAATTGAAGTCAGTGGCCATTACGATAATGAGGTTGGTACTTCTGACGCAGCGAGCCAAGGCACGGTCAACGCCAAGTTGATCGAGAATCGCCCGACGCTGCGGCCGGGCGAGGTGTTGGAATTTGTGCCGGGTCTGGTTGTCACTCAGCATAGTGGTGAGGGCAAGGCCAACCAGTACTTTTTGCGCGGATTCAACCTTGATCACGGCACCGATTTCGCAACCTTTGTGGCCGGGATGCCGATCAATGCCCGCAGCCATGCCCATGGTCAAGGTTATATGGACTTGAATTTCCTGATTCCTGAATTGGTCGAGCGCATCGATTACAAGAAGGGCACCTATTACGCGGACGAAGGTGATTTCGCCAGCGCCGGTGCCGCACATATCCATCTTTATAGCAGCCTGAAACAGGGCATCGCCTCAATGACGGTTGGCGAACACCAGTTTGCTCGCGGGCTGTTTGCGAATTCTACGACGTTTGGTGCGGGCACTTTGCTATACGGCCTTGAGCTCACTCACGACAATTCAGTTTTTGAGCA
>JAYVEV010000010.1:0-22275 GCA_043773745.1 Burkholderiales bacterium | reverse complement strand
ATTGGGAGCCGGCATGGCTACCCTCTGGCTATTACAGTACTTCAAGCCATTTTAACCATGCTGCAAATCCTCCTCATCGTCGCGCTGACTCTCGAAATCGCGCTTTATATTTTCCTGGGTGTTTATTGGTGGGATGGGATCGGCAGCTTGTTCATGATTGCGCCGCTCATTATTGGTTTGGCGGTTATGGTCCGAATATTGTTTGTGCTGCCGAGTTATGGATTATCTGCCGTCCTGCGATTTCGCAACAATAATCGGCAGCCATGGGGCAATAGCTTTTATGCGCTGGATAAGGAACTTGACGCTCGCGTGGTGGCCTTTGGCTGGTCGGAAGCATTTCATCCATGGGTGATGCCGGAGCGGATCTCCAATGCAATTTCCCGAATCGACCCCACGCCCATATTGCTGGTGCACGGCTATTTATCTAATCGTGGAATATTCTGGCAGTTACGGAAGCGTCTTTTCGCTGCCGATCTGGGACCAATCTATGCGCTCAATCTTGAGCCGTTAATGGGCAGCATCGACAATATGGTGCCAACGCTGGCTGAACATATTGAGAAAATTTGTAGCGAAACAAACGCAGCCCAGATTACCGTTGTCGCGCACAGTATGGGTGGGCTGGTAACGCGGCGTTATATGTCACTTCAGGCCAACGGTGGGTTTCGAATCAAGCGTTTCATTACCCTGGGTTCACCGCACCACGGCACTGAAATGGCCCGATTTTCTGTAGGCAAATGTGTTGCCGAGATGCGTACGGCCAGCGCTTGGTTAAGTGCTTTAGAGAGCGCTGAAGTAGCAACCGAAAAACCGCCAACATTATCGATCTACACACTCAATGATGATCTGGTTTACCCGCCGGAAAGCAGCAAACTCTATTGGGCAGAAAACGTGCCAATGGCAGCAGTGGGCCACATTAGCCTGCTTTTTTCAAAACCTGTGGCTGAGCGCGTAATTGCCGAAATCAAAAAGTAGCGAGCCTAATTTCTGGCCCGAATAGCTTTTTGATCATATTGATCACAGAAGCGCTAGCACTTCTTCCGCATGATTTTGGGTATTGGGCGCATCGATCACATGCGTGATCTTGCCTTTTTCATCAATGATAAAAGTGATGCGATCCGCCATGCCCGCAAGGGCTTTTGCGCCAGCCAGCAAGCCGCTACCGCCAATTGTGCCGTAGGCCTTGCCGATTGCTTTGTCGGTATCAGCCAATAGCGGAAAATTGAGTTTGTACTTGGATGTAAATTTTTGATGCGATGCTTCATCCTGCGTTGAGACACCCAAGATTGCCGCGCCTTTGGCCGCGATATCCTTATTCGCATCGCGTAATGAGCAAGCCTGCGCTGTACAGCCTGGTGTGTTGTCCATCGGGTAAAAATACATGATGAGTTTTTTACCACGATAGTCTTTCAGGCTGATATTGGAACCGTCGCTTGTTTTGGCGGTGAAGTCAGGGGCGGGATCCCCCACTTTAAGTTTGGCCATAGTCGATTGTCTAAAATAATGTGGTTATAGGCGAGCAATACTTAGAAATTTCCATCATCGGGCTGCGCCATTAAGTCCGGTAAATCACCAATGAACACCCTGTGTAATCTGCGCAAACGCCATTGCCTCGGCCGTCATCTCGACTTCCTTAGCGGCCTCACCCTTCTTGCCTTGTGCGGCGTTGGAGTCAGGGAACATTTTGAACGCGGTATTCAAAATGATCTGGGTTAATTTTGGTGAAACGGCGTGCAAGATTGCGCCCGCAATACCGAGTCGTGTGGCGATGCGGACAGGCTTGTAAACGATGGCTTCTACGACCAAATCAGCTGCTTGCTCGGGTGATAAGGTCGGCACGCTGTTATACATTTTAGTGGGCGCAATCATTGGGGTGCGGACCAGCGGCATATTGATTGTGGTGAAGCTGATATTGTCGTCGTGGAATTCAGACGCTGCGCAACCAGCGAATGCATCCAGCGCCGCCTTTGAGGCGACGTAGGCTGAGAAGCGCGGTGCCTGTGTCAACACACCGATGGATGAAATATTGATGATCTGACCGGCGCGCTGCTTGGTCATCGACGGTAGGAAGCCCATGATCAGGCGCAGTGAGCCAAAATAATTGAGCTGCATGGTGCGCTCAAAATCATGGAACCGGTCGTAACTATTGGCGATGCCGCGGCGTATTGAGCGGCCCGCGTTATTCACCAGATAGTGACAGGTGCCATAATCCTTGAGCACGGCTGCAACCAATTTATCGCAGCTATCCAGCTCTGCCAAATCGCATGAATAAAATTTTGCGTGCCCGCCCGTCGCCTTGATTTTGGCGAGAGTTTCTTTAGCTTTTTCGGGGTCACGCGCGACAATGACGACCTTCGCGCCAGCCTCAGCCATTTTGATGGCAGTGGCTTCGCCAATGCCGGATGTGCCCCCGGTTACGACCACAACTTTGCCTTCGACTTTGCCGCGCAGGGTGCGATCAATAAACAGATCCGGGTCCAGATGGCGTTCCCAGTAATCCCACAGCCGCCATGCGTAGGTATCAAGCTTGGGCACCGTAATGGAGGTACCTTTCAGCGCTTTAGCCGTTTCACGATTATCAAATTTTGTCGGGTAGCTAATAAAGCTGAATACGTCTTTGGGGATACCCAAATCGTGCAGGATTTGATTGCGTGCTTTGCGAACCGGTGCAACAGACATCAAGCCCTGCACCACATAGCTGGGTAAAAAACTGAACATTTTTGCGTTTACGCGCATGGTCATTTGCGGCGCGTGTGCGGCTTTTGCAAACAGATTCAGTATCTCGCCGATACGCATTGGCTCCGGATCGGTCAGGTGAAAGCAGCCGCCATCCAGCCCTTTTTTATGGGCGATATGATCCATGGCATCGACCACATAATCGACCGGCACCACGTTAATTTTCCCGCCCTCAATGCCGACAGTCGGCATCCATTGCGGCAACATATCGCGCATTTTTTGAATCAGTTTGAAAAAATAATACGGCCCATCAATTTTGTCGATCTCGCCTGTTTGCGAATGTCCCACTACCATGCCGGGACGATATACACGCCATGGCAGTTTGCATTCGTTGCGCACGATTGCTTCGGAATCATGCTTGGTGCGGAAGTAGGGATGATCCAGTTCTTCAGCTTCTTCGAACATGTCCTCGCGGAAGGTGCCATCGTACAAACCGGCCGCAGCAATTGACGAGGTGTGATGGAAAATGCCCGCTTTGACCGCATGCGCCAGTTCAACCGTGTGGCGTGTGCCATCGATGTTGGCCACGGCCTGCGAGGCGGCATCGGCAGACATATCGTAAATGGCGGCAAGATGGAACAGGTGTTTGACCTTACCTTTCAGCTTGGTGATATCAGCTGCGGCAATGCCCAGTGACGGTTTGGCGAGATCGCCCACAATCGGCACGATGCGCTTTTGCTTTGCATCCAAACCCCACCAGGGATAAATGGCTTCGAGTTTTTTCACCGAAGCTTTGCGGACCAGAACGTAAATCGTGCCTTCGCGTTTGAGCAGATTTTTTACCAAAAATTTTCCGACAAAACCGGTTGCGCCCGTGACGAAGTAAGTCATGTTGAGGTTTCCTCCTGGTGAATTTATTTTTCTGGATTTTGGTGCGGCGCAGCAATGTTGCGCTTTGGTTTTGGTTGCATTCAAAGGATGATATTACACTGCGGCTCTCTCCCGTGGTCAGTGTAATGACGCCAATTGAGCTGGTTATTTATGACGCATGGGTCAATTGCAGCTACAGCGATAAATTTAATCGCTATGTGGAAAAGTTGTTTATCCACGGGCAGTTTGAAGCCTAAATGCCTCAAAAAGCTCGCCAATAAAGGGGTTTATATTTTCGATTGTTCAGGTTTGTAACGAGTCTATTAGTGTGTTTGCTCTAAAAACTCAGCCTATATTTCATCAACACAAATCTTAAACCTTCCCATATTTCAATCTATTTCAACCTTTTTGGAGAATCAAAATGGCAAAAGCAATCATCAAGAAAACCGCAGCACGTCGTGCACCAGCTAAGCCTACCAAAGTCGCCGCCTCGCGTGCAACCAGAGCTGCAAAGACTGTCAAAGTTGAAGCAAGTACTGTGGCAAGCAATGCACACAAAGTATTGCTCGCCGGTATTGGTGCTGCCAATCGTGTGCAGGACGAAGCCGCCAAGGTTTACGGCATGCTCGCCACGGAAGCAAAGCGTCTGGGCGAAATGACCTCGGAAGCCGCAGATACGCTCGGTAAAAAAGCCGGTATTTATATTCGTGAAGGTAAAAAGGTTCAAGGTCAGGCCGCCGCCGTAGCACAGGCCAAGGCTGCTGAAGCGGCTAAAGAAGTTAAAGCGTTTGCGAAAAAATCCGAGAAAAGCCTGAAGCAAAATGTTGAGCGCACCTTTATCGCAACCGTTGCCAACGCCAGACAGGGTGTCACGCAGCTTGAGCACGTGTTTGAAACCCGCGTCGCTAAAACACTCAACACCTTCGGCATTCCATCAGGTCAAGACGTACGTGAATTGCAAGCGCGCATGGCTGATTTGCAAAAAGCACTGAATCAGTTGAATAAACGCGGTGCCCGCGTTTAAATTTTAGCGTCGCCTATGCATCACCTGCATGATTTGAAGCGCTGACAAAAATCAATAAACGCCGATTCAACTGGGGAATATCATTGAGATATTCCCCAGATTTATATTCAAGCGTAGATAGCTCATAACCACCTAACCTAGGGCCGATAAATTACGCCCGGAGATTTTTTTGGCCAAACTGATTTCGAAAAATTGCACGGCCGCTGCCAAAGCGCTTGCGCGAATTCCTAACGCGAAAAGAACGGCGGCTCTGCCAGCGCAACAGCAAAAGAAGAAAATCGCGTTGGCACTTGCCGGCGGCGGTCCGCTGGGAGCGATGTATGAAATCGGTGTCCTGATGGCATTAGATGAGGCGCTTGATGGCCTTGATCTTAACGATATGGATATTTATGTTGGTGTATCAGCCGGTAGTTTTATCACGGCGGGCCTCGCCAATCAGCTCACACCAACCGATATTTACCGGCTGTTTATTGACAATGAAAAGTCCAGCAAACATAGAGGGCGTCGATCAGCTGTCATTGAAACTTTGCGTCCGGAAGTATTTTTGCGCCCCGCGTTCCGTGAATATTTTCAACGCGCCAAAAGTGTCCCATCGCTTGCGTGGCAGGGCGTGACAAGATTTATTACCAGCCCTTTAACGTCTAGGGGCCGCTCACCGGCCGAAGCTTTTGCCAGCTTGTTTCGAGCTATTCCGGCTGGAATTTTCGATAACGAGGCCATTGCAAAATTTTTGGCGGAAACCTTTAGTCACTCCGGCCGTACGAATGATTTTCGTCAGCTCAAACATACTTTATATTCCGTCGCCGTTGATCTCGATACTGGCAAGGCGATCACGTTTGGTGCGCCAGGATTTGATCACGTGCCGATTTCCAAAGCGGTGCAGGCATCTGCCGCACTGCCGGGGTTGTTCCCGCCGGTTGAAATCGACGGTCACTATTTTGTCGATGGAGCACTGAAGAAGACTCTCAACGCCTCGCTTGCTCTTGAAGATGGTGCCGAGCTCGTACTGTGCGTAAACCCGCTAGTGCCATTCGATGCGGACGCCGCCAAGCGGCGCGCTGGATCAAATAAGGCGCACATGCAGAAGCTGGTCGAAGGTGGCCTCCCAGCAGTTCTCTCGCAAACCTTTCGCACCATGATTCATTCGCGGATGCATGTTGGTCTTGAGAAATATGTGAACAAATACAAGAGCGCCAGCATCGTCTTGTTCGAGCCCGCCAGCGATGATGCGCAAATGTTTTTTACCAATTTATTCAGTTACGCCACCCGTAAACAAGTCTGCGAGCACGCTTATCAGCGTACCCGTCAGGATTTGCTCAAGCGGCATTTTGAGCTTGAACCGGTATTCCAAAAATTTGGTATCAGGATGAATCTCGAGGTGTTGCGCGATGAATCTCGCACCCTTGATCGCCAGGTGTTCAAGCGTGGCGCAAAATTGCCCAAAAAACAGCGATTAGATGAGAGCAAGCTGGATTTGTCAGATGCTATTGCCGCGCTGGAAGGGTTTATGAAGCGCGCGCAAGCCAGATTTTAAGGTCCGCATCTGGCTTCCGTTTGGGGCAAAGTGGTCTAAACGGCAAGCCAGTGCTAGACTTTTATAATTAACTATTGTGCGATGAATGCATCGCTGCATAGTAAGATTAGGCATGGCAGCCCCCAAAAATCCAGGCGCAATCACGACCGCCGCAAAATCAAATTCCATTACCAATCCTTCCCGTTCGGCGCGCACGCGCGAACGTATTCTCAATGTTAGTCTTGAGCTTTTCAATGCACTTGGTGAGGCGAACGTTACAACCGGCCATATAGCCGATGAACTCAATATCAGTCCGGGCAATCTTTACTATCACTTTCGCAACAAGGATGAAATCATTCAACATTTGTTTGCGGACTTTGAAAAGAAAATCGATGTGGCACCAGCAGGCATTGAGAGCGCCGCAGGGGCAATGGAAGATTTGTGGCTTTACCTGCATTTGATGTTTGAGCGGATTTGGGAGTATCGGTTTCTTTATCGAAACCTTGATGATTTGCTCGCTCGTGACAGCAAATTGAAATCGCATTTTAATATCATCATCGGTCACAAGCGTGAAGCGGTGATTGCAATGAGCCACGCGATGGTGAGTGTAGGTGCCATGCGTGCCGATGAGGATGAAATTAGAGCGCTGGCGGAAAACGTGCTGGTGGTATCGAGCTACTGGCTCAACTACGAGCATCTTCGCTCCGCCAAAATGCCGTTCCGGTTTATGGGTAATCCGCAACCGGAGGATCCCGAAAAACATTTAACGCGCGGCGTGTACCAGGTGATGGCATTGATTGCCCCGTTTTTATATGGCGATGCGCGCGAGCATCTGAATTATTTGAAGGCTAATTACCTAGAATAAAAATAATGTATTTAATTCAGGAGAACTAAATGGCTAAATGGAACAAGTTTCCGCATGACCAAAAAGCAATTACCTATGCCGGTGATACGCTGAAGAAAAATTGGGATGCCCTGCATAAAGGCGATAACGAGCCTTTCCCCAAGGACGCTGGCTTGCAAGAGGCATGGCGACAATACCATGCGGGCAATTTTGCCGAAGCGGCCGAGCTGGGCGAGGGCACTGTTGTGGCGGCGAAGGCGATCTCGATTTATGCAACTTATCTTGAGAATAAGGATGCGGCCAAAGTAAAACTATTTCAGCAGGCAATGGAAATAGCGGATGGCTTACGCAATAGCGATAAAAAAAATGTCAACGCCCATTATCAATATGCCTATGCAGCGGGGCGCTATTCACAATCTATTTCAATCATCAAAGCGCTGAAAGAAGGCTACGGTAGCAAGATTAAATCAGCGCTTGAAACGGTGATCAAACTTGACTCTAAACACGCCGAAGTGCAGACCGCAATGGGCGCCTACCACGCTGAAATTATTGATAAAGTTGGTGCCATGGTAGGCAAGCTTACCTATGGCGTGAGTAAAGATGCGGCGGTTGAACACTTTGAAAAAGCGCTGAAACTTACGCCCCAATCCGCTATTGCGCATATTGAATATGCGAACGGCTTATTGATGTTGTTCGGCGATAAAGAGATGGGAAAGGCCACCCATCTTTATGAAATGGGCGCTAAATTAAAAGGCAAAGACGCCATGGAGGTTTTAGATATTGAAATGGCCAAGCAGGAATTGGAAGACGAATAGCTATTTGGCGTGCGGCGTTTGATGAAGGGCGCTAGCGCATCGATTCAATCTTATTGAATGCATAGATCTGCCGCCCCGGCTTGCCCGCCCATGCTGCAACGACCATAGCGTGAGCAACTTGCCCGGCCCGGATGCTTCGGTATTTTCGAGCGGGTCCGATGAGTAACGGTGACAGTAGCTGGAACGCCGCGATGCCGATGCGTTCGCCGACACGGTTCTCGGTACGATCGCCAACCAGAAATGACGGCTGGAAAATATGCAATTCAGTAAAGCCCAATGCTGAGAGCGCAGCTTCCATTTCGCCTTTGACACGGCTGTAAAACACGCCAGATTTTGGGTCTGCGCCAATAGCGCTTATCACCATGAAGCGTGCTGCCCCAGCCGCCTTTGCGACGCGGGCAAAGTTAAGAACGTGGTCAAAATCAACCTGACGAAATGCCTCCGGTGAGCCCGCTTTTTTGATGGTGGTACCGAGACAGCAGAAAGCGTCATCAATTTTTGGCAAATTGCCGATATGTTCAAAATCAACGATACGTTCGGTCAGTTTTTGGTGGGCTGGGAGTGTTGATTTTCGCACCAGAGCGTAAACCGTCGAATAATGTGTATTTGCCAGTAGTTCGGCAAGCAACAAATTACCCGTCAGTCCCGTCGCGCCCGCGAGCAGGGCAATTCTGGTGTTATTTTCTGCCACGCTTTAATTTTTTCTTGGAGGCGGTAGCGGTGCCCCTCTCGTTACCAAATGTTTTCTCCAATTCTTCCGCAAACTCCGGACCATACGGCCCCATTAGTGTCATCATCACCAGCTTTTCAAATTCGTCACCGAATTGATCAATGATGGTATTGGGGTCCGGCACCAGTCCGGCATCTGTGATCAAGCCAAATTGCACTTTACCGTTATAGGTCAGGATCGAAAGCCCCATGCCAATGCCGCCTGATTGGGGTACCCAGAATTCAATTTCATCAATTTCACATCCCGAAAAGAACAGTGGCTTTGGCGGACCAGGCACATTGGTCATAACGGTGGTAGCGTTACGGCCGATAAGGGAAGCGATTTGATCCTGCAAAATTTTGGGCCCCAAACCCACGGCAGATAGCAGCACAAACGCAACAATCGGCTGTGGTGAGCCTTTGAGTGCGGCCATCCGCTGATTAACAAGGTGCACGCGTTCAACCGGGTCTTCTACGCCCACCGGCAGCTCCACAAACACCAGACCAAACTGGTTGCCCAGCTCATGAGCCTTGTCGATAGGTCGCAAATTAACCGGCACCACTGCGCGTATCTCTGTGCCGTCGGCGTTATCACCTTTGCGAACCAGGTAGTCGCGCAACGCTCCTGCCGCCGTGGCGAGCAGCACATCATTGACGGAACAGCCGAGTGCCCTGCCAATCACCTTCACCTCTGCCAGTGGCAGTGGCTCGCACCAAGCCACCCGCTTGGTGCGGCCCAGATTGCCTTTGAATCTGGTCGGCGTATCCGGTGGCATCATTGCGATCTTGCGTAGTTCGTCGGCAAGCTCCATGCCTTTGGTGGCAAATTCCCGCATGGTGGCGGGGTCTTTGGCGATCTCTAATCCTTGCTCAACCAGCCCGCGCGTGAGCTTCATGGCACCGGACCAGACACTCGCCATCGGTTTGGTCACGCTGGTCCAAAAATCCATCTCGGCACGGGGACGTTTGGCGATGGGGGGCGGACAGGAGAGGCTGACTTCACGCGATTCGCCGGTTAGTGACAGCATCACACTAATGAGCGCAATACCGTCCGCGTAGCAGTGATGAATGCGGGTAATGAGGGCGCAGCCACCGTTATAGTTTTCCACTAAGTGAAATTGCCAAAGTGGCTTGGTGAAATCGAGCGGTTCGCTCGCCATTTGGCTGACTAAATCTTCGAGCTCTTTTTTGCCGCCGGGCTTGCCGGCTTTAGTGGTGACTTTGATTCGCTTGACGTGGTTGGCGAGATCAAACTTTTTATCGGTTTCCCACCAGGCACCGGTGGGGTCCTGTACCGCTTTTTGTTTGAAGCGGGGGTAGGTTAAAAATCGCTGGTCAATGGTGGACTGTAATTTCTTGAAATCGATTTTCTCGCGGAACATCATCACCCCAACAATCATCATCAGGTTGATTGGGTGTTCCATACGCAGCCAAGCGGTGTCCACGCCAGACATGCGCTCGCGACCTAAAACTGAAAAACCGGGGATGCTCGCCATGATCGATCTTTATTTTGGATTCGTTAATCGGGGCTTAAAGTGAGGCTAGGTTAGAACCAGAGGTGAAATCGGTACTAGCTGTGTGCTGGCGTATTAATTTTGCGGTTCTGAGTGCACAGCCTGTTTTAACGACATATTCCATTAGGATAACTTTAGCGCTATTGTCTTGTTCTGAAAACCCCCATCGCCTAATTAGGTGATGCTAAAGCAGCTAAAACGCCTTATAAATGCAATCCAAGAGGAAAAAACCGATGTCAGACATCAAAAAGCAGTTTGAGAAAGCTACAAAAGACGTTACCAAAGCCAAAAAAGACCCTGGAAACGAAATGAAATTGCGGCTTTATGCTCATTTCAAACAGGCCAGTGAGGGCGATGTCGCAGGCGATAAACCCGGCTTTACCGATTTTGTAGGGCGCGCCAAATATGACGCCTGGGCTAAATTAAAGGGCACCTCGCAAGACGATGCCATGAAGGCTTATAGCAAATTGGTGGATCGAGTTTTGCGCGAGGAGTAGCAATTTTTTTCAAGGCTGGACGAGTAAGCCAAAATGACAGCCTTGTGCATTCCGATAGCAACCCGCCACCAATCTACCATTTTACTTAGCGACAGAATGCTTCTCTCCACTATTTATGAAGGCCATAAAAAAAGCCCGAATCTTGCGATTCGGGCTTGAAACGTCCTGATTATCTAGGACGAGGAGGAGAGGTTGACCGCGCAGTGTTTTCTAATTTTCTGCGGCTGTTAAATTTATTTAACGCGACGAACGACTTTCTTCGCGGCAGGTTTTTTGGCAGCAGGTTTCTTTGCGACGGGTTTTTTAGCAGCAGGCTTCTTGGCAGCTGTTGGACGTTTTTCTTGGGCCAACAATGCACGCACGGCTTCAGACAGCTCAGCCACTTGGCCGGACAAGGCTTCGACATCTTTGCTGGTCAAGACGCCAAGACGATTAAGTGATTTATGGACTCGGTCTTCAAATACTTGCTCGAGCTTGTCGAATTTGCCGGTAGCCATGCCAATAGTTTTGCTGGCTTGCTCTTTGGCGGTTTCGATCGTTGCTTCGGCTACGGTGCGAGTATGTTGTTCGATTTTTTCGCCTTGTTTGACGAGTGTGTCAAACACTTTGCGACCTTCGTTTTGTGCTTTTGAAAACGCACCCAAGCCAGCCAGCCAGATTTGTTGTGCAGATTCCATGACCTGTTTGGCAGATGGCTGCTCAGAGATCGTGGATGCAATGGCACCAAGCCGTTCGGTAAATTGGCCCATTTTATTGGGGGCTGTTTTTGCAGTCGTTGCTTTTTTGAGTCGCTTTGCCATTTCTTGCTCCTTGGAGATTGGTTTATTGTAGTCACCGCATTTATGTCGGTTCCCACAATGGGAAGCTTTATTAGCGGATGCACGAACTTTACGGACTAATTTTAGAGTAAACACACTATTCATCCTATCATTGCCAGTGATGGTTGTAACTGCCGAGCCATTGCGGGCTATAGCGTAAAAAACAGCTAATAACCCGCGAGTTTTTTGGATATTTCGACTTAGGCTAGAATCCATCACCATTACACATCGCCACTAATAATAAATGTCTGCATAGACCAGACAATCAGGCGCATCAAGGAGAACAGATTGAACGCAACTGCTGATCGTATTTGGCTGGCATCGTATCCCGCTGGTGTACCCGCTGAAATCGATGCAGACCGCTATTCCTCCATAAAGGATATTTTCAGTCAAGCCTGCGATAAATATCGCGAATTGGCGGCCTTCACCTGCATGGGCAAGACCTTAAGCTACGGTGATCTGGACGACATGACCCATGCGTTTGCGGCTTACTTGCAGACGGTGCTGAAGCTGGAAAAAGGCGACCGCGTCGCTGTCATGATGCCGAATGTGCTGCAATATCCTGTCGCGATATTCGGTATTTTGCGGGCTGGGTATACCGTGGTGAATATCAACCCGCTCTACACCCCGCGCGAGCTCGAGCATCAGCTGCATGATAGCGGGGCGAAAGCTATTGTGATCGTTGAAAACTTTGCGACCACGCTCGAGCAGGTAATCAGCAAAACTCAGATCAAACAAGTGATCACTACACAGGTTGGTGATTTTCTGGGGTTCCCAAAATCGCTGCTGGTCAACTACGTAGTCAAGCATAAAAAGAAAGCTGTTCCCGCATGGAATATTGCTGGCTCGGTTACGCTCAAAAAAGCATTGTCCGTAGGTCGTGCAGCCTTATCCAGCTATATCGCGCCGAACGTGCAATCTAGCGATCATGCTTTCTTGCAATACACAGGCGGCACCACCGGGGTATCTAAAGGTGCTGTTCTGACCCATCGAAATATCATCGCCAATCTTGAGCAACTTTCAGCCTGGATGGGCGAGGTTCTCAAGGAGCGTGAAGAAGTGGTGATTCAGCCGCTGCCGCTATATCACATCTTTGCCTTGAGCACGAGCCTGGTTTATATGAAGCAGGGCTGCGAAAGTGTGCTGATTCCCAATCCACGCGACTTGCCCGGCTTTATCAAGGAAATGGCATCACGACGCTGGACGGTTCTGACAGGTGTGAATACCTTGTTCAACTCACTGCTCAATCATCCAGATTTCAAGAAGTTGGATTTCGCCGCGGTGAAGCTTTGTCTTGGCGGCGGCATGGCTGTACAGCGCACGGTCGCCGAACAATGGAAGCAGGTAACTGGCAAGCCACTGGTTGAGGCATACGGACTCACGGAAACTTCACCGGGCGCTACGGCTAACCTTGTCGATCTGAAAGAATACAGTGGCTCGATTGGTCTGCCATTGCCATCGACTATCATTACTATTCGTGATGACAACGAAGTTATTTTGAGCGTGGGGGAAACCGGCGAAATTTGTATATCTGGCCCACAGGTCATGAAAGGCTACTGGCAACGTGATGATGAGACCGCCAAGGTCATGGCAAGTGACGGCGCATTCAAAACTGGTGATATTGGCATCATGGACGCCAACGGTTTTGTAAAAATTGTTGATCGCAAAAAAGACATGATTCTGGTTTCAGGCTTCAACGTTTATCCGAATGAAATTGAGGATGTGGTGGCGGCATGCCCCGGTGTACTGGAAGTTTGTGCAGTAGCGGCGGCGGATGAAAAGTCCGGTGAAATCGTTCGTGTGGTTATCGTCAAGAAAGATCCGACACTCACCAAAGGGCAGGTGCTCGATTACTGCAAAGCTAATCTCACCGGCTATAAAGTGCCAAAAATTGTTGAGTTTTGGGATGAACTGCCAAAGACCAATGTGGGCAAGGTGCTGCGCCGTACCGTCAGAGATATACCCGCTAATGCAGGGACGAAATAGGGCAAAAACGTGACGCTAAAAATACAGAATACGGGGAGGGGGAGTGGCAGTAACGTAGTAAGGCAACAAAGGCAACAACCAGCCCGTCGCAGCACGCCCACCGAGACTCAATTCATAATGAGTCCGGTGGGTTTTTATTTTGCTCGTCGATCAAATTGTGATGTGGCCACGACCGACTTCAATGACGCGTCCGCTCACAAAAATTTGTTGCTGGGCATTGACCCGCAAACCCAAGCAACAGAGGCGCCCCACGGCAGCGCCTTGCTCAATGGCGAATTCAAGCGGCAAAGCGACGCCTGCGCCCAGCATCCAGCCGCCCAAATTGGCGGTGGCCGAGCCAGTGCCCGGATCCTCGACAACGGCACCGTGCTTCAGGAAGAAAAAACGTGACAGCAATTTAGCTTCACCATTGGGCGCGAATACATAGGCCATTGAACGGCTCGGCGTTCCTTGTGAGGCTATGCTGGTTACTCGGGCCATTAATTCTGGCTTGGGCTGCACGCGCCGCACCGCGTCTGCACTCGCGAGTGGCACGATCAATTGTTCGCTGCCGGTGTTGACCCAGCGTGCGCCGGCCAGTACATCGTTCGGCCCAATCGCCAACATCGCCGCAATGTCTGTTTGAGACATGGTGCAATCTCGATATTGGGGCGGATTGGCACTCAGGGTCCAGCGTTCACCTGCTGCGTTTACAGGTATGACGCCTGCTTTCATTTCCAGGGTTATCGAATTACCCGACGACAATAAATCGCGCACCACATGAGCAGTGCCAAGCGTGGGATGCCCGGCAAAGGCCATCTCGAACGTGGGGGTAAAAATTATTACACGTGCGGTCGCTTCAGTGGAGGGCAACAAAAAGGTTGTTTCCGACAAATTAAACTGCAAGGCGATAGCCTGCATGTCTTCTGTACTAAGGCCTTGCGCGTTTTCAAATACACACAGAGGGTTGCCGCCGAACGTGGATTCAGCAAAAACATTGACGAGGCGATAGCGATATAGGGGCATATGTGAAACCGATTCGAAGTGAAAACCGTAATATTGTAAGCTCACGGTGCTCAACGCTACTAACGCAGTACCGATTTGGTTTGTCAGCATTTGAAGTAATTGAAGTTACCTAAGGAGAAGCATGTGTTTTCTATTCGATCAGCTTTATTGGCGGTTGCAGCAATCACTACGTTTGCAGCCCCTACTTTAGCCAGCGCACAAACCCCAGCAACAACAGCTAAGGCCACCTTCGCGGGTGGCTGTTTCTGGTGCATGGAAGCGCCTTTTGATGTGCTGCCAGGCGTTATTTCAACGACCTCAGGCTACATCGGCGGCACCAAGAAAAACCCGACTTATCAGGAAGTATCATCAGGACGAACCGGCCACACAGAGGCGGTGCAGGTGGTGTATGACCCCAAGACAATTTCGTATGAAAAATTACTCGATGTGTACTGGCGTAACACTGATCCAACTGTGAAGGATCAGCAATTTTGTGATGTGGGCACACAATATCGAACCGGCATTTTTACTCATGATGATGCACAGAAAAAAGCTGCTGAAACATCGAAAGCGGCTTTGCAAAAATCCAAGCCATTCAAGGGCGATATCGTGACTGAAATTACCGTCGCGCCTGAGTTTTATCCGGCTGAGGAATACCATCAGGACTACTACAAGAAAAACCCAACGCGCTATAGTTTTTATCGCGCGGGTTGTGGGCGCGATGCTCGTCTGAAAACTTTGTGGGGTGCAGAAGCTGGCGGCAAACACTAGGCATGACGTGCCGTTTGGAGTATAAAGGTCTTAAACGGCACGCCCAGAGCGGAGTTTTATTCTTAGGCAATCAAGTCGTTAGCAGCGTGGCAAGTTGCGTCGCGTTCCTTGCCACCATGCCGTAAATAGATAACTGCGGGTTTGCGCCAATCGATGTAGGGAATGCAGATCCGTCAAACACCCACAGATTTTCCAGTTGATGATGACGCCCGTCGCCGCTTATAACTGAGGCACGTTCATCATTGCCCATCGCACAGCCGCCCATCACGTGGGCGCTTGCCACGCGGGTACGCAGCGTCTGCATCGGCAGGCTTTCAATCAGCGCTTTGGCATCGCGCCAGCGCCGTGCTGGCTTGGCATCTTCATGTACTGGCATGACAACTTTAGCACCTGCTGCAAACTGAATTTCAGCCATTGCCAGCAGAGAGCGGCGCATGCCATCCCATACATAATCGCTAATCGGGTAATCCAGTAGCGCGCTGCCGTCACCACGAATACTAACGCTGCCGCCGCTACTTTGGGGATGAAAACCATCTCGCATCAGCGCAATCACCACCTGCATATTCGGCAGGCGTTTCATCCACATTGCATGCTCCTCACCAAAGCCTTGCAGCGTAATGCCGGCGAGGATAGGGTGAATCGGTGGCGCTTCCAGCTTGTAACCAATTACGCCGCTGAGTGCCTGCGTGTTAAGGAAGTGGTCAGAGTAAATGGTTTGTGGCGCACCGGCATAAGCTTCAACCGGTGAATCCATAATCGCCGCGCTGACTGAAGAAGGATGCAAAAAAGTACGCTTGCCAAGCGTGTCGTGCGGGTTGGGTAATTTTGATCGCAGCATGAGCGCGGGGTTATTGATCGCGCCACCAGCAAGGATAAAATGTTTTGCGGACACACGCACTTTGTACGGACCTGCGTCGGCATTATTTCTGGCCATGCCGCTGGCCAAGAGGCTGGTGATCTGCCCATGGCGATGCGCCAGACGTTCCACTCGAGCAGAGTGAATCAGACTCATCCCAGCATCAAGCGCTGAAGGAATGGTCGTGACCAACATCGATTGCTTTGCGTTGGTCGGGCAACCCATGCCGCAGTAGCCCAGATTCCAGCAACCCTTTACATTACGCCGTATGGCAGCGGCAGGAATGCTGAGCTTGTCACACCCCCGTTTAAGAACATCGTTATTTTCATTTGGTGCTGTATCCCAAGCTGAAATCCCCAGACGATTTTCCATTCGAGCAAACCAGGGGGCTAATTTTTCAGCCGTGTAATCGGTAAGGCCGTAAATGGTTTCCCAGTGTTTAAGGGTAGAGGCGGGAGTACGAAAACTCGATGTCCAATTCACGGTAGTTGAGCCACCCACCGTGCGGCCCTGCAAGATGGTGATGCCTTTATCTTTGGTTTGTCGCCCGGCAGATTCCTGATAAAGCTGCGGATAAGCTTCGCGCTCCTGCATCCGAAAATCGCTCGATGATTTGAATGGCCCTTCTTCGATCATCACAACTTTCAAACCGGCTTGAGTAAATATTTCTGCTGCCGTACCGCCGCCTGCGCCCGAGCCAATAATGACGACATCGCACTCAACAGTGATATCAGCCGTCAGTCGTGTGCCATCAATAACCTTCCAGCCGCGCTTGCGGTCAGCCATGGCTAATTTGATGGGATCATTAATGACGGATGTCAGGATTGTTTCTGTCATCGCGCCCCCAATTGCTCGGCGAAGGGCGGACCGGTATAGCCAATGGATTGCCAAGAGCGCGGATTGCCATACCAACAGGCGATTATCACGCGGGCCAGTGCTTGATAACCCTGTTGGAGTATTTGAAAACGATGGTTGCGCCAGGCATCAAGAAAGGTCTTAACTTCCGCCGCAGAAGTTTCATTCCAGGGTTTGATTACCCCCGCAATCCAGCGACGGCTGAGATTAAATGTGAGCAGGCTGAGAAGCTGTTGAACCTCTTTCTGCACTGCCGGTGAAAGACCCATGACGGTTCGATCAAATGCGGTCACAACTTCCTGAATGGCACGTTCACGTTCTACAGCATCGTCAGATAAGCCGCCCGCGAGTATGACCGGTGCCAAGGTACGAATGACGTCGGCATCCTTTTCGGTGAGTATTGTGAAGTGAGATGTTTTCGCAAGAATTGGGCCAGTAAAAACTTCGCGATCCAGGGTACGCGCGATGGCGAGAACCAGAACGGAGCCCATGCCCACCTGTAAAAAATGGCGACGATTCATCACTATTTGCTACGCGATTAACGCAGCAAAAATTTAATCAGCGACTCAAACCGTTTGCCGTAGGGCGGCTTAAACAGCGCCAAACCATTCAACCTCGACTGATGGAAAATCGGTTTTATTTTGGAGAATGTCTCAAAGCCGTATTTGCCGTGATATGAACCCATCCCTGACGGGCCAACGCCGCCAAAAGGCAACGACTCCTGTGAGATATGCAGCAATGTATCGTTAATCGTCACGCCGCCTGAGGTTGTCTCATTCAGCACCCGTTCGATGTGCTGTTGATTACGGCCAAAGTAGTAAAGCGCAAGTGGACGCGGGTGATCATTTACGTAGCGAATTGCGTTGTCCAATGTGTCGTAACTCACCAACGGCAGGATGGGCCCAAAAATTTCCTCCTGCATCACACGCATCTCGGTAGTCACATGATGAACAATAGTCGGAGCAAGTTTCTGCGCGTCGTCAAGGGTTTCATTGGTGCCGGTGAGTGGCACCACCGATGCGCCTTTGCTGGCCGCGTCGGCAAGATTATCCTGCAACCGTTCCAAGTGGCGACGGCTCACAATACTGGTGTAGTCGGGATTATTGCCGAGCGTCGGGTAAAGCGCTGTAACAGTGATCTTTGCGGCATCAATAAAAGCGGATTCCTGTCCACGTGGCAGCAACACATAATCAGGCGCAATACACGTCTGACCGGCATTCAGACATTTGCCAAAAAGAATTTTCTCTGCGGCCTCGGCAATATCGCACTCTGGGCCAACGATGGCAGGCGATTTGCCGCCGAGCTCCAGCGTTACCGGGGTGAGATTAGCAGCGGCAGCGCGCATCACGTGGCGGCCCACATTAGTGGAACCGGTGAAAAGCAGGTGATCAAATGGTAATTGCGAAAATGCCTCCGCCACATTAGCTTCGCCATTGATGACACAAATTTGATCGGATGAAAAGGTATTGCCAATCAAGTCGGCCAGCAACTGTCCTGTGCGCGGTGTGAATTCGCTCATCTTGAGCATGACGCGATTACCGGCAGAAAGCGCGCCCACCAGCGGCGCGATAGCCAGCAATACCGGGTAGTTCCATGGCACGATAATACCGACGACCCCCAACGGCTGAGGGCGCAACTCGGTACGTGCCGGCAAAAACCACATTGAAGCCCACGAACGTTTGCGCTTCATCCAGCCGCCTAATTGGTGGCGAGCATCTTTGATCGCCGACAGTGCGGGGAAAACTTCGAGTAGCTCGGTCTCATGCGCCGAACGGTTACTAAAGTCAGCGCGAATAGCCTCAATAATCGCATCCTTATTAGTCACCAGCATGGTGGCGAGTTTGCGCAATGAGTCGCGGCGCGACTGCGCGGAAGGGGTGCGGTCATGGGCAAACGCATTTTTGGCGCGATTAAAGCTATCGCGCATCATGCTGATAAGCTGTGGAACAGGTTGGCTCAAATCCATAAAAATCCATAAAAATCAAAATTAATGTTGCAGACTCAGGCGGACACAACCGATTTTTGCGCTCGAAATTAAAGTCTGAATCAACCGTAGAATACCAGCGTGGTTGCCAGCGAGGAGCGTTCAATTAGATTGATTGCTCTAAAATTTGGCAAGGCTTTATGTAAAATTAAAAATGATTGATCACCTCAAAAAACTTGAAACCCTGCGCGGAGCCGCTATTCATCCGCCACATTTTTTAGAAAAACTGCAAGACGTCAAATGCTGGCAGCATGACCGTTTGGCTCGTACCTATCGTGATCTGGCGGCTGATACGCGATATGCGCCTGCGGTCGCTTTCTTTTTGGATGAACTATACGGCGCCGGTGACAGCATCAAAAATTCGGCTTTGCGTGATCACGAATTGATTCGCATGTATCCCACGATCAAACGGGTGTTGCCAAAATTTGCATTCGACGCCGTCAAAAAGGCGCTTGAGCTGGATGTCTTGGCTGAAGAGTTCGACCAAGCACTTGCTACACAATTAGGCGTGGGCGAAATCACGGAAGGCAGTTATGCGATGGCATTTCGTGCCGCTGGGCGGCGCGATGACCGGTTGCGTCAAGTACAGTTGATGCAGGAAGTCGGCAAGAGTCTGGATGTTGTCGTCAAAAAACCGCTCATTTACTCAACCCTGAAAATGTTGCGCGGGCCGTCAAAGTTGGCGGGGCTAGCCGCCATGCAACGATTTTTAGAAACAGGATTTACTGCTTTTCGCCATATGCAGGGGGCCGATTATTTTCTGGAGACCATTGCCTACCGCGAGGCAATTTTAATAAATCGGATATTTGACAAAATGGCCGATCCATTTGAGGTGATTAAAACTTGGCAGCCACGAAATTAGCGGCTGTCTTGACCTTTGAGGATTATTTTTTCTTGGCACCTGCTTTTTTGACAACGGCTTCGGCAGGTTTGCTTTCTGCCAATACTTTATCCAGTTGTTCATGAACCGCGCGCTCAATCGGACCTTTCATGGCTTTGAGCAAAAAGCCTAGCGTGACTTCAAGATTCATGTCATGGTCCGTCACGGCCAGTTTGCCAGTTACGCCGGGACGGTCAAAGCTCAATGTATTGCCTTGCCATTCGCCGGATAGGCCAAATTGTTGTTTGAGTTTATCCGCCATTTTATCGGCGGCAATACGCGCGCCTTTTAGCCCCAGATCGTGCTTACGATTTAATGTAATGTCAGCCATATATGCTCCTTGTTATAGATTTTGTTGAGTAGTTGGAGTTTACCAAACGATGGTGCTCGTCGCGGCTAATCGTATTCCGTCGCAGCTTGGTTGCTTGCGTAGGGGCCTGGTATTAGGCTTTCGCTAATAGGAGGCAATATGCCACTGCTGGACAATCTAAAGACCCGCTACAAATTGTATGAGACGAAAAAACTCGCAAAGCTTGCGCCTGCCGAACGGGCCGATATTCTGGCTTGCGACGGGTTGCTCAAACGGTATTCATTGCGAACTAACGTCATATTCATCGCAATATGGAGCGTAGGCTTAATTTTTTTCAGATGGCTGACAGACAATCAAGCGTCATGGTTTGAGGCAGGTGTACTGTCGCTGATCGTGGTGAGTGGTGTTGGTTTGGGTTTGCTGAGCGCCTGGTTTGGCCATGCCCGGTACACTCCGGGCATCAAACTGTTTATGGTCACGATAGGGCTGGCGATAGCGGGAGGTGTGGCAGGTGGCGTTATTGGCCGCTTTGCCAAGCACGGCTTTGACGGGTTCGGATGGTCTGATCTATCAAGACTATATGTGCCGGTATTGGTGGGTGGATTGGTGGCAGGGCTGGTTTATTTTGGACTGATGATTACTATCGTGCAAATTCGTCGTAACCAGCTACAGCGCCGTAATGAAGAATTGGTCACTACGGCACAAAAAGAGCGGCTGGCGAGGCAACTGACCGACGCACGTCTGAAGCTGCTGCAGGCGCAGGTAGAGCCGCACTTTTTGTTCAACACACTTGCCAGCGTGCAGCATCTCGCCGAATTACGCGCGCCCGAAGCCGCCGCACTGACATCCCAACTCATTACTTTTTTGCGCTCGGGACTATCGGGCCTCCGCGAGGAAAGTTCTACCCTGCAGCGGGAATTCGACATGGTTGAAGCTTACCTGGCCATTATGAAAACTCGCATGGATCATCGATTGGCCTATCGGCTTGAATTGCCGCCAGAATTGGCTGCCCAGCCGATGCCCCCTGCGATGCTGATTTCATTGGTTGAAAACGCGATTAAACATGGTCTCGAGACACATCCGCCGGGCGGTGAAGTAGTAATTACTGCATCAATTCAAGAGGAACAATTGAGTTTGACTGTGAGGGACAATGGGCGCGGTACGATTGGCACAGGTAACAATGGCTTGGGCCTCTCGAATATTCGTGAACGTATCGAAGCAATTTATGGCGACGCTGCATCGCTAACCACTCAGGAAAACACGCCAAGCGGATTCATAGCTACCTTGCGTTTGCCGGTTTTCATTCCTGCTTCCGATCCTTTATTTACGCCAAGCGAGAAAGCATGAAAAATAAATTTACGGCCATGATTGCCGAAGACGAAAAGCTGATGCGAGAGCGCATCGTCAGCTTGGTAAGTGAGGCATGGCCGGAACTGGAAATGATCGCAGTCGCCAAAGACGGGATAGAAGCCATTAACTTATGGAAAAAGCATCGTCCTCAAATTGCTTTTCTTGATATTCGTATGCCCGGTAAGACTGGCCTAGAGGTTGCCGCTGAAATGTCAGCAGAAGCCAACTCGCCGCATATTGTATTTGTGACAGCCTATGATGAATACGCCATAAAGGCGTTTGAAAACGGTGCTACTGACTACCTGCTTAAGCCGGTAGAGGCAGAGCGGCTTTCTGCAACGGTGGCGCGCTTGAAAATGCGCCTCCAATCCTCAGCTCTAGCTGCCAGTGCAAATGTGCCTGATCTGACAGAGATGCTGGAATCGCTGTTAAATCGACAAGCCAATTCAGTTGCGCCAAAATTAAAATGGGTTCGCGCTTCTCTCGGTAACCAGACGCGGCTGATCAATATCAACGATGTCCTATTCTTTCAATCGGATACCAAATACACCCGAATCGTGACTTTAGCCAACGAGGCGCTGGTGAGAACGCCGCTAAAAGAGCTGCTTGAAGGTTTGGATGAACACGAATTTTGGCAAGTGCACCGGGGTACTATCGTCAATGCCAACGCAATTGATCGCGCGGTGCGAGAGGGGCCAGAAAAGCTGGTACTTTATCTCAAGGGACGGACGGAAAAACTGGCGGTTTCCAGACAGTTCTTTCATTTGTTTAAACAAAGTTAAACAAATCTGCGGCAAAGTTGAGCGGTATTATTTATCGTAATATCAAAAAATGCATTCAGTTACGGTTCCAGCTTAGAGCTGTGGCGCAAGCGTGGTACCAAGCGCAGCACTTGTAACCGGTAACCCCACGGCGTCATAGTCGGCGGATAGTAGTCTCGGCACAATGCCCTCACGTTCAACAACACGGAGAGGGAAATGAGCAAACCAGCATCAGTGGCAATCAAGGCGCAGCGGGAAACGG
>JAYVEV010000009.1:0-76013 GCA_043773745.1 Burkholderiales bacterium | reverse complement strand
GACGGTCACGCGCAACACTCCTAAGTCGGGCATGTCCCAGTCGGCAATTCTTGCGGCGGTACCAATCGCGTGCGGCGCCGCTGGAATGCCCACTTCGTTGCCCTCGGCGATGAGCGCGATACCAAATGGCAATGCGTTTTTCAGACACCCTTTCGCCATATCCATATAGCGTGTTTCAAAAATTCGCAGCGCCATGTTACCTCCCGGAAACAACACTGAACCTAGGGGGAAAATGGGCAATTCAAATTGGGCGGGCATACTGGGCTTGAGCAGGGAATCAGCGACCGAGGCGATAATCGATTTGATCAAAAATAAAGGCTTTCGTAAAATTCCAGCGCCGGTTAATTAATGTCGCGATGCCGTATCAACACCTGCCGACCGACACTAAATTTCTGCGCAAGCTCTTCTATGATGTGAACCGAGCGATGCTGTCCGCCGGTGCACCCCACTGCAATCATGAGTCCGGCCCGGTTGTCGCGCGCGAATGACGGCAGCCAGCGCAGTACAAACTCGGCAATATCACTGATGAAGCGTTCAACATTGGGATCAGCCGCCATAAATGCTTTGACGGGCGCATCGCGACCGCTGAGGGAGCGCAATTGCGGATCGTAAAACGGGTTGGGCAGGAATCGTGCATCAAACACAAAATCAGCATCCAGCGGAATACCGTGTTTGAACCCAAACGATTGAAACGTGAGCGCAATCCGTGAGCGATCCAGTTTTAGCCAATCTTTGATCCAGCCGCGCAATGTATTGGGGCTCACGTCTGAAGTATCGATACGATGACCTAATTCAGCGATGTCGCCCAGCATTCTGCGTTCTTCAGCAATGCAGGCCGCAACACCGCCGGTGATGCGCTCCGCCAACGGGTGCGGGCGACGCGTTTCGGAAAAACGCCGCAGCAATGCGTCGTCGTTGGCTTCCAAAAAAATGATGCTGCATTCAACACCGCGCGCCGCCATGTCGCTGACAACAGCGGGCAGGGTCGCCACTGTATCGCCGCTGCGTGCGTCAATACTGATGGCAATTTTGCTGACGCTGGTCACGAGTGAATCCATCAACGCGGGAATCAGCGTGGTCGGTAAATTATCAACCGCGAAATAGCCCGCGTCCTCAAGCACCTTTAGCGCGACGCTTTTGCCAGAGCCGGATAGACCGCTTAATAAAACGAGTTGCATAAATTGGCTAGCTCACCCTATATCGACACAAACTTGAATGCGCAATGTTTTAGCCACGGATTAGTCCACATCCAGCGCGCGAAATATGCCGGTCTCACCGAGCGCAGCATTGCTGTTGTTATGGCTGGCGGCCACATCCGTCTCATCAACTTGTTCTTTCATTGCCGCCTCGTGGCGATCCAGAAAATCCTTGGTCGAATCGTAGCCACGGGTTTGCAGAATGTAATGGCGCACAGCAGCCTCGACCAGCACCGCCAGATTCCGACCCGCCACCACCGCCAGTGTGACCGTCGGGATTTCAACACCCAGGATAGTCGTCGTGCTGGATTTGGTTTGCAGGCGGTCCAAGCCGCGGAAGTATTCCTCAGTCGGACGTTCCAGATGGACAATCAGGCGCAGGGTTTTTCGCGGACGTACCGCTGTTTCGCCAAAAATGGCTTTGATATTGAGCACACCAATACCGCGTACTTCCAGAAAATCGCGCAGCAGCGGCGGACAACGCCCCTGAATGGTTTCGGGGCCAATTTGAAATAATTCCACCGCATCATCAGCCACCAGCCCTGCGCCGCGCGAAATCAATTCAAGCGCCAATTCACTTTTACCAATTTGCGAATTGCCCGTGATAAGTGCGCCGAAACCGAGTACATCAAGAAAGACACCATGGGTAGTGGTGACCTCTGATAGTTCACGCTGCAAATACGGCCGCAATAAATTGACAAAGACCCGGCCTTTCTTTTGCGATAAAAATAACGGCGTGGCGTATTGTTCGCAGGCGGCGACGAGATAATCCGGCGCGCCGATACCATCACATAAAAATATTGCGAGCGTCTCGCCGGTACACAATGCCTTCAGGCTGGCCTGCTGTGCTTCCGCATCAAGACCGCTCAAATAATCAATATCACTGGTGCCCAGCGCCTGAATCAAAATTGGGTGAATCAGATTCAAGTGCCCGACCAGACCAACGCCGGGACGATTCAGCGCATCCTTGGGCAGAATGCGCGTCGCACCCTGGTGGCCGCTAACCCATGTTAGTTGCAGCTTGTCACGGCGGTCTTCAAATAGCTGCTGAACGCTTAGCTGGGGCATTGTAGGCGCCGGTTGCGTAGTTGATGAAGGGCGTCCATTCAGACAATAGCTGGTGAACGCGGGCGGAATCGTTTTCAATCAAAAGTATTTGTCGCAGATCGGCATCGCTAAAAAGTTGCGCTAATTCGGACAGCATATTCAAATGTTGTTCTGTGGCATGCTCGGGCACCAGCATGGCAAACACCAGCCGCACCGGCTCGCCATCGGGTGATTCAAACGGTACGCCCTCTTTGGCACGAATAAATACCGCCAGCGTTTCACGCAGGCCCTTGATACGGCCGTGTGGAATGGCCACACCAAAACCTAAACCGGTCGAGCCCAATTTTTCACGAGCAAAGAGCGCATCAAAAACCTGCGCGCGCCCCAGCCGGTTTTCGTTTTCAAAAAACAATCCAATCTGCTCAAACAATCGTTTTTTACTGGTCACCTCAAGATCGAGGGTGACATGCGAGATTGGCAGAAGTTTGGCGAGAAGGGTCATGACAAGCAGGTGAGGGCTGGGATTGTCGTCTGGATTGCGACAATCAATGGCCGCTATTGTAGGGCAATTGCAGAATAAATTCGCGCGACACTATGGAGCGATGAATTAGGCGACAGGGAAGACTTGAGTAATGACTTTAACGATACCCCAAAGTCACCCGCAAAAATGCGGCCTGTCGTTTGCAGACAGGCCGCATCCGGTGTTATGGAGCAGATTCCAAAATAATGCGCTTGGGTGCTTCGGCAATGTGTTTGTTTTTAATTTTTTCTTTGTGTTTGACAATTTGCCGGTCTAGTTTATCAATCAGCAAATCAATGGCGGCGTACATATCATCGTTCTCGCTTTCTGCGAAAATATCTTTGCCGGAGAGGTGGACGTTGGCCTCGATCTTCTGTCGAAGCTTTTCAACACTGAGAATCATGTTCACATCGATCACATGATCGAAATGACGGTTAATGCGAGTCATCTTGGACGATACATAGTCACGGATTGACGGCGTGATTTCTAAGTGATGCCCGGTCATGTGCAAGTTCATTTGCCACGCTCCTTTCAGGGATTAACGACTATTTCATTTTCAACTAACCGCTATCTAGCTTACTGCTGCATCCCAACTGCCACTCAACTACCATTCAACTACCTTAACGATACACTCACTGCCTGCTGCAACAAATTAATAGACTAAATCGACTTGCGAAGGTTCGCGGGTTGTATATGCAGGCCTTCGCGATATTTTGCTACCGTGCGTCGCGCAACCAAAATACCCTGTTGACTTAGAATATCGGAAATACGGTTGTCTGACAGCGGTTTTTTTTGGTCTTCACTTTGAACTAATTGCTTGATTAGTGCACGAATGGCAGTCGCCGAACATGCTCCACCGGTATCGGTGGAAACCGACGAGCCAAAAAAATATTTCAGCTCGTAAATTCCCCTTGGGGTGAGCATGTACTTTTGTGTAGTCACTCGTGAAATGGTGGATTCATGCAAGCCCACCTCGTCGGCAATTTCACGCAGCACCAGCGGCTTCATGGCCACCTCGCCGTGCTCAAAAAAATGTTTTTGTCGCTCAACAATCGCCTGAGTAACGCGCAAAATCGTGTCAAAACGCTGCTGTACATTTTTGATAAGCCAGCGCGCTTCCTGCAATTGTCCTGTTAAATTTTTACCGTTGGCATCGCGACTCTTGTGCAGCAAATCCGCGTAAAGCTTATTGACGCGCAACCGTGGCATCGCTTCCTGATTCAACATTGCCTGCCATTTACCCTGCACTTTTTTGACCAGCACATCCGCCACGACATAACGAATATCGTCCTGACTAAAACAGCGGCCCGGCTTGGGCTCCAGCGAAACGATCAGTTCGCGAATGCGCTTTAATTCTTCATCTGAAACTCGCAGCAGCCGTTTCAGCTTGACGAAATCTCGGGCGGCCAATAGATCTAGATGGTGCTCAACCAGTTGCAATGCTTTGTCGCGGAAGGGCGCGCTGCCGGGCAGCGCGATCAGTTGCAGTTTGAGACATTCGGCGAGTGATCGGGCGCCCACGCCAGTCGGTTCAAAGTTTTGCAAATGTCGGAGCGCAATTTGCAAATCATCCGCATCAATCTCCTCAACATGTTCAGCAATCAGGCTGACGAGATCACTGAGCTCATAGGTGAGATAGCCGTCGTCATCAAGATGTGCAATCAGTAGCAACACCAGCCTACGGTCAATCTCGGAAAGCGACATCAGCGCCAGCTGCCCCGTCAGATGTTCTTGCAAGGTGGGTTCGGCAGCGGCTATTTGCCCGAAGCCATTGTCATCATCGTCACCCTCGCTATTGCTGCTGTTGGCACGGGTTCCGGATGAGTAATTGGCCCCGCCGTCATCCCCGTTAAAGCCAGCGTCGTCGTGACGTGAATCGGCCGAATCCGCTGTGTTGCTCTGGCTGCCTGGCGTTGTCTCGGTTTGGCCGGAAGCCGGAAAATCCGTTTGTCCATTAAACGGCAGGGCAGGAGATTCATCCGCCTCGCCCGCCATATCGACGCGTTCCAGCAGCGGGTTCTCCAGCAAGTATCGCTCTAATTCCTGGTTAAGCTCGACAGTGGATAGCTGCAATAATTTGATTGACTGCTGAAGTTGCGGCGTCAACGTCAAATGTTGCGAAAGCCTGAGTTGAAGGGAGTTCTTCATGGGGTTTAATGGCTACCTTCGCGACAGCTATAGGCGGAAATTTTCCCCCAGATAAACTTTGCGAACCGTTTCATTGACGACAATTTCATCGGGCGCGCCGCTGGCCAGCACCGAGCCTTGATTGATGATGTAGGCGTGGTCGCAAATATCCAGCGTTTCGCGAACGTTGTGGTCGGTTATCAACACACCGATACCCCGATTTTTCAGGAACTTAATAATTTCCTGAATATCAATCACCGCAATCGGATCAACCCCGGCAAAGGGCTCATCCAGCAAAATAAAACGTGGATCTACCGCCAATGCGCGGGCGATTTCAACACGGCGACGCTCGCCACCGGAAAGACTGATCGCGGGGTTATCGCGCAGGTGCGATATATGCAGCTCTTCCATCAACGCGTCGCAGCGCGAATCGATTTCTTCGTCAGATAGATCCCGCAATTCCAGAATCGCACGAATATTTTCAGATACGGTGAGCTTGCGAAAAATCGACGCCTCCTGCGGCAGATAGGCGACGCCCAACCTGGAGCGCCGAAAAATCGGCATGCGGGATATTTCGTTTCCATCCAAATGAATCGTGCCGCCGTCGACCGGGACCAGACCCACAATCATATAAAAGCAGGTTGTTTTTCCGGCGCCATTGGGCCCCAACAGACCTACAACCTGCCCGCTTTCCACTTGCAGCGACACATCGCTCACCACCACGCGTTTTTTGTACTGCTTGCGCAAGCCGTCAGCTCGCAACACACTCTTGGTGCCGAGTACATTGGCAGCATCCACGGCCAGCGCGGCTTCGGTAGATTGATTCATGTTTGGATTGGGCGCGGTTAATTCGGCTTGACTGGTGCTGCCGATTCTTTCAATTTGGGATACAACACACCTTTTACGCGCCCTGTGTTTTCGGGTAACTTGCTGCCCGGTGCCACACCCGCCGCTTCATAGCGCTCGGTTAATGTGTTGTACACAATGTACTCGGCAGCCAGCTCATCCTTGGCAAGCTTTAGTTTTGCTTTGGTAAATAATTTGACGGTATTGGTACGCTCATCAAACTCCAAGCGCTCACCAACCGCTTCAAGATAATCAACGCGACCTTCCTGCTTTTGCGTAAAAAATACCGGCGCACCAAATCCTTCGCCAAATCTTTTTCCGTCTTTGTCTTGCTTGAGAATAAGCCTGTCGGCGTTGATGCGTAGGGTCCCCTGCGTAATGATGACGCCGCCTTCAAGCAGCAAGCCTTCTATCTCGCCCTGTCGGGGGATATTGGCTTGTTTGGCAGCCTCCCATTCAAGATTTTGCAGGCGGTCATTTTTTTCTGCCAAGGCGGCCAAGGGCTGTATGCACAGCATCAATACTGTAATCATCAGCCAAATGCCGCTAAGATTTTTTTTCATTTAGAAAGCCTTTCATTAACTTGTGCGCTATCGTTATTTTCTCGTTTCGCAGCTGCCGACATTGAGCCTTTAACCTGGGTCATATTCATCAGGCGGGATTGGCTATTCAATTCAAAAGTGGCCGCAGTAACCTTAACCGTGGGAGTCGTAAACAATACACCGACGGTTGATCGCGCCAAATTTTGCTTGGGATAAACCATCAGCGTTGGTGTCGTCAATTGCATGGGCGGATATTTGGTGGCAGCTTTGGATTGCATCACCACACCACCTTCCATTTTAATTTCATTACTACCCTCCAGCAGCTGACCCTTAGGCGCACGAATAGTGAGTTCGGGCTTGCCCGGCTCAATAGCCGTGAAGTGCACATTTTCCATCAACGACGAATCGTCATCGGGGTAGTGCATCATGCGATCTGCTTTCAACACGTATTGTACTTCTCCCGTTGGGCTCATTTTTCTAGCAACAAATTTATCAACGATTGATTCGGGATCATGACGTAATTTGCCGTCTGCGTTACCATTGGCAGGCTGTACAAACCGTGATAGCCAAAACGTGAGAATAACCAGCGCCACCAGCACCGCAACCGGCAACAGAGGTAATGAACGCATATTCATTTAAGCAACTCTTGCAAGCTGGGTAACGGCAATGACCGATTCTGAATATTAACCACCAACAGGCGAAGGTCGTTGCCATACTCCAAGCCAACAGCGAGTGGTGGTGTTACATCGTTGGCGTGTACACCCAATGACTCTGCGGGCCACTGATCTCGCCAATTGCCGGTTTCATCCAGATAACGAAAACGGCCATTACTGCCCGCCCATGAAAATGCTGTGTATTGCGCATCGGCACCTGCAAACGGATCGATTATCGACGTATTTTGATAGCGCAATTCAGTCTCGTTGGTGCGCGCATTGAACTCCAATCCCCAGCTAAACGGCCCGGGGCCGGCACTATCGGTATTCAGGGATTGCAAAGTCACACCGGACAGTTTGCGGGCACTGCCCTTGAGCGGTGAACCCAACTCGGGAGCAGGAATAATGGCTAGGCCGACCGTATCGCGAAACCAGCTGAGGCGAATCGCAGCATCACGCGAATAGCTGGTCTCGGCCTGGCCGACTTCGGCGAGGCGCATTGCCTGCGCGACGCCGGATACCAAAATACCAATAACCATAAAAAACACCGTCATCGCAGCCATTATTTCAATGAGCGTGAATCCAGCCATGCGCCCGCTGTAGCGACGATGCGGGGCGTGGTCAGTACCGGCTGGCAATGGCGAACGAGTTAGCAAAATATCAACATTTCTACATTTCCGCATGGCCTTGCATGATAACCCGCCCTGACGACGCAGACAAATTTCGTGCCAATCTTGTTTAGGTGCCCGCAAATCACTTTATTGGCGTGCTTTATACTGGGGTATGTCTAACGTTGCCAGCCAATACCGTGCGATCCGCAACCCCCGCCAAGCATCGGGGTTTATTTTGGTGGCGACCCTGTTCGCGATCGCGGTGATTGCTATTGGCGCTGCCTATTTCGCTTCGCGCGTGGAGGGTTTGCAAACGGCCGCGTTTCAGCAACAAGCGCTTGCCGAAGCGGAACGGGAGGCAGTCTCAATAGGCCAGACGCTGATGCAAGCGGTACTGCTTAATCCCATTACTGAGCGTGGGCTGGTAATAAAAGCAGCCCCCAAGGAGCCGTTACTATTGGACGGCCGTTTTTATCGCCTATCGGACAAAACCCAAATTGCTGTCCAGGATGAGCGCGGGTTAATCAGCCTCAACGTCAATGAAGATCGCCAGCTTCGGCGGTTTTTCAGCGCGGTAGGTTTGCCCGCTGAGCGACACGACCGATTGATTGATACGCTGCGGGATTATGTTGATATTGATGATTTGAAACGCTTGAATGGTGCGGAACGACGCGACTATATTGAGGCGAAGCTGCCACCACCGGCTAACGATTTCTTCATTTCAAGGGACGAGTTAAGACGCATCCCCGGTTGGCGGGAGTTGCTGGTTGAGCTGGAAGCCCGCGGCAAGCCCGGCGCAGCAGAACGGTTTCTCAGTTATTTCAGCGCACACCGCATAATAGCCGTCAATTTGAATACCGCCCCCCGCTTAGTAGTGCAAACACTGGCTGGCATTGATCAGGCACGTATCACGGCATTGCTGGATCAACGTCGTCTGACCCCATTTCAAAATGCAGCAGACCTGGTACCTTTTACCAACGGCCCCATTGATTTTGAAGATATTCAGCTAGTGGGCGCTAACACTTGGCGACTCACCTATCAGCGGGACGATCTGGCGTTCCTGATAGAATGCCGATTGGTTATAACGCCCGTTGCAAGTTTGAAGGCGGCTCAAGTTAATGAATGTCGTCATCGACCGCGCAACAGTCTAGTCTCGGATGATGACGCTGACGACTTTGCGCGGGTATTTAGTGCAGGAGTTTCGGGGCTGGGTAAAAGCGCTAATAATAGCCCCAATAATGACCGCGAGCGTTCCAATAAAAACTCGTTACCGAATTTTCGATCATCACTTATAAATCGTGAAGTTAGCCAACGTGCCACTGACAACCGCTCGCTATCCTGGCTCAAGCTCCAAACAGGGCTTACTGCCGACAATGCTTCAGCGCCTGCTGCAATTACCCAGCCGCGCCAATAGCAGCCTGGTGCTCGGCGAGCACTACCGGCAAACCACCGATGCTGTGGCGGTGCCTGGCAAAACAGGCAGTCGCACTTACTGGATACTGTCGCGCTCGCAGTATCGCGTTAAAACAATCGCACTTTCAAACGTGGCGGCCAATCGCCGCGCGGCAGCCATTCAGCTTGAACTTACCGCTTGGACACCGTTTCGACAAACCGCACATTATGTGGTGCCGCAAGGTGACGGTGATAGCCACGCCTTGCTGATGGCATGGGATAAAGAGGCCGTTGAAAGCGCACAAGCCAGCGTTAATGTGGTCGAACAAGATTTACCGGTGATTCCCGAAGGTGCCTTGCGATCAAACGCACACGATACCCCCGGTAATGAAAGTGGCCGCGCGGTCGGGACAACTAGCGTACGAAGCTTTTCCTGTCTCGATGGAATTGAAGCTGTTGTGTCGCGCAACGGTATAACTATCGCGAGTCAATGGTGGGACGTTCCGCCCAATCCGGTAACATGGGCTAACTTTCAGCGGATTGCAGGAATGGATCTGGCCCAACGCAGCGAGGCGATACCATCCGCATTGACGGTGGCGACAGACTGGTTAGCGCGGCCCTTGGGTTACGCACGAGGCCAAGCTCATGCGCCCGATGCCGAACGCGAAATCTGGCTGGTTGCTGTCGCGGCACTGCTGCTCGCGATACCCACCTTGTGGTTTGCAAATGACTACCGCCGCCATGCACAGGCTTTGTCGGTGACAGAAGCACGGCTAGCGACGACCGAACAAGAGCTTGATGGTCTACTCGGTGCGCGCGGCAATGCTGTCGGCAGTCTGGCCAGAGTAGCCCGCTTAGACGCTGCATTTAATCAGATCGATGCACTTTCGCTATTTGCCGAAGTCAGCCGCACGCTTGGCGCGATCAGTAAACCCGGCACCCTGCAACTCGCCGAATGGGATTGGCGCCCCGACGGGAGCGATATTCGCAGCAAGCGTTTAAAGATGATATTCACCGCGAATGGCACTGCACCGGCAGCGACCACACTGGTGAAAGCCTTTGAAGCGAACCCGATATTTCATGATGTGCAAGTTAACGGCGAAGGTTTGCGGCTTGCCGTTGAAATGCGCGTTGAGCCATTGCGTACGGATGCCACCACGCCTGCTCCCCTGTCGGCACCGCCTGGTACGGAAAAGCGATGAACGCACAAAGTCAAATCAACGCCGCAGTCAACGATGCTCGCGAACAATGGCGGGCTAACCCGCGACTGCGCTATGGTGTTTACGTCATTGCGGCCCTTATGTGGCTGTACTGTATTTTAGGGTTGCGCGATAGCGTGGCTGCCAAACGCGATGCATGGACCTCGGCCGAGGCGCGTATCGCCCGCGCTCGCGTCCTAGCAAATTCGGGCGATTGGGTGAGTCGCGCGAACGACGTTAAATCGGCGATGACTGATTATGAAAGCCTAATCTGGAAAGAAGGCAGCCTGGGTCTTGCTCAGGCCGCGGTTCAAGAATCTCTCAATCGCACCTTGGCCAGCGCCGGACTGATCGCGCGGCAAGTGAAGGTAACCGTGGGTGATGCGCCCCTTTCCGCCGAGATGGCCGAGATCGTGCCTATCCGTGCGCGGGTACTGGTGGATTTTCGTCCGGCCGCGGTAAATACCTGGCTCGCCACAATTGCCCGCGATGTGAGTGACAAAAAGCCTGCCATCATGATTGAAAGTCTGTCGATACGCGGTGCGCCGGCACCGTTCGCGGAAATCGAGATGGTGGCTTATGCACTGAGGCCCGAATCTGTCGCAACCGGCAATAGTGCAAAAGCAGGCAGCTCAAATACCGGAGGCGCAAAGTGACGCCCCGTCAAATTTTTATCTACTGGCTATGGGCTGTTGCCATTTTGGCCGGCGTCATCACGCTCGCCGTGCCCGCCCCCGAATTTGATCCCGCCAAACTCAAGGTGGTTCGTGCCGACGAGGGCTGGCGCGTCAATCGCCTGAACACGGTGAATCGTGCGGCGGACAATTTGACCGAGATGACTCGTAGTAATCTGTGGGGTGGACAGTTTCAAATTGATGGCGAGGTTGATGAACGTGCCAAACGCTGGCGCGTGGCGGGTGTAGCCGGTCAGGCGCGCGACCGCGTGGTGCTGGTACAGTTTGGCGATGACCGCGTTCTGCCTTTGAAAGTGGGCGAAAAATTTCCAGATGGCACACCCATTGTCGATATCAAGGACAATGGCGTATGCGTCTATATTGAGGGCAAGAAGCGTTTGCTGCCATTGGCCGAACAAACAATACCGATTGTATGGTGATGATGAAAACAAAATTTATGAAATCCGGATTAGCTTATGCCATAGCGATGGCGCTGGCCGGTTGCGCAACGGAGCCGCTGATTCCCGCCAAGCTGGATATCCCCGCGCGTCCACAAACCCAAGCGGATAGCGCGCTCGCTGCATTGAACAACAACGCAAACAGCGCCAAAAACGACAGCGCCACTATTGTCACTGACAACCCCAAGCTGCCATCCCTGCCCGCCAAGCCCGCACAGCCCGTAGCGCCCGTGGCCACGGGACAGGCCGCAAACGTCACGCTGAATTTTGATTCTTTGCCGTTGCCCGCCTTCGTCCAGACTGTTTATGCGACGGTGCTTAAACGCAATATCAGCATTGATCCTGCCGTGATGGCCCGCAAAGATTTGGTTACCGTACGGAGTGGTAAAGCATTAACGGCTGTTGAGGCCGAGAACAGTGCGCGTCTCTTACTCAAAAGTTACGGCATTGCGGTGCAGGATATTGGCGGCCTGATTCGCATCGTGCCAGACAACACCAATGCGGGATATTTACCTGAAATACGCCGTGGTCGGGCCATGCCAGATACACCGCTGCCATTGCGCCCTGTATTCCAGCTGGTTGAGTTGCAAGCAGTCCGCAATACGGAAATTGTTAGCTACATCAAGACTTTGTTTGGCGACAAGATTCGCGTCACTGATGACATTATTCGTAACTCTCTACTCCTCGCCGGCAATGGCGACGATGTGCAGGCCGCGCTTGAGGCGATCCAAATGCTCGATCAGCCCTTGTTTAAGGGTCGCAATTCGATTCGCATTACACCGCTGATTTGGTCGGCAGAAGAACTGGTCAAACGACTGACCGAAATCCTGCTCCAGGAAGGCTATGCGGTCGGCACCGCTAAAGAAGGCTCGGTGCAATATCCCATCACCCTGTTGCCGATTGCCGGTATCAACAGCGTGATCGTGTTCGCGCAATCAAAAGAAATCATCAATCACATTGTTGAGTGGGCGCAAGTGCTCGACAAACCCGCTGAAAAAAGTGTGGGACGAAATTTCTTTAGCTACCAGGTGCGCAATACCGATGCATCGCGTTTGGCTGAAACTGTGCAACGACTGCTGGGCGGCACACCGGCTAAAGCAACAACGGCAACGGCCGCCTCCACTACGGGTGCGGTTGCAGCGCCCTCCGCTGCCAGCAGCGTCGTGGTAGACAAGGCCACCAACACGCTTCTGTTTCGCGCGTCAGGTGAGGAATATACCGATATTATTCGGCTGCTCCGCGATTTAGATCGTACAGCTCGACAGGTCTTAATCGAAGTGACGGTCGCTGAGGTGACGTTGTCCGATGGAATGACGACCGGCGTAGATTGGATTTTTTCGCGCGTGAATGGCAGCGGAAGAAATGTCACCGCTTCAGGCGGAAACACCTCCGGCGTCATCCCCGGAAATACTCTTTCGACGATTGCCGGCCTGGTCGTGAGCCAGCTTGATGGCTCGGGCAATCCACGCGCCGTGCTGAATGCGATCGCCAATGATGGCCGGGTCAGTGTGCTGTCAAATCCACGCCTATTGGTACGCAACGGTGAACCGGCCAGTATTCAAGTGGGTGATTCCATTCCCGTGTTGACCTCGCAACAGACTAATTCTGCCACCGGCGGAAATGGCATCATCAGTTCGATTCAGTATGTTGAGACCGGTACGATCATGAAAATCAAGCCCGTCATCCATTCGTCCGATCAGGTCGATATGGAGATCATCCAAGAAATCAGCACTCCGGGTGAGACCGTGCCGGGAGGCCCAAATTCGCCGCCCATATCCAAACGCACACTGGACACCAAACTGACACTCAAGCACGGCACCACCTATGTGTTGGGCGGGCTCATCTCGAAGCGCAAAGAAGTCAGTGGCAGAGGAGTTCCTTTCCTGAAGGATATTCCACTGCTGGGTCGCGCTTTCAAAACCAATGTCGAGAGCGACAAAAGAACAGAGTTGGTGGTGATGATTACTCCCTACATCATGAATGATGACAACGATGCCCGCGCCGTAACCGACGCTATTCGCAAGCAGCTGGGGCCGTGGGCACAGGAACAGCTTCCCCCAACCACAACACCTGCTACCGCGCCATCTGCTCCTAACAATTAAATTAGCGCGGGATCGTTTTGCCGCTTGTTGCCGCATCAACAGCAGCCAGCACAATGGTGGACGTTAGTAATTCCGGCAGGATGACTGGCTCACCTTTGGCCGGATAAAAAACATAAAGCGGCACACCATTTCGGCCAAACTCGGCGAGTGCTTCGGTAATGACCGGGTCTTTCACCGTCCAGTCTGCTTTCATGCGCACGATGCCCAATTCCTGAAAGCGTTTCGTCACATCAGCCTGATTCAGCGCGACGCGCTTATTAACCTGACAGGTGATGCACCACGTCGCGGTGAAATCGACGAATACTGGTTTGCCCTGACCTCGCAGTTCAGTAATTTTAGCGGGCGAAAATGCAATCCAGCCCTCTTCCAACTTGGTTTGTGGACTGCCCTGAGTCTCGGCTGACGGCCATGCAAGCGTGATACCCACCCCTAAGCCAGCCACTGCGAGCACCATCGCCAGCAGCGGCTTTTTAACCTGCCAACGTCCATACGCCCACGCCGCAAACGCAATCGCAATTAGTGCCGCCAGTAATTTTGTGATGCCATCATTGCCAGTCTGCGTACCCAGCACCCATGCCAGCCAAACCACGGTGGCGTAGAGCGGGAACGCCATTAATTGTTTGAAGGTTTCCATCCATGCGCCGGGCTTAGGCAGGAACTTGAGCCATGCGGGCACAAACGACAGCAATAGCACCGGCAGAGCGAGGCCCACAGCGATGGCCAGGAATACCACCAATGCAATTGGCGCACTCTGGCTTAGGGTAAATCCCACTGTTGCGCCGAGGCCCGGCGCCATGCATGGTGTGGCGACCAGTGTGGCCAACACGCCCGATGCAAATGCACCGGCGAGTGGATTTTTTGTTGTGTGCGCATTCAGTTCAGCTTGGCCCGCCGCGGATTGCAGGCTGGTACCCATTTCAAACACGCCTGATAAATTTAGTGCCATGATGAAAAAAATAATTGCCAGCAACACAATGAATCCGGGCTCCTGCAACTGAAAGCCCCAACCTATCGATTGGCCCGCGGCGCGCAGCGCCAGCATGAGCGCCGCTAACACCATAAATGACACCACCACGCCCACAAAAAACGCGAGGCCCTGACGACGTAAAATTCGCGCGTCACCATGTGCGTTTTCCACAAAGCCCATCACCTTGATACCCAGCACCGGAAACACGCAGGGCATCAGGTTCAGCACCAAGCCACCTAATATTGCCGCGCCGATTGCAGCGAGCAAACTCAAGGTAGGAAGAGCTTCTTGGGGCATTTTTGGCTTGGGAGCCGCTCCAGAGCTCGTTATTGCGGATTTTATGTAAGTAACGGGCGCAGCAATCACAACCGCTTTACCGGCATGCGCTTGACCCCAATTGCCAGAAGCCACCAACACGCCGTCAAGCGTTTTCAATTCGGCAACCAATGGGTCGGCAAGCGGCACGGTCAATCTAAAACCATCGGCAAGCTTCAGCAATACTTGCTTGCCGGCATTTGCCATCACATCGTCGCGGGTTGGATAAAACGTGATTTCAGCAATGTCGACACGCTCACCCGGCGGCAACGTGAGATCAATTTGCAAACCTTCTGCGGAAATTTTTGCGCTTGTATTCCAGCCTGATAATGTTGCCGGCAGCGCAGCATTCGCCGCTGTGAATGCGTTGACCCAGCGCGAATCTGCTACGGGTGCCGAGCCCTTGGCGGCGACTGGCAGCGTGATCGAAACCTGCCCATCTTCAGGGATGCAGACATCAGCACACACCAGCCAATCCGCTTTTGCACTCAGGGTAATTTTATCGCCCGCCTTCAATTCTTTCGGCGCTTGAATCGTGACCAGATGCAGCACTTCGCCTTCGTAGCCAAAATTCATCAGCGGGCCCAAGGGCAGTTTTTTCGGATACGGCCACGCGATGACACTCGCCGTAAAACCAGTCGGCAAAGTCCATTTGAGTCGGGTCGGCAAACCGGAGTCCCCCGGGTTTTGCCAATAGGTGTGCCAATGCTCAATGATGTTTAATCGCAGCGCCACCTCAATAACCTGCCCCGGAATAACCGCGGTATGACGCGCGATCAACTCAGCCTCAACATGCGGCGTCTTCACTACAACGGGTGCGGCATAGACGATCGTGGCAATAAATATAGCTGCAAAAAAAGCAACAACAAAACGCAGCGTCGGCATGAGAAAGTTCGGCATGAAGTAATCAGTATTGGCTGGGAATTAATGTGGGCTTGCCGCGAATGCAAAAAATGCAGCAGACGAAAATAATGACAATTTGATTTCAAATATAGACATACGTTCCGCAGAAATTATTTAACCGTAGAGCGTTACAACTTTCAATCCGTAACTGCACCCTTACTAGCCGTCCCCACCAACTTGAAATATTTCCCCAGCACACCACGCGTATATCTTGGCGAAGGCGCTTTCCACAATGCGCGTCTCGCCTCAATTTCCGCATCAGGCACATTCAATTGCAACAGCAATTTATGGGCATCAATGGTGACGCTATCGCCTTCATGTATCAAAGCGATCACACCACCTACATACGCTTCAGGTGCGACGTGCCCCACGACCATTCCCCATGTGCCACCGGAGAACCGACCGTCGGTGATTAAGCCAACACTTTCACCTAAGCCTTTGCCGATGAGGGCTGATGTCGGCGCAAGCATTTCGCGCATGCCGGGACCACCTTTGGGCCCCTCGTAGCGGAGTACGATCACATCACCTGCCTTGATCGAATCGGCCATGATCGAGGCCATGAGTTCCGGCTCTGAATCAAATACTCGGGCCGGACCAGTGATGACAGGATTCTTGAGGCCGGTAATTTTAGCTACACAGCCTTCGGGCGCGATATTGCCTTTGAGAATGGCGAGATGGCCTTCTTTGTACATGGGTTTATCGTAAGGACGGATCACATCCTGATCGGCTCTCGGCGCATCGGGAATATCTTTCAATGTTTCGGCAATCGTCTTGCCGGTGATGGTCATGCAATCACCGTGCAGGAGACCCGCATTCAGCAGCATTTTCATCACTTGCGGGACACCGCCCGCTTTGTGCAAATCCACCGCGACATATTTGCCGGACGGTTTCAGATCACAGAATACACCGACCTTGCGACGCATTCGCTCGAAATCATCAATGGTCCATTCCACATCGGCGGCGTGAGCAATAGCCAGAAAATGCAACACGGCATTGGTGGAGCCGCCTACGGCCATGATGACGGCGACGGCATTTTCAAGCGACTTGCGTGTGACAATATCGCGCGGACGAATATTGTTTTTAATCGCATTCAACAACACCCGCGCGCTTTCTTCGGTGCTCTCGATTTTTTCATAATCTTCCGCCGCCATGGTGGATGAAAACGGCAACGACATGCCCAGCGCCTCGAACGCGGATGACATGGTGTTAGCGGTATACATGCCGCCGCACGCACCCACACCGGGGATCGCACAACGCTCAATGCAGCCGAAATCTTCCTCACTCATTTTGCCCGCGTTGAATGCACCGACGGCTTCAAACACGCTTACTACCTGCAAGTCCTGGCCCTTGTAATGACCGGGCTTGATCGTGCCGCCATAAACAAAAATGGCGGGGATATTCATGCGACAAATACCGATCATCGCGCCAGGCATATTTTTATCGCAGCCGCCGATGGTCATTACACCATCCATGAATTGCGACTGGCAGGCGGTCTCGATGGAATCTGCAATCACCTCGCGCGACACCAGCGAATATTTCATGCCCTCGGTACCCATCGAAATCCCGTCGGTAACAGTGATGGTGCCGAACATTTGCGGCATGCCGCCGGCAGCGCGAATCGCCAAATCAGCGGCATCGGCCAAGGGGCGAATGCCGGCGTTGCACGGGTTGAGCGTGGAATGTCCGCTAGCCAACCCGACGAAGGGCTTTTTGAAATCTTCATCCTTATAGCCAATGCCGCGCAGCATGGAGCGATTGGGCGCGCGTTCGTTGCCTTGAGTGATGGTGAATGAGCGGTATTTTGGTTCAGTCGGGATGTTCATGATTATTTCGTCCAGTTTTCAATTTTCAATTTGGGCACGCGCTTGAAGTTGCGTTCGTTATTCGTCACTAAGGTTAAATTTTCAGCTAGCGCATGAGCAGCGATCCACAGATCGTTGGCGCTGATCGGTGTGCCTTTGCGTTCGAGACAGGAACGAATTTCAGCGTAATGAGTGGCTACGCTTTCGTCGATTGGCATAACAGGCAGAAACGAAATCGTGGTTCGTATCGCCGCTAGGGATGATGCTTTTTGGATACTTTTTTCGGCACCGTGCAACAGTTCGCCCAGCGTAATAATTGATACGCATGCTTCACCCTTTTTGAGCGTTGGCAATTTGCGTTCAAGCGCGGGGAAACTGCCTTTTGAGGCATAAATGCAGATGTTAGTATCGAACATGTATCGAAGCACAGCTTAAACTTTTCTTTTACGCAGCGCTAAAGTTGCAGCCGTTTTTATACCGGTTTTTTGTTTACTATTTTTAGCTGGTTCAAATGCAGGAATTAGCCGCGGCATGGCATCATTTCTACCGTCGGCGAAAAAATCCGCTGGGAATGATTTGAATGCATTAATCAGTCCAGCAAGAGTTTCTTCATGCTCGACTAAAATAAGCTCTTTGCCGCGCCGCTTGATTTCAAGAGTTTTGCCCGGTTCAAGGTTAAACTCACGTGGTATGCGTACCGCGATGGAATTGCCGCTTTTGAATGTTCTTGTGGTCGTTGCCATTTTGCGGCCTTGCTTGAGATAATATATACACACTGTATATACTGAACACCCAATCGTCAACATTGATTTGACACCAGAACCCAACACAAAAGCCCATGCTCATTCATCCCCAGTTTGACCCCATTATTTTTTCCCTTGGCCCATTGTCCGTGCGCTGGTATGGCCTGATGTACGTGCTGGCTTTTGTCCTGTTTATGGTGTTGGGACGTATGCACCTGAAGCGGCGGCCGGATATGGGCTTCACCGTAAACGATCTGGATGATTTATTGTTCTACGGCATTCTTGGCGTGATTTTGGGTGGGCGCTTAGGTTATATCGTTTTTTACAAGGCCAGCTATTACCTTGCCAATCCGATTGAGATTTTTTATGTGTGGCAGGGCGGCATGTCGTTCCACGGCGGCTTCCTCGGCGTACTGGTGGCGATGTTGCTGTTCGCGCGAAAAACCAAACGCTCGTTTTGGCAAGTGACTGACTTTATAGCGCCGCTAGTGCCCACTGGCTACGCGGCGGGACGACTGGGTAATTTTATTAACGGTGAATTACCAGGCCGAGTGACCGACCCCAATCTCTGGCCTTGGGCGATGTGGTTCCCGCTAACCGATCCTGCCGGGCCAGTTGCCCGCCATCCTTCACAGCTTTATCAATTACTGCTTGAGGGCTTGCTGCTGTTCGTGATTTTGTGGTTTTACAGCAAGAAGCCAAGACCTGTCGGCGCCGTCTCGGCATTGTTCCTGATTGGCTACGGCACTGGCAGATTCATCACCGAATTTGCGCGTGAGCCGGACAGCTTTCTGGGGTTTCTGGCGCTGGGATTTTCAATGGGGCAATGGCTATCACTGCCGATGATCGTGGCGGGTATAGCGCTATTTGCATACTCGATCCGAAAACGCCCATAAAATCCGCTTGACCAAAATCACTTGCCAGCCCGATTGCTGCGCCGCACAATAGCTCTGAAATTCATTTACATCAGGGCTAAACCATGAAATTTTGCGTTGTTTGCGCGGGCGCCATTGGCGGCTTCGTCGGCGCCAAACTGGCGCTGGCCGGTGAAGATGTCACCTTTATTGCCCGCTGAAAAAAACTCGATGTTGCAGGATGTGGAAGCGGGCCCCGCCATTGAGATTGATGCATTGGTCGGCGCGGTCATTGAGCTCGGCGAGTTAACCAACACGCCTACCCCGACTATCAGTGCGATTTATCAAGCCTCCAAATTGCTGGCAAACACGATTGAAACCGAAAAGATTGCAGTGAGAGGCATAGCGCTTCCGCAGGTCTGATCAGCTTCAATCAATGGCTTCGAATGATTTCGTTTAGAGCGTCCCCAAGAAGTCCAGAATGCTTTGCCGTAACTGTGGCGTAAGCTGGTTGTAACGATTTCGCGAGGCTGCGCCCTCGCCATCATGTGCTCGAATGGCGGCATCGACATTGCTGGCACGGCCATCGTGTAAATATGGCGCGCTGGCACGCAGGCCCCATAGGGGCGGGGTTTTCATTTCGTGTGCAGTCGCGCCCCCCTGGGCGATACCATCATTGAGGGAGCCCATATCGTGCAGAAGCAAATCGGAATAAAGATTCACATTGACACGGTCCAAAGCGGCAATGGTGTTGGGCCCTGTACGCAGACTGGGCGTATGACATGATGTGCAGCCGACCTGCGCAAACACACTACTGCCGAGCATGGCTGTCGGCGTCTGCGGCAAACGCGGCGGGGCTGCCAGATAGCGCATGTAATCAGCTGCAGTATCAATATCGCCTTTGCCTGTTGCGGGATCAATCTGGTCTTCCGGATCGCTGGTTCGCTTGAACTGGTTTAGCAGCGCTTGATTGCCATTGGGCGCGTTCTCATGCGGGAAAAAACGGTTGGTGATGCCCATTTCATTAACATAGGCATCGGCTGCGAAGGCGAGCAAGCTTGCCTGTTGCGCTTTCCAGCCAAAGTGTCCGATGCGCTTTTCGCCAGTGGTGATATCGGTGATTTCGGCAGCCTTACCTTTCACGCCATCGGCTTTAGGTAACAGCATATTTTGCAAAATGGCTGCGTCCGGGATAGCTTCGATCAGGCCCGCGCCAAATAGCGGCGTGGTTTGTCGTTGTGCAATAACATTGGCCTCGTGTGGGATCATTTCGCGCAATGCCGGGTTGATCGCAAAGCGCTGCAACAGTGAGCCCCCGAGCGACTCGAGTGGGTCGAACATGCCGTCCGTGGTGCGGCCAAACCGAGTCACATTGATATTGCTGGTGCCACCTACTGTCGGCGATGAATGACATTCTGCACATGAGCGGCCGTTGAAAATCGGGCCCAAACCACTCTCTGGCGTTTCGACATTGGTGAATTCAATCCGGCCTTCGTTGAAAGCGGCAATCAGATCTGCTGTAAGCCCCGCTAATGCCAGCCCAAAGCCTTGCAGACCAGGAGCATTATTGGGTTGAGGTCCTTGTGGCGCACCGGGCCGTGGTGGCGGAGGAGGTGGCCCGGGCAGCGCGAATTGGGCGACAGCCGACAAACAGGTCAATACAGCCATGACTGATGCAACTGCGAGAATATGCTTTTTAAGGTACGGCGCAGCAATCTTGATTGGGTTCATGAGGGCACCTATTGGGAACGTTTAGACGGGGAGGGCGTGTCAGCTTGGCTTGGCTTGTTAGGACCACCGGGGCCAGAACCATCCGGGCGAGGTGGCCGATTTTCCTGCTGCCATTTTTCAAACGCGGCGAGTTGGCTTGCACTCATTACCTTGGCCAGTTTCTGGTGGGTTGATTCCCGGATGGCATCGCGCTGCGGACGAATAGCCTCTTGCAATGCTTCCATTGCCTTGCGTTGTCCATCGAGGATGTTCTGGAACGAGACGGTTTGCTCGGCAGAAAGTCCGAGGGTTCGAGCCAATTCTTCAGGACGTATTGGCGCCGATCGATTCATATCGGCAGGTTGTGCGTGGGCAACCATCATGCCGAGCATAAATAGCGCGCCTGCAAATACAATGACCGAGGTAGCGAAGATAAATTGCAAGACCATTTTTTTCAACATGAAACCCCCTTTGAGAAATGAAGTGATATAGCAGAAACCAAGATATGAAAAAATTGCGCAGCAACGTGGCATAAATTGTGGAGAAATTGCGGAAAAACGCAGGGGGTGGATTCCGCTTGGCGATAAATGCAGGTACTGTGGCTATAAGTTTTATAACCATGGCCTCTGTTCTATTTCACTTATGCGCATTCGACTTTGGCAGCGCCTGTTTCTGGCATTTGCCGCCATCAGCGTTACTGCACTGCTGACACTTTATTTTGTGCAGCAGCGCACCTTTCAGCGCAGCTTCCTTGAATATGTGAATCATCTGGGCACTGATCGCCTGACGCTGATTGCTGCCCGCCTAGGAACCCGCTATACCGAAGTGGGAGACTGGCGTTTTCTCGAAGAAAATCCTCGCGCGTTTAACAGGCTTCTCGAGGGCGACGAGCGCTTGCCGCCAGAGCCTTTATTTAAAGGACGGCCATCACCGGATGATGCTCCCCCTCCTGAGGATCGGCTTCCGCCCAATAGACGACCGCCGCCGGACAGAGATGGTCAAGCTGAAGCCGGCCGAAAAGCGCCGCCTGCAAAGCAGATTGACGCTCTAAATTTCAATTCGCGCGTGGCGCTTTATGCTGCTGACGGTCATCGCGTGATTGGCAACCCCGAGGTGCTGCGAGATTCAGCCGGCGTGGCGGTCATGAGTAATGGCCAAATAGTTGGCCGACTGGTACTGGCACCGACGCCAACGCTGCAAAGTGCAGCAGATGTGGCTTTTGTGCAATCGCAAACCCAAAGCGCGCTTCTGGCCGCAATCGGCGTGCTGATCGGCGTGCTCGCGGTCGCACTGGTGATGTCACGCTGGTTGCTGGCACCGGTAAAGTGGTTAGGCAGCGGCACGCACAAACTGGTTGAAGGTCAATATGAAGTGCGCATTAATACCAAGAGAGGTGACGAACTAGGTGACTTGGCACGTGATTTCAACCGGCTGGCAGAGACACTGGAGCGCAACCGCGAAGCCCGCCGCCAATGGGGCGCTGATATCGCTCACGAGTTACGTACTCCGTTGTCGATTCTGAGCGGGGAAATACAGGCATTACAAGACAGCGTACGTCCACTCGGGGCCACGGCCTTGGTGTCCCTGCAGGCTGAATGCGATCGTTTGACGGCGCTCGTAGAAGATTTGTACCTGCTGGCACTTTCAGACACGGGTGCGCTGGAATATCGTTTCTCGCGGCTCGACCTCATGGCGCTCTTAAAGGCGGTAGTCGATGAACACGCGCCGCAGTTTTCAGCATCGGGGCTGACCTTAACTCTGGAAGGTCCGAGCGGGGATGTGCTGCCGGTGCACGCCGATTCGCGGCGCCTGTTTCAGTTGTTCGGTAACCTGTTAGCCAATGCGCGGCGTTATACCAATGTACCGGGCAAGGTTCGTATCAGCATTGAAAAAGCGGACTCCTCAGCGAGGCAGGTCTATTGTGTGCATGTTGACGATTCGCCCCCCGGCGTCGCATCGCAACACCTGCCGCACTTGTTTGACCGACTCTTCCGCGTCGAGTCTTCACGCAATCGCGCTGCGGGTGGCGCGGGTTTGGGTCTTTCAATCTGCAAAAATATTGCCGAAGCGCATGGCGGCACAATGAACGCGGTGCCCTCTCCACTGGGCGGCTTGCGCATCAGCCTGATGCTGCCAATGTTGACAGGCGAAATATGAATGCGCCGACCGAGTCCGGCACTATCCTCATTGTCGAAGATGAACCAAAAATCGCGACGTTATTGCAGGATTATTTAGTTCAGACGGGCTATCGGGTACAAATGCTGGCTGCAGGCACACATGCGGTCGATACAGTACGTAAGTCGCCCCCTGCATTGATACTTCTTGATCTAATGCTGCCCGGCAAAGATGGATTGACTATTTGTCGGGAAGTACGCGCATTTTCTGAGGTGCCCATTATTATTCTGACCGCCAGAGTGGAGGAAATTGATCGTTTGCTCGGCCTAGAACTGGGTGCCGATGATTTTGTATGCAAGCCGTTTAGTCCACGTGAAGTAGTGGCCCGTGTGAGGGCAATACTACGACGCGTCCACCGGGATAACGGCACTGCCCATTCTGCACCTATCGTCGTTGATGCCGAGCGATTTACCGCCTCGGTCAACGGGCGCGCCATCACCATAACGCCAGTAGAGTTTCGCCTGCTCAGTACGCTGTCAGCAGCACCGGGGCGGGTGTTCTCACGCAATCAATTGATGGACATTCTCTATTTAGATCATCGCGTGGTGAGCGATCGCACGGTGGATAGTCACGTCAAAAATATTCGACGCAAAATTATTGAGGCAGGTGGCGAAGAAGACTGGCTGCGATCCATTTACGGCGTGGGATACAAGCTTGAGTGTTAAGGAAGCTCTGATTAAGTTGAGTTCTAAGCCAGACTAGGCGCGGGTACAAAAATATCGACGCCGCATATGTTTGATATGTCAGTAGATATTTTTGTGCCCTTTACAACGTATGGCAACGAAATCGACTTAATCAGAGCTTCCTTAAGCAGCAAATGATAAGGGCCGGTTGTATTGTCAGTTGTGTATGATTCGCGGCATGTCATATCAACACAAACAAATCGGCACGTTATCGCTGGTCGCGCACGCGATTGGTTTTGCCATCACATTTTGGGTGTTTTCAATTGTCTCGCTGGATGCGCATGCGACGACGGCACGCTGGATGATGTTTGTTTTATTGACGATGCTATCGATGACCGCTTTCACGTTCAGCTCACTCACCACAGCAGTAAATGACCGTGAATTCCGCGCAGGATTCGGACCGCTTAGATGGCCGGATCGGCGCGTGCCGCTACCGGAAATTGCCGGGGTAGTGCCCACCCGTACCTCACCGCTGGCAGGTTGGGGGGTGCGTATTACGGTGCGCGGCTGGCTTTATAGCGTTTCAGGGCGGGATGCAGTCATTGTTGGCCTGCGCAATGGCAAACAATTCTTAATTGGCACCGATGACCCGGTCGGACTGGCTGATGCGATTAATGGCGCACTGCCTGAGGAGCCGGTATTTTGGCAAATTCGTGGCGCCAAATAGTTACTCTTTCGCTAGGTTTATTTCCTTCTTAGGTCTGGCACAGGCGGTGGGCTTAACGATCGTTTACATAAAAACACTGGCTAATCCGTAACTTATAACGTATTATTCGTTTGTGCGATGCAGCAATACAGTTTTTAGCAACGCACGATGTAATTTACGTTCATCTGCCCCGCCCTCGCTGTTCATATGATCCCGAGCGTCATCTGTGGATCGCCTCTGAATCGCAAAATGGTTGGCGCCGATGTTGGCGCGCTGACTCATTACACCCCCATGCGTGTTGTTGATTGCCGTTTCCGATTACGGACGGTGCGCCCTTGCGATTTACGGATTTTTCCGTGCCCACAGGCTATGCCATCGGAATGGTGTTGCCGGAAGAAATGAACATGACACTCAAATTTGATACTTTAGGCTTAGTAAAGCCAATCCTCGAAGCCATCGTCCAAACTGGCTACACCACACCGACCGCCGTGCAGGCGCAAGCCGTGCCTGAAGCGTTAGCAGGCCGTGATTTGCTGGTTTCATCACAGACCGGTAGCGGTAAAACGGCTGCCTTTATGCTGCCCGCGTTGCAAGCCTTGAGCGAGCCCGCCAAAGTAGCCGGCCGCGGCGTCCGCGTGTTGGTATTGACTCCCACACGTGAGCTGGCCATGCAAGTTACCAAGGCTGCCGAAACCTATGGCCGCAATCTGAAGCGCATCAAAACCGTTTCAATCGTCGGCGGTATGCCTTACCCCGTACAAAATCGCTTGTTAAAAGCTGGCGCTGATATTTTGGTTGCCACCCCGGGCCGCTTGCTTGATCAAATGCAATCAGGTCGCGTTGATTTATCGCGCTTGGAAATTTTGGTCTTGGATGAAGCAGACCGTATGCTCGATATGGGCTTCAAGGATGATTTGGAAGCGATCGTGGCGCAAACGCCTGCGGAACGCCAAACCCTGCTGTTCTCGGCAACGATTGACAACAATATTGCGCGCCTGGCAACGGGCATGCTGAAAAATCCGGTACGCATTGATGTGTCCGGCCAGCAAGCGAAGCACGAGAATATCGAACAGCGTTTGCACTTTGCAGACGACATGGCACATAAAAATCGCCTGCTTGACCATCTGTTGCGCGACGCTGATATGTTGCAGGCTATCGTGTTTACCTCTACCAAGCGCGCGGCCGATGATCTGGCTAGTGATCTGCATGCACAAGGCTTCGCAGCCGGTGCCCTGCATGGTGATATGAAGCAAAGTGCACGCACCCGCACTCTGCAAGCCTTGCGTAAAGGTGGCATTCGCGTATTGGTGGCAACTGACGTTGCCGCACGTGGAATTGACGTACAGGGTATTTCACACGTCATTAATTATGATCTCCCGCGCCAAGCGGAAGATTATGTTCACCGTATTGGCCGCACAGGCCGTGCCGGTAAAAACGGTATCGCGATTTCATTCGCTAACGTGCGTGAACAATTCACCGTGCGCTCAATTGAACGCTTCACTTCGCAAGCCATTCCGGTTTCTGTCATTCCAGGCCTGGAACCCAAACAGCGCGTGTTCGATAAAAAACCGGGTACCGCGATGAAAAAATTTGGCGCGAAGCGTCCCCACAGTTCCGGCTCTAGTTTTGGTGGCGGCGCTCGCACAAGTGCTGGCGCAGCTGACAGTACTGGCAGCAAGAGCGGTGCGGCCAATTGGTCGAAACCGGCTGGCGCATTCGCCGGTAAATTTGCCGGCAAGCGCGAAGGTGCACAGGATCGCGTTTGGAGTGACAGGGGTGACAAAAAACCTTCAGCACCACGCTCAACACAACGACGTACTGCTGCATAAGCTGAACCGCTAAAAGCAAAAAGCCCGCTCCTTGCGGGTTTTTTTATGGGCGCAGAATTACCGGGTTGCCCAACAAAGGCGCGGTAGAATTGGCTGCGCAGTATTGTTGATGCTAACCACGGTTAAAAAATTTATGCCCGAAAATATCGCCTTCATTGGCCTCGGCAATATGGGTGGCCATATGGTCAGACACCTGCTACGGGCCGGTCACACGCTCACGGTTTATGCGCGCCGCTCTGCGGCAATGCAGCCGTTTTTGAACGAAGGTGCCAAAAGCTCCACTTCACCCGGAGAAGCAGCTTGCGATGCTGATTTTATTTTTACCAACGTGACCGCAACGGCTGATGTGGAAGCTATTTTATTGGGCGAACGCGGTGTAATTCATGCCGCCAAACGTGACGCAGTAGTATGTGATTTTTCAACCATTGACGCGAACGCTACTAAGCTGATTGCGGCTACTTTTTTGCAGCGTGGTATTCATTTTTTGGATTGTCCGGTCTCCGGCGGCACCGCCGCAGCAAAGGCCGGTAAGCTTACAATCTTCGCAGGTGGCTCTGCTGGGGCCCTCAAGCGCGTGCGGCCACTACTTGAAAAAATTGGTACAAATATATTCCACATGGGAGATGTTGGCGCGGGCCAAATCACCAAGGCCTGTAATCAAGTGGTGCAGGTCGTCAACATTCAGGGTATTGCAGAAGCGATGTTGCTTGCGCAAAAAAATGGTGTAGACGCCAGCAAAGTGGTCGAGGCCCTCATGGCAGGCATGGCGGGATCAAAAATGCTGGATTTAATGGGCCACAAAATGGCGGCTCGTGATTTTGACGCCGGTATTGAGGCACGTTTGCACCATAAGGATTTCGGCTTGGTGCGCGATTTAGCCGCGCAACAAGGACTGCCAATGCCCGCCGTTATGCAGGTCCATGCCCAGTTGTCAAAGCTCATGGATCAGGGCTGGGGTTCAATGGATACTTGTAACTTATTGCGAGTGATCGAGATGGAACAACACAATTCAGAAAAAATATGAAACCCGACACCAAACTCTCGCACCTTGGCCGCAAACCCGTCAACGCACCCAACACCGTTAACGTGCCGATGCACCGGGCGTCTACCGTGCTGTTCGATTCACTTGCGGCACTGCATGAAACACAACGTCAATGGAATCGCGATGAGCAGGTTCCGACCTATGGCATTTTCAATATGCCGCAGACATTGGCCCTCGAAAATGCAGTTGCCGAAATTGAGGGCGGTTACCGTGCCGCAACTTATCCCAGCGGTCTTGCAGCTGTTGCGGGTGCGTTGCTGGCTGTTGTCAAGTCAGGCGATCATGTCCTGATGACCGACAGCAGCTATGGACCCGGCAGACAATTTTGTGAGACCTTTCTGCAACGCATGGGCGTGGAAACCACATTTTATGATCCACTCATCGGTGCGGAAATCGCCACGCTGATACGGCCCAACACAACCGCCATTTATACTGAAAGCCCCGGCTCGCACACCTTTGAAGTGCAGGATATACCTGCCATTGCTGCCGCAGCGCACGCCAACGGCGCGGTGGTGATTATGGACAACGCCTGGGCCACAGGTCTGTTTTTTAACGCATTTGAACACGGTGTTGATTTAGTCATACAACCTGCCACCAAATACTATGCCGCGCATTCCGATGTGCTGATTGGTCTGGTAATTGCAAATGAAAAAACCTGGCCGCAACTCAGGCACGCCGCATATCAGATGGGGCAGCGCGCCTCACCCGATGATTGTTTTCTCACGCTGCGCGGCATGCGCACCATGGGCGTGCGATTGCGCCAACATCAGGCATCTGCGCTGCGCATAACCAGGTGGCTGCAAACCCGCCCTGAAGTGGCGCGGGTACTGTATCCGGCGCTGGAAACTGATCCGGGCTACGCACTTTGGAAACGCGACTTCACGGGTGCCACCGGACTCTTTGGCATTGAACTTAAGCCCTGCTCTGATGAGCAACTTGCTGCCATGATTGACCACTACACACTTTTCGGCCTCGGCTATTCCTGGGGAGGTTTTGAAAGTTTGGTGGTGCCTGCCGATTTGCGCTACGGCAGAACTGTAAGACCTTGGCAGGGCGGCCCGCTCATTCGTTACAGCATTGGCCTGGAAGACGCTGATGATTTAATTCGTGATTTGGAAGCCGGTTTTAATAGACTCAATGTCTGACAAATGAGCTGACTACCAAATAAATGACCGCAGCGGACGTTCAACCTAAAACTTGAACTGGACGCCCAACGAAACATTATCAGCACTGAATTCACTGCCGAATGCATTGCCACTCAAACGATGGAAGCGTTCCATCTCGAGTCTAAGACCGACACTCTTGGTCAAGGAATATTGAACACCCAGTCCAAATCTGGATTGTGAAAATGGACGCAGCCCGCCGATGACACTCGAATCAATCCCGCCGAGACCACTAAAGGTACTTTCGTTTCTGACGCTTTGGATGCCTGCTCGGCCTGTCAAAGTAAGCCGATCCATAATTGGCAGGGTGCCCACCAGATCAAGACCGTAACCCTTCGCATTTGCCCTCGTTTTTAAGTAATAAGCATCAGCGTAACTAGGCGCAAACGATACCGGGTTGCTTAATGCTCGCAAATCGCTGTAGTTGGCTTCTAATGCAAGATGCGGGGCCGCCTGATAACGCAGCTTTAAGCCATAGCGCAGGTTTTTATCCATCAACATGATGCTCGGCGTAGCAACGCTTAAATCCAAAAAAGAAACTGTGGCATTGTCGCCGTTTAGACTAACTTTAGACGGGCTAAACACCCCGCCAGCATAGGTTTGCGCGTTTACTGATATTGATGCTGAGGCTGTTATGACTATCAGCACTACAAGCGGTTTTACGCAATCAAATTTGAAGATGTTCATGATGAATCCTTTGCATTATTCTTATGCTGCTATCAGGATTGCGCGGGTACCATTTTTACCCTACTGCTAATCAATGCCCGCTTCATCTAAATGCCAATGAAACGTTGAGTATGAGGCTCGCGATCAAATTTAGTTCGCGGTGAACAATAATTTTGTCATGTGATTGTAAATAGACAATAGATTGTTGTGGCGCGCGTGTCAAATGTGGCGGGTCTAATAGCTATTACACACGCCGCAACAGCAGGCCTTTCAAATAATCACCCTCCGGAAAATTAAGCGCCACCGGGTGATCACTGCCGCCGCTTAAATGCTTGATAATCTGCGCCTCTACATGAGCATCCAGTGCAGCTCCGGCAATGATTTTTTGGAACAATTCAGCCGAAATGCCTCCTGAGCAGGAAAATGTCATCAAGCGCCCGCCTGGCCGCAGCAGTTTGAAGCCCAGCAGATTGATATCCTTATAGGCGCGCGACGCCTTTTCAGCATGATGGGCGGTAGGTGCGAATTTGGGTGGATCGAGAATAATCAGGTCGAAACTACGCCCCATATCGCGCAATTTTCGCAGCGCAGCAAAAACATCTGCCTCCCAAAATTCTGCGAGGGCCATATCATCGGCGCCAATCGAGTTTAGCGCCACATTGCGTTTTGCGGTTGCCAGTGCAGGTCCGGAGCTATCAATCGACAATACCGATTTTGCACCTCCCGCCAAGGCGGCAACGCTCATGGCGCCCGTATAGCAAAAGCAATTCAGCACATCCGCATTTGCTGATAATAGCTTTGTAAGCGCCCGATTCTCGCGCTGGTCGAGATAGAACCCGGTTTTATGTCCGCCCATAATATCGACTGCGATCTTGAGACCATTTTCAACCACCTCTACTTCACCAGCGATTGGCCGCCCGGCAATCAGCCCGTTGCGCGGCGACAACCCCTCAAGCACGCGCACATCCGCGTCAGAACGCTCATAGACTGTTTTGGCACCTGTCTCCTCCATCAGCAAGCGCGCCATTAAATCACGCTGCAACTCTACCCCGGCAGTCAGCAACTGCAGCACCACCACCTCACCGTAACGATCAACAATGACACCTGGCAATCCATCCGACTCCGCATGAACCAGCCGCATTGCGTTGGTGTTAGCAGCCAATTCAGCTCGTCGTGCTATCGCTGCCCTAATACGCTGACGAAAGAAGTGTTCATCAATACTGTCACTTTCCATAAACGACAGTACCCGCGCGACAATTTGCGAATGTTCGCTGTAACCGGCATAGGCTAGGAAGCGGCCATCTTCTGCCACAACGGCCACAATATCGCCGGAAACCGCGCCAGCACTAGACTTTACGGCACCGGAAAATATCCAAGGATGTTTCCTGAGCAGTGATTTTTCACGGCCCGCGTTGATAATTATTTTTTTCATGTTTTTGTGCATGGCCCCATTGTAGCGACTCTGCTGCAACGAGACGATGGCTAGCAGCCCTTCTTTCTACAAAGGCACGCCGTATAATTAGCCTATGGAAAATATCAATCAAACATCAGACCCGCTCAACGTGGAGAACACGGATTTGAGTGAAAAGCACCGTCGGCCCATTCGTAGCTTTGTGCTTCGCCAAGGACGCTTGTCTCCGGGCCAGGCCCGTGCAGTCGATGAATTGGGCCCGCAGTATGTATTGCCGTTTGTAGCGGGCACGACGTTCGACATGCGCGAAATTTTCAAGCGGGATGCAGCAACCATTATCGAAATCGGCTTCGGGATGGGCAACACCACTGCCGATATCGCAAAGCATATACCCGATAAAAACTTCATTGGTATCGAGGTCCACACTCCGGGAGTAGGCAGTTTGCTGAAAATGATTGCTGAGCGCGATATTACCAATCTGCGCCTAGTCCAGCATGATGCGGTCGAAGTGCTGCGCCATACCGTGGCAGACGGCTCTGTCGCGGGTTTCCATATTTTTTTTCCCGATCCCTGGCCCAAAAAGCGCCACCATAAACGACGCCTGATTCAACCTGACTTTGTAAGACTTCTGGTACAGAAACTACAAACACAAGGTTATGTGCACCTAGCCACGGATTGGCAGGCGTATGCTGAGCACATGCTAGAAGTATTAATGGCCGAAGAACAACTCACCAATACAGCCGAAAATTATTCCCCGCGTCCCGTCTATCGCACCGAGTCCAATTTTGAGCGCAAAGGATTGGCCAAGGGGCACGGGGTATGGGATTTAGTATTCACCAAGCGTTGACTTGCTCACTTAATATTTGAATCTGAAACGCCTAGGTAACAGTAATAAGCTATATACAGAAATAAGTATTTGGTAGTTGCGAATTAACCCGAGGAGAAAATAAAAATGAAAAAAACTATTGCGATGACCAAACTCAATCGCCGTCAGACACTGGTCAGGCTCACTGCGCTGGGCTTTGCAGGCGTACTAGGACCCGCAGGCATTCCTGGCCTGATACAGGAGGCGCTGGCCAAGGGTGATTTACCGGCGGTGAGCGGCATCAACTCATTGCAAGGCAGTGCTACCGTTAACGGCTTTCCAGCCAAGGTTGGCATGGCCGTCAAGCCGGGAGACAAAATCATGACCGGTACTGCCAAAGGTAGCTTTGCCGTCGTGGTCATTGGTAAAGACGCGTACCTCTTGCGTGAAGGCACCAGCGTGACATTTGAGGGCAGCAAGGATAAGCCCGGCACGTTGAGCCAAGTTTTGATTGCGACTGGGAAGCTGCTATCGGTCTTTGAAAAACGCCCTGCTAATTCGGGCGTGACCATCCGCGCTCAAAGCGCCACCATCGGCATTCGCGGTACCGGCTGTTATATCGAGATTCACCGTGAGCGCACTTATTTTTGTCTTTGTTATGGCGAGGCAGCTATCGACGGCGCAGGCATGGAAAAAACCAAAGTTATCAAAACGACTCACCATGAAAGTCCAGTCTGGCTGGATGAATCCGGCGGCAACATGAAAGTAGAAAACACCACTTTTGGCAGCCATAGCGATGACGAGTTGATATTGCTCGAAAAGCTTACCGGGCGAGAGCCGCCATTTGTGGCGATGGGACTCACCGGCAAGTATTAGTCGCCTACGGCACGCTCTACGAAACTAGGCCGTAATAGACCCGTGTGTCATATTCAAACGTGATTTCACCATTTACTTGGCAGGCTTCGAAAATTTCTTCCGCACGCGCAACCATGGGCATGTAATCGGGATGATCTTTGGGTGGCGCATAGCTGGATGAATTCAGCCTGCCCATCAGCCCCGCAAAATCAAAGCGTTGAATGTTGTCGAACGATGCTTCAAAAAACTCGCCCCCAAAGAATGACTGGAAGATCTCTTTGTCTTGGATATTTTTATGATTGATTTCCTGATAGTCGGTCGCGTATTGCTGAAGCAAGGCTTCGTATCCACGCAGGAACGGCGTGGTGTCAATTCGACGATCATTCCAAGCTAAAACAGCAATCCCCACCGGCTTTAAAATTCGTATAAATTCTATGCGGGCTTTTTCGCGATCAAACCAGTGAAAGGCCTGACCCGCCAGCACAAAATCCATCGAACGCGTGGGCACCAATGACGATTCAGCGGTGCCGTTCATGCTGGTGAAGCGGCCAAATTCAGCCAAGTACACCTCGCCTGCTTCACGCATTTCCTTATTCGGCTCAACACCGATAACGGGATTGCCATTTTCCAAAAACAATTTGGCAAGAATGCCGGTGCCAGAGCCAATATCTGCAATCACACTGTCGGGCGTAAGGCCGCAGCTCTCGGCGAGCAAATCAAGGATTTCTAGTGGATAGTGCGGACGATATTTGACGTAATCAGTAACGCGGGATGAGAAACGGGTGGTGACATTGGCGAAATGGTGTGAGGGCATGGCGAATAAGCGTTAGGTTGATAACAAATTAAAACCAGCCATCTTGCATCTGCAAGGTGGTCGTATCAAGTAAGTTCAGCAGGTCAATCATGGCACCCACTTTGGGCAATTCATAGATATAAAAATAGCGGCAGGCTTGCAACTTACCTTGATAAAAATCGCTGTCTGCGCCATCGATTTTTGTCGCGGCAACCATCGATTGCTCCAGCCATATCCACGCCATCACGATGTGCCCAAAGGCTTCAAGATAGGTCGTTGCATTGGCCAGTGTTTTATTCAGATCGCCTGCGGAATGCAGAGCGTGCGTTATGTTGCCTATACGTCCAATATAATCCGCCAGTATGGCCGCAAAGCACTTGGTGTCGGCATGTTGAGCCGCCAGTCCCGCAGCAATTGATTGTTGAATAACCTGCCCCAACTGCTGGAATGCGGCACCATTTTGCATCACCACTTTGCGGCCGAGCAAATCCAACCCCTGAATGCCGTGCGTGCCTTCGTGAATGGAGTTCAGACGATTATCGCGATAGAACTGCTCGACATTGTAGTCACGGGTGTAGCCGTAGCCACCGTGCACCTGAATAGCGAGACTGTTTGCCTCCAGGCACCATTGAGACGGCCAGCTTTTTGCGATCGGCGTGAGTATGTCCAGCAATAACGTAATGTTTTTACGTGATTCATCATCCGTCGAAGTTTTTTCTTCATCGATCAATTTTGCACAATACAGATTGAGCGCCAGCGCACCCTCAACATAGGCTTTTTGTGCCAGCAACATGCGCCGCACATCGGTATGCTCGATGATGGGTATCTGCGGTGATGAGGGGTCTTTCGCTTGCGGATGACGGCCTTGGGGGCGATTGCGAGCATAGTCAAGCGCATGCAGGTAACCGGTGTAGCCAAGCATGGTTGCGCCTAACCCGACCCCAATCCGCGCTTCATTCATCATCGTGAACATGCAGCTCAAACCTTTGTGTTGCTCACCAACTAGATAGCCCACGGCACCGGTTTTTCCACCTGGTTTAAACTTGCCCTCGCCAAAGTTCAGCAAACAATTGGTGGTGCCGCGATAACCCATTTTATGATTCAGTCCGGCCAGCGCCACATCATTACGTTCGCCTAATACCCCATCGACGCCGACCAGTTTTTTTGGCACGATAAAAAGTGAAATGCCTTTAACGCCCGGTATGGTTTTGCCGTCTGCGCCCACGATCTTGGCCAGCACCAGATGAATAATATTGTCAGTCAGGTCGTGTTCGCCGCCGGATATCCACATTTTGTTACCAATGAGGCGGTAGGTTCCGGATGGCTGGAGTTCGGCACGGGTTTTAATGTCTGACAGTGAAGAGCCTGCTTGCGGCTCTGACAAGCACATCGTGCCCATGAAACGGCCAGACAGCAGTGGACGAACATAGGTTTCAATTTGTTGTGGTGTGCCGTGAGCAAGCAACAGGTTGGCATTGCCAATGGTGAGAAATGGGTAGCCCGCTGTTGCCACATTAGCACCCATAAAATAGGCCATGCATGCGTTTGCAATGGTGGTTGGCAATTGCATGCCCTCGAGCTCGTAATCGTGTTGGGCAGCAATCAGCCCGGCACGACAGAATTCATCAATGGCCTTTTTTATTTCCGGAATGAGATGCACTTTTTCGCCGTCAAAATGCGGCTCGTTGGCATCACTTTTTTTATTGTGCGGCGCAAAGTATTGCTCGGCCATTTTTTCAGCTGTATCAAGCGCCGCATCGAATGTCTCACGCGAGTGGTCGGCAAAGCGCTGGCGTGACGTCAATGCGCCCGCATCAAGCCATTCATAAAGTAAAAAATTAAGATCGCGACGCGATAGGATTTTGCTCATTTTTATAACGATTTATTCATATCTTGTTTACTTGGACCGCTTTTCTTGCGGCACGCTCAGCAAAAAAAGCATGCCGAAGTGCAGCTGATTCAGGGGTTGCCAGTAGTTCATTGAAAAGCTTGTATTCGTACGCGAGGCCATCATCAATATCCCGCGCTGTTGAAGCCTCAATGGCATCAATACACTTCAACGGCGCTGGGAATTGCGGGTTTATGCTGCGAGCCTTGGCGCGAGCTGCCGCAAACAGAGGGGCGGAACCGGCGGAGTCGACAGCCATGTCCCGAACACGCGGCAGCTCTTTTCGCTTTGCAATTTCAGCCGCAAACACGAGTACACTCGTTAAAAAATCACCTTCAATTATTCGATCCAACGCCTTGGTCTTGGCCAGCACTTCAGCGGCGACCGCTTCACCACTTAAAATCATCTGCAAGGCGAGCTCAACACCTGCCGCACGGGGCAAACGCTGAGTACCTCCAGCGCCGGGCAGGATGCCAATTTTGACTTCAGGCAGACCAATCATTGCCCCGGGTGCAGCCACGCGGTAGTGGCAACCCAGCGATATCTCTGTGCCGCCCCCCATGCACACTGCATTGATAGCGGAAATCACAGGTTTTGGGCTTGCTTCAAAAGCGCGAATTAAATCATGCAGATTAGGTGACTGCATACCGACGGGAAGTCCAAACTCACGAATGTCGGCACCGCCGGTAAAAATTTTGTTAGCGCCAGTAATAACAATTGCCATTACAGACGAGTCGGCAATCGCCGTGGACAAGTGCGCGCCTATCGCCTCGCGCGTCGCCATGCCCATACTGTTGACGGGCGGATTATCGAGGGTAATGACGGCAATATTACCGGGTGAATGGTGATCGGCGATGTTATAAAGTGCGTAGCGGGCGGTCATCTGGTTTCTGTCAATAATGAGTTGGAAAAGCGCTACTGCTCAAAGCCAATTAACTGGCCACATTTAATAGCCACATTTACTGGCTGCATTAACTATCTGGGCTTGCGTGGCATACGAGAGAAAATACGGTCATAAAGCCAGTTAGGCGCCATTCTCAACACACGGGCTGCGACGCCCATTGTCCACGGAATGACCGCGAAGCTTGCCTTTGCATCAATTGCGCGTTGGAACCGCACCACGGCCTCATCAACATCAATCAAAAAGGGCATTTTGAATTTATTCACGGCAGTCATCGGGGTGCGAATGTAGCCTGGGCAGATCGTCACCACCGACACACCGCTTGAACGCATTTCAACGCGCAGACTTTCACAATAGCGGATGCACGCCGCCTTCGATGCCGAATAAGCACCGCCACCAGGAATGCCGCGGAAGCCGGCCACGCTGGCAATACCGACTAGGGTGCCGCGCTTGGCCGCTTTCATCGGCTCGGCGAACGCGTGAAAGGTATTCACCATGCCCATCACATTAATATCAAAAATCTCCTGAAAAGTTTTGAGATCACACTCGATTTCAGTCAAGGTGCCGCGTGAGACGCCCGCGTTGGCAATAACGATGTCGGGCACACCAAACTTTGTGATGAAATCTTGCGCTGCGGCTTTCAGTCCGGCAGCATCGCGCACATCACAAACATAAATTTCAGGCTTGGGATCAAGCTCATTTTGGAGGCGTGCCAAAAAATCTGTTCGGCGGGCGACTAATCCGAGTTGGGCGCCGCGAGTTTGGGCATATTGTCTGGCAAGGGCTTCACCGATGCCGCTGGAGGCACCCGTGATGAATATTCTTAGTGGGAAATTAGGCATCCCGAATTGTATAACGTCAGGCGAAAATCCCCGCGTTGGTTTTTAGTCCATCACCGCATGCTTGGCATCAATTCACACCAAGCATGCGTTTGCCGGTAGACGGCAGGGAGCTAGGCGAGCGTTAATTTATTTTTTTGTTACTACTTTATGTTTTGCAGAATGAGCCGGATCTGCATTGGCAGTAACCGCAGATTTATTGATTACCCGGGCTTCACCAATGAGCTTGTCGATGGTCGCAAACAGGCTTTCCACAGTGCCTTGCTGCTGCACGGCGAATCGACCATTGACGACAATAGTAGGCGTGCTGGCAACTTTATATTCGGCAGCCTGTTTATAGGCGCGCATGATCTTGTTTTGTACTGAAAATGATTTCTGCACATTTTCATAAGCTTTGGGATCAACGCCCTGCTTTTCCAGCCATTTGTTGAGTGTTGCCGGGTTACCCAAAATAATATTGTCGACGTTGATTGCATCGAATACCTTTTGCTGCAGCTTCTCTATCAGACCCATCGCTTCCAGCGTATAAAAAAGCGGCACATTATCAACGCCCCGCATTTCGAATCCGCGCCCTGCCGGTACCCGCTTAAACTTTACGTCCGCAGGTAATTTCTTTACCCATTCTTCGAGCTTTGGCTCAAGGTGTGCACAATGAATGCAGCCGTAGGCAAAAAATTCCAGCACCTCGATTTTGCCGTCATTTTCGACGGGTTGAGGCGGGCTTAACGGCACAACCAAAGGTCCCTGCTGGGCTTGCGCAGATGTGAAAGCGACCGCAAAAAAGGTGAGTGCCGCCAAGAAAAAAGTCTTGAGCGTCGGGATGGATTTCAGGCTATGCATATAAAAGATCCTATTAAAATCAGAATAACCAATCGAGGGAAACCTATTCCGCCTTAACCACAGCGGCATTAATACCGTTTTGAGACAGCGCAGCTTTGATTCTGTTCACTTCTTCGAGGCTTTTATAGGGGCCTAATCGTACCCGGTATAACGTGCCTTTGTCCGGCAAGTTGACACTTCTCACAGAGGCCTCCATGCCCGCAAAAGCAATTTGCGCTTTCAAATTTTCTGCGTCACCCTCATTTTGAAAGGCACCCGCCTGCAATAAATAGCTCTCTTTGGCGACGGGGTGCGCCACTGGGGCTTCGCGTTTTGGGTCTTGTGTCGACTTGGCGGTAGCATCTATTGGCTTGGTGGCAGGCTGCAATACCTTTTCATGTGCCCCGCCTTTATCGGCCTTGACCCCTTTTTCGCCGGGTAAGATGTCGTAGAATTCGAAACGTGGCTTTTCTGAGCCGTCTTTTGCGCCCGTATTGGGCGCCTGCAACACACCTGGCCTTGCAGCAATCGTCGGCAAGGCATCAACCGGCTTGGCCTTTTCCTGAAACGGACTCGAGCTGCGGTTTAACCAAATCGCAATGCCCAGCGCCAACACTATGCCCAGTAACAGCCCGATAATGACACCAAGAAACATTGGATTCATGCTGCGCCCGCCGCCGCTCCTCGCACTACTGGCGCGTGGCGGCGATGCTGCCTTGTAATCGTTTGCCATGATTTACATCTTCTCCGGGGCGCTCACGCCCAAAACGGCAAGGCCATTTTTCAAAACCTGTCTGGTCGCCAAAATAAGCGACAACCTTGCGAGTTTCAGTTTTTCGTCTTCAATGAGGAATCGTTCTGCATTGTAATAGGTATGCAGTTTAGCGGCCAAGTCGCCCAGATATACGGCAACGATGTGCGGTGCCAACTCATGCGCAGCGTGCTCCAGAGTCAACGGCAGATCAGCCAATGCGCGCATCAAATCAGATTCATATTTACTGGTCAGCGGCGAAAGATCGACACTGCTGAGGGCGGACTCATCACCTCCCCACTGTGCCAGCACCGAACAAATCCTTGCGTGCGCGTATTGCACATAATAAACCGGGTTTTCTTCCGATTTTGAGCGGGCCAGATCGATGTCGAATGTGAGCTGCGAATCTGATTTTCGCATCACGAAAAAATAACGCGTGGCGTCGCGGCCGACTTCATCAATCAATTCGCGCAGCGTCACATAGCTACCGGCACGCTTGGAAATTTTCACCTCTTCGCCGCCGCGCATGACTGTGATCATCTGATGTAGCACGTAGTCGGGATAGCCAGCCGGCACACCAATCTCCATCGCCTGCAGACCGGCACGAACACGCGCAAGCGAGCCATGATGGTCAGCTCCCAGCTCAACGATGGCACGCTTAAAGCCCCGTTCCCATTTGGTGACGTGGTACGCCACATCCGGCACAAAATATGTAAATGTGCCGTCAGATTTGCGCATCACACGATCTTTGTCATCACCGTAATCGGTGGTCTTTAGCCAAAGCGCACCATCTTGCTCATAGGTTTTACCGTTGGCGACAAGATGATTAACGGTTTTCTCAACCAGACCTTGGGTATAAAGCGATGACTCAAGGTAATAATTATTGAATTGCACATCAAACGCTCTGAGATCCAGGTCTTGCTCGTGGCGCAGGTATGCAACCGCAAAATGCCGTACAGCATCTTCGTTATTGCCAGCCGAATCTGCCGGAAATTTTTCTGCATAGCGTTGTGCAATTTCGCGAATATATTCGCCGTGATAGCCGCTCTCCGGGAACGCCGCATCCAGTCTGGCCAGTTCACGCAACCTTGCCTGCACTGACAGCATGAGGTTGTTGATTTGTACACCAGCATCGTTATAGTAAAACTCGCGCGAAACCTGGAATCCTTGCCACATGAGCAGGCGCGCCAGCGTATCGCCAATCGCTGCTGCGCGGCCATGGCCCACATGTAGCGGCCCGGTCGGGTTCGCCGATACAAACTCAACCATCACGTTTTGATTTGCACCTATCTGGCTTTTACCAAATTCATTGCCGTCTGCAAAAATACTGTCCACTACGCGTGTTTCAGCGGCGAGAGAGAGGCGAATATTAATAAATCCCGGGCCTGCTATTTCGGGTTTGTTGGCAAGCAAATCTGAGGTGGGCAGCGCCGCAATGATCGCTTCTGCAATATCACGCGGCTTTAAACCCAATTTTTTAGCCAGTTGTAGTGCGCTATTAACCGCAAAATGCCCATGATCGGGATTTTTTGGCTTTTCGACTTCAATGACAAATGCGTCTTGGGTTAACCCTGGATAGGCTTTGGCCAGCGCTGCCTGGAACAGCGCCGCAACAGCGCTTTTGTTATCAATAAATGTGGACATGGCAATTTCAGAAGTTAGCCCATGATTATAACGGCAAGCGGATTTTCGACCTAATCCAGCTTATTTAGACTTCAAGCGGATCAACATCAATCACCCATTTCACAGTGCCTATCTTGTTATCCCGCACGACGACAAGCCAGCGACTCAGGAAGCGCTGTAGCGCGCTACGACTGTCAGCTTGCACCATCAGCTGCCTGCGTTCGTAACCCGCCTTTCTGATCAGCGTGGGCGGGACCGGGTCCCAAACATGTACACCATATTCAGCTGCCAGTATTTGCGCAGATTCAGCGGCATTACTCATAAATTCGATGAGCGATTCAGCCTGCCGCGACTCAGCACGTAGCAGTGCCAAAAACGAAAACGGCGGCAGCGAGGCGTGGCGTCTCTCAGCCATCGCGATTTCAGCGAAGCGCGGATAATCCTGCGCTGCTACTGCCTGATATAGCGGATGATTGGGGAATCGTGTCTGGATCAAGACACGGCCCGGCAAATGTGCGCGGCCTGCCCGTCCTGCCACCTGCATCAATTGCGCCGCGAGCCGTTCGGAAGCGCGGAAATCAGCGGCGAACATAGCTCCGTCCGCATTGACCACACCCACCAGCGTGAGCCTTGGAAAATCATGACCTTTCGACAGCATTTGCGTTCCCACGAGAACATCCAGCTCCCCCTTGGCGGCGGCCGCAAAAATTTTCTCTGCCGAACCGCGTTTGCGAGTGGAGTCACGATCAACCCGGGCCATTCGGGCTTGTGGCAACGCTGCCTGAAGGGAAGCTTCTACCCGCTCCGTTCCCTGACCGGCAGCAATCAATTCATGGCTGCCGCAGCTCGCGCAGGATGTCGGTACTCGACTTTGATATCCGCAGTGGTGACATTTGAGGCGATTCTCGTTTTTATGGAACACCAGCCGCGCTGTGCAGCGCGCGCATTCGGGCATGGTGCCGCATTGCGCGCACACCAGCGCGGGGGCGAAGCCGCGACGATTTATAAACACCAGTGCCTGCTCACCACGTTTCACGGTTTCATCAATCGCACGAATCAGGCTTGCCGTTAAACCATCGGTAGCGCGCTCAATATTGAGATCAATAAAATCAACGCTGGGCAACGCCGCATCCGGAGCGGCACGCTCTGTTAATACCAGCGAGGTGAAACGGCCCCTCGCCACATTGTTGAGAGTTTCAAGTGATGGCGTGGCCGAACCTAGCACCACCGGGCAATTGGCAGTATGGGCACGGAACACTGCCACATCGCGAGCCGAGTATCGAAAGCCTTCCTGCTGCTTGAACGAGGGGTCATGCTCTTCATCGACCACGATCAGGCCCAGACGCGGCATTGGGGTAAAGACGGCAAGCCTGGTGCCGATCACAATATCCACTCGTCCGGCCTGCGCATCCAGGTAGCCAGCCATGCGCGGTACTTCAGCCATGCCACTGTGCAGTAATGCAATTTGAGCGGTCGGGAAACGCGTCGCGACCGCCCGCACAAAAGCCGGTGACAAATTGATTTCCGGAACCAATATCAGCACTTGCTGGCCATGCTCCAATGCATGGCGGATCGCATGCAGGTAAACCTCGGTTTTACCGCTACCGGTAATGCCCGCCAGTAAGAAAGGTGCGAAGCAACCGGTGCCGCCCACAATGGCGGCAAGCGCACGAGTTTGTTGGGCATTAAGCGGCTTGGGATCTGAAAACTCAATGTTCACAAGCGGCTGCTCAACTGTCATGCGTGCCGGAGCGGCCATGTCTTCCCGTACTAGTACCCAACCTTTTCGAACGAGGGCACTCAAAGAAGTACCGCCGCTTTCATGCCGAGCCTTGAGGCTGGCCTCGTCCTGCCCGCCATGGGCCGCAAGCGACTGCAAAATGGCACGTTGCACGACAGATCGTGCCGGTAAATTCGGCAGGATATCGCGCCCTGCATCCGTGATATCAACAACACGCGGCTGAACACGAACAATAGCTTTAGGAACCCGCATACCCGGTGGAATTGCGTTCAAGGCAATCTGACCAAACGGCTGATGATAGTAGCCTTCACAAAACCGAAATAGCGCCAGATCGATTGCTGAAAAAGCAGGCACGTCATGCTGAATATGCAGCACCGTTTTCAGCTTATCGGCAGGTACTTCGCTTGAATGCCTTAGCTCTACCACCACACCAACCAATTTTTTGGGGCCAAATGGCACCACCGCCAGGCGACCAATCAAATTATCAGGATTACCATTGAGCGGCTTGATTGCGTCATCGGGCAATGAGAAATCAAACAATGTTTCGAGCGGTAAATCCAGCGCGATACGCACCACCCTGGCAGGCCCAGACTTGGAAGCTGACGACTGGAAATCAGTCCCTCTAAACCGCGCCACGCCTACCATCGAATACGACCAATTAGAAAACTACAACCGATGCCAGTCATCTGTGGATAACTTTGTGCATAGCTCGCTTTTACCGAGTCTGTCGTGGCGGCATAACGTAGCTGCGCTATTAAAAGCAGTGAAAAAATAATAAAAAACCTTAATTAAATTAACAAGTTGCGAACATTATTTACAGCACATTCATAAAAATCAGCGCTATTGTGCGAGAACGAGCTTTCTGTGCATAAGCAAGCATTTTTTTCTCAAGTGCTGATAAAAATGCGCTTGACACTGAAATAAAATGCTATTCCCTAGCACTGGCGCGGTGAACGGCGTGAACAAGCGCTTCCACATGGGCTGGATTGGTAAACTGGGAAATGCCATGGCCCAAATTAAATACATGGCCTGTGGCATTTTTGTCATACGCAAAGTCGCTCAAAACCCGCTCTGCCTCCCGCGCAATCACGTCAGGCGGCGCAAACAGCGTTAGCGGATCCAGGTTTCCCTGCAGCGCTACTTGATGGCCGACGCGTTTTTTTGCATCACCAATTTGAATGGTCCAATCTAGGCCCAAAGCATCCGCACCTATTTCTGCCATTGATTCAAGCCACAGGCCGCCACCCTTGGTGAAAAATATGCGCGGCACCACACGCCCTTCTCGTTCACGTTTTAGACCCGCCATTACCCGCTTTGCATATTTTAGGGAAAACTCCTGATAAGCATGATGCGATAACGCCCCGCCCCAAGTGTCAAATAGCTGAACCGCCTGTGCGCCCGCGTCAATTTGTGCATTCAAATAGGTTATGACGCTCTCGGTATTTTTTTCAAGGATCGAGTGCAGCAAATCCGGGCGTTGGAACATCATGGTTTTGGTTAAACGAAAGTCATCCGACCCACCGCCTTCAATCATGTAGCAGGCAAGCGTAAACGGACTGCCGGAGAAGCCAATGAGCGGCACACGCCCATTCAGTGCGCCACGAATCTGTGTTACCGCATCGGTAACATATTTAAGCGAAGCCATATCGGCCAGCGGTAGCCGTCTGACATCCTCCTCTGTTCGTAACGGTCGCTCAAATTTTGGCCCTTCGCCATCGGCAAAATAAAGTCCCAGCCCCATGGCATCAGGGATGGTCAAAATATCCGAAAACAAAATCGCCGCATCTAGCGGGAAGCGATCCAGCGGTTGCAATGTAACTTCGGTGCAGTAATCAGGATTTTTGGCGAGCCCCAGAAAGCTACCCGCTTTTGCGCGTGTTGCTTTGTATTCGGGCAAGTAGCGCCCCGCCTGCCGCATGATCCAGATCGGGGTGTATGAAGTCGGTTCGCGCATCAGCGCACGAAGAAAGGTGTCGTTTTTTAAAGTGGTCATGACGAAAAAACCGCAGAATGAAAAAAAGCGCAATCAATAAACTGCACCCTTCATTATCGCATCCGTGCCGCCTCGACCGAATCTTATTCCAGCCTACTTTCTCAAAAATCAAGCATGGATCACCGCAATTTAGAAAAGGTAAACTCCAACACTGACGACGTTTTTAAGCACTTTTTGCCACGAAATCCGCCCCAGTGGCAGAGTTTATGCAAATAATGTCTGCACCTCTTGCTGTGGCTGGACGAGAGCTAATTAGATATTTTCACTAAGAGAACCGGTAAAAATAGTGTTGGTCGAGAAAGTCATGATCATCGGTAACGTGGCGAAACACGTGCAACCTCAACAGCGACTGCCCCAGCGTGACAGCCTCTTGTCGGGAGAGGAGATAGCGTGCACATAGCCAATCAACAGCTTCGTGGCCGATAAAGCAGTCTGGAAAATTCCTGCCCAGATAAGCTCTGTCTGCACGGACGAATCCTTTGGCAGATTTTGACTGCGCCAACGCAATCGAAAGATCCATCTGGTCAAGTTTTTCTGATGCCGCATAAAATCTAAAAAATAAACTTTCATCTTTAAAATCATGATCACCAGTGACATGATGAAAGATATCCATACGCTGCAATAACAGCCCTGCCATCAAAGCAAATTCAGTTGAACAATCTAGGAAATCCGTTAATAATTTGACCGCTTCGCTGGCGATGAAACAGTCAAGATAAGGTTTGAGCCGATAACTGCGGCTTTTGACCTCGAAGCCATCTGGGCCGCGGACATAATCAATCAGACTCGCGACCGGTATATTGCGTTTTTCGAGCTTACGCATAGTCTGATGCAGACTGGACATTTCTGATGACTCATCTGCATTAATGTCCAGCACGCGCAGATAATCAGCAACCTTGGCAACGTTCAGCACCAGATCTGGTGTTGGAATTGCTGCCCGCAGCACAGGAATCACCGTCTCTTCAAGGCGCACAACATTGGCGTTTGCAAACACGGCGGAGGCACCGTGTTTAGTCAGCCAATCAACTTCATTTCGGGTGACCGTGATACGGTCGCCCAAGGTACAAATGATGCGCATAGTGGGAAACAATTGCGTTAGCATTTTGAGCGCCGTCTCGGCATCGAGCGCCTGCGCGGCAAGAACGGCAACATCCACGATCAGTACCGGACTGGTGTTCCATGCATAGCGACATTGTTCAATTTCCTGACGTAATGATTCTTTGCCGGGCAGGACATGCAGACTTAGTCCAACCGCAACGCCCGAACCGCGAAGTAATTGTTCCTGCCCGGGATCAGATTGAGCAAGCAATATTGGCACATCAGATAAACGAATCATGTTGAAGCCTTTTTGGGCATACGAAACCCGAATGGGTAACAGGCGGTTGGTCGTCGATGCACGAATTGCCTTACCGATTTTCGCTGCTGGCAAAGCAACAGACCTTCCTTTGAGCTAATTGCAGGCGTAACGCGTTGCGTGAACTGGCGAGATTCGTTTTAAAAAAGAGGGCCTTGTAAGGAATTGAATAAGTCCACCACTAACGGCTCAGGGAGTGGCGAAACAGCATTGAACCATCCCCACAATATCTCAGGTGTTTGCTTGAATTTTTAAGTCTGAAAGTAAATCCTCTTTTTAATCAATTATTTTGGAGAATCTGATATGAACGCAACTCAAAAACTATCCGGTGTCGCTCTTGCTATCGCTGCTGCAGGCATGTTGATGACAACCGTCGTTAGCACCGCACAGGCACAAGAAGCGAAGAAAATTCACTGCGAAGGCGTGAATGCATGCAAAGGTCATAACGATTGCAAGACCGCCAGCAACGCTTGTAAGGGTCAAGGCAGCTGCAAAGGTCAGGGATTTGTCGCCATGACTGCCGATCAGTGCAAGCAAATTGGCGGCAAAGTTGAAGGCGCCAAGAAATAATTGGCACTCTGTTTTAAACAGTTAACTGTTTTTGATTTCCCCTGTAGTGAGTGATGTTTGATCGGTCGCCGCACCGCATCTAGTGTGGTGACCGATTATTTTGATATGACAAAAAATAATTCTCGCTTTGGCTTGGGGCTGCGCACGCCGCATTACGAAACCATTTTTGCGGATCCGCCCGCACTGGATTTCTTCGAAATCATTTCCGAGAACTATATGGTGCCCGGTGGCAGAGCGCTCGCCAACCTAATGCGCATCCGTCGTGACTATCCGATGGTGATGCACGGTGTTTCACTTTCAATCGGCAGTACCGATCCATTAAATCGTGACTATTTGCGCGATCTCAAACAGCTCGCCGATCGGGTTGAGCCTGAGGGTATTTCTGATCACTTGTGCTGGACCGGTTTGGCGGGCAAAAATTTACATGATTTGATGCCGCTGCCGTACACCGAAGAAACGGTTGCACATGTCGCGACCAGAGTGCGCGAAGTGCAAGATTTTTTGGGCCGCCAAATCATGTTGGAGAATGTTTCAAGCTACGTCACGTTTAAACAATCGGCCATGAGTGAATGGGAATTTATCAGCGCGATTGCGGAGAAGGCCGATTGTTTTATCCTCCTTGATATCAACAACATTTTTGTCAGTGCATTCAACCACAGTTTTGAAGCTGCGGAATACTTGAAAGGCATCGCTGTTAACCGCGTTAAGCAGTTTCACCTTGCCGGCCACCACCACTATGGCGATTACATCATTGATACCCATGACGCATCGGTAGTTGACCCGGTATGGACACTCTACGCCGACGCAGTACGCCGTTTCGGCCCTGTACCCGCGATGATTGAACGTGATGATGCCATCCCACCGCTGACGGAATTGCTGGTTGAGCTCGAGCACGCGAGAAAAATTTCAAACAGCATACTTTGTGAATCCGATCCAATTATGGTCGCAGCATAATGGATGTCAACATTTCAAGTGCAGATAGGCTAATGCGCGATTTTCAGGCTCATGTGCTGCATGGTTCAACGGATATTTTTCCCGCTATTATTGAAGGCCCGCGCATCAATGCAGAGACACGATTAGCCATTTATGCAAGCGCCTATCGCTCAAGATTGCAGGAGGTTCTTGATACGGACTATCCTGCATTGCATGTGCTGGCGGGTGATGAATTGTTTGGCCAATTGGCGCTGGCGTATATAGAAGCGCACCCATCCGTTAGCCCCAACGCGCGCTGGTTCGGCATGAACCTTGCCGAGTTCCTTGGCCGTAAGGAACCGTTTGCATCCCACTCAGTGTTAACCGAAATGGCCGCCTTCGAATGGGCAATGGGACTGGCATTTGATGCAATAGATTCCCCCGTGGTGCCGTTTGATGAACTGGCGGCACTTGCGGGCGACTCGTGGCCTCAACTGCACCTCACGATGCAAGCGAGCATGCAGCGTTTGACGATGCAGTGGAACGTACCCGCATTCTGGCAAGCCGTGCAGGATGAATGCGATGCGCCAAACCTTGTTCAGACTGAATCTTGTACTGCCTGGGTGATTTGGCGGCGCGGGCATGCGGTCTATTTCCGCTCGCTCCGCTCAGATGAAGCGTGGGCACTCAATGCCGTATCAGCCGGAGCCAACTTTGCGGCACTATGCGAGGGACTTGGCGAATGGCACGATGCGGAATTGGTCGCGGTGCGCGCGGTGGAATTGCTGCGGCAGTGGGTTGACAATCAGTTGATTAGTGGGCTGCAGATTACGTCCGCCTGAAAATTAGGCTCGTGAAAACTCACGGGCCACTTGCAGCACAACTACTGCAATAAATCAGGCACCGCACGCATGATTTCGCGGCGAATCAACTCATTGACCAGACGAATTTTCTCAGCCGAGCTTAGTGCTGCCCACGGGTTGCCAATATCAGTTACGGCAACGCCCGCCGATACAGGCCAAGAGGATGTGATTTTTTGTTTTTTTATAACTTTTGAAGTGGCGAGATCAATTAAGGCCACATTCATATACGCAAACGGCGCAATGAATCCCTGCCCCGCCTTGCCTGTGGCACCATCAACGGTAGCAATTGAGCCATCCAGATAGAAACCCAGGCCCTCTAGCATGCCTTTGCCATCGGTGGTGCCGTTGCTAAATTCGGCAGCAGCCTCATCAATGCGCTTGGTGATTAAAAAAAGATGGGTGGCATTTTGATTTTTAAGGGCAATGCGAATAGGCTCTGGTATAGCAATCGTATTACCGCTTTCTTCAAAGAGAGTGCGCTGTTTTTCAAACAGCACCGCACTGCGGGTATTCAGCGCCGCCAGCTCGGCCGAAGGTCGCAATTCGCGCACGGCGGCGACAGTCGCGCTAACTGCCATGGTGTCGAATACATCTTCACTGATCGACAGTGTTTCACGCCGGCTCGCGTCCACTCGGGTGCCTGTTTGTGATTGTGCAACGACAATACTGAGTTTGTCGCCAATCAGTGAGAGCACGGCATATACGGGCTCTACAGATTCATTTGCTGTAGCAGTCTGCGCGGCAACAGCATTGTCTGCTGCAAGACCTGAAATCAACGCCGCCGACAGGGCGGCAATAGCGAACGACAGAATTTTTTGCATGATGGATTTTCGCAGCGAATAATCAAACCACGAGCTTACCGCAGATCGACAGATCGAAAACAACACAATAAAATAATAAGAGGCAACACACCAATACTGGCGTGCCGTTTAGGGCTTTTTTCCTCAAACGCCGCGACAGGTATAGAGTTTCATTTCTATCTTGGCAATTCTGAAGCGCCCATTAAATACTGATCCACGGAACGCGCGCACTGGCGGCCTTCGCGAATGGCCCATACCACCAGCGACTGACCGCGGCGCATATCACCAGCTGTGAAAATTTTCGGGTTAGCCGTTTGATAAGCGAGCGGAGTTTCTGTCAAAACGCTGGCACCATCTTCAGTACCGGCTTTGACATTGCCACGCGCATCTTTCTCAACACCGAGCTGAACAAATTGCTCCAGCAATCCCTGTTGAGTCGGTGCCATGAAGCCCATCGCCAGCAGCACGAGATCGGCCTTCATTTCAAATTCGGAATTGGGAACTTCCTGCATTTTCCCGTCTTTCCACTCAACCTTGGCTGCGATTAATTTTTCGACCTTGCCATTGCTGCCAACAAATTTTTTGGTCGCAATCGACCAATCGCGATGACAGCCTTCTTCGTGAGACGACGAGGTGCGCAGCTTTACCGGCCAATATGGCCATACCAAAGGCTTATTTTCTTGCTCGGGAGGTTGCGGCATCAATTCAAATTGCGCGATAGTCGCCGCGCCGTGACGGTTCGAAGTGCCAACGCAATCGCTACCAGTATCGCCACCACCAATCACCACCACATGCTTGCCGGTTGCCATGATTTGGCTGGCGACTTTATCGCCTGCGACAATTTTGTTTTGCGCGGGCAAAAAATCCATTGCGAAATGAACGCCATCCAACTCACGACCGGGCACTGGCAAATCGCGCGGCCACTCTGCACCACCGGCCAGAACTACCGCGTCAAAATCAGCCATCAAGGCCGACGCGGGCGTACTGTTTTCCATGCCTCCGCCGATGTGCTGGTTGACGCGAAACTTCACGCCCTCTATCTCCATCTGCGCAACACGGCGATCAATATGTGATTTTTCCATCTTGAAATCAGGGATGCCGTAACGAAGCAAACCACCAATGCGGTCACTTTTTTCAAACACAATCACATCGTGCCCGGCACGCGCCAACTGCTGGGCGACGGCCATACCTGCCGGACCGGAACCGACCACAGCAACGCGTTTACCGGTCTTGTGTGTTGGCAGCTGTGGCGTGACCCAGCCCATTTCCCAGCCCTTATCAATAATCGCATGCTCAATGGATTTGATGCCGACTGCATCGTTGTTAATGTTGAGCGTGCAGGCGGCCTCGCAAGGTGCGGGACAAACCCGGCCAGTGAACTCCGGGAAATTATTGGTCGAGTGCAAGGTATCGAGTGCTTCGCGCCAATTTTGGCGGAACACAAGATCGTTGAAATCTGGAATGATGTTGTTCACCGGACAGCCCGACTGGCAAAACGGAATGCCGCAATCCATGCAGCGTGCGCCCTGCATCTTTGCTTCGTCATCGCTAAGATGAAATACAAATTCTTTGAAATTTTTGACGCGCTCAGTGGGCGGAATCAAAGCTTCGCTCAAGCGTTGGTATTCAATAAATCCGGTGGTCTTTCCCATGTTGCACGCACTCCAACTTCTTAAAATAAATGACTCAAAAATGACGCAATAACATCGCGACTAGGCAGCGACACGCTGCTTGCTTACGGCAACCTTTTTAGCAGCCAGCTCATCCAGTGCGCGGCGATACTCTATCGGCATCACTTTCACAAATTTTTTCGACCACATTGTCCAGTTGGCCAGCACCGCCAAGGCGCGTGCGCTACCAGTTAATTTGGCGTGATTCTCAACCAGTGATTTAATCAGCGCGACATCCGATTGGCCCAAATGTGATGTGTTGGTTACCGCATCTGTAACGCTTTCAAGCGTCACCATAGCCAGGTTGCAGCGCTTTTCAAATAAGCCATCTTCGTCCAGCACATAGGCCACACCGCCCGACATTCCAGCGGCAAAATTTCGGCCAGTTTGACCGAGCACCACCACGGTACCGCCCGTCATATATTCGCAGCCGTGATCGCCGGTGCCTTCAACAACCGCCGATGCCCCTGAATTACGCACACAGAAGCGTTCACCTGCCACCCCGCGGAAATAAGCCTCACCGGCAATGGCGCCGTACATGACGGTATTGCCAACGATGATATTTTCAAGCGGATCGCCTTTGAAGTCAGCATGCTGCTTGACGATGATGCGCCCACCACTTAAGCCCTTGCCAACATAATCATTAGCCTGACCCGTCAAATCTAGCGTTACGCCACGAGCCAGGAATGCACCAAAACTTTGTCCGGCGGTGCCATGCAGATTGATATGAATGCTATCGTCGGCTAGCCCGGCATGGCCATAGCGTTGTGCAACCGCACCCGAAAGCATGGCACCGACAGTACGGTTCACGTTGCGGATATTTTCATCAATCACCACCGGCTTTTTGTGTTCCAGCGCAGACGCTGCCAGTGTAATCAAACGATTATCAAGTGCGGCTTCCAAACCGTGGTCCTGTGTTTCGCAATGGTGGCGTGCGACCTCTGCTGGCATTTTGGGCAGATGGAAAATTCGCGAAAAATCGAGCCCCTTTGCCTTCCAGTGCTCCACCCCTTTATAGGTATCAAGCAAATCAGCACGGCCAATCAGATCGTCGAATTTGCGAATGCCCATCTTTGCCATCAGTTCACGAACTTCTTCGGCTACAAAGAAAAAATAATTCACCACATGTTCTGGCTGGCCGGTGAATTTCTTGCGCAGCTCGACGTCCTGGGTCGCGACGCCGACCGGACAAGTATTGAGATGACATTTGCGCATCATGATGCAGCCTTCAACCACCAATGGCGCGGTGGCAAAACCGAATTCATCAGCACCCAACAGCGCACCAACAAGCACATCGCGTCCGGTCTTCATCTGACCATCCACCTGCACCGCGATACGGCCCCGCAAGCGGTTAAGCACCAGCGTTTGCTGCGTCTCAGCAAGGCCCAGTTCCCACGGCGTGCCGGTATGTTTAACGCTCGATACAGGGGACGCCCCGGTGCCGCCATCATGGCCGGCTATGGTGACATGGTCTGCTTTGGCTTTCGCTACGCCGGCAGCAATGGTGCCGACACCCACTTCGGACACCAGCTTCACCGAAATGGACGCGCGTGAATTACAATTTTTCAGATCGTGAATCAGTTGTGCCAAATCTTCGATCGAGTAAATATCGTGGTGCGGCGGAGGTGAAATCAATTCCACCCCCGGAGTCGCAAACCGCAGCTTGCCGATATATTCCGACACCTTGCCGCCAGGCAATTGGCCGCCTTCACCAGGTTTCGCACCCTGTGCCATTTTGATTTGAATCTGATCGGCCGAATTCAAATATTCTGCCGTTACCCCGAAGCGTGCCGATGCAACCTGTTTTATACGCGAACGCAGCGAGTCACCAGCTTTTAGCGGAATATCAGTGGTGATATCGCCACCTAATTTGCTCTTGAGTGTTTCGCCATTTTTTTCAATCGGGATATAGCGTTTGGGGTCTTCACCGCCTTCACCGGTATTGGATTTGCCACCAATGCGATTCATCGCCACGGCCAGGGTGGCGTGCGCTTCGGTCGAGATTGAGCCGAGCGACATGGCGCCGGTGGCGAAACGCTTGACGATTTCCTTGGCTGATTCCACTTCTTCAATAGGCACTTCCGCACCCGCAGGCTTCAATTCAAACAGGCCGCGCAAAGTCATGTGGCGCTTGGTTTGGTCATTAATGAGCGCCGCGTACTCCTTGTAGGTCGTATATGAATTGGTCTTGGTCGAATGCTGTAATTTCGCAATCGCGTCCGGCGTCCACATATGCTCTTCGCCGCGCGTGCGATAGGCATATTCGCCACCGGCGTCCAATTGGGTACGCAATACCGGATCGTCGCTGAACGCTTTGCGATGGGTCTCGATGGCCTCTTCGGCGATTTCAAAAATGCCGATGCCTTCGATGTTGGTCGAAGTGCCTGTGAAATATTTGCTGACAAAGGCTGTCGATAAACCAATTGCTTCAAAAATCTGCGCGCCGCAATAACTTTGATAAGTCGAGATACCCATTTTGGACATGACTTTTAGCAATCCTTTTGAGATCGCTTTGATGTATTTTTTCTCGGCCTCTTTGGCTTCATCTTTGGTTAAATAATCCTGCATATGGTGCAAGGTTTGCAGTGCCAAGTATGGATGAACAGCTGCGGCACCATAGCCTCCCAGCAACGCAAAATGATGCACTTCGCGTGCCGAGCCGGTCTCAACCACTAGGCCCGTCGAGGTGCGCAAACCTTCGCGCACCAGATGTTGGTGCACCGCACCCACCGCCAGCAACGCGGGAATGGCAACCCGATCAGCGCTTACTTTACGGTCGGTGATAATTAATAAATTAATGCCGTTGCGAATAGCATCTTCCGCATGCGCGCACAGTGAAGCGACCGCCGCCTCAACGCCTTCTGCAGCCCACGCCGCGGGGTAAGTAATGTCCAGCTCATGGCTCTTGAAATACCCGCCGGTAAACATTTCAATATGGCGGATTTTTTCCATATCGTCCGAGGTCAGAACGGGCTGCTGCACTTCGAGCCACATACCCGGATCAGTGTGATGAATATCCAGCAAATTGGGACGCGGGCCGATGGTAATCGCGGTTGACATTACCAACTCTTCGCGAATCGGATCAATCGGCGGGTTGGTGACCTGCGCGAACAATTGTTTAAAGTAGTGATACAAATTACGCGGCTTGTTCGACATGATGGCGAGCGGTGAATCATTGCCCATTGATCCTGTCGCTTCGATACCGTTCTTCGCCATCGGCGCGAGAATAACTTTTAAATCTTCCTGCGTATAACCAAACGCCTGCTGCAAATCGAGTAACGGCACTTTGGTTTTTTCAGCAGGCGCTGATTCTGGCAAATCATCAAGACGAATCCGCGCGCGCTCGACCCATTCACGGTAAGGCTTCGCGGTGGCGAGTTCGCTTTTCAACTCATCATCATTAACAATCTTGCCTTTTTCGATATCAACCAGGAACATTCTGCCTGGCTGCAAGCGCCATTTTTTTATGATTTTGGATTCAGGAATATCCAGCACGCCGGCCTCGGATGCGAGGACCACCATATCGTCATCAGTGAGCACATAGCGGGCGGGCCGCAGGCCATTACGGTCCAGCATTGCGCCAATCTGGCGGCCGTCTGTAAACGCCATCGCGGCAGGGCCGTCCCAAGCTTCCATCAGGGTCGCGTGGTATTCGTAAAAAGCGCGGCGATCTTCATCCATCAGCTTGTGGCCACTCCACGCCTCCGGAATCATCATCATCATCGCATGGGCAAGCGAGTAACCGCCCATGACAAGCATCTCCAAGCAGTTATCAAACGACGCCGAATCAGATTGGCCGTCGTATATCAGCGGCCAGATTTTATCGAGATCATCTTTCAAAACCGGTGAGGCAATCGCCTGCTGTCGCGCCCGGATCCAATTGACGTTACCGCGTAAGGTATTGATTTCGCCGTTGTGCGCGATCATGCGGAACGGATGTGATAAGTCCCAGGTTGGGAAAGTGTTCGTCGAGAAACGCTGGTGTACCAGTGCCAGCGCGGTCGTCATCGTTTTGTCTTGCAGGTCGGTGTAGTACTTGCCGACTTGATCGGCCAGCAGCATGCCTTTGTAAACGATGGTGCGGGTCGAAAACGACGGCACATAAAATTCTTTTCCGTGCCGGAGTTGCAACGCCTGAATCGCGTGGCCCGAACTTTTGCGAATGATGAAAAGCTTGCGCTCCAAATCATCCTGCGTCATTTCTTTGCTGCCGCGAGCAACAAAAATCTGGCGAATCAGTGGCTCCACCGCAATAGTCGCAGGCGAAAGGCCATTATTATCCGTTGGCACATCGCGCCAGCCGAGGAGTATTTGGCCTTCGGTGTGAATTGAACGCTCGATTTCCTGCTCGCACGCCATGCGGGATGCTGGCTCCCGAGGCAAAAACACCATACCGACACCGTATTGGCCGATAGCGGGCAAGGTTAACCCTTGCTGTCCACAAACACGCCGCAAATGTTGATCGGGCAATTGAATCAAAATGCCTGCGCCGTCACCCAGTAGCGGATCGTAGCCGGTCGCGCCGCGATGGCTAAGATTGTCGAGAATTTTTAGGCCCTGCTCAACAATCGCATGCGATTTCTTGCCCTTGACGTGTGCCACAAAACCAACGCCACAGGCATCGTGCTCGTTTTGCGGATTGTAAAGCCCCTCAGCACCCGGGAACTTGGAAGCCCCGGGGGCTGCGGAATGAGCGACAGACGTGACTTCAACATCGTGGGACATGCCAATTTCTCCGAAAAACAAGAAAAACCAAAACAGAATGAGGGTGTGAATTCGAGCTTAAGTTGAAGCGGATAATGAATAAATAATTATAGGACGCCACTGCGCCAGACGCTATGCGCTTGCCTCTACGTGTAGGCAAGTCTTGCTTTGGATCAGGTTGTCACGATGGCGGGGGTTTTCCATCGCAGCAGTTTTCGGGTAACGGGCGGCTCGATCAAGCGGCTCCGTTACTCGTTTGCAGGTACTTTTGCAGCAAACGGCAAAGACTTCCGTACATTTGATAATAGCGCCGGTTTTGATGCGCCGCAACAAATTTATCCGATTCAGCTTGATTTGGCAGTTCAGCAATTGTTAATTTTGAACATACTTCTCACACAACAAGCGATATTCCATTTTTAATGGTTAACCTTGTGCCCATTGAAACGTTAACTTTCTACTCATTAAATTTATAAATTTGATTGGAACAGCAACAAAGTATTTAACCCCAAACCTCATTGATCAATACTAAATGAAGTTTATTTTATTTAAAATCATATTGTTAAGTAGATGTTGAAGGCCAACAAGGATCGCACAATCAAGTTCCTAGCGGCTGCATAGAAGTTCTGCCTTAAGGTATAAAATACTTGCATCAAACTGCAAGTTGCGCTTTAATTGTGTGAGCTAACTTCATAATTTTTAAGTAAACTAGTTGTATTAGATTTTTTATCAGACGCTATTTCTACAGTCGAACACGAGAGGACATCACCGTGACAATCACAACTTCCTTCAGCAACACGGGCAAATGGATAAAACGTGGCGCTGCGGCTGCCCTCTTAATTACCGTTGCAAGCGTAGTCGCTAGCTGCGGCGGAGGCGGCGTATCGTCTCAAGGCACAACCGGTAGCACTACGGTTCCTCTTGCAGTCATACCAACTATTGCGGACGCCTACGGCAACACGGCTATTACATTCTCGCTCAGCGGCGGCAAAGCGCCCTACACAGCGGCATCCAGCAATACTTCATTATTTCCAATCGCGACGCCTGTTACGTCCGACGGCAAGTTAACGGTTACCCCAAAGACGCCGGCTGCTGATACTGCTATTACAGTCACCTTTCGCGACTCTTCGACGACACCCACCAGTATTACGGCCACAGCAAACCTCAAGGCATCGACACTCACCAGCTCGCTCACCATCACGCCATCCTCATCGGGCGCCCAGTGCACGGGCATCTGTTCGGGCGGCGATGGCGTGGCCACTGTTCAGGCCATTACCGCTGGCGTGCCACAGCAGGGCAGAAGTGTCCGCTTTGATGCCTACCAGGGCGAGTATGACTTTGTAACCCCGGGCACCAATGCGCTGGTGCAAACCATTACGGTTACAACGGATACGCAAGGCTTCGCGCGGGTTTTAATTCGCGCTCGGGTTACAGCCATTTCACAGAGCGCTGTTATTCAGGTTGTTGACGTTCCATCCGGCGAAGTTCGCCGCTTCGTATTTCCAATATCGCAAGTCACCACCTCGGCAGAAATAGTGATTAATCCTACAAAATTTGACTGGACGTCTCCATTCAAGGACGCTTGCGTGATCGGCGGAGTTTCTAACCACTATATTTTTGGCGGCCTTCCTCCATACACGGTTCTCAATAGCTCCCCAGACTTTGCAACGATTGCACCAACTACCGTCCTCACATCCGGCGCTGCTGTGACGGTGATTACCACCGGCAGAGTATGCTCAAGTACAGGCGTCCCGTTTATTGTTCGTGATGCAAACGGAAGAACCAACACCTTTACGGTTAGCAACTCTATAGGGCCATCAACTGGGCCATCGATCGGCACAGCCCTTGGCGTACAGCCGCCCTCCATTACGCCTGCTAACCTCGGCCCTGTAGATTGCGGTGCCTCAGCATCAGCTTTTGTCGTGCAAGACAATTCTTCGGGGGCTGCACTTACCCTAACGGCGACTTCACTGGAGCCCAATCGGTTGTCTGCGCTCCTTGCAAATGGACTGTTAACGGTCACCCGTGCATCTAATGGTGTCGGGGGCGCAGCGTCGATACTGGTTCGCGTTAGCAATGGCGTGTCATTTACAGATGTCTCAGTTTCCTTATCAGGTGCAACCCCATTCGGTTGCGGTGTTAATGCAGGCGCGGGCGCCATCACAGTTGCTGGTGCAACTGCGGTGTCGGTAGCCGCCGGTACACAACTGGCGCAGACGATTACGGGTGGCACTACACCATTCTCTGTTGTTAGCTCAAACACCGGGATTGCCACCGTAACGACCTCAAGCGCAAGGACTTTTATCATAAATGGCATTGCTGCCGGCACCACCTTTGTGACGATCACTGACTCGACGGGGGCCTCGACAATTTTGGTTGTAACTGTCTCAGCCGCGACGCCTTTAGCGATTGGTGCTGGCGGGTCAGGCACGGCATCCGTGCCTGCTGGCACTACGGCAGGCTTCGGCATCACTGGCGGTGTTGCGCCCTATGCAATTTCATCATTGTCTTCAGTTACACCGGGCCGCATAGCCGCGTCAATATCTGGCAACGTACTGACCATCTCCGCAACCGCTGGACCATCGCAGTCACCAGCTGGCACAGTTGTAGTCAGAGATTCAAACGGCGCAACTATTACTGTCACCGTCAATATTCCATAAAACCCTGTGCATGAACACCATACGGGCATCTCAATTGAGATGCCCGTTTTTTTATTTCGGTTATTTTGGGATGACCAATTTCACTTGCTCAATACTGATGGATTAGGGCGCAGCGACGGAAGTCTATGTTAGATATTTCGATTCAGTCCGCTCAGCCGCTTGCTGTTTTTGGTGTTGCATTTGCCATTTCAGCATTGGGCCTGCTGATGTACTTGTGTTTGCTAACAAGGCATCTAATCTGGGATCTTCCCAATCGATCCAACGCTATGCACACCAAGCCAACGCCACGCATCGGCGGATTAGTGATGGCAGTCGCCGTCGTAACTGCTGTGCTGACACTATCCAGTACCGGCCTTCCGAAAATGCTTGCCCTCGCCGCTTGCATGCTGCTAGTGGTGTCTATTTTTGATGATCGCTGGCAGCTTTCCCCGGCGCTGCGGATGGCCATACATTTGGCCGCAGCGTCGCTGGCAACATGGTTTTGGATTTACAGTTTCACGTCTCTTTATCGGGCCGATAGCGGTTGGGAATGGGCAGCCTCACCGATCGGCGCTGTCATTTTGATTCTTGCCGTCACCTGGATGACCAATCTTTATAATTTTATGGATGGCGCCGACGGCATGGCAGGCGGCATGGCGATATTTGGCTTTGGCAGCTATGCCTTGGTTGCGTACAACACTCAAGGCAGCACTGACATGATGCTCTTGTCGGCAGCGCTAGCCGGTGCCGCAGTTGGATTTCTACTGTTCAATTTCTCACCTGCCAAAGTGTTCATGGGTGATGCAGGCTCCATTCCGCTGGGCTTTTTAGCAGCCATACTCGGGATTCAGGGAAGCCTGGTTAGCGCCTGGCATTGGTGGTTTCCGCTGTTAGTTTTTTCGCCGTTTATTGTTGATGCAACCGTCACGCTACTTAAACGATTGTGGGTGCGAAAAAAAATATGGCTCGCACATCGTGATCATTATTACCAGCGATTGATACTGGCTGGCTGGAGCCATCGGCGTACTGCATTGACTTATTACCTCATCATGTTGGGTACATCAGCAAGCGCCATCATCGCGGAAACTGGGGGCTTTGAAGTGCCTAGTATGGGCATAGAAGGTGTCATATTAACGACTTGGGTGGTAATATACGTATTACTCATATGTTGGTCAGAGTGGCGCTTTAAACAAATAATAAAAATGAAAAGTAAAAAAACAACAGGGATTTCATGAAGAATTTTTCGATCAATGAGCGCGCCATCTTGGCGTTCTTTCATGACGCGATAATGTTAATGATTTCGTGGACGGTAGCGTTATCGCTATTTAGCCACACAGCGACAGCGCCAAATTCAGGCGGACTGCTTGCAAGTCTCGCCGTTGTTCTGGCCGCGGCCATTCCGGTCCAGGCAACCGTATCAATCATTTTTGGCATGTATCAGGGCCTGTGGCGCTATGCCAGTTTGCCGGACGTGCAGCGCATCGTCGCAAGCGTATGCGCGGGCTCGATTGCGGTTGCGCTCACACTATGGGTAGGTGGGTGGGTGGAGGCAGTTCGCTTCCCCGAATTTTTTGTGCAGACACTTCTGCTCATCGTTCTCATGGCGGGAAGCCGAATTAGTTATCGCTCATGGAAAGAATGGCGGCTTTATGGCCGTTCCGGCGAACAAGGCACACCGGTCGTCATTCTGGGCGCAGGCGACGCCGCTGTCAGCCTGCTCAAAGAGCTCCATCGCAGCGCTGATTGGCGCGTGGTGGGTCTACTTGATGACGACCCCAACAAGCGCCACCGACTATTGCACGGCGTCAGGGTGCTTGGTTCGATTGACGAGCTACCGCGCGTTGCCCGCAGCCTCAAAGTCAAACATGCAATCATCGCCATGCCGTCTGTGCTGTACCCCGTGCGACGCCATGTTGTCGAGGTGTGCAACAAGGCCCGCGTGACGGTTCTGACGGTGCCAAAATTCAACGGCATCAGCATGACGCCAACCATTCCGGGTAAAACGCAGCCCCCTAAAATCCGCCGCGTTGCGGTCGAGGATTTGATGAAGCGTGAGCCGATCATGCTTGACGACGCGGGCCTGCAAGATACGCTGACTGCTAAAGTTGTAATGATCACCGGTGCTGGCGGCTCGATTGGCTCGGAGCTTTGTCGGCAAATCGCTTCTTATCAGCCATCGCTGCTGGTATTGTTTGAACAAAATGAGTTTGCACTTTATAAAATCGAACAGGCATTGCGCGATGAATTTGAAAATCTGCCGATTGCGGGTTTGATTGGCGATATCAAAAATGTTCGACGTGTGAATCAAGTCATGCATCAGTACTCACCATCAATTGTCTTTCATGCGGCAGCTTACAAGCATGTGCCATTGATGGAAGAAACCAACGCTTGGGAAGCTGTTCAAAACAATGTGTTGGGCACATTAGTAATTGCCCGTGCCGCTATTGAATATGGTGTCAAAAAATTTGTGCTCATCTCGACCGACAAAGCAGTGAACCCAACCAATGTGATGGGCGCGTCCAAGCGCATGTCCGAGATGATTTGTCAGGCCCTGCAGCAGACGGGCGAAACCCGTTTTGAGATGGTCCGTTTTGGCAACGTGCTGGGGAGTGCCGGCAGCGTCATTCCGCGGTTTCAAGATCAAATCGACAAGGGCGGTCCGGTTACGGTGACCCACCCGGATATGGTGCGTTATTTCATGTCCATTCCCGAGGCAGCGCAACTTGTGTTGCAAGCAGGCACCATGGGTTTAGGTGGCGAAGTCTTTGTCTTAGATATGGGTGAACCGATCAAAATCGTTGACCTAGCCCGCGACATGATTCGTCTTTCTGAGCCGTCTGACGACGAGATTAAAATTATTTATACAGGCTTGCGGCCCGGCGAGAAATTGTTCGAAGAGTTGCTCGCCGATGACGAGCATACCCGCCCCACGCCACACCCCAAGCTGCGTATTGCCAAAGCGCGGGGTGCCGAGCCCGGGTTCTTAGAAACCATCGCGCAATGGCTTAATCAGGACCGTAATCCGGAAGACTCCGAAGTACGCCGCGATCTCAAGCGCTGGGTACCGGAATATGTCGCACAGGTTCGCCCACGCTTGAAGGCTGTGGGTGGATCAGGCGAAAAGAAAACGGCATAATTATTGTTGTTTGATTTAAGTGGCGCATAAAAAAGCCGCCTAGCAAATTGCTAGGCGGCTTTTTATTTCTTAGCAAAACTATTCGAGCGTCGTTAATCCTTCTTCCAGACCGGCACACGTCCCGGCGTCCACGGCGCGCCTATTGCTTCGGCTTGTGATTCGAGCTGCTTCAGGTCAGCCTCAATGAGGGTTCGCAGTTTATCGAGAACCGGCGCGAATTCACCCGCCGCGAATTCATAGCTGCGCTGGTGGGTACCGGTGGGCGCCGAGGTGATTCCCCACAACGCACCGACGATGCCGCTGACGCGATCGACGATTGAAGGCGGCACCGGCTCCTGATATTTTTCTAGTATCTTGTCGCCGGTAAGCAGCTGGTCGAGGTCCTTGAGTTTTTGCTCGATCTCGCGTGCGCGACTCACCAGTACCGCAGTCGGGCCGGCCGTATCGACTAATGCAATCTTCATCGCATCAATACGGCGCTGCGTTTCTTTTACCAACTCCACCGCGCCGAGTACGGCACGCTGCAAACTCGCCGTCTTGTTGGCGAACTCCAGAACCTTGGCGCGATCCGGCGCAGGCAAACTCGCCGTGCCGAGAATTTCCGCATTAAATATGACCGGCTCCGCAAGTTGCGTAACAATCCCATCAACCCATTTTTCCAATGTAGCCGTGTAGGTGCCAGGAAGCGCCAAGGGCCCGCGCGCACGATCCGTGAACGGATCATCTTCCTCGGGTTGTGCTGTTTTCAGCCGCGCCGGATTGGCGGCTGGATAACGCAGATCCCAAGCAATGCGGTGAAAGCCCGCTTTGGTCGGTCCCGTCACGCGACGTACTACTTTGCCTGCCGAATCAGTCACCGTCAGAACAATGGAAGGGGCCGCTTCACGCGATTCGCGCTGTAATGCTTCCCAGGTAGGATAAAAAACATCACCACCTTTGGCGGCAATTTTTTTCTCGGCAGCAAGACGCGCTTCTTTTTTCGAGGTGATTTCATCTTTCAGGTAATAACTGAAGATGGCGCCAAACGGTGGATTAGGCGCGGTGTACAGCGATGCGCCTTGGAACGCTTTTTCCCGTCCACCAAGCGGCTGGGTTGGGATAAACATCCAAGCACGTTTGACAGGCATCAGCGCGGCCTCTTTTGTTAATAGGGCATCACTGGCAAGGCGGAGTGGCGTCAAGTCATCCAGCACAAAAAAGCCACGTCCAAAGGTGGCAATGACAAGATCACCCTCCCGCTTTTGTACAACAATGTCGCGTACCGCGATATTGGGCATGCCGCCCTTTAATTGAATCCAGCGCTTGCCGCCATCGGGCGAAAAGTAAACTCCGAACTCGGTGCCGCAATATAAAAGGTTAGGCCGTACCGGATCTTCCGCCACCGTATAGACGGTGCCTCGCGCCGGCAGATCTCCGGCAATGGAGACCCAGGTTCTGCCACGGTCGGCACTCTTGAGCAGGTACGGTTTGAAGTCGCCCATCTGATGATTATCGAATGCGGCGTACACAGTGCCTGCATCATGCGGCGACGGCTTTAAATCTGAGACATAAGTATTGGTAGGTATGCCCGGAAAGGTGTCGGTCTTACGCCAGTTTTTACCGCCATCCTCGGTGATATTAACCAGGCCATCATCAGTACCGGCGTAAAGCAGACCTTCTGCCTTAGGTGATTCTGTCAGCGAGACGATGTTGCCGTAAAGCGAGGTTGAGGCATTTTTGGCGACCGCATCAACGCTCCACACACGCCCCATCATCTTCAATTTATTGCGATCAATTTGCCGAGTAATGTCGGCGCTGATCGGTGTCCAGTTGTCGCCGCGATCATCGCTGCGAAAAATGCGCTGCGTAGCAAAATATAGTCGCTTGTGGTCATGCGGACTAATCATCACAGGCGCATCCCAATTCCAGCGTAGCGGCGCTTCACCAGGAGCAGATTTCGGCTGAATATCAATGCGCTCACCCGTCTTGCGATCAAACCGCACTAGCCCACCGTATTGCCATTCGGAATAGACGATGTTCGGGTCCTTGGGGTCAACCGCAGCGAAGAAACCATCACCGCCCACGGTGACAAACCAGTCAGCATTGGTGATGCCATGAGTGCTGGTGGTGCGCGAGGGGCCGCCCAACGTATTGTTGTCCTGCGTGCCGCCATAGATGTTGTAAAACGGCGCGCTTTCATCCACTGCCACTCGATAGAACTGTGTCACTGGCAGGTTCGCTTTGTAATGCCAGTTAGCACCGCGATCCCAGGTTTCATAAACGCCGCCATCGTTGCCGTTGAGCAGATGATTGGTGTCGGCGGGATCAATCCACAGCGCATGGTTATCAACGTGTTTGTATTTTTCACCGAGTCGCTTCCAGGTTTTGCCGCCGTCTTCAGTCACGTGATTGAAGGTATCCATCGAGTACACCCGATCCACATTTTTCGGGTCGGGTATCAGCTCCTGGTAATACTGCGGGCTGCTAGTCATATAGTCAGCCATACGGTTCCAGCTTTCACCGCGGTCATTTGAACGATAGACACCACGCTCTTTTGCATCGGATGCTTCAATAATCGCGTAAATCACATCGGGATCAGCAGGGGAAACCGCGAGCCCGATACGACCCAAGTCTGACTTGGGAATGCCCTTGTCGAGCTTGCGCCAGGTAATACCGGCATCGGTTGATTTCCAGATCGCGCTTTCAGGACCGCCATTCAAAAGCGACCAGACATGGCGGCGGCGCTGATAAGACGTCGCGTAAAGTACATTTGACGAGCGCGGATCCATCCACAAATCGGATACACCGGTGTTTTCAGAAACAGTCAGCACTGCTTTCCAAGTCTTGCCGCCGTCGATAGTTTTGTAAAGGCCACGCTCGCCGCCGGGGCCCCACAGCGGGCCCTGCGCGCTGGCATAAACGACATCAGAATTGCGCGGATCAACGACAATCTTACCAATGTGTTCCGATGATTTAAGGCCGGTATTTTTCCAGGTCTTGCCACCGTCAAGCGATTTATAAACACCGTCTCCGTAGCCAACGCTACGCTGAGAATTATTCTCACCCGAACCAACCCAGATCACGTTGGCATTGTTGGGATCAACCGTCACGCAACCAATGGAATACGAGCCCTCGTTATCAAAAATGGGTGCCCATGTGGTGCCCGCATTCGTCGTTTTCCATACTCCGCCCGATGCCACTGCCACATACCAGGTGCTGGTATTACCAGGCACCACAGCGATATCAATAATGCGCCCCGAGGCAACCGCGGGGCCAATCTCGCGCAATTTGACACCGGAGAATGTTGCCGATGAAAAAGGCTGTTTGGGCTTATCGGCAGCAGCCTGATTTTCGGTTTCTGCAGCATGGACTATCGCTATTTGAACAAATGATATGACCAATGCGATCATGAACGTGTAAATACGGCGTTGCATATGCGTCTCCCTTGAGGTGCCAAACTGTGCGCGCAGAATAATATTGCCGCACGAGTATGGTGATAATGGCCTATGGTAACTAGGCATGCATTGATGTATGCGGATAATTTATGCTGGCTGACCGGTATTTATAGAGCATGTCAGTTTCAAAGTAAAATAAACAAGCTTTTGTCTGCAGTCGCATTTGATAAAACAAAAAGGCTGAATATGAAAATGTTGCTCTGGCTACTGCTGTTTGTGCTCTGCTGGCCGCTGGCGTTGCTCGCGCTAGTTCTTTATCCCGTGTTCTGGCTGATTTCGCTGCCATTCCGATTGGTTGGGATTGCGGCAGAAGGTTTATTCGAGCTGCTTCGCGCTATCGTCCTGCTGCCATCGCGATTATTGAGTATTAGTCGCTAATTCTTGAACGTATTTCTGTAATTTGGAAAGCAAATTTATTTCTCATTGATGGCTTTTCACTGACTGTGCGATAAGTTTTTTCAGCACCGCTATATCGATATCGCTGAGGCGCTTGATGTAGAGGCAGCCTTTGCCAGTTTTATGTTTGCCAAGCTTGGCGAGCGACCCGTTGTACTGCGTGAGATCAAGGGCGAGATACAGAACCGTATTAGCCTTGCGCGGCGAAAAACCGATGATCATCCAATCGAGTTCTCGCCCACTTTCATATTTAAGCGTTTGTGATCCAAATCCGATAATGGAAGCACCCCACATTTTTGGCGACGCTTTGGTGGCGGCCTGCATGAGCGTCACAATGGCACGTGCATCTGCCTGCTGACCTGAGTCGGCAATGGCATTGATAAAATCATCGACGCTTGCTTCGGTCCTTGTGGTTTTGAGCTCTGCTTTAGACATAGCGTTGATATTTCCCTGCGTGCGTAGAAATAGTTGGCTTGGATTTTCACCGAGTGTATTGCCTATATGGCGGATATAACTCGCGCGTATCGTGCTTCTTGCCATATCTAAAATAATACTGTTATACTTAACTACAACACCGTTACAACGAGAAAAACCCACGGAGGTCGCAACAATGAACGCCGAATGGCACGATAACACCCCAATATACCGGCAGCTCAAAAGCCGTGTCGTCGAGATGATGCTCGATGGCTTACTCAAGCCCGGCGATGCATTGCCTTCAGTGCGACAAATCGCCGCCGATTACCAACTGAATCCCATTACTGTTTCGCGCGCCTATCAGGAATTAGCCGATGAACAACTCGTGGAAAAAAGAAGGGGACTGGGTATGTATGTAACCGATGGCGCACTTGAGAAATTGCTCACCAGCGAGCGCGAACGATTTATCAATATCGAATGGCCTGCTGTGATTCAGCGAATGAGGCGCTTGGGCCTCAGCGCCAAAGAACTGCTGGCCGCCGCTAAGTCCAATGCCGGAGGTACTACATGAACACCATCGAAGTCGGCGCCACGAACGTCGTGAGCGCGCGCGGCCTGACCAAACGCTATGGCAAATCAGTTGCGGTCGATGACATCAGCTTTGAAATTCCCGCGGGCCGCATCATCGGTTTAATTGGGCCGAATGGCTCCGGCAAAACGACCACGCTCAAAGCAATGTTGGGTCTGATTCCGTTTGAGGGCGAGTTAAAAGTGTTGGGACTTGACCCGCGTACACAGCGCGACGAGCTGATGGCGCAGGTCAGCTTCATTGCTGATGTAGCAGTGTTGCCGCGCTGGATTCGCGTGCGCGAGGCAATTGATTTTGTCGCCGGTGTGCACCCCAAATTTGATCGCGTCAAAGCCGAGCGCTATTTGAAAAATACCAAGCTCAAGCCGACGATGAAAGTGAAGGAAATGTCGAAGGGCATGATTGTGCAACTACATCTGGCGCTTGTCATGGCCATTGATGCAAAGCTGCTAGTGCTCGATGAACCCACGCTGGGTCTCGATATTTTGTATCGCAAGCAGTTTTATCAAAACCTGCTCGAGGATTATTTCGACGAGCAAAAAACTATCATTGTCACCACCCACCAGGTCGAAGAAATTGAGCACATCCTCAGTGACCTGATGTTCATTCGCGATGGCAAGATCACGCTATCGGCAACCATGGATGAGATCGGCGAACGCTTTATTGAAGTGATGGTGCCAGCAGAACACGCCGATGCTGCAAGAGCATTGAAGCCCATTGATGAGCGCCAGGTGTTTGGCAAATCAGTGATGCTATTTGATTGCGCAAGCAATGGGGTCACACGCGAACAAATTGACGCGTTAGGCGAAACCCGCAGCCCCGGCATCGCTGACCTGTTCGTCGCCACCATGAAAGGAACCTACGCATGATTACCCCGGTAAGCACGATGAAATGGCTGATTAAACGCGAGCTGTGGGAACACAAGGGCGGTTTCTTTTGGGCGCCGATTGTGGTTGGCGCGATTCTCACGCTGTTTGTCATCCTCTCCCTTGCGGCGATAGTGCTGGGCACTTCTGGTGCGGCGCAGATAAACGGCGTGCCTGTCGAAGCATTTGCGGCTGGGATGACTGACACCGATAAATTGACGTTTGTCAGCGCCATCACCCGCTGGTACATGGGCGCTTCCACGCCCTTGTTCTTGCTGCTCGGATTTGTGGTGTTCTTCTTCTGTCTCAATGCGCTGTTTGATGAGCGCAAGGATCGGAGCATTCTGTTTTGGAAATCGCTGCCGGTAACTGACCATGCAACAGTGATATCAAAGGCGCTATTGGCGATGGTGGTCGCGCCTGCCATCACGCTCTTAATTGCGATCGTGACTTCAATGCTAGTTCTGCTGCTCATTTGTGTGGCAATGACGATTAAAGGCGTCAGTCTGTCGGGCTATATTCTTACCTCGCCTGCGACCTACCTCGCGCCTCTGCAGTGGGTTGCGCTGCTGCCAATTTACGCACTGTGGGCGCTGCCAACCGCCGGCTGGCTGCTGATGGTCGGCGCGTGGGCCCGCACCAAGCCCTTCCTATGGGCGGTTGGTGTTCCCTTATTCGCGGGCGTACTGGTGTCGTGGCTTGGCAAACTATTTCAGCTTGGTTGGGACCTGAGCTGGTTCTGGAAGAATATTGTTGGCCGCGGTTTATTGAGTGTCGTGCCCGGCTCGTGGTTTAACGCTGGGAGCATGGCGGTTAAGAGTCGCGATTTTGGCGATCACAACGAGGCCGAGATACTTTCGCAATCATGGCAGTTACTGGGCACGGCCAACCTGTGGCTGGGCGTTATTGCCGGTGCGGCGATGATCTACGCGGCGATCCGCATTCGTCGTTGGAAAGATGACGGCTAAAGTAAAGCGCAGGGCTGCTGCCCGCCATATTTTGCCTTATCAATTTTAATTAAAACGCCAGCACTGGCGGGGTTTTTGAGGACTTTTTGCTTCAAGGTCCGCTCCAATGCTGGCATTTTTATTTAAAATTAAATTCGCATCGTCTGAAAAAGTCGTGCGTGTTCACTGACGATTCGTGCCGTGGTTTCCGCGTCCGCCTCCAGATGGCTCGCCCCACGCTCATAAGCGCCACCGAGCAAAATACCGTCCGCTCGGGGAAACATATAGAGCAGGCCATTGCCGCCATTCATACCGCCATGCGTTAAATAATCCACTCGTTCATCAGGCGGCATCAACACCAACTGTCCGCGCACAGGCGTCAGCTCAGCGTCATTGAATAATTCGCGCGCGCCTAGACCGGTGCAATTAAAAATGACCGGCTCATCAAGCGTCAGTAATTCATCCCGTTGCTGAAATACTCGTAACGCAATTTTACCGCCTGCCTCAGTCAGATCGCGCATCAAACGTGGCAGATAAATGGATGGCTCAATCAGCATGGTGAGATGCCGCAACACATAGGGCGCGGCGAACGGATGATCGTCGGGTGCCAGCTCGGCAATGGATGGAAATAACTCTGGGTAATCGCGCAAATAAAAAAAATCTGCGGCTGTCGTGGGGTTGGCATTGAGGTAATAATTTTCGCGCAAACTCACACCATAGCCAAGCACATCGACCAGCTTCGAAAACATTTGGTGCGAGATCAGCAGCGCCTGTCTAAATTGCGCGGCAAACGATTCATCAATACTGCGAGGGGAAAATACACTGGTGGGCGCCCATTGTCCGCCCGCGATATTGGAGGTGGTGTTGGGTGGCAAATCTTGCGCATAGATTGTCACGTTCCAGCCGCGCTCCTGCAATAGCCGCGCGGTAGAAAGCCCCATCACACCACAACCAATGACGGCGGCATTTTTTTTCGCAACATCTGGCGCTTCGGCAACGGCCAGTGCCGACGAACCCCACGACAAAGTAATCCCGCCACCGCCGTGACCATAGTTATGGATGATAGTTTTTTCGTTCATGCGCTCGCCGCGAACCACAAAGCCTGCTGCACGATAGGGGCGCAGACCGATCAGGGTTCGCGTGATTTGTGCGGCATCGATATTGGGTCGGCCAAACGGCAGTGTGGATAACGGCCTTGCGTAAGGCGGGCCTTTTCGTGAGCGGGTCAGCGTGCCGCAGCCTGCCAGCGTCGCATAGGCAGCGCTTGCGCCCGCAAGTTTCAGCCATTCGCGGCGCTTGATACTCAGGTCCAAATGGTTGTTCAATTTCATATCAGTAAGATGTTTTTTCGTTAATGATGGTGGGCAGTTTTGCAGCCGATGCACCGGTAACATTCATAAAATCAAAACCGGCGACCGCTTGGGCCGCGAGCGTTCCTAGCGTTCCGTACAGATTAAGAATATTACCTTTGTCGTTTGGATAAACCCGGTTTGATAGCAGCACATAAAATGTTTTGGAGAGCGGATCAATCCACAAGACGCAGCCGGTAAATCCGGTATGACCATAGCTGCCGGGGTGATTTAAACGACCAACTGGAAATAGCGCCCCACGCGGTCGCGCATACGGTGAATCAATATCCCAACCGGCACTGCGCTTCCACTCAACCGTCGATGCAACTGCTGTAGGAGATTGCACCGTCGACATCTGCCGCACACTTTCACGACTCAGCACGCGCACACCGTCCAGCTCGCCCTCATTTACCATCATCCTTGCGAAGCGTGCGAGGTCAAAGACGGTAGTAAAAAGCCCGGCATGGCCCGCCACCCCGCTGATTCTGCGCGCGGTTGGATCATGCACGATACCTTGCAAAATTTCGTCCTGTAGTAAATCGGAATGAATTACCTTCTCCGCACCAACAGCCATTCGTTTTTGTGTGGGCGCAATAGCGGAGACAGCAAATTTCTTCAACGGTAAATAACCCGTGTGGCGCATGCCCAACGGGTTATATATTTTTTGTTCAACAAATTCGTTCAATGGCTGGCCGCTTACGCGCTGCACCAATTGGCCGAGCAAAATAAAATTCACGTCGGAATAACGAAACAGGGTGCCGGGTGCATGCGTCACGATCTGGCTGCATGCCAATTTCAGTGCCGCCGCTTGACCTTGCCAGACTGAGCCGTCAGCGAGTGTTGCAGGAATTCCTGCAGGAAGACCCGAGGTATGCGTGAGCAAGTGGCGAATTGTGATGGCCTCTTTACCGCCACCGCCGCATTCAGGAAAAAATTGAATCAGCGGCGCATCAAGTGTTACCTTGCCCTGCTCAATCAGCAGCATGACAGCGGGTGCAGTCGCGATCACTTTTGTCAGTGAGGCCGCATCAAAAATGGTGTTTAGGGTAATGCTTGCTGCATCGGCTTCGTAACTAAATTTGCCGTACGCCTTTTGATATGACTCATCGCCGCTCTTACCCTGACGTTCCAGCCAGAATACCGCACCCGGCATTTGTCTTTGCGCGATAAAAGATTCAATAGCCGTATCGATTTCAGGAAATTTTTGTCGGTCAAGCTTGGGCATTTGCGATACAGGCGGGTAAATGGGCATGGGGCTACAACTGGCCAAAATGAGAGTCCAAATGAAAGTCAAAAACAGGCCGCCCAAAAAACCAATCGAGTTCGGCGCAGATGATAACGATAATGTTGCACGCATTACATTTCCCATTTTGTTTTTTGCCCTCAGGTGCCGCTACGCGCTATCATAAAGGCTCATCCATCATAAAGAGGAAACTGCCATGGGTAATAGAGATAAACAAGGCAAAGAGCCAAAAAAACCAAAGCAACCAAAGAAGCCTAAGCCATAGGTAATTTGACCTTGTGGGTTGGGGTAGTCAAGGTCATCAAGCTGGCATTGGCATTCCAACCTGCGAGCGAAAAAAAATTGCCCTATCCATTAATGGCGGCCATCTTCAAGCCTTTTGGCCTTGAACGGCACGCTAACGCTTGAGTTTCATTTTTAATCGTTAAAACCCCGAGCCTGGCTGCGTCAAAAATATCGCTTCGTCTGCGGTGCTTTCGCGCCCCAATGCGGCATTGCGATGCGGGAATCTGCCGAAGCGCTCAATAATGACGCGATGTTTTTCTGCCCAAAGATGCAGCTCCTGAGTTTCGGGATAGACGGCGAGGGCTCTGAATAGGTTGAGTGATTGCGACTGATCCACCAACGATTCGCTATGTTCCAACGGCAAATAAATAAATTGACGCTCTACCGGCCGCATTGGCTGGTCAAACTTTTTTTCGATGGAATGGCGCGCCGCCGCTAACGCAAGGTGGTCAGTGGCAAAGGCGCGTGCATCGTTGCGAAACATATTGCGCGGAAATTGATCAAGCAAGACAATCAGCGCCAGACAGTCCTGCGCTTGTACCTGCCAGCGCGCGAGATGACCGGCAGCTGCCTCTTCATAGGTCGGCAAAAATCGTGTGCGAATTTCTTCATCAAAAGCGGCATCTTTGCGAAACCATTCAGGCCGACTTTTACCGCGCGCTTCGACTGTTCCACCTTTGCCGTCGGTGCCAAACCAGAAATCAAGAATATCTTTGGCGAGCGCTATTGAGTCGGTCATGATGTAGGTGTTTTCGTTTAATGAGGAATATGCATACAGATTTAACAAAAGATAGCGTAACTTCAGGCGCATGACCATCATCAAGCATTTTCATGCCCGCCAATAAAACATCCATGAACAACGCGCAGCCGAAGTAAAATAGTTTATTCACTCACTCTTGCTAGATCGTATGGACACCGATTCCGATTCTGACTTTGATTTCACCACCCTCGCGGGCGCAGCCAAGTCGGCCGCCGTTTCCAAGGCGACTCCTTCGGTTCCTGCCAAGAGCAAGTTCTACAACGCGGCTGTGGCGCAAAAATTATTCGAGCTCGGCGGCTCGCGTGTCAGGGTGGCTGAGGGCGAGATGTTCTTCAGCGAAAATGACAAGCCCAGCAAAGGCGGACTCTTTAGCAAAGCAGTCTCAAGCAAGATGTATTTCATTGCTGGCGGCGAAGTGCTGCTCACCATCGGCGGTAAAGCCCTCGACACAATCGGTACCGGCGAAATTTTTGGCGAGATGTCGGTGATTACCGGCGGCTCGCGCAGCGCCACGGCCACCGCAAAAACCAATTGCGCCGCCTACTCCCTTGATGCCGCGCAGTTTCAAAACGCAATTCAAAAAATGCCCGAATTTGCACTAATGTTGATGAACGTAATGTTTGATCGTTTGCGCCTGGTTGGTGCCCGATTAGCCTCGCGCAGTATCGCGCCCGGTAATGGCGGTGATCGCGGCGTGGCGATCTTTGATGCTGCCATGTTGAAGCAGCTTGATGAGCAGCTCGATCATGCCACCAGACTCCGCTATGCCTCGCAGCAATCGATCATGCGCGAGGGTGAGACCGGCGCTTATATGTATGTGGTGCTCGAAGGTCGCGTCGCCATTTCCATTAAAGGTGCTGTCGTAGAAACCTGTGCTGCGGGCGGCACGTTTGGTGAAATGGCACTGGTCGATCAATCGCCACGGACCGCGACCGCAACAGCTGAAACTGAAGCCACATTACTGGCGATTAACCGTAGCGTGCTGCTGGCGATGATTAGAGAACAACCCGCGTTTGCGATGGCATTGTTGCGAGCAGTAGCCGATCGGCTGCGCTATATGAATAGTTTATTGACCTAAGTTGAACGGTCGTTACTTGCGGCCAGCAACTATTCGATTAGATGATTTCATCGCCTTCCAGTATCGGCAAACTCGTGGCCGAAAGCGGCATCAGCAAGCGAGAAGCCGAAATGATTCTGGCCGATGTACTCGGCCTCAGTCGTGCCAGTATTATTGCGAACGCTGATCGCAAACTCGAAGCGTCCGAACACCGGCAAGCTTCAGCGATGATCGCGCGACGGCAGGCGGGCGAACCGATGGCCTACATCTTGGGCATACGTGAATTTTACGGACATGAATTTATTGTCACGCCAGATGTACTGATTCCGCGGCCCGAGACGGAAGTGCTGGTAGAACAAGCGCTGGCGCGGCTCGCATTATATAGAACGTCTGCCATTCCATGCGTGCTAGACCTTGGCACTGGCAGTGGCGCGATTGCCGTTAGCATCGCTGCGAGCAAGCCCGCTATCCGCGTGGTGGCCACCGATATTTCGTCAAGCGCCCTGGCAGTTGCCCGACAAAATGCAGAGCGTCACAACGTAAACATTCGGTTTGTGGAAAGTGATTGGTTTACCGCACTGCCTGCCGAAAAATTTGATTTGATATTGTCTAACCCACCCTATGTAGCACACGGCGACCCACATTTGACGCAAGGTGATTTACGTTTTGAGCCGCCACAAGCCTTGACCGATCGCGCCGTCGGCCAGCAAGGCTTGGCCTGCATCCGCCGCATCATTGGCGACGCACCATTGCACCTGAACGACGAAGGCTGGCTGTTATTCGAACATGGTTACGACCAGGCCGATGCGTGCCGACAAATGCTCGTCGAGGGGGGGTTTACCGACTTGGTTGCGATCCCCGATCTGGCCGGCATTACCCGTGTCTCCGGCGGAAAATTCATAGCCGAACGCGGTATATAGCCGCCGAGAAAGCGGTAAAATGGGCGCAAGCAATTTATTTCATTTTATGACTCAAAGGATTCAATATGGACACGCAAGAACGCATTCGCCAAACCGTTAATAGCCACCCTGTTGTACTGTTCATGAAAGGGTCCACGCAGTTTCCTATGTGCGGCTTCTCGGCGTCAGCCACACAGATTTTGAAGGCCTGCGGGGTCGATAAACCTTTTACGGTCAATGTGCTGGAAGACGAAGAAATTCGCCAAGGCATTAAAGAATTCGCCAACTGGCCGACCATACCGCAGTTGTATGTGAATGGTGAATTCATCGGTGGCTCCGACATCATGCGCGAGATGTATCAGTCCGGTGAATTGCAGCAAATGTTGGCACCCAAGTAGCGCTTTTTCGGCATCACGGCGCCGTTGCCTGAAAGGCCATCGCGCCCTGCCGCTCAGTATGCGGTGCCGTACACTTTTGCCAACAACAGGTTAAGGCTTGCTTTGCGCTCAGGTTCGGTCGGGTTGAGAATTCCGTTTTGCTGTAGTACCGCAATCAGCTTGACCGGCGCGACACGTTCATCGCCAATAATTTCAACGTGGCCCGCCATGATTTCGACAACGGTTGCCATCGGATCGCGATCGATGATCGAATTACGCTGCTCGTCCAGACTGAACACATCATCCGAATCAATGCATTTTCCGTTTTCAGCACGACGGCAGCTGCCGCGTTCGTCAGTCACGACCTTGAGAAAATGTTGAACCTGCTTATGCAATGGGCCGGGCTGGAGAATGAATTCTGAACTGTAGGTAATCTCGGACCACTTATCGCCCGTCGCGATCTTGCAAAGCGGAGCGATTAGCCCCAGCGAGAGGATCCGCGTGATGGGATTACCACATTGATTGGCGGCGGCGATGCCCGCAAATGGGCCCGATAATGTCACCAATCGTAGCTGTAGGTCAGCGTTGCCTATAGGATCAGGCCGGTTAGCAATCATCGCCTTGCGTGCAATCAAAGCTCCCTGACTGTGGCCAATGACAGTCACCTGCTTGTTTTCCATCTGTTGGGCAAGCTGGTCGAGCACCGTGATCAATTGTGCCGAACTTAACATCATGCTGTCGCGGTCGTTGTAGGTGAAACAGGCCGTCTGCTGACCATGGAATGCGAGCACCTGTGCCAGGCCACGAAACCGTCCGGATGAACCGAAACAACCGTGAACCAATACTGTCACTGGCTGCCGTGAGTTGAATTGCAACGAACGGTCTGGATTGTCAGTACAAGGCCCCAACGCGGGGATATTAAGGGTGATATTCGCCGGCGGCAGCTTGCCTGTGTCGATAGTCTGTAGCGCGGGATCAATTCTTCCTACGCTGGCACAACTTGCCAGCAGTAAAATCGCGGCGACGGACATCACATTAAATATGAATTGTTTCATTCGATGCTCCGGAGCACCTGACAATGATGGGGCGATAGGCCAATTATTATTCCATCTATGCTGGGCTGATAACAAGAGAATGCCATACCGCATTATAACTCTCCGGTTAAACCGGAAACCTCATTTTTAAGAGACGGCATCACTAGCGCTTAATCCGCCCGCCCTCAAGATGCAAGATCACGACCTCTGGCAAATCGACAATCTCGCGGTCATGGCAGGCCACCACCACGCAATTATTCGCTGAAGCTGTCTGTTGAAGCAGTTCAACGATCTGCTCGCGTGCAGCGCGATCCAGATTAGCGGTCGGCTCGTCGACCAACAACAAACGCGGACTCAATACTCTGGCGCGAGCCAGCGCAACTCTCTGCTTTTCACCTCCCGATAAACGCTTCGGCGCAACATTGATGACTTGTTGCAGCCCCGCCCACAAGATTGCGTCTTCCACTAAACGCTGGCGCTGCGTCTTGTCCATGCCACGCATCTTCATGCCGTATTCGATATTCGCGGCAACGCTGGTATTAAAAAGATAGGGGTGCTGATGCACATAAATAATTTCGCGACGCAATGCGGGCAGGTAATCCGTGCCGTTGACGGTTTGATTGTCGAACCGGCCGAGTAGAGCATCTGATTTTTCCAGCCCAGCCAAGATCCGCAGCAGCGTTGATTTTCCGCTACCGTTATCGCCCGTTAACGCGTAGATTTTCCCGGCTTCAAGATGAAGATTGGCGATATCCAATAATTGCCGCAGGCCGAATGATTTCTTCAGCATGGAAATACTTAACAAGGCGGACGGCAGGTCGCTCATTTCATGCCGCCTTCACCCTGGAAAAAATTAAGCGCCGCGTTCACGCCCAGCGCCAATACAATCAATACAAAACCCAATGCGATACCCTGTGCGAATTCACCCTTGGCTGTTTCCAGCGAAATCGCGGTGGGAATACTGCGCGTCAATCCGGCAATATTTCCGCCCACCATCATCGCGCAACCCACCTCGGAAATGACTCTGCCAAAGCCGTTAAAAAGGCCTGCCATCACCGCAAAGCGCACTTCAAACAAGGTGGTGAGGGCCGCTGTACTATGCGTGGCACCGAGTGACAGTGCGGTCTCGCGAACGATACGATCAGCGCCCTGCACAGCCGCTAAGGTCGCAGCCGCCAGGACCGGGAAAGCAATGACGGCCTGCCCCAATATCATGGCGTCTTGAGTAAACAGCAGGTTGAGGTTGCCGAGCGGGCCGTTGCGCGTGAGCACTAAATACAGCACAAGGCCCACCACCACCGTGGGGAAGGATAAAAAGCTTTGCAGAATGACCACGCACAATCGTCGACCCCGAAACGGCGTGGTGGCGAGGAAGAAACCCAGCAACACCGCCGGTGGTGTTGCAATCAGCAATGCCGTTAGCGAGACCTTTAGCGAGACCCAAATGATGCGCCACAGATCAGGATCACCCGTGAACAGCAGAACGAACGCTTCTTGGATGGCCCCGCTCATCAACCAGCTTTTTTGGGCGCTGTTGGTATAAAAAATACCTGCTTACCATCGATTCGAAAAGATGAAATAACCAACTGGCCTGCGCTGGAAGTGACCCAATCCGCAAATTGTTTAGCCGCCTGCGCATTAATGTACGGGTGCCGTGAAATGCTGACTGGAATCACGCCGTAGATATTGGCCAGCGGTGGCTCAGGCTCAATCAGCACATCCAGATCCAGACGTTTTTTGAGCGCCAAAAAACTACCGCGCTCACTGAGCGCATAAGCCTGCCGTTCGTTAGCAATCAACAGCGTCTGCCCCATTCCCTGCCCGGTTGAAAGATACCATTTGCCGATTGGCACTTGCGCTGCGCGTGCCCACAAGCGCAATTCCATTTTGTGGGTTCCCGAGTCATCGCCGCGCGAGGCGAATGGTACCGCTGCCTGTCTGATTTTTATAAGCGCGGCGACAGGATCAGTTGTGCTGCGCAATTTCAGCGGGTCCGTCTTGGGGCCAACAATAATGAAATCGTTGTACATTACTTCGCGGCGCTCGATACCGTAACCGGCGGCAACAAAGCGGGCCTCATCTTCCGGTGCATGGGTAAGCAAAACATCAACATCTCCACGCTCGCCATACTTTAGGATTTGACCTGTACCTGCGACGATAGCGCGGGTTTTGATGCCGGTTGCTTTCTCAAACGCGGGGATCAACACTTCCAGCAAGCCGGAATCCTGCGTCGTAAACGTGGATCCCACGCGAAGCTCCTTCGCTTGGGCAAAACCAAAATTGACCATACATAACGCCGCCAGCACAAATGTGGTCAAGCAAATTGGCAACGAAAGCGTTTGTTTATTAATAGCGTTATTTCTCATAGTCGCTGTATTCTTGCGGATATAACGCAAAGAATGCCATAGCGGCAGCTGCTTGTAAACTTTAGGCAATG
>JAYVEV010000008.1:0-15725 GCA_043773745.1 Burkholderiales bacterium | reverse complement strand
TGCCACTTCGACAACAGGGTTAATGCTGCCAAGCACGTTGGAGGCATGCGTCATCGCCACCCATTTAGTACGCGCACTCAGAAGCGCATCCAGATCGACCAGCTCAAGCTGTAGGCTATCGCGGTTCACTTCCCAAATTTTGATCTGCGCGCCCGCTTGTGCCAGACGAGTCCAGCCGCCGACATTGGCTTCATGGTCGCTATTGGTCACAATGATTTCGTCGCCCGGCCGAATGCTTGGCAAGATCGCCTGTGTCAGTAAATACATCAGGCCAGTCGTCGAGCCGCCCATCACCACTTCATCATCATGCCGGGCGTTAATCAGCTCCGCTACCGAGCGTCGCGCTGCCTGTACTTTCTCGGAGGCCGACTGCGATTCGGCATAGCTAGCACCGAGCTGCACACTGGTGGTCAGCAAATAATCGTGAATACGATCCGCCACTCGCCGCAATACCTGCGAGCCCCCGGCATTATCCAGAAAAACCGTATCGGTACTCAGTGCAGGGAATTCCGCGCGAATCTTGTCCAAGTCCAAATTTTTCACCTAATAACCTTCCACAGAGCCATCGCTACGTTGATCAAATCCGCCGACCAGTTTTCCATCCTTGGCGCGAATCAGCGCCCCGGCATGGCCGACACTTTCATCCCAATTGCCCAGCCATTCAACATCATGGCCGCGTACGGCTAATTCATTGAACACAGCCTCATCAAACCGCGCCTCAATTTTGAGCGAGTCCGATGGCGCGCCCCAGGTGCGACCGAGCAGCCAGCGCGGCGCGTCAATCGCGGCTTGCGGGCTCATGCCGAATTCGGTAATGCGGGTGAATACGGCGCATTGGGTTTGCGGCTGACCATCCCCACCCATGGTGCCGTATGGCATGACGCGGCCATCGGTGAAAAGCATCATCGCGGGATTCAGAGTATGAAAAGGTTTTTTGCCGGGCTTCAGGGCAAGCAACGCTTTGGGATTAAGTGAAAAACTAGCGCCGCGATTTTGCCAATTGATGCCGCTCTCCGCGAGCACCACGCCAGAACCAAACTCATGATAAATCGATTGAATGAACGACGCACTGCGGCCTGCGCCATCAATGACGCCCATCCAAACGGTATCCCCTGGGTTGAGATTTTTGCCCCACGGCGCGGCTTGCTCCAGGCTGATTTTTGCCGCGAGCGCATTGACAATATCGTCATCCAGCAGTGACTGCGGATGCACGGTCATATACGCAGGGTCGGTAACATATTTATCGCGCACGGCAAAAGCTTGTTTGGTGGCCTCCACGCAGCGATGCACATAATCCGCGCTCGCCGGTGCCAGCCCTTTCAGGCCGAGCTTATCGAGAATGGCGAGGATCAACAGCGACACCACGCCTTGTGTGGGTGGCGTCATATTGTAGAGCGTGCCGAGACTGTGTTTGCGATCCAGCGGCTCGCGATAAAGCGCTTCGTGCCTGCGCAAATCATCGAACGACACCGGGCTGCCAACCTTGCCAAGATCACGCGCAATACTATCGGCGAGCTCGCCTTTGTAGTAGTCGGCAAGTCCTTTACGGGCGAGGTGTTCGAGCGTGCTGGCAAGACGCGGCATGCAAAAATCAGCCCCTGCTTTGGGTGCCTCGCCATTGCGCAAAAATGTTTCGGCAAACCCCGGCTGTGATGTTAATTCGGCCGCCTTGCCTGATGTGCTGGCGTGTTGGCTTGCCGTCACTTTTATGCCACCGCGCGCATGACGAATCGCATCTTCCAGGATGGCGGTAAGCGGTAATTTACCGCCCCATGATTTGGAAATGGTCAGTGCTGCTTCCCAGCCTGAGACAGTACCCGCTACCGTGTTGGCCGCATGTGGACCACGAATGGGGATGGCGTCATAGCCTATCGCACTGTACCAATCAATGCTGGCCGTACTGGCCGCTGCACCACAGGCATCAATGGCAATGGGCGGCTTGCCGGGCTCGTGAATTAACCAGAATGCATCACCACCGATAGCACTCATATGCGGGTAGACGGTGGCAATGGTGGCGGCCGCGCCGACCATGGCCTCTATCGCATTGCCGCCTTCCCGCATGATCTGCACCATGGTCTTGGCAGCCTCGTGATGAGGGGCGACGGCAATACCATTTTTATACGCTTCACTCATGACGACTCTCTCGATTACAGACTAGGACAATTATGCCCCACACCCACAGGTATAATTCGTCTCGATTTATAGAAACACTTTATCTATTCATGCCCAGCCAGCATGTCTGCCGCAACTTCACGTACCACGACACCAATAGCTCCAACTCCATGAATGTTTTTTACGAAGAAGACGGCGGCTTTAAAGTCGGACATGTGATGTCCGATATTGGCACCTCGTTGCAAATTGAAGCCGTCTCGGGCAAGCGCAGCAAAATCAAATCGAATCAGGTGATCTTACGTTTTGAATCAGCAATGGGCGATTTCATGGTCGCCGCCGAGCAGCACAGTGCGGATATTGACGCCGATTTTTTGTGGCAGGTATGCGGACCGGCCGAATTTGGCTGCGAAGAATTGGCGCAGGATTATTTTGGTCATAAGCCCAGCGCGACGGAATCGGCGAGCGTAGCGATCAAGCTTCACGCCTCGCCGATGTATTTTTACAAACGCGGCAAAGGTCGCTATCAGGCCGCTCCGGAAGAAAACCTGAAAGCCGCACTCGCGTCAATTGAGCGAAAAAAGCGTGAAGCCGAGCAAATGGCCGGCTGGGTCTCGCAATTAAAAGCTGGGGTAATGCCGGATGAAATGCGCCCGCATTTATCGATGCTGCTCTACAAGCCCGACCGCAATACGCTGCTGGTTAAAGCCTGTGAGGCGGCAGTTGCGGAAACCCATATCGCACTGCCCAAATTATTTTTTACCGCGGGCGCATGGCCCGATCTTCAGACCGCGCCCTACGACTACCATCTGGGACAATTTCTGGCGGATTATTTTCCACGCGGCACTAAGTATACGGGTGCGGTTGATGCTGAAGCGCCCACCGGCCTACCGACCGCAGCCTTACAGGCTTTCAGCATTGATGACGCGACCACCACTGAAATTGACGACGCATTTTCTGTTACACCGTTGGCAGATGGCTCAATTGAAATCGGCATTCATATTGCTGCGCCCGCCTTGTTTTTTAGCCGCGAAAGCGACTTGGATAAATTAGCCGCCAACCGTCTTTCCACCGTCTATTTCCCCGGCAATAAAATCACCATGCTGCCCGCGGCCGCAATCGATCTGGCGACCCTAGCCGAGGGCCGCATCTGCGCATCGCTGTCTTTTTATGCCACCTTTACCCCTGAGACAGGCGACCTCATAAGCATGCGGTCCGCCATCGAGCATGTGCCAATTGTGCGTAATCTGCGCATCAGCGAAGTAGAGACCTATTTTCATGAGGCGGCTGTTGTGGCCGGCCAAGCAGAGGGTGAATTTGGCAAAGAGTTAATTTTGCTGCATCGCCTCGCCAAAGCGCTCGGCAAACGTCGCGGCAAAAGCGAAAATGAACAAGACCGTCTCGACTTCAACTTTGAAATCAACGCGGGCCGCGTAAATATCGTACCGCGAAAGCGCGGCAGTCCGGTCGATACCGTGGTCTCCGAATTCATGATCCTGGCAAACAGCGAATGGGGAAAACTCCTCGCCGATAAAGGCGTTGCGGGCATTTACCGAGCCCAGCAACACCAAAAAACCCGCATGACTACCGAAGCTGCGCCGCACGAAGGTCTGGGCGTTGCACAATATGCGTGGTCATCGAGCCCGTTGCGCCGCTATGTGGATTTAGTCAATCAGCGCCAGCTCATTGCCTTACTCAAAAATGAAACCCCACCGTTCGCCAAGCGTTCTCCAGAGCTAAATGAAATCACGCGCAAGTTTGACGTTACTTATGATGCTTACGCCGATATTCAACGCAATCTGGAACGCTACTGGTGCCTGCGCTATCTGCAGCAGGAAGGTATTGGCGAGTTTGACGCCCATATCATCCGTGATGAACTGGTACGCGCGGCCACTTTGCCGTTGATCGTAAAGCTCGATAAAAGCCCCGCCTTGCCCGGCAAGACACCCGTCCGAGTAGTAGTCGGCGAGCTTAACTACTGGGATATTTCCGGTGAATTTACGTTAACTGAAATGCCTGCCACTACCATAGCTGCATCCACCCCTACCTCTGACCCGGCGACAGAAATAATCGTCTGACCCATCATCGCAACAATGACATGCGCTTTGATTGCCCGTAAAATCACTTCATGATTTCTTTTATTGTTTTTGTCTCGTGCTACCAGCACTAATAGAAAAACAGCGGCGCGCAGTTGCCGGTGCCGCAGCCGCTATTGATTCGCGATTGAATGCCATCGCGGCGGTTACGCCCCCGCCGGTTTTTGTAACTATTGAAAAGGCCATCGCGCTTTCTGTGCCGATGCAAAGCGCCGTTTGCGTATCGTTTGCTCTGCATATTTTTATCGTGATTGCGATTGGGGTGGTGGGTATTGATGCACGATCTTTCACGCCCCCGCATAACGTGATGGATGTGGTGTTAGTTAATGCCAAATCAAAAGTTCGCCCCCTGAAAGCGGATGCACTGGCACAGGCCAATCTTGACGGCGGCGGCAATACGGATGAAGCGCGTCGCGCCAAAACACCGATGCCCGCCATCAACCAAGCCGCTGCAAAAAACGAAGTCCAAGCACAGCAAGAGCGCGTAAAAAAGCTTGAACAGGAAATGAAAACTCTCATGACGCAGGCGAAATCTGCCGCGAAAGTCATGCAGGGCGAAGTCTTGCAACAGCCATCTGGCACGCCCAGCCCACTATCAGCTGCAGACCTTGTACAAAAATCGATTGAAATTGAGCGTTTGGAAGCTCAGATTGCGCGCGAACATTCCATCTATCAGCAGCGACCGAAGCGTACCTTCATTGGCGCACGAACTTCCGAGTATCGCTTTGCGCAGTATGTAGATGGCTGGCGCCAGAAAATTGAGCGCGTGGGCAATCTTAATTACCCCAATGAAGCCAAGAGCCGAAAAATCTACGGCGCGCTGCAATTAACCGTCGCTATAAAAGCGGATGGGGAAGTAGAAGACATCCAAATTAACCGCTCATCGGGCTCAAAAATTCTGGACGAAGCCGCCAAGCGCATCGTGCGCCTTGCCGCACCGTTTGATCGTTTCCCCGATAACGTCAAACGTGATACTGACATCCTGCACATTACCCGCACTTGGATGTTTACGCGCGGCGACACAATCTCGGCCGAGTAAACCATCCTGCAGCTTGCATGCTGTCCCTTACTTTCTGCATTTCATCGCATCGCCAGCACAATTTTTTCTGGCATCTCTACACTGTGGGTTCTGCCTGACTGCATAACGGCATAATTTTGTTTCTTTTATTAACAACAATACCTCGGGAATCATCATGAGAATTCTAAGTGCCGGCATCATTGCGTGCGCATTGGGTGCAACAGCGGGCTTTATCGCTGCCACGCCTGCGCAGGCCGCAACTACCGCAGCAAAAACAATTCCGCTACGGGATTTTTTCAAGAATCCGCAAGAATCTGCGCATCAACTATCACCGGATGGCAAATATCTTTCATACCTGGCGCCCTATGAGCGTCGCATGAATGTATTTGTGAAGTCTGTCGGTGGCAAAGATGCAGCCATTCGCGTCACTAGTGAAACCGCACGCGATATCGCCGGTTATTCCTGGAAAGGCGAGCGGATTTTATATGTGAAGGATTTCGGCGGCGATGAGAATTTCCATGTGGTTTCCACCAATCTGAAAGGCGATGACCTCAAGGATTTAACGCCCGGCGAAAAAGTCCGCGCCAGTATCGTGGATGGTCTGGTCGATAACGACCACTACGTAATCCTCTCGCATAATCGCCGTGATGCAAAAGTGTTTGATGTGTTCCGCACCAATGTCGCCACCGGCGAAGAAAAGTTAATCGCGCAAAACCCCGGCAATATCACCAGCTGGCTTACCGACCATGATGGCAAGCTCCGCGTCGCCGGCACTAGCGATGGCGTCAATACCACCTTGCTGTTCCGCGACAAAGAAGAAGATGAGTTCAGGCCCATCCTCACGACCAATTTCAAGGAAGCGGTCAACCCGCTGTTCTTCACCTTCGATAACAAAAAGCTGTATGTTTCGAGCAATCGTGAGCGCGACAAATCAGGTATTTTTGTCTTCAACCCCACCACCGCACAAGAAGAACAACTGATATTTGATCGCCCCGATGTGGACGTTGATGAGCTGGATTTCTCGCACAAGCGCAAGGTGCTGACAGCCGCCTCCTTCACCACCTGGAAGGCTGAGCACAAGTACCTCGACAAAGAAACGGAAGCCATGTTCAAGCTGGTGCAATCCAAGCTGCCGGGCTATGAAGTTGCCTTCACCTCCAGCAACAAGGCAGAAAACAAATTTATTGTCGCGACCTATAGCGACAAAACGCGCGGCAAACGCTATGTGTTCGACAAAACCACCGGCAAGCTAGAATTCGTCGCCGATATTTCACCGTGGATACCCGAATCAGAACTGGCCGATATGAAGCCGATTAAATACACCTCGCGCGACGGGCTCACTATCAACGGCTATCTGACACTTCCTAGAGGGGTGGCCGCCAAAAATCTACCGGTCATCGTCAACCCGCATGGCGGACCATGGGCGCGTGATGTATGGCGCTACAACCCGGAAGTACAGTTCCTTGCCAATCGCGGCTATGCCGTATTGCAAATGAATTTCCGTGGCTCGACGGGGTATGGCCGCAAGTTTTGGGAATCATCGTTCAAGCAATGGGGTAAAACCATGCAGGACGATATTACCGATGGTGTGCAATGGCTGGTTAAAGAAGGCATCGCCAACCCGAAGAAAGTGGCCATCTATGGCGGCAGCTACGGCGGGTATGCGACCCTGGCCGGTCTGGCCTTCACCCCTGATGTGTATGCTGCCGGCGTGAGCTTTGTGGGTCCGTCAAGTCTCTTTACACTGATGAATTCACTGCCACCGTACTGGGAAAGCTATCGCGCCATGTTCTACGAAATGACCGGCAACCCGACCACCGAAGCTGATCTGGTTCGCGCTGCCTCACCGCTTTACAGCGTCGACAAAATCAAAGCCCCGCTGTTCATCGCCCAAGGCGCAAAAGACCCACGTGTGAAACAGGCCGAGTCCGATCAAATGGTTGAAGCCCTGAAAAAACGCGGCGTGACTGTGGAATACATGGTTAAAGAAAATGAAGGCCACGGCTTCCGAAATGAAGAAAACAAGTTTGATTTCTACGAAGCAATGGAGAAATTTTTAGGGAAGCATTTGAAATAATAGTTGCAGGTGTGTCAAGCAAGATAGCTGCAAGTAGAAGCCCGGCGCGATTCATCATGCGCCGGGCTTTTATATTTTTTACTGAATCTGCTTTGTTTTATTTGATTGCGGGCCACACCGCCTCATGACTTCCGGGTGGCATCGAAGGTCGCATCCATTCAACGGGTGTACAAGATAGCTGCGCGCTGTGACGAATGCCCTTAAGTTCACCGAACCCCGATGTAGAGGTTTCAAGAAATTGTGGACTTTTAACAGTCGGGGCTTTATAGCAACGCTTGCCGGACTTTTCGCGAGATGGCGTCAAACACGATCACCATGGCGATGATGGCGATGAGGATGGTGGCGAGACGCCCCCATTGAAATAGAGAGACAGCTTCCGAGACCAACAAGCCCAACCCACCTGCGCCGATTAATCCCAGCACGGTTGAGTCACGAACATTGAACTCCCAGATGTAGAGATGCGTAGAAATAAATTTTGGCAATACATTGCGCCAGATGGCAAATAGCAGCACACGAATCGGTGATGCACCCAGCGAGAGGCCGGCCTCCAGCAAACTGCGCTCCACTGTCTCAATCGCCTCGGCATAGAGCTTGCCGTAGGTGCCCATGGAGTGCGCGGCAATAGCCAGGATGCCTGCGGTCGGGCCGAGGCCGATGATGCCGACAAACAGCAGGCCGAATACCAACGAATGAATGGAGCGCGCGATATCAAGGATCAATTTCGCTATCCACGCGAGCGAGCGGGGTAACGCCATATTCTTTGCGACTAGAATTCCCAGCGGCATCGCAGCGATAGCGGCGATCAGTGAGCCCAGCGTGGCAATTTTAAGGGTGGTCCAGATGGCATCGGCCAAACCGATCAGAAATCTGGCTTCAGTCTCGCGCTGATTTTCAACGCGTAAAATGCGGCCATCATCCGCTCTGTATTCAAGATGCTCGTTGCCGAACCAGATATCGACAGCACTGACGTGCGAAAGCTCTACTGCGGTGCGTTGTAAATTTTCCCACGGCTTGCGGCCCAGCGAAAGATCGCCTGCATTCAACAAACTGACAACGCAGGCAACAACCAACAATGAATAAAGCGCGGTAAAAAACCAGAGGCGCGCTTTGGCGCTGCGTTCATGATCTTTGGGCTTGTTGTAGACGCCACCGTTACTCATGCAGCCCTTGTATAAATCGACAACTACGCTATTCAAAAACATCATTCCCGCCAGCAAAGACGGGAATGATATGGGTAACCACTATTGATGATACCGCGATCATTGCAATATGGCTCGCGCCATTTGTGCTGCCGATGGAATTTTCGGCAGTCTATTTTTTAACAGGGGTAAGCTTGCCCGTGGCCAGACCTGCATCGCGAATCGGTCCGTAATATTTATTGTCTTTTGCCACGAAGCCAGTGTAATTCTTTGGCAGCAAATTTGGTTGAGCCTTTAATTCCACTCCAATTTCCTCTAGCGCCTTGACCAGTTTTGCAACAAACACTTTATCCTTGGCGAGCTCGGATGAGACGGCAAACGCATCATTGGGCAGCGGTGCTGAGGTCCAGAAAATTTTGCTGTCGGCCGCTTTGATCAAGCCTTGCTCAATCATTGCATCGCGGTTGCGGTTGTAATCTGCGCCTGCATCTAGCTCACCGCGGGTGACCTGGGTTTCGATGGCCTGGTGCTTGGTATAAATCACCTTTGAAAAATATTTATCGACATCGAGGCCGCGCTTATAAAATTCATGAAACGGAATCAGGTAGCCCGAGGTGGAGCCTTTGTCACCAAACGCAAAGGTCTTTCCTTTCAAATCTTCAATAGAGTTGATGCCGCTTTTCGGGCTGGTGATCATAATAGCGAAATACTCGGGCTTGTCCTGATACAAAATAGTGGCCACCGCCTCCGCCCCCGCCTGATGGTTGGCCAGCACATAGCCCCATGGACCCATCAACGCCATATCTGTTTCGGATGAAGCTAGCGATTTAGCCAGCCCTTCCCATGTATCAACGGTACGCAGCTTGACTTCACGGCCTAATTTTTTTGCGAGATATTCAGCGAGCGGTTTATAGGTCGCGTTGTTTTTTTCTTTATCGGGTTGAAACAGGCCAACACCAAATTCAAGGGGGCGATCTGTTTGGGCCACCACAGCTGAGCTCAATAAAGCCGGCGCAGCTAGCATGACAATAGCAGCATATCGGGCAAACAATTTCATTTCGATTTTCCTTTTTTATAAACAATAAAAAATTATGTCGCCAGTACGATATCAAATGCAAACCAGTAAATCTCCAATATGTAAGCGGCGGTTGAGGCATTTATTCTTCAAAACATCCGTCAATGCTGGTGTTTCATTTTCAATTAATCATCAGCCTGTTCCTTGTGTGCTTTCACCTGTTTGTACATGGCCAGGGCTTTATCGCGTTGTGTGGCGTGGTCTACTACCGGCCGAGGGTAGTCACGCCCGATGATGCAGTCGATGGCTTGTTGCTCCAACGGCGGCGTGAGCCACGGCGCGTGGATATATTTATCGGGAATGTGTTTTAGTTCAGGCAAATATTTGCGAATGAATTTACCAGCCGGATCAAAACGTTCCGATTGGGTAATGGGGTTAAAGATTCGAAAATAGGGCTGCGCATCACAGCCGGTCGAAGCCGCCCACTGCCAGCCGCCATTATTGGCGGGCAAATCAAAATCATTCAATTGGTCGGCGAAGTACTGTTCGCCCTTACGCCAATCAACGAGTAAATCCTTGGTGAGAAAACTGGCGACAATCATACGCAAGCGATTATGCATATAGCCGGTTTCATTGAGCTGGCGCATAGCCGCATCAATAATCGGATAGCCGGTACGGGCTGAGCACCATGCGTTGTATAAACTTGGTTGATTTTCCCATTGCAACGCATCATATTCGGGGCGATAAGCGCGGGTTGCAGCGTGTGGGCTGTGCCAAATAATCTGAAAATAAAAATCGCGCCAAATAAGCTCGGACAACCAAGTTTCTGCGCCGATATTTTTGCTTTTATTCGTGGCTGCGTAGGCGGCGCGGGCTAGCTGACGAATGGAAATAGTGCCGAAACGATTATGGACCGATAAATACGAAACACCCTTGACGCTCGGAATATCGCGCGCTTCTTTGTAATCGGCCATGCGATGCAAAAAATCCTCAAATAGCGCGGCCGCGCCGGACATGCCGGGTTTGATAAAGGACAGTAAATTGGTGCGCTGAAAACCCATCGATTCCAAATTAGGCAAAGCAAGCCGAGCTTCTGCCTTGGGCGGCTTGGCAAAATGTTTTTTCAAAGGCGCAATTTCGTGTCCGGCCAGATCATCGTCCGTGAGTCGCTTGAGCCACGCATTTTTATAAGGTGTAAACACACTAAAGTTGCCGCCTGCCTGGGTAAGCACTTCATTTTTCTCAAAAATGACGGTGTCTTTGCAACGATGAAATGGAATGCTGTGCTGGCGCAGCTGTTCATAAACCCGCTCGTCGCGCGCAACTGCGGCGGGCTCATAATCCTGGTTAGTGAAGACCGCGTCCACCTTCAACTCGCGTGCCAGCCGCGGGATTTCAGCTTCGGCAATGGCGTGGCGAACAATCAACTCGCCCCCCATGACTTGCAGCGCGGCCTTGAGCTCCACGATCGATTCCCAAATAAATTCGACGCGCCGGTCATGTTTGGAGGGTAATTTATCGAGAATATCGCGGTCAAAAATAAACACGCAGTAAACCTGCTTTGAGGCCGCCAATGCGCGCCGCAGGCCAACATTATCGTCGCAGCGCAGATCGCGCCTGAACCAGAAAAGGGAAGATTCCATAAGAAGGGGTGCGTGAAGGGAAGGTTAAGCGTAAAATAACGCAAGTAAAATTATGCCGCGAGATGACTGCAATAGCTAACTCAATTGACCTGACGCATCACTTTTTAATCGCCATGCCGGGCATGGCTGATCCGCATTTTTCCAAAACGTTGACCTATATTTGCGAGCATACCCCGCAAGGCGCGATTGGTTTGATCGTCAATAAGCCGATTGATGTCACGCTGGCGAATTTATTTGATCAGGTTGAAATCACCTTGCCGACTGCCAATCTCCGCTTGCGCGAAACCAATGTGCTGTTCGGCGGCCCAGTGTTAATGGATCGCGGTTTTGTATTGCATCAGCCGTTGGGCGATTGGAATTCGACCCTGAAGGTGAATGAAAATATCGGCTTGACGACATCAAAGGATATTCTGGAAGCCATTGGCAGAGGCGATGGCCCCACCCGTATTTTGGTCACGCTGGGCTATGCAGGATGGGGACCGGGGCAGCTAGAAGATGAAATCAGTCGCAATGGCTGGCTCAGCGTTGCCGCTAACACCGACCTTATGTTTGATTTGCCATCTGAGGCTCGCCTTACCGCGGCGATGGGTATGCTCGGGTTGAACTACGCCAATCTGAGCGATACCGCGGGACACGCCTGATGGCCTCGACCGCAAAGTCTGTGATGGGTTTTGACTTCGGCATGAAGCGCATCGGCGTGGCGGTGGGCGATACGGCGGTTGGCATTGCACACGCGGTTGACACCATTCATGCAGAATCAAATGCCGATCGAATGAGTGCGGTAGATATTCTGATTAAAGAATGGCAACCGGCATTATTGATAATTGGTGAGCCCAACTACGAAAATGGCACGGCCCCGCATCCAATCGCACATTTGGCACGCAAATTTGGCAATCGCTTAAAAGAAAGACATCGTCTGCCGGTGGAATATGTAAATGAGTTTTTAAGCTCGCACGAAGCCAGCACACACCTAGCGGCGCAAGGTATTAAAGGTCGCGCGCAAAAAGCCCAACTCGATGCAGCCGCCGCGCAGGTTATTTTGCAATCCTATTTTGATACCCGCCAGATACCCGGCCAACAACCAACCGTAGCCCTTTTGAAAGCGCGCGATGCAGCTTGATGCAGAACATCTGATCACCGTACTGGCCGAAAAAATCGGCACCTTGCCGCCCGAAACGGCGATTGTCGGTATTCACTCCGGCGGAGTGTGGGTGGCAGAACGTCTGCGCCCGCTATTGGACGATTCAAACCACCCCCATCGCGCTTATGGCACGCTGGCCGTGACCCTGCATCGCGATGATTTTTCCGCCATCGGGCTTCACCCGCAGAAAAAATCAACCGACATCGATTTTACTGTTGAAGGCCGCGATATTTTATTGGTTGATGATGTCATCAATTCCGGTCGCACCATCCGCGCAGCGCTCAACGAACTGTTTGATTTTGGCCGCCCGGCGCGGGTACGGCTGGCCTGTCTGGTTGATCGCGGCGGCCGCGCGCTGCCATTCAGCCCCGACTATGTGGCACTGACTATGGATCTGCCCACTGATGAAGAGCTGGCGCTTGCCGAAGATACCGCCACCGGCAAACTCCGCTTTGATATCTATTCCAAACTGCATGCCCAATCATAAATAAGAAGAAACGGAACCCTTGTGCTAACCGCCAACCCACAACTGACGCCCGATAAAAAACTCAAACATCTGCTCACCACGGAAGGGCTACCGAAGACGCTTATCGAGCAAATTTTGGAAACTGCCGATCAGTTTGTCAGTGTCGGCGATCGTGAGGTCAAAAAAGTTCCGCTGCTGCGCGGCAAATCGGTTTTCAATTTGTTTTTTGAAAATTCCACCCGCACCCGCACCACCTTTGAAATCGCCGCCAAACGATTATCCGCCGACGTCATCAACCTGAACATCGGCGCTTCGTCCGCCAGCAAAGGCGAATCGCTGCTCGACACCATCGATAATCTGGCCGCCATGAACGCCGATATGTTTATCGTCCGGCATGCGCAATCTGGTGCGCCGCATCTGATTGCCCAGCATGTGAAGCCCGGCATTGCCGTCATCAACGCGGGCGATGGCCGCCATGCACACCCGACGCAGGGGCTGCTAGATATGTACACGATTCGTCACTACAAAAAATCGTTTCACAATCTTTCAGTCGCCATTGTGGGGGACATTTTGCATTCGCGCGTCGCCCGTTCAGGCATTCACGCGTTGACCACGCTTGGCTGTCCGGATGTGCGCGTCATCGGCCCCGCTACACTGATTCCAACCGAGGTTGCGCGCATGGGCGTGTCGGTGCACCACGATATGTATCGTGGGCTGGAGGGGGTTGATGTGGTGATCATGCTGCGCCTGCAAAACGAGCGGATGTCTGGCCCACTGCTGCCGAGCGCGCATGAGTTTTTTAAAAACTACGGTTTGAATGCTGCAAAACTTTCACGCGCCAAGCCGGATGCGATTGTGATGCATCCCGGCCCGATGAATCGCGGGGTGGAGATTGAATCTGGGATTGCCGACGGCAGGCAAAGTGTGATTTTGCCGCAGGTTACCTTCGGGATTGCCGTCCGCATGGCGGTAATGGCCATGGTTACGGGTAACTAAAACAACCATCAAAAGCGACAATAAAAGCGAAAAAATGAAAATTGAAATCAAAAATGGCCGCCTGATTGACCCTGCCATTAACCGTAACGAGAATGCCTCCTTGTATATTGTTGATGGCCTGATCGCCAGCAGTACCAGCCTTCCGCAAGGTTTCACTGCCGATAAAGTGATCGATGCTGCCGGCAAGATTGTGTGCCCCGGCTTAGTTGATTTGTGTGCCCGCCTGCGCGAGCCTGGCTTTGAATATCGTGCCACGCTGGAAAGCGAAATGCGGGCAGCGGTGGCCGGTGGTGTGACCTCGCTAATTTGTCCACCCGACACCGATCCGGTCCTAGATGAACCCGGTTTAGTGGAAATGTTAAAACGCCGCGCGACCATGGCGAATCTGGCGCGCGTCTATCCGCTGGGCGCACTGACGCTTGGTCTGAAAGGTGAAAAACTCGCTGAAATGACCGAGCTGTCGGAGGCGGGCTGTGTTGGGTTTTTTCAGGCCGATCAGCCGATTCGCGACACGATGGTGCTTTATCGCGCACTGCAGTATGCGGCGACGTTTGGTTATACGGTTTGGTTGCGTCCTCAGGAAGCTTATCTGGCCGCTGATGGTATTGCGCACGATGGCGAAGTATCTACGCGCCTTGGCTTGGCGGGCATTCCGGTTAGTGCCGAAACAGTGGCCATTGCCACCATCACCACACTGATGCGTGAGACCGGTGCGAAAGTTCACCTGGCGAGGCTTTCCAGCGCTGCTGGGGTTGAGCTGGTGCGGCGCGCCAAGGCTGAAGGTCTGGCGATGACCTGTGATGTGGGCATTCACCACCTGCTGCTCACGGATCGCGACATCGGCTACTTTGATTCGCAATATCGCTTCACACCGCCGTTGCGCAGCCCTGCTGATCGTGACGCACTTAGCCGCGGCGTCGTTGACAACACCATTGATGCGATTTGCTCTGACCATACGCCCCATGATGATGATGCCAAGCACGTGCCTTTTGGTGAAGCTGAGGCCGGTGCAACCGCGCTGGAAACACTGCTGTCGCTGACGCTCAAATGGGCCGATAACATGCAGGTGCCGCTGCCGCAGGCACTCAAAAAAATCACTTCTGATGCGGCACGAGTAGTTGATTTAAAGGCCGGGCAGTTTACAGTGGGCGATGTTGCGGATGTGTGCATTTTCAATCCCCAGTCGTTCTGGGTGATCACGGCACAAACACTGATGAGCCAGGGCAAAAATACACCGTATCTTGGCCGCGAATTACAAGGCAAGGTAACCCATACACTGGTCAACGGACAGCTGGTATTCCCCAGCTAAAATTCAGGCGCTGCAATCCTATCCTGCGGTGGCGGAACTCGCTCCCGTTGTTACTGCCTAATCTCCATCCGCACTATCCAGATTTCCCCAGACAGATATCACCATTTTGATTGCGAATGCCCCATGAGCCCACTTAATCCCTTGTTAGACTTTGCCGGCCTGCCGCGCTTTGCAACGATACGACCCGAGCATGTGCAGCCCGCTATCGAAACACTGATTGCCGAGGCCGATGCCACCACCGTGCGCTTAATCGCTGCTACCGCGAACCCTACTTGGCAAAATTTCGCCGCGCCTCTCGACGATGCACACGAGCGCTTATCCCGGGCATGGGGTGTTGTGGGGCATTTGAACGGGGTCGTCAATTCACCTGAGTTACGCGAGACTTATAACGGCATGCTGCCCGCCGTGACCCAATACTGGACCGGTGTTTCACAAAATCTGGCGCTCTACAACCAGTATAAAAAAATTGACGCACAAGCCAAAGACGGTTCAGTCAAGCTGACACCCGCACAGCGACAGGCGCTGACCAATGAATTGCGTGATTTCCGTCTGGGGGGTGCCGAGCTCAGCGATGACAAAAAAGTGCACTACCAAGCGTTGCAGGAAGAACTATCAACTCTCATGTCCACCTTTAACGACAATGTGCTGGACGCGACCAATGCCTTTGCTTATATAGTGACTGATGAAGCCGAGCTAGCCGGATTGCCGGACGACGC
>JAYVEV010000007.1:0-17426 GCA_043773745.1 Burkholderiales bacterium | reverse complement strand
CATGTGCTCTACCGCCCCCTTTTGATACGGCTTTCCGGGGTCACAGGCGTAAAGACGACCCGGCAGCAACTCAGGTAGTGCCGAGAACTCATAGCCCTGCTCGGTGAACGGGGTCTGGTTTTTCGGACGGATAAGTTGATGGTAATTTATCAACCGAAAGGAATCCGATATGAAACAAATCCCACGCCGCGTGTTTACGGCTGAATACAAATCCGAGGCAGTTAAGCTGTCCAGTGCAGTCGGCGTGCCGACGGCTGCGCGCCAACTTGATGTTGACACTAAGTCGCTATATCTGTGGATACGGCAGTCCAACGAAGGCACACTCAAGCCCAGCGGCTCGTCAAAGCTCACCATTGAGCAGCAACGTATTCGCGAACTAGAACGAGAATTGGCGATTGCCCGAATGGAACGCGACCTGTTAAAAAAAGCGGCGGCGTTCTTCGCGAAGGAGTCGCGGTGAAGTACGCTTGGATCGAGAAACAGCGACCCCGGTGCAGTGTGCCGCAACTATGCGCTTTGATGGGTATCTCCCGGAGTGTCTACATGAACTGGTCGAGGCGGCAAACGCAGCCGCCCACCGCGCGACGTCTCGCTGATGCAACCCTCTTGGCAGCAATTCAAGTCGCGCATGAGAAAGGTCGTGGTAATTATGGGCCGCTCAAGATTACCAAGGAGTTGAAAGCGCAAGGTGTTGTCGCCGGTCTCAATCGCATCAAGCGGCTGCGTCGGCAGCACGGCATCATCTGTCAGCGCGCCCGCAAGTGGAAAGCGACCACCAACTCGGCGCATGCATTGCCAGTCGCGGCCAATTTGTTGGATCAGCGCTTCGATCAGGTCGCGGCACCCAACCAGGTCTGGGTGGCTGACATCACCTTTATTCCCACTGATGAGGGCTGGCTTTATCTGGCCGGAGTGAAAGACCTCTACACCTGTGAGTTGGTCGGCTGGGCGATGGACAGCCGGATGACCAAGGAACTCACACTGACGGCATGGCGCATGGCCTACTGGAAAAAGAAGCCGGCAGCAGGCCTAATTTATCACAGCGACCGGGGCAGCCAGTATTGCAGTCATACTTACCGAGATACTCTGGTTGGATATGGCATGCGTGCATCCATGAGCCGCAAGGGCAACTGCTACGACAATGCGCCGATGGAATCTTTCTTCGGGACATTGAAGATGGAACTCACACACCACGCTCGCTACGAAACCCGCGAGCAGGCTAGGCAGGAAATATTTGAATACATTGAAGTCTTCTATAACCGCATCCGCCGCCATGCACGATTGAATTATTATTCGCCAATCGAATTTGAAAAGCAGTTCTACGAAACACCCATGGTGGCATAATGAAAGTGGCTTATCCGTCCACTAAATCAGACCCAGTTCAGGACACTTTGCCGAAAAAAAAGAATACACCTCAAAAAACGCTTATCGATCCCGGCGACGCACTGCAATCGCCCGCTGAAGGTCATCAAGAGCCGCTTTATCTAAATGCCGCCGCGCGAACGGCATGATGCCGGTATCTTCGCTATTCATGTGGTGTTGGTGCAGAGTGACGAAGGTGGTGATAAGAGCGACATTAATTTTTGCCAGTATTGGCCTGCCCTCCGCGATAGTTAACAGCGTACTGCGCAACTGACCCCATACTTTACCGAGCACGCGGTGATCATCAGACAAGACTTCGATAAGTTTGCGTAGCGCGGCTTTTTCAGCAATGTGAATATTAAGCGCGAGCAGCATGGGGAAAAATATTTTTTCTTCATCGTCATGATGCAGGCGTGCTTCAACATCAAAAAAATTTAAGGTCGTAGCCGCCGCGTCGGCTACTGTCTGGCAAATTGCGTTTCCAATGTCGCCACAGGCCAGCTGATCCGCCAGTTTCTCAAGCGCTGCGCACTGCTCGCGAGTGTGCTTATGGCAAAGAGCAAATGTAACCAGTGGATCTTCAGTTTCTGAAGAAGGAAAACTGCCATTCGTGGCGCCGGATTGATTGCTCATGCATCCTCATATTCGACAGCGACATTCTTTAGCCGGGAATGAAGCGTACCAAAAATGATTTATTAGCACTTGATATTCCGCAAACATTATCGTCGTTGCATTAATGAAAATGCATGAGGGTGCGTGAAAGTTCGGCATCAGGATTAAACGAAGCCTAAATAGCTAGCTTTGTAATATTAATGACGAATGATTGATATTGCGCAAACTCCGCAACGCGTATCCATCTATGTTGGTGGCTAAGTAAATTCAAAAGGGGAAACTTGTGGAGCCAAAGACAAAACTCAATATTATGGAGCCGCTGAAATTTGCACTGACTGCCATTTCGATGATTGCGGCCATGGCCTACATCACCACGGCAGGCGGCGCGGTTGCGGCAGAGCCCGCTGCAAAAAAAGTGACTTCTATTAAAGGCAAAGCCGCAGGTGATTTTGGTCCCCCGCAAGGCAAACCGATTCGCGCAATCCTCACCAGCCCGCCGCAAGTTCCGCCGCCAACAGGACGTAACTATCCGGCGAAAGTCATTGTTGAGCTGGAGGTTGTCGAGAAAGACATGGCAATCTCGGAAGGCGTAAGTTATACCTTCTGGACATTCGGCGGCACGGTGCCAGGCAGTTTCATCCGCGTGCGACAAGGCGACACGGTTGAATTCCATCTCAAGAATCATCCGACCAGCAAAATGCCACACAACATCGATTTGCACGGCGTTACCGGCCCGGGCGGCGGTGCCGCGTCAAGCTTCACGGCGCCAGGCCACCAATCACAATTCACCTTCAAAGCCTTAAACGAAGGCATTTATGTTTACCACTGCGCCACCGCACCAGTCGGCATGCATGTGGCAAATGGCATGTATGGTTTGATTTTGGTTGAGCCACCCGGTGGACTGCCCAAGGTGGATCACGAGTTCTACGTGATGCAGGGGGACTTCTACACCAAAGGCAAGTACCGCGAAAAAGGCCTTCAGCCATTCGATATGGAAAAAGCGATTGATGAGCGTGCCACTTATGTCCTGTTTAACGGCGCAGAGGGTTCTCTCACCGGCGACAAAGCGCTGAATGTAAAGACCAACGAAACCGTGCGCATGTTTGTCGGTAACGGCGGGCCCAATCTTGTATCAAGCTTTCATGTGATTGGCGAAATATTCGACAACGTTCGTTATGAAGGCGGCACTAACGTACAACACAATGTGCAAACAACGCTGATCCCGGCAGGTGGTGCTGCCGTGGTGGAATTTCATACCGAAGTGCCCGGCAGCTATGTATTGGTGGATCACTCGATTTTCCGCGCTTTCAATAAAGGTGCGCTGGCGATCATGAAAGTTAACGGGCCCGAGAATAAAGCGATTTACTCGGGTAAAGAACTCGATTCAGTTTATTTGGGTGATCGGGCGGCTCCCAATCTTGCCGCGGTGACGGTGGCCGCAGCGGCGGCAGCAGGCGGTACCTTAACGCTGCAAGAACAGAGCAATGCGGGCAAGGCACTATTTAACGGCACCTGCTCGGTATGTCATCAGGCTAACGGCGAAGGTCTGCCAAGCGTCTTTCCGCCGCTGGCGAAGTCTGACTTCATCGCAGCGGACCCCAAGCGGCTGATAGGCACCGTGCTACATGGTCTGTCCGGCAAGCTTACGGTTAATGGCAAAGAATACGACTCGGTGATGCCGCCCATGAATCAGCTTAATGATGACGAGGTCGCCAATATCCTGACCTATGTATTGAATAGTTGGGGAAATCCGGGTGGAAAAATCTCGGCTGATGAGGTGAAAAAAATGCGCGCCAAACCTGCACCTGTACCAGCCGCGACGCACTAGACATCGCATCAGGGACTTGTTGAATTTTGAGAAATAGCAAACATATGCCGCCAGCATGGCCTAATCAATACTCCAAGTCCCCTTTGGCTCCTCTTTTGCGCAGCGGAAAGTGCCTTGTTAATATTTTCACAGCATTTTCGATTCTCATCATTGCGACGGCCTCTATCGGCGCAACGGCCGCTGAATATATCGCCATTCCGGCAGGCGCTATTACCAGCGTGTTGGCCAATGATGCCTCGCCGGGAGCAACGACTGTCGGCGCATTTGCAATACGGGCAACACCTGTTACCAACGACGAATTTCTTAGCTACGTTAAAGCGCACCGCGAATGGCAGCGGGGACGCGCACCGACCATCTTTGCCGACGCAAGCTACCTCAATGGCTGGCGCAGTCCAACACTGCCCGGCGAAGCAAGCCGTGCGCGACAACCGGTAACAAGTGTGAGCTGGTTTGCCGCCCAAGCATTCTGCGAAAGTGAAGGCGCCAGACTTCCTACCTGGATTGAATGGGAATATGTCGCTGCTGCCGATGAAACCAAGACCGATGCCAGAAGCGACCCCGCATGGCGCGCACGTATTTTGTCATGGTATGCACGCTCTTCAAGTGCGCCATTAGCTGCGGTAGGTGGTGCAGCTAATGCGTATGGTGTACGGGATATGCACGGCTTGATTTGGGAATGGGTCGACGACTTTAACGCGCTGCTCGTCAGCGCGGATAGCCGCAATCAGGGCGACCCAGATAAGCTGCAATTTTGCGGAGCAGGGGCCATCAGCCTCAAGGACCGCGATAACTACGCGGTGCTGATGCGCATCGCCCTGCTCTCTTCGCTGAACGCTGCGGATACGACTAATAATTTGGGATTCCGTTGTGCGCGTACCAGCCCGAGTACTGCCACTACATCAACCACCAAGGATCAACCATGAATGCCAGCCGCCGCTCGATATTGCTGCTCGCTTGTTTGCTATCTTTCATCCCATCAACTTGGGCAGTCGATAAACCAATCCCGCCTAATTCGATCTATCAGCTTGCGGTTCCGCTGATCAATCAAGAGGGGAAATCGTCAAATCTGATTGATCGGCGCGGGCAGCCACTGCTAATCAGTATGTTTTATACGGGATGCCAATTCGTCTGCCCACGCATTGTGGATGCGCTGAAAAAAACCGAAGAGAGTCTTACGCCTGCAGAGCGCAGAAATATGCCGGTATTGATGGTGACTTTTGACCCGGCCCGCGATGATGTGGCTGCACTGAAAGAGGTCATCAATGAGCGGCATCTCGACTCGGCGCAATGGACCCTCGCCCGTACCGATGAGCGCCATGTACGCAAGCTAGCCGCAGCGCTTGCCATTCAGTATCGTGCACTGCCGAGCGGCGATTTTAATCACACCAGCGTATTAATCCTGCTTGATGCCGAAGGCCGTATTGCAGGCAAGTCCAGCACCATTGGAGTGGCAGATCCGACCTTCGTTAAATTGGTGAAAAAAATCGCCGCTAAAGGTCATGTTAAGTTGGAGTGAACCCATGATGTCAAATTCCTTATCAACCATGGTCCAGCTCCAAGCGTTCACTGCATGACCCTTTTAATCTTTAATCCTTTAATCGTACTAAGCGACGGGCAACACGATATAGAACGTCGCGCCTTTACCCGCCACCGACTGGTAGCCGATTTGGCCGTTCATCGCCTCTACCAGCGCTTTGGATATGGCGAGCCCAAGTCCCGTACCTCCCTTTTTTGTCGTGTCGGACGTATCAGCCTGCGCGAACTTGCCAAAAATGCGCGAGCGGAACTCGTCGGGAACGCCGGGGCCGCAGTCCGTCACGAAAATTTTTACCCGGTTATCTAGGAGTTCAGCGCGTACAGATACGACCTCACCCGATGGAGAGTACTTAGCAGCATTGGAGAGCAGATTTGTAAGCACCTGCAGCAATCGGTCGTGATCCGCCATGACTTTCACAGTTGGTAGCGGTGAAGAGAGCCGGTAACAGGTCCCGTGCTGCTCGGCGTAGCCCGCATTCATCGCCAATGCCTGCTCGATGAAAGGGCCAAGTTCCATGTGCTCCAACTTTAGCTCCACCATGCCCGCTTCAATTTTTTCGATCTCCAGGATATCGTTCACCAGCGAAGCCAGCCGGTCCGCATTTTTGTCGGCCATCTCGAGGAACGTTGTCGCCGTCGGGGAAAGTGGCCCACTTTCCTCTTTCAAAAGCGCCAGCGATCCGATGAGCGCAGTGAGAGGGGTGCGCAACTCGTGGTTGACGGTCGCAATAAACTCGTCTTTCATGCGCTGCATCTGCTTCTGTTCCGTGATATCTGAGTTGGTGCCGGTGAGGCGCACTGCGCGGCCCTGACCGTCGCGCTCCACGACGCGCGCCCGGCTCCTTATCCATATCCAGTAGCCCTCGCGGTGCCGCACGCGGTGCTCAATGTCATAGAAGACAGTTTTGCCTTCCAGTACGTCGCTGAGCATCGCTCTCAGGTGCGGCAGATCATCGGGGTGTACCACCGCCTCCAGCTCGTGCACAGCAGTCTGCAAGGCTTCAGCGGGATAGCCGAGCAGCGCGTTCCAACGGTCAGACATACGCACGACGCCAGTCTGTGGGTTACAGTCGAACAGCGCAAGGTTTGATCCATCCAGCGCGAGGCCCAACACTTCCTGGCTTTCCCGCAGCTCGGTGGTCATATGTTTCGCGGTGCGTCTGGCGCGTGCCTGTAGCGTCAACAACCCACCCACGAAAGCGGTGAGCATGAAGCTGATAACGAGGCCGATGCCGAGTGTAAAGTTCGCGCGGCTGCGGTCAACAGCGGTCTCGAAAGCGGGCAGCGAGGACGCACGCACAGTCCACTGGCGGTCGATGACGGGAGTGTGCCACTCGGAAGCGTACACGGAACCCGCTGCCGACGCGGTCTGGCGAACGTCGGGTGAGTTGTTGTAGAGCAGGTGGGCGTCAGTCGTGTCGGTACCATCAAAGACCTGCACACGCACGTCACCGGTGGCGCCAAGGATGCCACGCATAAGGTTGTTCGCACGGAACAAGGCGTAAACATAGCCCTGTGTGGCGAACTGACGTCGTAAGACGTTGTCGAGCGCCACACCATTACGGTAGACCGGCAGGAACATAGCGAACTCGGTCTGCCTGTCGGTATCGATTCGCTGATCCAACCGCAGCTTGGGGGTGAGTGTTGCCGCCCCCGTATCCCGCGCCCGCGCCAGCGCCATGCGCAATGTGGGGTCAAAGGCCATATCCAGACCCAACGACTCGAGGTTCCGCTCATTGGCAGGCTCCATGTAGACGACCGGTGCGTACTCGGCACGGTCGCCTTCCGGCCGCAAGGTGTAGCCCGGATAACCCTCGGCGCGCACACGGGCGGTATGCGCCTGCCGGTGGCTATCCGGCACGTGCTCTATATAACCCAACCCTTGTATACCTGGACAACCGTTTTCCAAGCGCAGGTTGGCAACGTAGGCACGCCACTCGACACGACTCACGCTGGTGGACGCCGCGAACAGTCCTGTACTGCCGCGCAGTAGCTGTCTACAGTCGAGCATGCGCGCCCGGATCGCTTCATGTATCTGAATTACTCGGAACTCAAAGTGTCGGCGCGTCTCAAGCTCGATTGCGCTGTTGGCAAACTGCCACGCCGTAAGCGTGATCCCCAGCGTGATACCGAGCGCGAGCAGAGACATCACCAGGATTGCCAGACGATCCGCGTGGCGATTGAAAAGAGGCCGAAACGCGCGCGCCTTCATTGCGAGTTGCCTTGCTGCCAATTTGCTGTGCGCGTCATCGTTCCCCAATCACCCTTTTTGCCGCTGGCCCAGCGCAACAGTCCCCATAAGCGCCAGACTGAATTTAGCTGCCGATAACCAAAGTTCTCAAGTATGACGACCGCCATCAGCGTTAGCAACTGGCGCGGCCGAGTATAGATGTGAAACGAAAGCTCTTCCAGCAACAGCGCGCTCGTTGTCAACGCCATGCCGAATGCGATGGCAACAAATAGGAAGACGACGAAAGCTTGCGCCGAAACGACGCCCAGAAAAAAACCACAGATCATGAAGACATACCCGGCCACTTCAATGAGCGGCCCGAGGCCCTCGAATAACATCATAAATGGATAGGCCACCCAGCCCGCGGCACCACCGCGCGGATGGCACAGCAGCTTGGCATTCATTACCAGACTCTCGCATAAACCCCGCTGCCAGCGGACACGCTGGTTTTTCAGTACGCCAAGGGACTCTGGTGCCTCAGTCCAGCAGATGGGGTCTGGCACAAAGTGAATTCGGTAAGGAATGCCTGCGGTCCGGTGCCAGCGATGCAAGCGTACGACCAACTCCATGTCTTCGCCGACGGTATCGTGACGGTAGCCCCCGACGGCGATGACGCTTTCCTTGCGGAACACGCCGAATGCCCCCGAGATAATGAGCACCGCATTCATCGGCGTCCAACCAAGGCGCCCGAATAGAAAGGCACGCAAATACTCGACGATCTGCAGTAGCGCAAGCAGGTTGGTTGGCAAGCCGACCCGTTCCAAGAAACCGTTATTGACGACACACCCATTGGCTACCCGCACGGTGCCGCCTGTCGCGATCGTAAGCGGGTCCTCAAGAAAAGGCTCGACCACGCGCCGCAAGCTGTCGCGCTGGAGGATGGAATCGGCATCCACGCCGCAAAAGAGCGGATAACGAACGGCGTTGATGCCGGCATTGAGTGCATCAGCCTTACCGCCATTTTCTTTATCGATCACGCGGAGGTTGGGATACGCAGGCGAACGGTAAATTGCGCGCACCCGTTTCGAGTCGATGCGCCGCCAATAGGCCGCGGGGAAACGTTCGAGCGCGAACTCACGCTTGAGCACGGCCAGCGTCCCGTCTTTCGAGCCATCGTTGACCACGATCACTTCGTACTCCAGATATTCCAACTGCATGATCGAGCGCAGCGAAGCGGCAATCGTCGCCTCCTCGTTATACGCGGGTACGATAATTGAAACCGGCGGCTCGAGTCCGGACTGGCTGCGCGGCATGTCATCCAGGCTATGCGCATCGAGGTAGCGTTTGAGGCTCGGGAACGCCATCGCATTCAAGGCAAGGTATCCCATGTTGATGCCGATAAAATACAGCAGAAAGAAAATTTGCAGCCCATCGATGAGGCCAATCAACGACATCACGCGGCCTGCTCGGCGATCACCTCGCGCAGTGTGTCGACGGCGTATCGGTCCGGGAGAATACGCTGGATCTTTCTCAGGTCCGCGATCGTGACGAAAGGCAACGCGAGCAATGTCTCAGCGGCGCTGTGGCGCACCCACCAGTGCGGATCGGAAAGCATGTCGACCAGCAGCTTGAGATCTTCGGGCAAAGCGAAGCGGCGCAACGCAATGACGGCCGTCACGCGCACCTGCCAAGCGGGATGGTGGGCATAAGAGCACGCCAACTCGCGATCCCGGGGATCGGCAAGCGCACGCACACACGAGGCGAGCACGTCGATGTTATCGCCCGCCAGCGCGATCGCGCTGCGGACGGCAGGCGCCGCCACTGCCGGATGGGCGAGTTCGAGGAGCTTGATCATCCGGGGCACTTGCACTGCGGCGTCCCGTGCTGCTGCCGCGGCTTGCAGTGCGTCAGCGAGCGGGCCGCTGACCATATCCGGCCCTAACTCGCGAAGCATGATTGAGACTCGGGTGAGCGGCCAATCCTCACGCCGTCCTATGCGGATCAGCAGCCATGGCAGCGACGCCACGGGGTCAGCCTGCAGCAATGCCTGCGCCGCAGCGAGAGAAATAAACGGCGAACTATCGTCGGCGAGTTGTCGGAAAGTGTGCAAAAGATGTTCTTCGCGCAAATTACCAAGCGTCATGATCGCAAGTAGTCGATGTTGCATGTTGCCGCTTTTGAGCACACGCAACGCCGCATCGACAAGGCCAGTACGGCGCAATAACGCATTGAGATGTTCGCTTGCCTGCCCGCGCATGAGGGCGTGATGGTAGTTCCAGAGGCGTAGCACGAAGTAGTGATCGTTACGCGCGATGCGGGGAATGTCGGCCGGAACGCCATCAACGCATTGCGCCAGCACTGGCCGCCAGCGCGCTGCCAGGCGCCGCTCTCGCGAGCCGCGAAGTAGCAGCTGTATCCGCAGCACCACCACCGCGGCCAGCATCACACCCACGCATGCCGCCGCCGCCAGTCCCGCCCAGGCGGCGAGACGCAGCACCGTTTCAGAAGGAATGTCGAACACCTAGGCGCAGGCCTTGCCGACGGTAGAGCGTTCCCTGCTCGTGCGACACGAACTCATAGCTGAGCCCCCAGGCGTTCGAAAACCAATACCGGCCATTGATCGTCAAGTCTTTCACGTCGGTTGCCCTCACTCCGTTTGGCGGACCTATATTCTCAACCTCGCGACCGGTCGTGTAGCTGACGCCGATGGAATTACGCTCGTTGTAATAATAAGTTAATTGCAGACGATGCGCCGCGCCCGACGCGGCACCTTGGGGCCGGCCGGCGTAAAGCGTGTATGCCCCACGCCAATTGCCCCAATACCGCTCCGCTGTGGCCGAAAAGATGTCGACCGCCGAACGTTCGTACTCGCTATGCCGCACAGCCGCCTCGACTCCCCAGCCATTTCCGAGGGTATTGTGCAGTTGACCGAAAAGTGAATATCTCGGCGAGATGTGATGGGACGGACTCACACCCGCCTCCAGGACGGATGTCCATGTCGCAGTCAGCGGATAGTAAAAGCCCGCCGTGCCATCGGTGTCTTTGAGGCCGAACCGATTTATCTCTCGCAAATTACCGTAGATCGTGTAGCGGTCAGCGACCTGACGGCTTAACTCGAGCTGCGTGAGATTCCAGTTCAAGCCATTGTTGGTGAGAGTTTCGCGACCGACGTCCAACTCTATCTCGGTGCGCGGATATTTCAATTCTTCCGCGCTCCAGGCTTGCCCGGCCAGCAGGGCCGCGAACACAGCGGCGAAGACGTTCAAGTTCCAATGCCCCATCATCAATTTCCCTTTACAAGTCGGCGAACGCGGACGCGCAACTCATCAGGCTTGAACGGCTTGACGATGTAGTCGCTCGCGCCATTTTCCAGCGCGTGCACAATGTCTTTCTCCTGCGCCTTGGCGGTCAGCATCAATACCGGCACCGCCTTCCAGTCATCCTTAGCGCGAATCAAGGCCAACAATTCGACACCGCTCATGTGCGGGAGCATCACGTCCAATGTGACGATGGCGGGTGGGAGTGCGGTGTCGATAAACTCGCGGGCAAGTTTCCCATCTGCCGCGAGGTGCACTTTATAACCTTCACGCTCAAGGATGAACTGCAGCAAATAGGCAATCAGCTCGTCGTCCTCTACTACCAGAGCCGTTTGGGGTACGCCTATGTGCTCGCTCATTGTGCCGAGATTTTCCATTAAAAAGTATTCACGGCAAGAAAAGCAGCATTTTCTGAACAGTGCTCGATGAATGTTTGAGCGCGCTGGTCTTGAGTAACATCCGACGCAATGGGCTCATCAAGTTATGAGCCAACATCACTGTACTGAGCGCAGCCCCGGTCGTCCAGAAATTCTTCATTTTGAAACTGTCCGCCGCAAAATTGTACTATAGCTGCCTGACTCGGCTCTCGCAATCAGTCGGCCTCGATACATCCTCCAGAACGCGATCGCCGGTTGCGCGTCATCAGGCTGGTTGCGAAAAGCGATGCTTGACCGCATGACTGCAAACTTTCTAACGCATTAATGCGACCGCTAAAAAATATTGCCCGTTATTGAGCAGCCGTCGAGATTCAATGTCAAACACTAATTAACTTTGACCCACATCATCTCGAGTACATTGTTAGGTCGATGTACGACAAAAATATTCTTGCGTGATGCCCACGGCACTACCTGCCGGTGCAGCGGGATCACGTACGCCTCATCCTGAATGAGTTTGGTTGCGCGATTGATCAAATCCTGCCGCTCGGCCACATTGACTTCACCTTCGGCTTTATCGATCAGCGCATCCAGCTCGTCATTTTTGGCGTCACCATAGTTGGCATCGCCCGCTCCAGATGCATTGCGGCTGTGCATTACCGGTTTGAGAATAAATATCGCATCCGCCGAACCTCCGCCCCAGCCCAGCATATAAGCGCTAACCTCACGCCGCAACGCTTTGGCAAAGAATTGTGATTTGGGCATTGATTCCACCTTGGTGTTGACGCCGATTCGGGCCCACATTGCTGCCAAGGCCACACAAATTTTCTCGTCATTGATATAGCGGTCATTGGGGCAAGTCAGGGTAAAGCCAAAGCCATTGGGATAGCCGGCATCTGCTAGCAGCTTTTTCGCTTTCGCGGGATCAAATGCCAATCTTTTTTCCAGCGCTTCTGGCACCCCTGCGCCAGTGCCCGCGGGAAGCGCGATACCGGTTGGGGTCGCTAATCCGCGCATTACTTTGGTCTTGATCGCTTCAATGTCGATGGCGTGGTAAAGCGCCATCCGCACCCGCTTGTCCTTGAAAGGATTCTTGCCCTTCACATCGGCGTAAAGCAACTCATTGCGCGCTTGATCGAAGCCAATAAAAATGACGCGGTTTTCGTTGCCTTCCCATATTTTTATGTCTTTATCGCCACGTAACCGTGGCACATCCTGCACCGGGGGATCGAGCACAAAATCAATTTCACCGGTCTTGAGCGCCGCCATGCGCGTGGCGGGATTGGCGATAGGCCGATAGTCCACGGTGTCAACATTGCCATCAAACAGAGCGTCTTTCGCGCCCCACCAATCGGGGCTTTTCCTGTGCAGTATTTTCACGCCCGGCTCCCACAGAGTAAGCCGGAACGGGCCGGTTCCCATGGCATTGCGCACCGCGTAGGTTTCCTCATTCTTGGCGTAATCTTGCGGCTTGATGACACGGTTTTTCTCGCACCACGTTTTACTCATAATCATGATGTTAGTCACCGTATCAAGCATTACCGGATTGGGAATAGCGGTGGTGAATTCGACCGTGTAATCATCGATTTTGCGCGGAACGCCCGATTGCGTTGCATACAGCTTGAATGTGACCCCGGACTCGCGGGCACGGTTAAATGAAAACACCACATCATCGGCCGTCAATGGCGTGCCATCATGGAATTTCACCCCCTGGCGCAGTTTGAATACCCATTTCAGGGGCGATGGATTACTCCATGAAACGGCAAGGCGCGGCACGTACTTTTCATAAACCTCCTTGTCACGGTCCGCCAGATACTCATAGACCATGTTGTTCATCTTGTTGTTGAAGGTTTCATTGTGGCTGTGCGGATCCATGGTGGCGGCGTCCCCCTGCGATGACCAGCGGAAATGCTTGGCTGATGCCATCGGCGAGAGCGCGAGAAATGCGCACAGCAGAATAATTCTTGACATGTAATCTCCCTGAACTGGCTGATAAATTTTGAATTGGATAATGCCGTGATAACAATTTTTTGGGTATACGCCGTCATTATTATTAAATCATTGTCTACTGACTGAAGCGCCGCGTAAAGCTGGATCACGCAGCACGGAATGCGGCAGGAGAATACCAATTGACCTACATTGGCCGGGAATTTTCACACTAAGTCAAATATTTATCTATCCGTATGTTCCCGCACGGACAGCGCAGCATGCCTTTCATAAAATATTTTTATAGTCGTAGCCAATTACTCTTTGGGTATTTCTTGTCGAGCATCAACATGAATACAAAGATCAAAGTTTTTCCTCGCCAATCCCACATCGTCTTAACAGCTGAGGGGCAGCTCGATATACATGCATCAAAGACAGATCTGGAAGCCGTCGCGGAATCATCAAGTCACAACGAGCATGCCGAAGTACTGCTCGATCTAAGAGAAATTAATTGCAGTTTGTCGATTTCTGATATCTACGATTTAGTCGCCTATATGGCTGCGCCCAAAACGAGTTTGTAAACCCATGAAAAGATTGCCGTTCTGGTTGATGGCGTAATGGAATTTAATGATGCCAAATTTCTGGCGCTATGCGGGGTCAACAGAGGCATCACTATTCACGCTTTTGAGGACTACGATGCTGCCGACGATTGGCTGAAAGCGACCCTGCCACCCGATGCAGCGAATGACGCCAAGGCAATCTGAAGTTGCTTATGCCCTCTTTTACCATCAATTTATTTTTGCTCCGAATGGAAGCAATAGTTGTTGCGGCCTGATTCTTTTACTTTATACATGGCCTTGTCCGCCATGCGAATCAATTGCGTTGGTTGGTCAGAGTCGGCTGGAGACGATGAAATACCGATGCTGACGCCTATTTGGAATCGGTAATCACCCGCCATGATGGGTTCCTGCAAACTGGCCAACAGTTTCTCAGCCAAAACCCGCGCATCATTCATATCTCTGGAATCCTCAATCAGAATTACAAACTCGTCGCCGCCCATACGGGCAACCGTATCAGACGCACGAACAGCCATTCGCAACCTTTCTGCTACAGCCTTCAGCACAATATCGCCCGCCTCATGCCCATGTGAATCGTTTATAGCCTTAAAGCCGTCCAAATCAAGCAACATCACCACCAACATTTGCCCGTCACGCCGAGATGCCGTTAAGGCGTGCGACAGACGGTCCTCCAACAATCGGCGGTTAGGCAACCCTGTCAACGAATCTGTAAACGCGAGCCTGCGGATTTCCTCTTCCTGGCGCTTTGAATCCGATATTTCAGTAATCGAACCAACGAAGCGTATTGCTCGGCCGGTTTCATCCCAGATCGCCTGACCATTCCCCCGCACCCAGACGAATTCGCCGTTGGCGCATTGCAGGCGGAACTCTTCCTGGACGGGTACATGGCGGCGAATATGCTCTCTGAACACCCTCACCATGCGCGCGCGATCTTCATCATGAACCCGTTCGATAATAGGCATTAATTCTACCGACTGAGCGGTGTACGGGAAACCCAAAATCTCCAGGAATCGCCGTGAAAAAACAATTTGTTTGTCGACCAAGTTGTAATCCCAGATACCACTTTGCGCTGCGCGGATCACCAGCACTAATTGTTCACGACTCTCTCGCAACGCGGCTTCGGCGCGCTTGCGATCGGTAATATCCGCTATCACAAATACCGCGGTGGCGTTGGAGGGATCGCTCGCGTCAATTAAGCCGCCACGCACGCGACACCAAAATCGCGTGCCGTCTTTACGCACAAATTCTTCTTCGTAGGTAATAGGTTGGCCACTGGCAATGGCAGAATACATTTCATGGCCCCGAACCTCCCAGCGCTCATGTGATAAAAACCAGCGCTCAGTGGTTTTACCGACGATTTCTTCACAGGTTTCGCCGAGCAGCGTGGTCATATATTCATTGCAGTCTTCAATAATGCGATTACGGATAAATATGATCCCGACCGGCGCGTGGTTGAAAATAGCCAATTGCAATAACAATGCCTGGCGCAACGCGGCATCCTGTTCTTTGATGGCTGAAATATCATTTAGCATCAGCACCACACCACGATCAGGCTCTTTGGGAAACAGGCTTTCTATGGAAAAATCGCAAGTAATTATGACCCCGGATTTGGTTCTCAAAATAATCTCGCGACGCACCGTATGCCCCTCGCGCAGTTCAGGGTAGGATTCATTCCCCGTTAGTTCCCAACTTTCATCATCTGCATAAAGCATGCGCGTAGGCTGGTTGATGACTTCTTCGCGCGCGTAGCCGAACATGGTTAAAAAATATACGTTGCAATCGATGATTTTTCGATCGCGCAAATGCGCAATGCCCACCGTGGCGGTATCGAAAATAAGGCGCTGCATTCGGTGCAGTCTCATGACATCTGCGTTTGCAGCTTTGAGACTTTCTCGCAAGCCCCTGATGTATCGGCCTAGCATAATGAGCCAAGCGAGCATCATGCCCAACAGGACAAAGCGAAAAATCTCACGATGCAGATCAGTCGTGCTGGGGCGTAACATGGCAGAGAGCCAAACGACACCGGCATAACAAGCTAAATAAAATAGTGCCAGCAGAACAAGCGCGCGCGTTTTGAGGACAAAGACACCAAACATGTACGCGGCAAGATAAAAAAATATGAAGGTTGGCCGCGCGGTATTACCCTCGAATACAACGTAGGACGTAGCAAGGCCGGCGGCTATCACCTGGGCCGCAATTAAGCTGGCGTCGGAGAATCGCAGATTAAATCCGCTACGAAAAAAAAGATAAAAGAAGATGATCAGGACAAAGACCATTGCCGCATAACGAATGGCGACGGGATACGGAATATAACCAAACCACGCCACCAATAGCGTGATGGCAATAGTCAATAGCGATGAGGCAATGACCATTGCTAAGCGCTGCAATCGCAATTGCTGCCTGTGATCAGCCTTGGGGAAAAAGGGCACGCTTAATCAGCCTTGTAATGTTTTATTCGCGGTCAACATCTGACGAAAATTTTACGCTGACGTCCTGTATTTTTAATCGTTATATTTTATCTGGCGAAAAATTCAAACATGATCAGCAAACCCGCGACTTGACGCAAGGGACAAAATTTATTTTTCAGTCGCGGCTACCTTGGTAAAGAATTCATAAATTCCTTTGTCACCCATGGTTCGGGCATCGGCCAACTCCCCCGCGCGGGTGGAATAAACAACTTTATTTTTCCCAGATAAGACCACAACCGCCGGAATGCCTTTTTTCAACGGTAGCCCATACGATTCAGCAATGTCTACGTTTTGGTCAAACCTGCCCACGTTGACCTTGACTACTTTGAAATTCTTGGCAATCAGCGGCGCGGCTGATCCTTCTTTGAACGCTAAATCTAATACCTTGCAATCCCCGCACCAGTTAGCGCCGAACACTACCAGCACGGGCACCTTGGCGCGTCCAGCTTCGACGAGGGCGGCCTGAATTTCCGCCTTTGCGTCAGCGCTCTCATCGTAAGGAGGCGGCGCGGCTACCGCCATCAATGACGTAAACAATAGAACGATGGCTAGATAAATACGCATGGGAATCCTGATTGAAGTCAGCAATGAAATGATCGATATTCAATACTACTTGATTTGCATGATGATGTTCAGCCAGCGTGAAGGGCACGACAGCAGCCAGGCTACGCCACAACAGAAATCAACCCATCAACGCAACATGGCCTTCAGGCGTTCGGTGAATACCCGCGCTTGATCCGCCCCGCTGCCTTTGGTGATGGCCTCGCCATAAGCGCCGACCAAGTCGCTTAAGTCGGCAAGATTGCCGGCGCGCTCTAATTTCAGCGTAAAGAAAAACGCTCTAATGCCGAGCGCATCCACTATCGTGACATTCATGAAATCCTTGGCACCCCGGAACCGCGTGTATTCGTCAGCAGCAGGCGGGCTGGCAATATTTTCAGCGGTTGGCAACGCCTGAGCACTAACACTGCTGATCTTTTCAATGAGCCGCATGCCCAGCAACTGGTCAAAAAAATCAGTCGGCGCGCCAATGGTTTTGGCTTCTTCTTCTAGGATCAAGGCGGGTTGGTGGCCGTCTATTAGGATCAGCATAGTTCTGAGGCGCGGCGGAAGCTTAATTTTCCGTTCATTGACTTCCCGCACACCGAGGCCTGTCTTGCCGTAGATGTAAGCTGCACTCATGTTGCCTCCGAAATCTGTCGGGCGAAAAACCTGTTTACTGGGTTTATTGTTTAGGCACGTATATCACTTAAGC
>JAYVEV010000006.1:0-72805 GCA_043773745.1 Burkholderiales bacterium | reverse complement strand
GGAGCAGGCACCGTATTGCTTGGCAAGTTTGTGTCAGCCCTTATATCATCGCCCGGCAACGCCTTAAAGCGATCCTGATACCCATAAATATAGAGCGGCACAGTTTTGAAATCCTGCGCAAGATTTTTAACCTTGGCGCTGTTAATCAATTCCTGGCCTTTTAAAATGCCGCCGAGCAGCAGGCCGATAATCACCAATACGATGGCAATCTCGACGAGCGTAAAACCCGATTGTTGGCTTTTCATACTTTTCATGATCATTTTCCTTTTAGGTGCGCTTGAAACGATTAGTATTTTAATAAAATTGCAGAGTTCTGGTGAAGGATATATAGCAACCGCCATGCCAACAATTTAACTACCTGTTTATAAACAATATTAAATAGATAACGCACAATGAAACACTGTTCGAATAGCATCATCTGTCGAGACTTAGCACACACCTGTCCGGCCTCTCGACACCGCATGATCCCCAATGACTTAAAGCCCAATTGTTTTATTGAGGCGCCATTGGCAAACTCATTGTCAACGGCAATCAGCGCCCTCCCATCTGTTCCCCTTGGCACTCGTTACCGTTCGGGTTAGTCTTAGTTGCGGTTTGGCATTCTGTTACATCCACAAAACTATTGTTTATTTATGCGCTCGGTATTTAATTTCTCAACCCATAGTCTGGCAAAAACGCTGCCCGCCATTTTGCTCAAGTCGCGCCGCTGGGTCATTCTGGCGATGCTGCTTTCGCTACATGCCAGCTTGTTGTCGCCAACCGGCAGTGATTTTGAACGAGTTTGGCTGCTGATCCACTTCGGTCTATTTTTAATGTGGCAGCCTTTTATCAGCGCGGACCGTGAGCTTAATGTGATCGCGGTTGTCATATTGCTGGGCATCACGACGATTGTGTTGTATTCGCTTGCCGGCTGGATGCTGGTGACGTGGGTCGCGATTTTGATCGGCATCATGGGTGGCAAGGTCTTCACCTTGCAGGCCGCGCGGCGCGGTCGATTTTATTTGGTCGCGGTATTTTATTTATTTGCGATGCTACTCACCTGGACTGTGCCGGTATCACTTCTGAACATCGGTAATCTGCCACCTGGGGTGCAAACGCTCGCCACCGTGATCTTGCCACTAACCTTGTTCGCATTGGTGTTTTTACCCTTCCGCGGAGAGGATGAGGCAGCGACCCAAGTATTCGATTTTTTTTACAGCCTGTTTGTCTTTCAGCTGGTAGTGGTGCTGGTTCTCGGCAGCATTGCCGCGATGCGTGTCACAGATAATAAATATTTTCAGGCGGTGCTGCTAACCGTATTGGCGTTTGCGGTTGCGCTATTTATTCTTTCCGTATTGTGGGGACCGGGCGGCGGCTTTGGCGGTCTGCGCACTTATTTTTCGCGCTATCTGATGACAGTGGGCATGCCGTTCGAGCTGTGGATGCGGCGTATTGCGGCGCTCTCGGAAGCGGAAAGTAGCTCGGCTCGATTTTTAGCGCATGCGATGGAAGAAGTTTCATTAACACCATGGATTGTCGGCAGCGAATGGAAATCAGCTGAAGCTGAGGCCGAAAAAAACGGGCGATTTGGCAAACAGACCAGCCATTCCGCGAGTTTCCGGTATCACCAGTTGGAGATTACTTTTTTTACCGAGGTTCGTCTTTCTCCCGCGTTATTTTTGCACCTGCGTCTGCTAGCGCAGGTCGTCGGCGAGTTCTACGAAGGTAAGCGCCGCGAACAAGTACTAAAACAAAATGCTTATATGCAAGCAGTGCATGAGACCGGCGCACGGCTAACGCACGACATCAAAAATTTGCTGCAATCGCTATATGCGTTAACCTCTGCAGGTGTTGCGCAACAACAGGTTGATCAGCCCGAAAAAGAGCGGTGCAAATCATCCAGCTATGAAGCGATGCTCGGGCGGCAGCTGCCGCAGCTCAGTAAACGCCTGCAAACCACACTGGATAAATTGCAAAACCCTGATGTCAGTAAAGCTGGCGTCACCATGACCGCGCATGACTGGTGGCAGGACATTACGGCACGTCATGCGGGTGGCGGTGCCGCATTTAAAGCGCGTGGCGATATGGACGCCAGCATTCCTGGGGCACTCTTCGATACTGTTCTGGAGAACTGCCTGGAAAACGCGCGCAAGAAAAAAGAGCGTGAGCCCGGTATATTTATCAGTATCGAACTTTCCACTGAACCCTCACCATCGCTCGCCATCATTGATACCGGTAGCCCGATTCCCACTGGCATCGCCGAGCATTTGTTCGAAGCGCCGGTGGCAAACTCACGACGTGGCGGACTGGGGATTGGCTTGTATCAGGCAAGCCGATTGGCGAAGCAGCAGGGTTATGCGCTAACGCTTGCGGCCAATCAGCTGGGTAATGTTACTTTTGAGGTAGTAAAACGGTAGCAAAACGCAGAACGAGGGACCAAAATTTAAGGTGCCTCGATCGCTCAGATAAACAGTCTTTCAGGGCAGCTTGCCGGCTTGCACCATGCGGGCAAAGATAGTGTTGAGGGAAGGCCAGTTGACGAGATCGTCGAACTCGCCTGACGCTGAGTTTATATCTGTTGGAGTGTGCGAGACAAACACGTTATCAGTAGCGTCAACGTTATGCGCCTCATCAGTCCCGGCAACGCCCCCCGTTGGCGCATTTTTACCTAACGACCACAGCATGAATGGAGCGTACTGCGTCAACGTACCCGCAGCGCCTGTGCAGTCAGTCGCAGAGCCTGCTGCAGCTGATGGCTTTGAACTACACACATAAAGAAGGTTTTTACTAGCCAAACAATCCATCGTAATAGTCTTGATTCCATTTGTCGCAGTTAGTACATGGTTTTGCAGGGTGGGGCATGTAGCTGTAGTCACCGTAATGTTTAAGTCCTTCACGGCATAGCGAACCCTGTTTTGAGACAGGCCCCATGCATCGATGGCGAACCCCGATGAATCAATAGGACTTAGCCCCAATGTCGCCGCTGGCACATATCCGATATACGCATTGCAGGTGCCCGCAGAAGCAAGAATTACTGATTCCACGCCATTGTCAGCCAATCTTGCTGGGCACGGGAAACGTCCATTGGCCAATGCGTAACCAATAAGCGCTTCCTTGATGGTTTCAAGTTGCTTGTTGGTATCTTCGATACGCCGTTGTTCGAGCTGTGTTGACAATGGGATGGCAACTATTGATACCAGCACGGAGATGATAACCAGCACGATTGCCACTTCAATCAAACTGAACCCATGATTTAGTCGTGGCTGTGCAGTCTTCATGGACTCACCACAATCATCTGATCGTTATAAGTTGTAGTTACCGACTTACTTGTATCCTCGAATGCGCAGTTTGTAGAGCCAGTCAGATTTATTCCTTCGAGGTAATCAGAGAGCGTACCCGATGGCCTAGCATTACCCGTCAGATTCTTGCCGGCCAAGTAGGCGAGAACAGCAACATTGGTATTGGCGCCGACAGTTAATTTCGACGCACTCCCGCAAGGAGTCACAGTCGACGGTGCATTAGCAGGCGCGACTGCTGCAAACGCCGTGAGATACCATTCATTTGAATAAAACCAATAAGGCATAAGCGGCTGGTAGCGCATCCTATTTGCAGAAACTGATTTATTGGCACCACTAATTGTTACGGAATCAGTCGTTCCGGAAACAGGAACTCCCCCTGTTGTGTAGAGCGAATAGTTTACGTCGACCTTAAAAGCGGTGGTACTTTTAACTGATGAGCATTGCCAGCTCCAACGTGAAAAGTCGGTGGCTGTAGCAGCGGCATAAGTAACAACAGGCGTTGAATTACAGGTTGCGTCGATCGTCACTTTTATTTGTGTTGGAACGATCACCCTAGTCGAAGTTGAACCGTTAAGAGTGGAGCAAGTTGAACCTGTATATCGGCGAAAAGTACTGGGCACACTGGCGGGGGAAAGGGTCGTGTAGTCACATGTAACAGCCAGCGGCCCATTAGTTTGCCAAGTGCAAGTCGGGCTTGTGCCGGGAGCTGTACCAGTACTATATAAACTCAGCAGAAATTCACGCGTATCAACATACCTGTTGCTACCAATATTCACACATTTTTTGGATAGGCTTGCGCCCGATATTGACCAATCAAAATCAGACGAAACCGCCGGTACTGAAGCACCACTTCCAGGTACGACTGTAAATGGAAAAAGGCCAACCGTATTAGTCGGCGTCGATTTGAATGCCGAGATGCCTGATGGAGAGCTGAAGGGGGCAACCCAGGGATATTTCCCAATACCGGTAGTGTTATAAAAATTCACAATCGATGACTTCATCTCCGCCAGCACCCGACGTTCGATGTAGAGAAGCAGCTCATCGATAGTAATGTAAATCAGCACATCATTGAACGCAACAGGTTGCCCAGCCAGCGAGGCATTTTCTGCGGAGGACGGATAGCGAGTGCCCGCAGGAATCTGCACAAAAGTGTTCGTTAAACCAGCGTTGTCGTAGGGAGTGCACGTCGTTACACAGCCCAAGGGAAGCGAAATATCGTCAAGGTAATCTGCGGGATACCCTGGACTTGCCACAGTGCGAGATTGGCTTCGACTGCCAGTCTGGATTGGCGGACCCGGCATGATCAGCACTGCAGCAACATTATTGTGTACAACGCCATTCTGATCAACTACGGTTAACCAGGGATAAGCAAGCGTATTGGCGGTGGCAGGACAGCTTGTTCCACTGCTTACCATCCAACTGACCGTATCCGAATTCAATGTAGCAAGGCAGTTATCCCAATAATTCAAGTTGGCAGATATAGCGAGCCACGGCACCTGCCCGATAGGGTCATTGGCATCGGGATTCCCAACATCAAGATTGAAATCCCGCCACGGAAATTTTCCAAGACAACGTTGAGTGCTCGAACGCGATGATGTACCGGGCGAAACCCCCGGCAGACCATTGGTTCCGGTTGAAAGACATTTATTAGTGGAAATGCCATCGCCGATTCCATCATAATAAATTGCCGTGCCTGCCGCATTCAGAATATCCGGGGTTGGTAAATTTCCCAGCCGGTATCCACTACCCCCATCAATTTTTTGCGCAACATAACCTAACAAAGCAGCCTTAGCAACAATCAGCACATCATTTGAAGCCTGCGCCTGCGCTTGTCCCCGCCGAGACCCGACAAGCGCACCGCCAAGCCCATTCAGGAACACTACAGCACCTATTGCCAGCATTGAAAGCACAATCAGCAGCAGCACAAAACCTTGTGCGGACCGCTTGAACCTTCCACTGTACGCGGGCTTCTTCATTTATTTTTAACTTGACCCGCGAGCCGTGATTTAGTCTTTCGGCTGGTATTAGTGCGATTCTTTTTTGGCGTGTACACCCGTTTTGGCGGCTCGGCACCGGCACTATCAAGACGTACACGGCTGGCGTTCTTACCTCCACCGACATCGCTTGGCTGCACCATGTCGGTAATCACCAGCGTTACTTTACTCAACGGCTCACCATCTACCCAAACTGTGGCCTTACCATCACTGCGCTTGACGAACCCGTTGATGACTGACTTTCTGTCTGGCGTCAAAATGCTTTCTTCATCAATCGGCTCGCCTCGCAGACGGGCTCGGTCAATTTTTTCGCGTTGCTCGCGGCTAAAAAATAATGTACCGATGAGTGGCTCGGTAGTGTCGGCAATCTTGCGCGGCGGCGGCGGTATATTGATATTTGGATCCACTGCTGCTGAGGCTATGCCGCAATAGCACGCAGCCGCAACACAAACTGCCAGGCACTTCACCACCAGCATCCGCGAAGAACAAACAAGAATGGGTCGATCAGAATAAGTCATCAAGGTTCCATTATTTCTGATTCGTCTCAGGTGGCGCAGGCGGCAAACTGGCTACAGGGTTGCGCTTATCAACCAAGGTAATCCATTCCAATGAGCACATTGCTTCCAGCGCGGCCAGGTTGGGGCCAGTATTTTCCTCTACTGCCCGTGTCGGATTTTTTGTTGCTTGTTCCCTGATATTGGCAACTGAAGTGCTATTTACGGCTGCCGCGCCGTCAGCGGCCAGACTACGTTTGAGGCTCGCTGCGGACTCTGACTCCACCGTGCGTTTTATCGCGCAGCGGTCTAACAGAAAAAATCCGCGCTGCATGCGAGGAAACTCATCCAAAAAACCCACCAGATCTCCATCATGAAAAGCGCGCGCCTTGAATTTGATGCGGCTGCCGAATACATCCACAGCCACGAGAGTTGTGTTGCCACTCAATTTAAGCGTCCGCTGCGGCTGAACCTCATATTCAAGCGCTACCAGATGATGACGAGTTTTAAGCGCGGCGAAGGCTTCTACCAAATCCAGCCGCTGTTCGGGCTGAAACACGCCGCGAGCGGTTATCACTTTGTAGGTTTGTTCGGAATCACGTAGATCGTCGCGTTCGCGCCGCGCCGAATCAAGGCGTACTCGTGCCTCTTGCTGAGCTGTCACCGATTGTACATTGTTGCGTTTTTCAGCCTGCCAATAAAGATAGGCGCTCCCCACCAAAAAAATGGAGGCCGCAATGCCTGAAATTGTGACCAGATACACAATGCGTAACGCACGAAAACCTTCCTTGGTAAAGATCATGTTCATGTCCCCACCACCGTGCTGACAACTTTGATCACGAATCTGGCATCACGTGACTCTTCGCCTGATTTAATGCTGCCGGCACGCAGCGTTGCTGACGAATCAATATTGAGCGGCAACGTGACCACTGTCGCTTTCATGCCCGGAATTTGATTGAGTCGATTTTTGAAATTTTCAATATCCGTCAGCAATTTTCGGAAGTCGCCATCAAATGGCGTTATTGCCAATTCCATTACGCCAATATGAAATTTATTTCCGGGCAAAGGTGGATTCACTTCCGCAACAGCTTGCTGACTAGTGGCGATTCCCGTACCGCTATTTGGCTGGTTTGCTGATGCTGCATTGGCACCCGTATTATTTTTTGCATCTACTGAAGTTACCTCTAGCGTGGCTTGCGCAGGCATCGGCATGAAATACGGCAACGCGTTAGCGTCGTTGCCGGCGGCCCACACAACCTGTAGCAACCGAACATGGGGGGCATCTGCAATAACGCCGCTTATTTCACGCAATAAGCCGCCCGGTGCGGCAGGCTGAGGACGAACTTGGCTATTAAAAAATATGCTGGTGTCGCGTACGGTGTCAGACGACAGTTTTTGCTCGCGCAGTGCTGTCGAGATGGTTTGATATTCGCTGCGAAAATTGCGCGAGACCACTTCACGCTTATCGATTTCACTGGAAATTTGCCCGGCCTGGTATAGATTAAACGCTGTCCCAGCAACGCCTATTGCCAGCACGGCCGCGGTGAATGCATAAAGCCCAATGCGCGCGCGACGAAACAGCGCAAAACGTCTTGCGGCGGGGTCCGCGAAATGATTTTCAAGCCGATTTTGCGCATATAAATGCGTCAGGATCTCTTCCGCATGCGAGGAAGTGGGCACCGGCTTGAGTTTTATTTTCTGGGCAATTTCGGCAATATCCAGAAAGCGATAATTCAGTAGTGGGTAGCTGCGAATCGCTTCGGCAATCATCGGCCGGTCACGCTCATGCACGAGAATACAAACCTCAAGCGTATCGCCTGCGCTAAAAAAACGCAGGCTATCCAGGTACTGCCAAGTGCGGCTTGTCTCGGCGGCAATCAGGCTGCCAACTGATTGCCCTTCATCAAAAATAATTTGCGTAAGACGACTAAATTTAATTAACTTGTTTTGAAAATAGGTTTGTCTGAGCCCAAAATCTGGCGCGATGGTCACAACCAGCGCATGCGCCGGAATCACCTCTAACTGATTCAACAAATGCAACGACAAAACCGGTGATGAATACACCCCCTCGAGAGGCACTTCGGCAGTTTCCAGCGCGGCAAGCCAACGCTTCAGCAGCTCCGGGTTGGTGACCGCATGATAAAGCACCTTATCGTCACGGCGACCTTCGAGCTCACGCTCCTGAACGATGGCATGACGGAAATTGGTGGCGCGGTATAGCTGCCCCAATTTACGCTCCATGACGGCATCAGCATCACCACCGCGTAAATGCGGCATGGTATCGAGCCGGAAATCTTCCTCGATCAAATCAACTACAAGATAGGTGGGCACATGCCGATGCTTGGCAAGATACTCATGAAAATCCGGTGATGCAGCCTCGCTGGCAATGAAAACATCACGGCTAATGATGGTGCCCGACTTCCACAGCAGGGTGACGAGCTTATCGTTGGTGAGATATAAAAAATGTTTCGACATAATCTCGTCTAGCGTCCGCCAGTGGTATTTACTTTTGCAATCACGTCATACATCGGGCTGAAGATGGTCAACAAAATAAGGATGAGAATGCCGCCCAATACCACGGTCAATACAGGCTGAATCATTTCCTGCAAGCGGCCCATCATTTCTTTGACGTCGCGATTATAAAAATAACTGACATTCAACAAGGCCGTGTCCAACCCACCCGAGGTTTCACCTACCTTCAACATACGAATAACCAATGGCGGAAACAAACGCACGTTTTGAAAAGCCTGCGTAATGCCGGAGCCATCGTTGATTTCTCGACCCACGCGCTGTAACCCCTGTTCGATAACGCGATTACCCACAATTTTTTCTGATATCCGAATGCATTCCAGCACACTGATGCCGGATTGATACATCAGCGCAAAATAGGTCGAAAAACGCGCCAATATAATTTTATTCGTCAGCGGCCCCATGATCGGCAACTTCAATACCAGTGCATCTATTCGGTAACGCACCTCTTCATTGGTTTTCGCAAGAACGACCAGGGTAACCACGCTTACAATCGGCAAGCCGACGACGATGTACCAGTATTTTTGCATCCATGCCGACACCGCGATAAGCGCCATAGTTTGGGGCGGCGGATTAGGCGTCAATGCCTTCATGGTCACAGCAAGTTGCGGCACCAGAAAAATCATCAAAGCAAATACAACGCCGATAATCACAATGCCGGCAAATATTGGGTAGGTCATCGCTTTTTTTACCTGTGCGGCGAGCTCATCCTGCCATTTCAGATTTTCTGTCAGCTTGGACAACACTTCGGGAAGCTGGCCGGTTTGTTCACCGGTACTGATAAGCGCGACAAATACATTGTCAAACGCGCTTGGGTGATTCGCCATTGCTTCAGATAACTTTAAGCCGCCTTCAATATCCTCAAGCAAGCTTGCCACGATTTGCCGGAATGCCGGATTCTCAACTGAATCTCGCAAGTCAGTTAAGGCATCAATAATCGGCACACCCGCACGCATTAATTGATCCATGTGAAAACAAAACGTCACCAGCTCCTTGCGGGAGATGCGTTTGGCGGCGAGCATCGTCGACTTTTTTATTGACTCGAAAGTGATGAGCTCGAGGCCCATTCGCTTCAGTCGCAATTCCAGATCGACCGTATTCATGGCGTCGATGCTGCCGCGCTGCATCAGCCCTTCTTCGTCAATCGCACGGTATGCAAATGAAGCCATAAGCTCTATGTGTGTCAGTTGGCGCGGTCAGCGCCGTTAGGGTTTAAGTAACGCGATCGGTTAAGTCAACAATGCGCGAAATTTCTTCAATATCTGTTTGTCCCGCCAACACCCGCGCAATTGCATCTTCGGCCAGGGTGCGATAACCGGTTTTTCGTGCAGCTTCGCGAATTTCACGGCCGGTCGCGCGCCGCGCGATGAGTTCGTCAATATCCTGATCCATCTTGAACAATTCCATAATCGCCAGCCGTCCACGATAGCCTGTGTTATCGCACTGTTCACAGCCATCAGCGCGGAAAATTTCACCATTCCAGCTTGGCTCGACGCCCAAAATTTTGCGAGTCATATCATCAGCAGGACCATCCGTTAGCCGGTAAGGATCTTTGCAATGCGTACAAAGCTTGCGCACAAGGCGCTGTGCGACTACGCCAATGATGTTGCCTGCCATGATGTCGGGCAGCACGCCCAAATCCTGCAGTCGTGAAATTGCACCGATGGCGGAATTGGTATGCAGCGTGGAGTAAACCTGATGGCCCGTCATCGCCGCGCGAAATGCCATTTCCGCTGTTTCCTGATCGCGTATCTCACCAACTAGAATCACGTCCGGATCCTGCCGCATCATTGAACGAATGCCAGAGGCGAAATCGAGCTTGGCTGATTCGTTCACAGATGTTTGCCGAATCATCGACATGGGATATTCAACCGGGTCTTCCAGCGTCATGATGTTGACGCCCTCGGTATTGATGTGATTCAGGATGGAATAAAGCGTGGTTGTTTTGCCGGAACCCGTAGGCCCTGTCACCAGGATGATTCCTTCGGGGCGCGCCATCATCAACCGCAGCGTCTTTAATTCTTCCTCCTGCAAGTTTAAATCTTCGAGCGCGACGATGCCTTTTTGCCGGTCCAAAATACGCAGCACGATGTTTTCACCGTGAGTGGTTGGCTGTGCAGATACCCGGAAATCTACTGCACGGCCCGATAACGACAATGAAATCCGTCCGTCCTGCGGTGCACGCGTTTCGGCAATATTCATACCGCTCATTACTTTTAGGCGCACCACCATCGCGCTCCAATAGTTCTTGTGCAGTGAACGAATCTGGCGCAGCACGCCATCGACGCGATAGCGAATTCGCAGGAAGCCCTGTTCCGGCTCAAAGTGAATATCGGATGCGTTGTGTTTGACGGCATCATTTAATAGTGCATCAACCAAGCGAACAACCGGCTGGCTGTATTCCTCGAAATCAGTGGTGATAGATTGGTAGTCAATCTCACCTGTTTCAATTTCATTCAGAATGCCGTCAATCGATAATTCAAAGCCATAGTGCTGCTCGATACCGATAGAAATATCGGATTCGCGCGCCAGCACTTGCTCAATGCGAACGTCGTCTTTAATCAGCGCGCGTATTTGGTCCAGCGCCACCACGTTGGACGGATCAGCCACCGCGAGTAACAATTTGCGACTTTGTTTATCATAATCGACCGGCAGAACCTGATAGCGTCGCGCAATATCTTTGGGCACCATCGCCAGCGCAGCGTGATCGATAATGGTGTTTGATAAATCAATCGCGATCTGCCCCAAGCTTTCAGACAAGGTGTCGCGGATTGTGGCTTCAGTGGCAAATCCCAACTGCACTAGAATTTTGCCCAACGGGGTCTTCAGCTTGCGCTGCTCGGTGAGCGCAATATTCAGCTGATCCTGGGAGACAACACCGCGCGCGAGCAGGTTTTGCCCAAGCGGAAGTTGTGAAATCGGCGAATTCATGGGGTTCATCGTTACCGTACTTTTTACCGACAGCTTAGGTTAAAAAAGACATGCGTCTCGGCGATTGTACCAAGCTGCCGCCATCGTCCGCCGCCCAACAAGCTCTGTACGGCGATTCAACCCGGCTTTGAACCCGCGTTAATTTCACCGATGCGTCGTTGGACTGACGCGCGCTCAAATTGTCCGCCTGTTTTACCGGCCTGAATCAGCGCTTTTTGGTAGTAATCGAGCGCCAGCTTCATTTGATTGAGCTGATCAAGACTGACTGCGAGGTTATACAAATAATCAGCATTTGCCGAATCAATTCGATAAGCTTCAAAGTAGGCTTGTTGCGCCTCAGTCCAGCGTTTTTGGCTTGCGTATAAATTGCCCAACGAAAATTGTAACGATGCTGAGCCAGGCGCTTTCAAAACCCAGGTTTTGAGCTCAGCTTCCAGCGCCTCCGGTTTTACATCGCCACTTACGGCTATCAGCCCCGATATCGCCGTGCTATTGCGTGGATCCAGCTCCAATACCCGACGATAGTATCGGCCAGCAGCGGCATTGTCACCGGTACGTGCTGCGGCAGTGGCCAAGCCTAGCTGGGCGTCCAGATTAAATGGCTCGGCTTGCGCCACTTCGGTGTAGCGTTGCCTTGCTTGAACATAATCGCCTTTACTGAGGGCGGCATAAGCCGCGAGCAAGGTGGGGCTTAATCTGGGCGGCTCGATTGACTGCGAGAGCTTGAGACTCACCGGCGGCTCCTTGGCAGATTTGACACTATTTGATTCCATCAATCGCTTGGCGAGTAATTCACGCTCGGTTAGCGCTTCGCCAAGGGCCGTTTGTTTGGCGGGCACTAATTTGGGAAGCGGCATTTCCTTGGCGGGAGGCGGCAGCAATGGTGGAAGCGCCAGTTCGGCTACTACCGGCGCCACCGCAGCCGGGGCTGACGCAACGCTAGGCACAGCCGACGGACCTGCATTTGTTGGAGGCACAGCAGGACGCAATGTGCCAGACGTATAGGCTGAGCGCGATGATGAAGCCACTTCTTTCCATACATACCAGCCACCAGCACCAATCCCCACCACGATAATGGCAATTAATGGCAACAGCCATTTTGTTTTGCTAGGCGCGGCCGATTTTTTCTTTGAATTTTGTTTTGCTGCAAAAATATTTCTGGCCGCATCGATCTGAATGGATTCTTGGGCTGCGGCTAAAGCCCAAGAATCGTTTGTGCCTCGCTTGGCTGGGGAAGGTTGCGCGGATTGCGGCGCTCCTGATGTTGCTCGCTGGGTGACCGGGCCCGTTTCGGATCGGTTATGGCTGACCATACTGGCGGGAGCGGGTGTGAGGGCGACTGACTCATCGAGAAGAGACAGGCTACTCGAAACTTTGGGTGGCGCGCTGTTCTCTGCTGCCATTGAAAAATCTTGCGGTGCGGGTGTTGGCTTTGTCTGCTCTGTAATTGGCCGACTGGGCGTTGTAGGTGTGAGATGAGGCGCTTCCAGCGATAGCTCTGATACAGGCGCTATCTTCTCTGTTTGCGAATGAGCCGATTGATTTGCATCGTCCGGGCCGGGAATCTCGCTTTTCTTTGCGCGCTTGGCGTCTTCAGCGCGTTTTAATGCGTCAAGCAACAGGCTCACGGCGTCGGCCTCACCGGTGAAGGGATACCTTCATTGCGGGGATCGGCTTTGGGATAAAGCGATGGGAACACCGGCTCGGCCTCTTTAAAAAATTGTTTGTCTGGTAACAAGCGGCGATAGTCTGAAAAATCAGTTTCGACGCTCGCGTCTTTAATGACCAAGGGGCGCAGGAAAATCACTAATTCGGTCTTTTTGCCCAAATCATTGCGATAACTGACCGCATCACCAAAGATCGGCCATCTCGACGCAATAGGTAACCCATCTCGTTTGCCTTCGAAGCTGTCTTGCATTAAACCACCCAGAACAGCGGTTTGACCACTCGGAACCCGCAGCACCGTTTCAAATTCACGGGTCTGAATTTGTGGCACGTTATTGATCACATTGGCTCGCGCCAAATCTGGATTGGGATCTTTTACATAGCTCACAATGCGCGTAATACTGGGGCGGACATTCAGCGTAATGATGTCGCCCTCGCTAATTTGCGCGGTCACATTCATCACAAAGCCTTCTGGGACTACATTCGGCGTAGAGGTGTACGCGACAATAGGTGTAGAAACGCCTGCGGCGTTGGCAGCCCCCGCAGTGACATCCGCTTTCACAGTGAAATAAACCTTGTTCTCCACGACCTTCATGACCGCCGTCTGATTATTTAAGGTCGTTAAACGTGGGCTAGAAAGCACTTTCGTTGAACCAAATGAATCAAGAAGTTTGATACTGCTTGAGATTGAGCCGCCAACTGCGGCACTTGGATTGCTGTACTGAATCCCAAAAAAGGGCGAGCTGACAAGGTTGGTGCTGGTAAATGCCTGAGTAAAAGAATAACCCGCGCCATTAAGACCCAATGCTGACCAATCGACGCCCGACTGGTAATTATCATTGAGGGTAACTTCGACCACGGTAGCCTCAATCAAAACCTGACGGCTGGCCGCGCCAGATACCTGTGTAATAAATTCTGCGATTTTTTCGTGTTGTCGTGAGCTGGCCCTAACCGAAACTGTGCCTGTCTCCGGGTTGATAATGACCGAAGCCGCTTCGCGGAACGTGAGTTTTTGTTCAACGGATTCGTTGACCGATTCGCCCTGTGTCACGCCGGGGCCAGTGACCTGAGTTGAAGCGGCTGTGTTGCTGCGACGCTGCTGATTGCGCTGCTGAGCCTGCGTGGTAGCCGACTGCTGAGCGCCGCGAGCCTGAACAAATGTTTCTGAGCTACCCTCAGGAAGCTGCTTGTCGGTTTCACGCAATAATTCTTTGATGTTTTTGTCCAAACTATCCCAGAAACGGTTTTTGGAAGAATTATCAATTTTGAGCTGCGTACTGTTCTGGGCTCCACCGGCACCACCTGCCCCCGTCGCACCCACACCGGAAGGGCCCACAACTTGGGTTTGAATCCCGATTGAGCCGGATGAATCGCGCGTCATGTTGACGTAATCCACCTTGTAAAGTTTGAGATACGGCGAATCTGGCATCACCACCAAGTTAGGCCCGTCCACTTCAAAACGCATATCGACTTGCTTGGCGACCCGCGTGAGGATTTGCTTGAGGGTTTGATCAATCGCATTCAGCGTGACGCGCCCTTCGATACCGCTATGCACATCGATGTTTACCTTGGTGTCACGGCTGATCGCAAACAATAAATCTTGTACTGGCACATCTTTAACAGTTACCGAGTAGCGGATTTCATCGATTCGCGCTTGCGGCGGAGGGGGGAGCGGCACTTGACGTACCGGCTGCGGCACTGTGCTGCCAGACCTCATGATGGCTTTGGGAGATTCATTCGAATCGCTGCGCAGATGACCGTCAACACGGGCGACAGGCACCGTGCCGCAACCGACTAGGCTGACAGTCAGCCCCACGATTAACGGCTTCAATACGGTAGGTCGTCTGGGAGCAAATGTCTGACACGGCTGCGCACTGATCAGCGCTAATTTGCGCTGGGATAATTGGCTAGTCAGAACTCGATACAATAAATTAAACATGCTCTTTAAGGGTGGCTTGGATTTATTCGCGTTGGCATCACGCGTGCGCCAGAAACAAGGCGCCCTTTAATTTTTTCAGTACAACCCATAATGATCACCTGCCTCCAGCGTTCTTTATAAGGTGATTAGCCAATAAAAGCAATGGCTTGTAGTCAATATCGCAAAATTACTTTAGTAGTGTAATGCCTGCTCTTTTTGTCTTAAGCAACTGTCGCACTATTGTCCTGGCCGTATATCGTCGCGAATCGCCTGTAGCGACCGTGCATAAGGATTAAATTTTAGAAGTTTGGGCGGGAGACGGGAGATCTCGGCATTGGCATCGGCCCGCTCTGTGTAATTGCCATAAAGCACGCTGACGCGCGGGTTATCGTCAGTGCCTGTGGGATAAACCATCACCCGGTCAGGATTTAGCTCTTTGCTGACCGTACGCAAATAATTTTCGATGGCAGCCTTTTCGCGCGCATCAGCGGTCATGAGTTGAATGGCGTAATGCGACACTTTCAATACTTTCAATCGCTTCAAATCAGCCTGCATGCGATTGCCTAACCAGTCTTTTTCGACAGGCACAACGCTTGCGCCTGATCCTGCTGGCGTTGCAGAAATAGCAGTTGAAGCAACGGTGGACGTCGACAGGGTATTAGTGATGGCTGGCTTGGGTCCATCGGTGACTAGCGAAGATGTTGGTGCCACTGATTCGCTCGCGACAGGTGCTGCAGATAGGTTTGCGGGGGGCTCTGGTGGAGGGGGCTGAACGATTGGCTTGATCACGGGAGCAGCAACGACCTGCGTGAATGAATCTACATTCGCCGAAAAACGCCCGGCAAAAAATCCCAGTACTAAGCCTGCCAACAAGGCGGCACCTGCAATCAACCAAACACGCTTACCACCCGCCCTTGTTTGCGGCAGTAAAATCTGGGTGTCGCTGATAGCTGCACGCACATGATCCGCTGTGACGGTATGGGTGCCACCCGCATAAGCGGCCAGCAAGGTTTTATCAGCATAAATATTAATGCGTCGTGTTAAACCTTCGGACGCCTCGGCAATTAATTTCAGGGATTCCGCGCTAAACAAATCGGGGCCTTTATAACCTGCTGCGCGCACCCGGAAATTCAAATAATCCTTGATGTCGCGCGCTGGCAGCGGCAATAAATTAAAGCTATGGGTAATCCGCTCTTTTAGTTGCCGCATATTGGGCAGCGATAAATGCTGATCCAGCTCCGGCTGACCAAATAACACTATTTGCATCAGCTTGTCGTGGCTGGTTTCAAGATTCGACAGCAGGCGGATTTGCTCTAGCGTTTCCAGAGGCATCGCGTGAGCCTCGTCAATCAATGCCACGACCTGCTTGCCTTGTGCGTGAATTTCGATCAGCCGCTCTTGCAATGCGCGCACCAGCTTGGTGGTATTACCGCCTTGCGTCTCGAGACCCAGATCGCCCGCAATAACAGCGAGCAATTCATCCCGCGAAAGGGACGGCACTGCCAAATAAATGGTTTCAACCGTGTCGGGCAGCCGCTCCATCAGCACGCGGCAAAGCATGGTTTTACCGGCGCCGACTTCCCCCGTTACTTTGACCATACCCTCGCCGCTGGTAATCGCGTACATCAATGCTTCCAGGGTTTCGCCGCGATTCGCACCGGCGAAAAAAAACTCAGTGTGGGGGGTAATTTTAAACGGCGCTTCTGTGAAGCCGAAATGCTCAAGGTACATCGTCATGATTTTTTAAATTTCAGGATGCGCCGGTTAGAATTTTTGCCCGGAAAATTTGATTCATTTGGGGGCAACTCATTTTCATACTTTACCACTCTGTTCACTCTATTCTATTGCCGCCCGGTCGCAACGCATCCAGGCGGCTGTATAAGGTTGAGCGCGACACGCCCAGCACTCGCGCTGCTTGGGACATGTTCCCCTGCGCTATGGCAATCGCCGCATCGATATATTGAAGCTCGATTTCGCGCAATTTTGCATCCAGACTGAACAGCGCACTTTTTTCAATTTCGGCGCGCGCATCCAATCCTTTGTTGGCCCCATTAATATCGTGGCTGGCAACGTTGCCAAGCTGTAAGTGTGGCTCAAATTCTGATAACAAATCTGACAGGCTGACGGTATATCCCGCGTATTTTGCCGTGAGTCGGATCACAATATTTTTGAGCTCCCGCACATTACCCGAAAACGGATAGGACAGCCAAGCCGCACGGGCTGGTGCGTCTAAGTTAAACGGCTGCGTTGCTTTCGCTTCCCCATGTGATGGCGCATATTTGGCTGCGTATTGGGCGCGGTAGTACTCCATGAGCTTGAGCTTGTCATCGCCCAGTTCGCGTAGCGGCGGTACGATAATCGAAAAGACCGATAAACGGTGATAAAGATCGGCACGGAATCTGCCTGCCTTAACTTCGGACTTCAGATCGCGATTGGTTGCCGCCACGATGCGAGCCTGAGATTGGCGGGTTTGCGTTTCGCCAACGCGTTGAAACTCGCCATTTTCTAAAACGCGCAACAACTTGGGTTGTAAATCAAGCGGCAGCTCCCCGATCTCATCCAAAAATAGTGTGCCTTCGCCTGCATCCTCAAAATAGCCCGCTTTGGCGGCAGCGGCACCTGTAAAAGCTCCTTTTGCATAACCGAACAAAGTGGGCTCAACCAGATTAGCCGAAATCGCTGCACAATTAAGTGCCAAAAATGGCAGCTTGGCGCGAGGACTGAGGTTATGCAGCGCTCTGGCTACGCGCTCTTTGCCGCTGCCAGACTCGCCCTCAATCAGCGCAGGGAAAGTTGAGGATGCATAAAGATCAATCTGATTTTTCAGCTTGCGCATCGGCAAGCTATCGCCAATTAAGCCGTGCTCAAGGTCCGCGCGCTCTGCTGCGCTGGCTGCGGTTTGCCCCGCCAGTGCCGCCAGCAGGAGTCGCTTTAAATGCGCGGGCTCACAGGGCTTGGGAACTAACTCCGCTGCGCCCAAGGCGCGGGCACGACGCGCATTTGACTCTTCATTTTGCCCCGATAAAACCAGAATACGTATATCGGCAGACCAGGCCAGCAGATCCCCCACCAATTTGAATCCCTCAGTGGGCGAGTTTGGCAGGGGCGGCAAACCAAGATCAATCAAAGCCAGCGCAGGCTTGAAGGCACCGCTTTTGAGTAACGCCATTGCCTCCGTGCGGCTGACGCAAACCTCCACCTCAAAATCACTCGCCAATACAAACGACAGGCTCTCTCCTATCAGCGGGTCATCGTCGACGATCAGCAATTTGGGCTTGGTAACTGCAAAGGATGATGGCGCGGGTATCACGTATCGATTATGCTTTCTGTGCGATCAGCGCGAAAATTGACAAAATGGTTTTATGAAATTCACCCATAACTAAGATTATAGGTAGTATTGATTATGCGCGAACTTAATTGATTTCATTGCGCTCTTAAGCATGCTGCTTTGTGCTGGCGCTTCGAGCAGTCATAAAAGCAGTGCTAAAATAGAACCATAGCTATGGTATGTGCGATGTCATCATTGCTGACTATGACAATATTAAGGTCACTATTTTTTTGTAACTACAGTGTCACGGCACCTGCTCGGCGTGATAATTGTGCCCACACCCAACAATAACGGCCCCTCATTTTGTCCACTCTGCCCCCTACTCCACCTCTCGTCGAAATTGAAAACGTCGATTTTGCCTATGGCAAACGCGCCATATTGAAGGGTATCAGCCTAAATGTGCAGCGCGGCAATGTAGTCGCCATCATGGGTGGCTCTGGCTGCGGCAAGACGACATTGTTACGCCTGATCGGTGGCCAGTTGATGGCATCAAAGGGTGTGGTGCGGGTAAATGGTCAGGATGTCGGGTCGCTGGATCGGGAAGGCATGTACCAAATGCGTCGCAAGATGGGCATGCTGTTTCAATTTGGCGCGCTTTTCACTGATATGACCGTGTTCGACAATATCGCCTTTCAGCTCCGCGAACACACCGATTTACCCGAGGACATGATTCATGACTTGGTGTTGATGAAGCTTAACGCGGTTGGTCTACGCGGTACGGCCAAACTGTTTCCCTCCGAATTATCGGGGGGGATGGCGCGCCGCGTCGCGCTGGCGCGAGCCGCCGTGCTGGACCCGACGCTCATCATGTATGACGAGCCGTTTGCGGGGCTCGATCCCATTTCCCTGGCCGTAGTTGGCCAATCCATCCGAAAACTAAACGATGCCCTTGGGGCCACCTCGATTGTGGTAACGCATGATGTGGTGGAATCTTTGCAGATTGTTGATTATCTTTATTTCATTTCCGATGGCAAAATTGTTGGTCAAGGCACACCCGACGAAATTCGAGCCTCCACTGAACCTTATGTGAAACAGTTTGTACACGCCGAAATGGATGGGCCTGTGCCGTTCCATTACCCCGCAAAAAATTATGCGGAAGATCTGCAGCTCAGCACACCTACGCAGCCACCAAGAACTTAATGATGATTATGCAAAACCTCAGCCGGGCCATTCGCAACCTGGGCATTCGCGGCATTGATACTGTTTTGCGTGGCGGAGCAATGGCGCGTTTTTTCTGGCTGGTGCTGACCCAGTCCGGTATGAGCTTTCGCCGCCTCAGATTGACCACACGCGAGATCTATTTTTCAGGCGTCATGTCGCTGGTGATCATCATGGTGTCAGGATTATTCATCGGCATGGTGCTCGGCTTGCAAGGCTTTGAGACACTGCAACATTATGGCGCCGAAGAAACGATGGGCGTGTTAGTGGCGCTATCGCTGGTGCGTGAATTGGGCCCCGTTGTGACGGCCCTCCTATTCGCGAGCCGTGCAGGCTCTGCCATCACTGCGGAAATTGGGCTGATGAAAGCGACCGAACAACTAAAAGCAATGGACATGATGGCTGTTGACCCCATCGCTCGCGTGGTGGCACCGCGGTTCTGGGCTGGCGTTATTTCCATGCCCCTATTGGCTGCTCTATTTTCTGCCATGGGTATTTTTGGCGGTTATTTGGTTGGCACCGTGTTAGTCGGTATTGATCCCGGGGTGTTTTGGAGCAATATGCAGGCAGCGGTAGATTTTCGCTACGACGTCATGAGCGGCATTGTGAAGTCGATTGTGTTTGGTATAGCCATTTCAGTGATCGCCACCTTTGAAGGTTTTGATGCAGAACCGACTGCCGAAGGCGTTTCACGCGCCACCACACGAACAGTGGTAACGTCAGCGCTAACCGTGCTGGCACTGGATTTATTACTTACCGGGTTTATGTTGCGCAGTTTGTAACCTACTCAGATGCCTTAAATAATACTCACCAAGACGGAAAATAGTATGGAACGTAAAACAATGGATTTTTGGGTCGGCCTCTTCATTTTGTTGGGGTTCGCGGCACTGTTAATGCTGGCGCTGCGCGTTAGTATCGGCAGCGATCATGTCGAGAATACCTATGCGGTCGAGGCGCGATTTGAAAATATCGGCGGTCTAAAGGCCAAAGCGCCGGTCAAAAGCGCTGGCGTACTGATCGGGCGCGTCACCCATATTCACTTCGACAATGAAAAATTTCAGGCCATCGCCACGCTCACATTGGATAAACGCTACAGCTTCCCCAAAGACAGCAGCGCCTCGATATTAACGTCCGGTTTGTTGGGCGAGGTGTATGTCGGGCTTGATGCTGGCGCCGAGGACAAAAAACTGGTCGCGGGTGATGTCATCAAGCTGACGCAGTCAGCGGTCGTGCTGGAACGCCTAATTGGTCAATTCATGTTCGGCAAGGCCAGCGAGGGCGCAGAGAAGAAGTAATCGCTAACACACCCGTTTAGTTTGGGTGGCTAGTAAACGCCGACTTGCCGATACCCGTTAATAGCGACAGTTGCATCCTTCTAATTTTCCGAAAGTAAATCATCATGTTGAAGCGAATTTTTACTGTTGCAAGCGTGGCATTTGCCTTAACCGGCAGTGCGGCGGTATTTGCACAAACAGCGCCCGATGAAATCGTGCGTAAAAACACGGCGGACATTTTGGCGGCTATGAAAGCCGACAAAGATCTGGTCGCGGGTGATCAAAAGAAAATTGAAAAACTGGCCGAAGAAAAAGTGCTGCCCTATTTCAACTTTCCGCATATGACCCAGCTTGCCGTTGGTCGCAATTGGCGTGATGCCTCGGACGCACAGAAAGCCGCATTGACTGAGCAGTTCCGGACTTTGCTAGTGCGTACCTATTCAACCTCATTGACCCAATTCCGCAATCAAACGATTGATGTGAAACCATTGAAAGTCGCGGCGGCGGATACTGAAGTAGTCGTCAAAACACAGGTGGTTCAGCCGGGCGGTCAGCCGATTCCTATCGATTACAGCATGGAAAAAACCCCGAATGGCTGGAAAGTTTTTGATGTTTTGATTGACGGCGTATCACTGGTGACCAACTATCGCAGCTCGTTTAACACAGAGATCAAAGCCAGCAGTATTGATGGTCTGATCAAGTCGCTTTCTGAGCGCAATTCAAAAAACGCAGCCAAGAAGTAAGTAACGGACTGAATAACGTGCCTGAAAATTTGCAAAGCAATCACAGCAGCACAATCGTCGGCGAGACCCTAAAGCTCGCCGGCGCTCTCAATTTAGCGAGCATGCCCCGTCTGCTGAGTGAGACTGCTGCCTATGCGGCGCAATCCAGCTTGCCGGACTGTCTGTCGATTGATTTTACGGATGTAACTGAAATCGATTCATCCGGTGTGGCGCTGCTGCTTCATTGGCGACGGGAAGCGCAGAAAGTTAACAAGGCGCTTCGCTATGTGCATTTGCCGCCCAATCTGGAATCGTTAGCCGAGTTATATGGGGTTGATGAATTGATTCATTGCCCCTTCAGTAACCAAAATAAGCACTGTAGTGAATATCTCCGGAACCAAAGTGCGGCTGACGTTTAATTCTTCACCCTCCGTTTAGTTTTTCCGCTGCGGCAACGCAGTGCCTTCCCATGACCTACGCCATCGACGTTGAAAACGTCGAAAAAAAATACGGTTCGTTCACTGCGCTAGCGGGCGTGTCCCTGCGCGTAAACGAAGGGGAATTCTTCGCGCTGCTGGGGCCCAACGGTGCCGGTAAAACGACACTCATTTCAGCGCTAGCCGGACTCGCGCGCGCCAGTGCGGGCACACTCAAGGTGATGGGGCATGATGTGGTCAGTGACTACCGTGCCGCGCGCCGCGCGCTGGGCATCGTTCCGCAGGAAATTGTCTTTGACCCGTTTTTTTCGGTGCGCGAAACTTTGCGTTTTCAGGCGGGCTATTTCGGCATCGCCCACACGGCGGCGCTGGACGCATGGATTGATGAATTGTTGGCCAAGCTTTCATTGACGGACAAAGCCGATAAAAACATGCGCCAACTCTCCGGCGGCATGAAGCGTCGCGTATTGGTTGCGCAGGCCTTGGTGCACCGTCCGCCGGTGATCGTGCTGGACGAACCCACTGCCGGCGTCGATGTTGAATTGCGCCAGACGCTGTGGAGCTTTATTCGCGAGTTGAATACCCAGGGTCATACCATTTTGCTAACCACCCATTATTTGGAAGAGGCGCAACAACTATGCTCGCGCATCGCCATGATGAAGCTGGGCAAAATTGTGGCGATGGATACGACCGAGCATCTGCTTAATGCATTTTCTGAGCGCGTATTGCGTGTGAAATTGGCGTGCGAATTGCCGGCATCATTGTTGGCGTCACGCACCAAGCAAGAAGGCCAGAACGAAAATTGCTGGCACTATTTTTCAATACATGATTACAACGAAGTTGAAACATTGCTGGCACGCATACGCAACGCCGGCGCCACCATCACCAATCTGGAAGTCACCGAGCCGGAGCTCGAAGCCGTGTTTGTTAAAATCATGAATCAGGGCGATGCTGGTGCAGACATGGCGCTGCAAGGTGCGCGCCAATGATCGGTTTTCAAACCCTCCTCAAAAAAGAGGTGCTGCGATTCTGGAAAGTGGCGTTTCAGACAGTCGCAGCACCGGTCTTGACAGCAATGCTGTATCTGCTGATATTCGCCCACGTCATGGCAGGCTCGACAGCGGCATTTCCCGGCATCAACTACGAACAGTTCCTGATCCCGGGCTTGGCGATGATGAGCATGTTGCAAAACTCGTTTGCCAATACGTCGTCTTCACTGATTCAATCCAAGATAACCGGCAATATATTGTTCATATTATTGCCGCCGCTAACCCACTGGAATTTCTATGGTGCTTATGTGCTGGCTGCCGTGGTGCGAGGGCTGGCGGTCGGCTTGGGTGTATTTGCGGTCGGCATTTTTCTGGCGCATGTACCGGTACATAATCTGCTGTGGATAGTAGTCTTTGCCGTGCTTGGCAGCGGCATGATGGCAGCACTGGGCATTATCGCCGGGCTGTGGGCTGATAAATTTGATCAAATTGCCGCATTCCAGAATTTCATCATCATGCCGCTGACGTTTTTATCGGGCGTGTTTTATTCGATTCATTCTTTGCCCGAGTTTTGGCAGGGCTTGTCACACCTCAATCCATTTTTCTACATGATTGATGGTTTCCGTTATGGTTTTTTTGGTAAATCCGATGTTTCGGTGTGGCTTTCGTTAGCCGTCACTGCGGGCGCATTCTTTTGCCTTTCGGCCGTCACCTTGTCCCTGTTAAAATCAGGCTACAAGTTACGTCAATAATTTTAGAAAGCATGCCGTGGTCACACCAGAACAAATTGAAGGTTATCTCCGCGCCAAGCTCGATTGCCCGCACCTTGCGGTAGAAGGGGATGGCGCGCACTTTCAGGCGGTCATCGTTTGTGACGCCTTTGATGGCAAATCACGCATTCAGCGCCACCAAATTGTTTATGCCGCGTTGGGCGATCGTATGCGCGAGGAAATTCACGCGCTTTCGATGCAAACTCTAACGCCGGTCGAATGGCAAGCTCGCCAAACCCCATAATCCGCTCGATTCACCCATAGGTTTCTCCATGCAAAAATTAAAAATTCGCGGCGGCTATCCGCTCAAAGGTGATGTCCGTATATCGGGCGCCAAAAATGCAGCGCTGCCTATCCTGGCGGCATGCTTATTGACTGCTGAGCCACTCGTTCTCAGCAATGTGCCCCAGCTAAACGATATCGACACCATGTTGAAGCTGCTCGCCGAAATGGGTGTGACGGCAGAGCGCGCTCCGGAAGCCGCAATACTATGCGCAAATAACCTCACCAATTTGGTCGCTTCGTATGATTTGGTCAAAACCATGCGCGCCTCGATTCTGGTGCTCGGCCCACTAGTGGCGCGGTTTGGTGAAGCGCGGGTATCGCTGCCAGGCGGTTGCGCCATTGGCGCACGGCCGGTAGATTTACACATCAAAGGTTTAGAGGCGATGGGCGCCACCATCACCATCGAAGCGGGCTATATTCACGCTAAAGCAACCAAGCTAAAAGGCGCACGTATTTTCATGGACACGGTCACGGTGACCGGTACGGAAAATCTGTTGATGGCCGCTTGTCTGGCTGACGGCACAACCACGCTTGAAAATTCTGCGTGCGAACCTGAGGTGGTGGATCTAGCTGAATGCCTGATCAAAATGGGCGCGAAAATTCGCGGGCATGGCACCGACATCATTACCGTCGAAGGCGTGTCCGCATTGCACGGTGCAAACCACAGCGTGATGCCAGACCGGATTGAGACCGGCACATTTTTGGCGGCGGTAGCGGCAATGGGAACGGTCGGTGGCGATGTACGCATCACTAGCGCCCAACCGCGCTCGCTTGATGCAGTCATTGAAAAATTGCGCGGCGCTGGCGTTGAAATCGCCACGACCGCAGATGAAATTCGCGTCAGCATGCATAAACGCAGCACCGCCATTAACCTGCGTACCGCACCCTACCCGGCGTTTCCGACTGATATGCAGGCGCAATTTATCGCCCTCAACTGTATTGCCACCGGCACCAGCGTGGTGACTGAAACGATTTTTGAAAACCGCTTTATGCATGTGCAGGAGCTGGTGCGCTTGGGCGCGAAAATCGACATCGACGGTAATACCGCGATTGTTCACGGCGTTGAAAAACTCACCGGCACCTCGGTGATGGCGACTGATTTGCGCGCGTCGGCTTGTTTGGTGATTGCCGGCTTGGTAGCCGAAGGCGAGACCATCATTGACCGTATTTATCACCTCGACCGCGGCTACGACCATATCGAACAAAAGCTCACTGCACTGGGCGCGAAGATCGAACGGATTAATTAATGATCACGATTGCCTTATCCAAGGGGCGTATTTTTGATGACACCGTGCCACTGCTTACGGCGGCCGGCATAATACCTCTTGATGATCCCGATAAATCCCGCAAGCTGATTCTTGACACCAATCGCGCCGATGTAAAGCTGGTGATTGTGCGTGCCTCCGATGTGCCGACTTATGTGCAATATGGTGCTGCTGATTTGGGCGTGGCAGGCAAAGATGTGCTGCTCGAATCCGACGGCATGGGTCTTTACCAGCCACTCGATTTGAATATCGGCAAATGCCGCATGATGGTGGCGGTGCGTGAAGATTTTGATTATGCGGCTGCCGTAAAGCGTGGCGCGCGGCTGAACGTGGCGACCAAATATGTTCAGGTAGCACGAGAGCACTTCGCCCAAAAAGGTATGCACGTTAATCTCATCAAACTATATGGCTCCATGGAATTAGCGCCATTGACTGGATTAGCAGATGCCATCGTTGATTTGGTTTCGACCGGCAATACGCTGAAAGCCAATAGGCTCATCGCTGTTGAAGAAGTGATGCCGATTTCGAGCCGCTTGATTGTGAACCGCGCAGCACTAAAACTTAAACGCGCGCAGATACAGCCGATGATTGATGCCTTCTCTGCTGCAGCAAGGTGAGCGTCGTAAAATGCGTAATGATTGCATTGAAGATGGCATTTAAAGTTTACGCGCAAAGCCCGTATTGCAAATACTGAAACTCCTTTACTTGTGCGGCTCACGAAGCAAAAGGTCCCGAACCCCGCTCCAACGCTAGTGTTTAAGTCATTTTATTATGTTCACGATACTAAAACTCAACTCAACCAGCGCCACATTTGAGGCTGATCTTGGCAGGCTGCTTGCCTTCGAATCCGCGCAGGACCCCAAAATCGAAACCATCGCCCGCGATATTCTGGCGAACGTGAAAGCGCGCAGCGATGAAGCCCTGCTCGACTACACCACGCGATTTGATCGCTGGACACCCAGTACGGCTAGCGCTCTGGAGATCGAGCAGAAAACGCTGAGAACTGCGTTGGATGGTTTACCCAAACCGGTTCGCGCCGCGCTCGAAACCGCGGCCGCACGCATCCGCACTTATCACGAGCACCAGCTACAACCATCGTGGCAATACACCGAAGCTGACGGCACTGTTCTGGGCCAGCAGATCAACGCGATTGATCGCGCCGGCCTTTATGTGCCTGGTGGCAAGGCGGCTTATCCGTCATCCGTCCTCATGAATGCAATAGCGGCCAAAGTAGCGGGCGTTGCCGAACTTATCATGGTCACCCCTACACCCGATGGCGTGGTCAACGATACCGTATTGGCTGCTGCGGCGTTGGCTGGTGTCGATCGCGTATTCCGCATCGGCGGCGCACAGGCGGTTGGTGCGTTGGCATTTGGTACGGCGACGGTGCCGGCGGTTGATAAAATCGTCGGGCCGGGTAATGCGTATGTGGCGGCGGCTAAAAGGTTCGTGTTCGGTCAGGTCGGCATTGATATGATGGCGGGGCCTTCGGAAATTTTGGTGATTGCCGACGGTAAGACAAATCCTGATTGGGTGGCGATGGATTTATTTTCTCAGGCTGAGCATGATGAAATCGCGCAGGCGATTTTGCTGTGCCCCGATGCCGCCTATATCGAACAGGTATCGCACAGCATGGAAAAACTGCTGGCCACGATGCCGCGCGCCGAGATTATTCGCGCTTCGTTATCAAACCGTGGCGCGCTCATTCAGGTACGCGATCTGGACGAAGCCTGCGCGATCTCCAATCGCATCGCGCCCGAGCATTTGGAATTATCGGTCGAGCATCCTGATGCATTGCTCGCCAAAATTCGTCATGCAGGCGCGATTTTTATGGGCATTTTTTCATCTGAATCAATCGGCGATTATTGCGCCGGGCCCAACCATGTGCTGCCCACTTCACGCACCTCGCGCTTCTCTTCGCCGCTGGGCGTTTATGATTTCCAGAAGCGTTCCAGCATCGTGCATGTTTCGCAGGAAGGCTCACAAACACTGGGGCGCGTTGCCGCCACGCTGGCGCGCGCTGAAGGGCTGGAAGCACACGCGCAATCAGCTGATTTTCGTCTGAAATAATTTGCGATGAATCCGCACGATATTATTCGCGACGAGATTGCGGCCCTATCTGCCTATCATGTGCAGCCCGCCTCTGGCTTCATCAAGCTGGATGCCATGGAAAACCCCTATGCGTTTCCAGAAGCACTCCAGGCTGAACTGCAGGCAAGGCTCGCCACGTCGGCGCTGAACCGTTATCCCAGCGCGGATGCACCGGAACTCAAAACCGCGATTCGCCATGCCATGAAGGTACCGGCCGAGTTGGATATTTTGCTGGGCAATGGCTCGGATGAAATTATTCAGCTTATTGCGATGGCTTGCGCCAAACCCGGTGCCAGCTTGTTGTCGGTTGAGCCCGCGTTTGTGATGTTCAAAATGATCGCGACGTTTTGTGGGCTTGACTATATTGGCGTGCCATTGAAGTCTGATTTTTCAATCGACACCGATGCCATGGTTGCCGCTATTGAGCGCAACAAACCGGCGATCACCTTCATTGCCAATCCCAATAATCCCACCGGCGACTGTTTTAATCGCGAAAGCATCCATCGCATCATCACGATCGCGGAGAAAAATGGCGGTTTGGTGGTCATTGATGAAGCCTACTTTGCGTTTTCTAGCGCCTCATTTTTGCAGGACATCGCGCAATATCGCAACGCTGTTTTAATGCGCACCGTTTCAAAACTCGGGCTTGCAGGCGTGCGCCTCGGCATATTGATGGGTCGACGGGAATGGCTGCAGGAGTTTGATAAATTACGCCTGCCATACAACATCAATTGCCTGACGCAAGCGGCCGCCACATTTGCGATGGAGCACTATGATGCATTATTAGCTCAGGCCGACACGATCAAGCAGGAACGTGCGCGGTTGGCAGAAACGCTGGGCAAAATTGCCGGTATCCTAACCTTCCCCAGTGAAGCGAACTTTATCCTGGTGCGACTGCTTGATGCAGGTAAAACCTTTAATCACCTGCTCTCGCGTAAAATCCTAGTGAAGAACACCAGCCAGTCACATCCATTGATGGCAAACACTCTGCGCTTAACCGTTGGCACGCCCGCCGAAAATGATGCGATGATTGCCGCATTGAAAGAATCGATTGAATCATGAACAGAACAGCAGACATTACCCGCAACACCAAAGAAACCCAAATTCGCGCTATCGTCAATCTCGATGGCAAGGGTATCTCTAAACTGGATTCGGGCATCCCGTTTTTGGACCATATGATTGATCAAATCGCCCGCCACGGCCTGATTGATATTGAGTTAAAAGCCACCGGCGATTTGCATATTGATGCGCACCACACCGTGGAAGACATTGGTATTACACTGGGTCAGGCACTTACCAAAGCGCTTGGCGACAAGATGGGCATTGTGCGTTACGGCCACGCGTATGTGCCGTTGGATGAGGCCTTGTCGAGGGTGGTGGTTGATTTATCGGGCCGTCCCGGTTTGTCCTATCACGTGAATTTCACGCGCGCCCGCGTGGGCGAGCTGGACGTCGATCTATTCATCGAGTTTTTCCAAGGCTTTGTGAATCATGCGTTGGCGACCGTGCATATCGACAATATTCGCGGCGTGAATTCGCACCATCAGGCTGAGACGATATTCAAGGCATTTGGTCGCGCGCTGAGGATGGCCTGTGAGGTTGATGGGCGTGCGGCAGGCATTCTGCCCTCAACCAAAGGGACATTTTAATCAAACTAAAACTCTAGCAAATACGGGTGTCTTGAAGAATTTTTGGCTCAGAGGGCACGCCAGTATTAGAGTTTAGTTAAATTTCCTCATTCTCTATGCAAAAAATTGTTGTTGTCGATTACGGAATGGGCAATCTTCGCTCGGTGGCGAAAGCGTTTGAATTTGTCGTGCGCGAACACGCATTGCCAATCAGTGTCGCGATTTCAAATTCACCTCAGCAGGTTCGCGATGCTGATCGTGTTATTTTCCCCGGTCAAGGCGCGATGCCGGATTGCATGCGCTATTTGCGTGAAAGCGGGCTTGAAGAGGCTGTTCGCTATAGCGCGGGGGAAAGCAACGGCGGCCATGGCGCAAAGCCATTCTTCGGCATTTGCGTGGGCATGCAAATGTTGTTTGATGTTTCGGAGGAAGGCGACACGCCCGGCCTGGGTATTTTTGCCGGCAAGGTGAAACGGTTTCGCCCGCACGAATCCACACTGAAAGTACCGCATATGGGATGGAACGAAGTGGTCCAAACCAGCCCTCATCCGCTGTGGAAAAATATTGCCGATGCAGAGCGTTTTTATTTCGTGCATAGTTATTACTGTGAGCCTGCCGAAATTACCGACTCCAAAGTCACTACTGCCGTGGCAGACTATGGCCAGCGCTTTACAGCAGCTATTGCACGCGACAATATTTTTGCGACACAATTTCATCCTGAAAAAAGTCATCACGCTGGTTTGACGCTATATAAAAATTTCCTCGAATGGAATCCCTGAATTTCTCCGCGTTGAATTTTTGCATACTCTAATTTCTCTTTCTTCCACCACACTACCTATCCGACGATGTTGATCATCCCCGCAATCGATATCAAAGACGGCAAATGCGTGCGCCTTGAAAAAGGCGAAATGGCATCGGCCACCATCTTCTCTGACAACGCACGCGAAACCGCCCGCAAATGGCTCGATATGGGCGCAAGACGGCTGCACGTAGTCGATCTCAACGGCGCATTCGCCGGCAAGCCGCGAAACGAAAGTATTGTCAAAGAAATCATCGCCGAGGTCGGCAGCGAATTGCCGATTCAGCTTGGCGGCGGCATCCGCGACCTAGATACGATTGAACGCTATCTGGACGACGGTGTTTCTTACATCGTGATCGGCACGGCAGCAGTCAAAATTTCCGGCTTTTTGCATGAAGCCTGTGACGCATTTCCGGGCCATATTATTGTCGCGCTCGATGCGAAAGACGGCAAAGTGGCGACCGATGGTTGGTCAAAACTAACCGGCCATGATGTTATCGATCTGGCGGTTCGGTTTCAAGATTACGGCGTTGAAGCTGTGCTTTACACTGACATTGGACGTGATGGCATGATGACCGGCGTGAATATTGAGGCGACGGTCAAGCTTGCTCAAGCGCTCACCATTCCCGTCATCGCCAGCGGTGGACTCAATGATATTGAAGATGTAAAGCGCCTGATTGCGGTGGAAGATGAAGGCATCATGGGCGCTATTACCGGCCGGGCAATTTATGAAGGCAAGCTCGATTTTAAAAAAGCTTGCGAACTCGCTCACGCGACCGAAACTTGATCTCACGATCAACACGCGCAGTCGGTTTATCGGATACCCATGCTGGCCAAACGAATCATTCCTTGCTTAGACGTTAACGCCGGCCGTGTGGTCAAAGGCGTCAATTTTTTGAACCTGCGCGACGCGGGTGACCCGGTTGAAATCGCGAAAAAATATAATGATGAAGGTGCCGATGAAATCACCTTTCTCGATATCACCGCCAGTTCGGATCAGCGCGGCCTCATCCTCGACATTATTGAACGTGTGGCCGAGCAGGTTTTTATTCCGCTGACTGTAGGCGGTGGAGTGCGCGAGGTCAACGATGTGCGCCGCTTGCTCAATGCGGGTGCGGATAAAATCAGCATCAATACCTCGGCGGTAACCAACCCGCAGCTGGTCAAAGAAGCTGCCGATAAATTCGGTTCACAGGCCATTGTGGTGGCAATTGATGCTCGCAAAAGAGACGATGGCGGGTGGCAAGTATTCACGCACGGCGGACGCAAAGCCACAGGTCTCGATGTGGTTGAATGGGCGCGACAAATGAATGCGCTAGGCGCTGGTGAAATTTTGCTCACCAGCATGGACCGCGATGGCACCAAATCAGGCTTTGATTTGGCACTTACCCGCGCCGTGGCGGAGGCTGTCACGGTGCCCGTGATCGCTTCTGGCGGCGTGGGTAGCCTTGCCGATTTAGCCGACGGTGTGCTCGAAGGCAAGGCGGACGCCGTACTCGCTGCCTCAATTTTTCACTTCGGCGAATTTACCGTGCGACAAGCCAAACAGCTGATGGCGGCTCGCGGGATCGAGATGCGATTGTGATGGCCAGCATCCCCAACACCATGCTACTAGACGCGGTGAAATGGAACGAACACGGTTTGGTTGCCGCGATTGCACAGGACGCGACCAGCAAAGATGTGTTGATGATGGCCTGGATGAACCGGGAATCATTGGCGCTCACGCTGACCTCGGGCGATGCTCATTATTGGTCACGCTCACGCAAAATGTTGTGGAAAAAAGGCGAGTCATCCGGCCACATACAACATGTGCGAGAGCTCCGACTTGATTGCGATGGCGATACCCTGTTGCTAACGGTTGAGCAGGTGGGCGGTATCGCGTGTCACACCGGACGCGCCAACTGCTTTTTTAACCTGCGACAGGATGGTGCTTGGGTCGTCACCATGCCCGTGCTAACATCGCCCGGCAATTTCCAACCCGATTGAGCGCCCCTTGAACGACACCCTGCAACGACTCGAAGCCATCATTGCCGCGCGTAAAAATGCCGCGCCGGAATCGTCTTATGTCGCCAAATTAAACGCGAAAGGCCTCGATACAATTCTGAAAAAAATTGGCGAGGAGGCAACTGAAACGGTCATCGCGGCCAAATCCGGCGCGCGCGAGGCGACCATATACGAAACGGCGGACTTGCTGTTTCATATCCTCGTCATGCTGGGACATCAACATATTGCCTTGGCCGATGTGCTGGCCGAACTGGATCGCCGTGAAGGCACCTCAGGTATCGATGAAAAAAACGCACGGCCCGCAAAATGACCTCTGATCACAACATAAACAACACCATTTTTGGCAAAATATTGCGCGGGGAAATCCCCTGCAAGCGCATTTACGAAGATGATGAGCTGCTTGCTTTTCACGATATTCACCCGCTGGCAGAAGTTCATTTTTTGATTATTCCGAAAAAATTTATTCCTACCCTGGCTGATGTCACGCCGGACGATTCCGTGCTGCTTGGCAAAATGTTGAGCCTGGCAGCGGTACTGGCCAAGGAACAGGGTCTGACCGACGGGTTTCGCACCGCGATCAATACCGGCAAGCTGGGCGGGCAAGACGTGTATCATTTGCATATACATGTGTTTGGCAATCGCCCTGGTGCTACCGCATTGCGAGCGATGGGTGCCCAAACCTAGTGATTGTTAATTGTATTATTAAACAACGTTTGCACTGAACCTCGGCTGGCCCAGCGCATCCAAGCAATATCCTTCTTCGCATTCGGTAGCTGATATTGCATTTTGTAATCAGCCCCCACTTAAAGCGTGAATACACCGCAACGGATACATTATTTTTACAGGAGATTCTCATGGGTAGTTTTAGCATTTGGCACTGGTTGATTGTGTTGGTCATCGTACTGCTGGTATTCGGCACCAAGAAGCTCAAAAACATCGGCAGCGACCTGGGCGGTGCCGTGAAAGGCTTCAAGGATGGCATGAAGACCGATGATGCCGATAAAAAGCCCGAGCAACTCGCCACCGAGAAATCGGGCCAGACTATTGATGGCGAAGTGAAAGACAAGCAAAAGTCGTAATTAACATTGCTTCGTCTAGGAGAAATATTGCGGCCTCGCCAAGCAGCTTGCTGTCATCCCCTTGCCGGAATATTTTTGCCGCAATACTTGCAATATTTTTACACTCTCATCACAAACCGGGTTTTCGCGCCCTATGCTCGATATTAGTTTTTCTGAAATCGCCGTCATTGGTGCTGTTGCGCTGGTGGTGCTCGGCCCCGAGCGTCTGCCCAAGGTGGCGCGGACGGCGGGGCATTTATTTGGGCGGCTGCAACGCTATGTAAATGGCGTCAAAGCTGATATCGCCCGCGAGATGGAAACCTCCGAGCTTTCCAAAATAAAACAAGAAGTGCAGGATGCTGCGCGCTCGTTTGAGCAAACGGTGCAAAAACACGCGAGCGAGGTTGAATCTGAAGCCAAGCTCATTCAAACAACCGCCGAAAAAACGGGTACCGATGCTGTTGCAAAAACAACCGATACGGCTCTGCCCAATGTGGACAGCAATACACCTGCCACGGTGGAAATGAAGGGGCCTGGCGAAACAGAAACGATTGCGTCTGGCACTACACCCCTGACGTCCCTGAATCCCCTAAAGTCCGCGCCAGTCTTGGCACAGCAAGAGGTGGCAAACGCGCATGGTCAGGGCCTGTTTGATTTTGGCATTGAGCCCTCGCGGCCATATACCGATCATTCCCGGCCTGCTTCGCCGAGTTCCACTCCGGCAGTCATTTAACGTTTCATCAATCACCACTATGACCGATTCCACTGAAACTAGCGGGCAAGACACTTTCGTTTCGCATCTTGTCGAGCTGCGGGATCGGCTCGTCAAAGCCATTTTTGCCTGGCTTGTGGTGTTGATTCCATTGATTACCCCGCCATGGTTTTTGGCCGGCAAGCTCTACGATTTTGTCGCACAGCCGATGATTGATGCGCTGCCCGTGGGCTCAAAAATGATTGCAACGGGCGTCATTGCACCGTTCTTTATCCCGCTCAAAATCGCCATGCTGGGGGCATTCCTAGGTGCGTTGCCGATTATTTTGTATCAGGCCTGGGCGTTTGTGGCACCGGGCCTTTATAAGCATGAAAAGCGTTTTGTGCTGCCGTTGATTTTTACCAGCACCGTACTGTTTTTCGTCGGCATGGCATTTTGCTATTTCTTTGTGTTCCAAATGGTGTTTGCCTTTATCGCGCAAATGGCACCGAGTTCGATCACCGTTGCCCCCGATATTGAAAACTATTTTAGTTTTGTAATGGGCATGTTTCTGGCGTTTGGGCTTGCGTTTGAGACCCCGGTAGTGGTGGTGGTATTAGTGGCGACCGGTATCGTGAGCATTGCAACCTTGCGCGAAGTGCGGCGTTACGTCATCGTCGGCGCCTTTGTGGTGGCTGCGGTCGTTACCCCGCCTGACGTTACATCACAGCTAGCACTCGCTATTCCGCTTTGCATTTTGTACGAGCTGGGAATAATCTTCGCGCGATTTTTTGTAAAACCCATCGAAGCGGAAGTGGCGGCAACTTAGCTTTCTGTTGTAACTCAGCTTTTGCGCGCTGATGCTAGCGCGTCTTCGGCGCTTTCGGTCTTCTGCCGATATTGACCATCAGCGTCATTTCTTTCTGGTTGCGAATCACCAGAAATTTTGCCGTACTGCCAGGCTTCAGTGCGGCAATCGCTGCCATCGCGGCAACGCTATCCTGAATCGGTTTGGCATCAATCGCGGTAATCACGTCGCCCGGCTTTACGCCTGCCTTATCGGCGGGATAACCTTTGCTCACGTTTTCGACCAGCGCGCCGCGTGCAACCGCAAGCTTCAATGCCTCTGCCAACTCAGGCGTAATGTCTTTGGGCGTAATGCCGACAAAACCGCGGGTGACCGATCCTTCTGCGATGATTTGCTCCATTACGCCTTTTGCCATTGAGACGGGAATGGCAAAACCAATTCCCAGCGAACCGCCGGACTGCGAATAAATCACGCTGTTGATACCAATCAGATTACCGTTCACATCGACTAGTGCGCCACCGGAGTTGCCAGGGTTAATGGCGGCATCGGTTTGGATAAAATTTTCATAGCGATTGACGCCCAAGCGGTTACGTCCCAGTGCGCTCACAATGCCCATTGTTACTGTTTGGCCCACACCAAACGGATCGCCTACCGCTAACACCACATCGCCGACTTGTGCTTTTTCGGATTGGCCGAAGGTGATCGGTGTCAGCCCCTTGCCTTCGATCCTGAGCACCGCCAGATCACTTTCAGGGTCGGTACCCACTACCTTTGCAGGCATGACACGACCGTCGGCAAATGAGATTTGAATCGTGCTGGCACCATTGACCACATGGTCATTAGTGAGCACATACCCTCCCTTATCGTCAGCATTGACAATGACACCAGAACCTAAGCCCGCCTGCTTATCCAAATCGGCATCACCATCGTCATCTGGTGTTTGAAAGAACCGGCGAAACAAGGGGTCACCCAGTAAAGGGTGGCCTTTGGGCAACCGCACATCGCGCGACGAAGAAACATTGACGACAGAAATCATCGCTTTTTTAGCCGCGTCCGCATACGTTGTGCGTACCGAATTGGCGTTAGTCACATTTAAAAGGCCGCCAGGCAACGATGATTCGCGAATTTCCACCACGTTTTTACGCCACGGATTCCAATCGGGCCGAATCAGCGTCACCACAAACACAATCGCCAAAGTGATGGTGACAAATTCAGCAAAAATAACCCAGAGACGACGCATAGATGGAGGCTTAGTAATTGAAAATGGAAATAAAATGTCGGCAGGGACTAAATGGCGACCGATATTGAGTATGAGGGCAAAAAATCAAAAAGCAACGGTAACCGCTTTTTTTTAGCCGCAGCACCCATCAACCACGCCAGCAAAATCGAAAAAAAGCTGCCATCAGTAGCCAAATTGGCGTTATTTCGACTAATTCTCTATTTTTTTAGCGCGTCCCGAATTTCACGCAACAATATGACATCTTCAGGGGTAGGGGCTGGCGCTGCGGGTGGCGCTTCTTTTTTCAGCTTGTTCATTTGCTTAACCAGCATGAAAATAATCAGTGCCAGAATCGCGAAATTGATCGCGATGGTAATGAAATTACCGTATGCAATCACCGCCCCTGCCTTCTTCGCCTCAGCCAACAGCAAACCGCTTGCTTGACCGTTGAGCGGGATGTACATCCCCGAAAAGTCCAGTCCGCCAAAAATTTTACCGACGATGGGCATAATCAGATCGCCGACGACAGAATCGACTATCTTGCCAAATGCCGCGCCGATGATCACCCCAACTGCCAAGTCCATGACGTTACCTTTTGCGGCAAACTCTTTGAATTCAGATGCAAAACTCATTTATTGACTCCTTCAGAAATGACGTTATTTTTTGATAGTAATGATTATCGCTGCCGCTGGCAGCGTATGCGCCGCTAGATTTAGTGTCAAACAAATACACCATTATTTCGGTCAATTTTGGGATGCCTGACGCAAACAACGGCGAACCGGGCGGCCCAAATTCGACAAAATGACCTTTCTCGCCACAAAACTTAGCATAAAGCCAAGGATTCTCGCTCAGGGGGCTTAAGTTTATTGTTCGGTTCGGATAAAATAGTGACTCTACTCGTCTCGCATACAGCCGAGCTGTAATTATGCCTAATCAAGCATTGACAGCAGGCCTCGCGACGCCAACTGAACAAAGACCATAAAGACTGCTCATGAGCGCGATTGTCCTAAACCAAGTTGACCCCAAAAAACGCCGTTTTTTAGTGGCCGCCACGTCCGTTGTTGGCGCTACCGCCGCGGCATCCGTTGCGATTCCTTTAGCAATCAGCATGAAACCTTCAGCCCGTGCACTGGCAGCCGGCGCCTCTGTACCGGTGTCGCTTGGCAGCATTGAGCCGGGGCAGATGCTGACTGTTGAATTTCGCGGTGCGCCGCACTGGATTCTTCGCCGCACACCTGAGATGATCGCCCAGCTCGCCAAAAATGAGGCGCTGTTGGCTGATCCCGCTTCCGAATCGTCGAAACAGCCCGCCTATATCAAGGGCGCAGGCCGTGCGATCAAGGACGAATGGTTGGTCCTTAAAGGCGTATGTACGCACTTGGGTTGCTCACCCACCTTACGCAAAGAAATAGGCGCTGCCGACTTGGGCGCCGACTGGCCGGGCGGGTTTTTCTGTCCGTGTCATCAATCCAAATTCGATTTGGCTGGCCGTGTTTTTAAAGGGATGCCCGCACCATTGAATCTCGCAGTTCCCTCGTACACATTCGTCACCGATACGCAGTTGATGATCGGCGAAGATCCCAAAGGAGCATAACGTATGGCCAGTATTCCAAAACCGGTCGCCACACCGTCAGCTGATGGCTTGGGCGGGAAAATTCTAGGCTGGGTAGATGAACGATTCCCGCTTTCCACGCTTTATAAAGAGCATTTGTCCGAGTATTACGCGCCAAAAAATTTCAACCTTTGGTATTACTTTGGCTCACTCGCCTTATTGATTTTGGTGATGCAAATCGTCACCGGTATTTTCCTGACTATGAACTACAAGCCTGATGCAAAATTCGCCTTTGCCTCGGTTGAATACATCATGCGTGATGTTTCGTGGGGCTGGCTGATTCGCTATATGCATTCCACCGGTGCATCAATGTTTTTTCTGGTGGTGTATTTGCACATGATGCGCGGCTTGATGTATGGCTCGTATCGCAAGCCGCGCGAATTATTGTGGATTTTCGGCTGCATGATTTATTTGGCACTGATGGCCGAGGCCTTCTTTGGTTACTTGCTGCCATGGGGCCAGATGTCCTACTGGGGCGCACAGGTAATTATTAATTTATTTGGCGCGATACCTTTCATCGGTGAAGATTTGGCAATCTGGATCCGCGGCGATTACAACATTGGTGATGCCACCCTGAATCGCTTTTTTGCATTCCATGTCATTGCCATCCCAATGGTATTGCTAGGCTTGGTAGCTGCGCACTTGGTGGCTTTACATGAAGTCGGCTCGAATAATCCTGATGGCATTGAGATCAAGAAAAACAAAGACCCGACTGACGGCAAGCCGCTTGATGGTATTCCATTTCATCCCTACTACACGGTAAAAGATCTGGTCGGCGTGGTGGTGTTTTTGGCCGTCTTTACAGCGATTGTTTTTTTCGCCCCAGAGATGGGCGGCTACTTTCTGGAAGGCCCCAACTTTGTACCCGCTGATCCGCTGGTAACACCAGCACACATCGCGCCGGTTTGGTATTTCACCCCGTTCTACGCGATGTTGCGCGCGGTACCGTCGATGTTCAGCTCGCAATTTCCCGGTGTGGCCGTGATGGGCGGTGCCACTATGATTCTGTTTGCATTGCCCTGGCTAGATCGCGGCAAGGTGCGTTCGGTGCGCTATCGCGGCCCGATTTACAAAGGCTTCCTGGCTGCATTTGTGGTGAGCTTTTTGATTCTGGGGTATCTGGGTGTCGTGCCCACAACCGTGTGGGGGCAACTACCCAAAGGTGTACCGCTGATAGGTGGCGTGGATACAGCAACGTTGGTATCGCGCATTCTGACCGTCGTTTATTTCTCATTCTTCATCCTGATGCCTTGGTACACCAAGATCGACAAAGAAAAACCAGAACCGACACGGGTTAACTACTGATGAAAACTTCGATCAAAAATTTCCTTGCTGTGCCATTGCTGGCGCTAACCTTTGCCGGACCGGTGCTGGCGAATAGCGAAGAGGTGCGCCTTGATACCGCGCCAATTAACCTGCGCGATCAGCCGTCATTACAGCGTGGCGCAAAAATTTTCGTCAATAATTGCCTCAACTGTCATAACGCGCAATTCATGCGTTACAGCCACCTGACTCAAATCGGTCTAACGGAAGATCAGATTAAGCAAAACCTGATGTTTACTACCGATAAAATTGCCGACAGCATGGTCACCGCGCTGGATCCACAGGACGCCAAGGAATGGTTTGGCAAGGTGCCGCCTGACCTGACGCTGGTTGCCCGCGTTCGCGGCGCCGACTGGATCTACACCTATCTGCGCAGCTATTATCGCGACGACAAGAGTGCCACTGGCTGGAACAACGAGGTCTTTAAAAACGTGGGGATGCCGCATGTGCTGCATGACTTGCAGGGCACGCAGGTCATGTCCAAGGTCGGTGAAAAAATGAATCATGGCCATCTGGAGCCCGTGATGAAACTGACCATGGACAAACCCGGCACTATGACCCCTCTGGAATACGACGCTTATGTGACTGACCTAGTTAATTACTTGACCTATATGGGTGAGCCAGCTCGCCCACAACGCACCCAGCTAGGCGTGCTGGTGCTGTTTTTCCTGGTGCTCGCGTTCTTTGCAGCGCTGTGGTTGAAGAACGAATATTGGAAAGATGTTAAATAGCTTTGCCTTAATTTATGGGTAGTGGCACGAACGCCGCGCAGCTTGCGCGGCTTCATGTTTATAGGTTTTGTAGGTTTTAGTAGTTTTATAAAAAGAAAGTTGGTTACTTATCATGATGACGCTCTATTCCGGAACCACTTGCCCGTTTAGTCACCGTTGCCGCATTGTGTTGTACGAAAAAGGCATGGATTTCCAGATTTTGGATGTGGATCTCATGAATAAGCCAGAAGATTTGGCCGTCATGAACCCGTACAACCGCACGCCAGTGCTGGTCGAGCGCGATTTGATTTTGTATGAATCAAATATCATCAACGAATATATTGATGAACGTTTCCCGCACCCGCAACTGATGCCGGCAGATCCCGTCATGCGTGCTCGCGCCAGATTGATTTTGTTCCGCATGGAAAATGAGATTTTCAACCATGTTGATGTCCTCGAGCGCGGCAAATCAAACGCGCACGAAAAAGCGCGGCTTTATGTACGTGAGAATTTGATTCAGTTAGCGCCCATTTTTGTGAAGCAAAAACATATGCTGGGCGATGAGTTTTCGATGCTGGATGTGGCGATTGCCCCATTGTTGTGGCGTCTGGAGCACTATCAAATTGAAATGCCAAAAACCGCGGCACCACTGCTGAAATATGCCGAGCGTTTGTTCTCCCGCCAAGCATTCATCGACTCGATGACCGCGTCGGAAAAAGCGATGCGCAAGTAACTGCGCAAGCAAGTCATTGATGATTTTCGCGGTGCGAGGTTGATTGGCGTGAATCGCATCGCGGAAATGACGGGCACTGATTGCGCTCGACGGGCAAGCACTGATTCGGATATCACGCCCACCCTGGTCAGTTTTCACCAGCATCGCCAGCCATAAAGACCGTATCGATGACCGAACTTTCGACCAAACCCTATCTCATCCGCGCCATTTATGAATGGTGCGCAGACGCTGGCTTTACGCCCTACATTGGCGTCCATGTTGACCAAAACACACGGGTCCCGATGGAGTATGTGAAGAATGGCGAGATCGTATTATCGATCAGCATGCAAGCCACTCGCGATCTCACCATCGGCAATGATATGGTTCAATTTTCAGCCCGATTCGGCGGCGTATCGCGTGAAATTGCGGTGCCCATATATGCCGTTGCCAGCATTTTCGCCCGTGAGAATGGTAAGGGTATGTACTTTGAGCCTGAGTCGCCACCATTGGCCACGGTGCCTGCCACACCGGTACAGCCCGCACCACAACCGGCATTACAGTCAGTGCCCAATATGGCTTTGGCACCCGCCGCACCGGCCGCCGGAAATCATGAGTCCGGCATTAAAACCGATGCTGCCGGGCCGGCAGCAAGCGATCACGAAGCCGCGGACACCGGCCGCACAGCAGGAACCGAAGGCGTGGGTGCCAGCCCAAGAGGCGATAAGCCTAAAGGCTCGCCGCGCGGTAAACTCAGGGTCATCAAATAATGACTGCAACCTGAGGCTCATCATTTTTTCTCGATGATTTGTCATGCATGCTGCGCAACATACCTGCTGAACAAGCGCCGCACCATAGCTTTTGTTGTGCTTTAATTCTGCTGATGTCTTTTAATATTTTCTAATATTTTTTGATTGCCACAATGAGCGCCACCGTTGCTGAATTACTTAAAGATAAAGCCAGGCAAGCACCTGACAGCACGCTTTACTCTGTCGGGCCCGACATGCTGGTTGCAGATGCCGTCAATATGATGGTAAAAAATAAAATCAGCTCCGTCGTGGTTATTGATAACAGCGCCATGGTCGGACTAATTACGCTGAGAGAATTGTTGCAAGGCCTCTACCAGCACAGCGACAAACTGACCCAGGCAAAATGCCGCGACGTGATGAAGGTCAATCCACCCGTCGCCAGACTGGAAGACACCGTTGATCACCTGCGCGGGCTGATGACTGAGCTTCATATCACCCATGTGCCGGTGATGAATCAAACCGCACTCGTTGGAATTTTGTCATTCCACGACATCGCGCGCAGCGCGATTAAAGACGCAGACTTTGAAAACAAACTTCTCAAACAGTACATTCGGAATTGGCCCGAATAAATTTTTATTCGCACGTCTTCGAATACAGTTCTGTTCTGCATCGCACCGTTGCTGAGCTAACTCAGGAACAAACGATAAGCCGGATTTTGGGTTTCATCGATGTACGCATAACCCAGCGTCTTGAGAAATTTCGCAAACGCCGTCCGCTCGTTTTTTGGCACTTGCAAGCCCACCAAAATTCGCCCCACATCGGCACCGTGATTTCGGTAATGGAACAAGCTGATGTTCCAATTGGGGCTCATGCTGGTCAGAAATCGCATTAGCGCACCGGGACGATCAGGGAATTCAAATCGGTAAATAGCCTCTTCGCTAGCCAGTGGCGAGCGGCCACCAACCAAATGGCGCACATGAAGTTTGGCCATTTCATCGTCGGTTAAATCCAGTGTTTTGAAACCTTTTTTATTAAAATCAGCGACCAGCTTTTTGGCCTCTTCGCGACCTTGAATTTGCACGCCAACAAACAAATGCGCAACTTTGGCATCGGTCATACGGTAGTTGAATTCGGTGAGGTTACGCGGGCCGACCAGTTCACAAAAACATCTGAAACTGCCGCGTGTTTCGGGCACCGTGACCGCCAGCAACGCCTCATGATGTTCGCCGACCTGCGCGCGCTCGGCCACGAAGCGTAGCCGGTCAAAATTCATGTTCGCCCCGCAACAGATCGCGACAAAGGTTTTGCCTTTGGCTTTTTCGCGCGCCACATAATGCTTGACGCCCGCCAGCGCCAACCCACCCGATGGCTCCATCACCGAGCGCGTATCCTGATAAATATCCTTAATCGCGGCGCAGATTTCATCGGTGGTCACCAACACCACTTCATCGACTAATTGTTTTACCATGCGGAATGTTTCTTCGCCAACCTGTTTCACCGCCACACCGTCGGCAAACAAATTTACGTGCGAAAGAGTCACACGTTTATTCGCTTTCAGTGATTGATACATCGCGTTTGAATCGACCGGTTCAACACCAATAATCTTGGTGGTGGGCGAGAGGGCCTTTACATAGGCGGCAATCCCGGCAATCAGGCCGCCGCCGCCAATCGGCACAAAAATCGCATCAATCGGGTGCTGGAACTGCCGCAAAATCTCCATGCCAATGGTGCCCTGCCCGGCGATGACCAATGGGTCGTCATACGGATGCACATAGGTGAGTTTTTTTGTGGCCGATAGTTTTTTCGCAAATTGGCTGGCCTCGTGATAACTGTCGCCTTCCAACACCACGGTGGCGCCACGCCTGGCAACAGCATCGATTTTAATTTTTGGCGTCGTGACCGGCATCACGATGGTTGCCTTGCAGCCCAACTTTTGCGCGGCCAGCGCGACCCCCTGCGCATGATTGCCAGCGCTGGCGCAAATCACGCCGCGCCTCAAGTCGGCGGGCGATAAGTGCGCCATTTTGTTGTAGGCACCGCGAATTTTGAACGAAAAAACCGGCTGCATATCCTCGCGTTTGAGCAGCACCTTATTGTTGAGGTTCTCCGAAATGCCAGTGGCAATTTCCAGCGGACTTTCGATGGCCACATCGTACACGCGCGCGCTCAAGATGCGCTTTAGGTATTCGTCTTTCATGCTGCCTCTGTTAAAAATGGGCTGTGCACTGGGCACATGGTGTAAAGGTCATCAAATTTAGCAGGATTCGACAGAAATTGGGCTATGCTTTACGAATTAACTAACCCAGCCCAAGCGCCAAACCTGTATGGATCAAAACGCACTCAAACTTGACGCCGCCATAGCCGCATTGCAATACATTGAAGACGACACAATTATCGGCGTGGGCACTGGTTCCACCGTAAATTTTTTTATCGCGGAGCTTATCAAAGTCAGTCATCGCATCAAGGCTGCCGTGTCGAGCTCGGAAGCCAGCAGCAAGCTGCTCCGCACCGGCGGCGTGGAGGTCATGGAGCTCAACGATGCAGGGACTCTATCACTTTATGTCGATGGTGCCGATGAGGTTACCCAGCACTTGGCGATGATCAAGGGCGGAGGCGCCGCGCTGACGCGTGAAAAAATTGTTGCGGCGGCCAGTAAAAAATTTATTTGCATCGCGGATGAATCAAAATTAGTCAGTGTCATGGGTAAATTTCCGCTGCCGGTTGAAGTGATTCCGATGGCGCGCAGTTATGTCGCACGGGAATTGGTCAAGCTGGGCGGTCATCCCGAATGGCGCGTGCGCGAGTTGGATGGCGCCATAAAACCGGTGGTCACTGATAACGGCAATTGGATACTCGATGTTCGCGGTCTTCAGATCACCGACCCGGTTGCGTTGGAGACTGAAATTAACCAAATTACCGGCGTAGTCACCAATGGTCTATTTGCCCGGCGCGGTGCAGATGTGCTGCTGCTGGCCACCAAAGATGGCGTCAAGACGATTGTTTAAAGCAGGTGGTGCAGCCACGCCTGCATCAAGTTCACATTTTTGTCATACTCGAGGAATAGACTTCATTCTTTAATCTGCTGGAATATTACTCATATCCGGCGCAGCACTTTAAGCAGGCACAAACGAAACATGGCCAACGAACATATCTCGAAAAAATTTGACGCTGAACTGGAAGCTGTTCGCTCACGTGTATTGCAAATGGGCGGCCTAGTAGAACAACAAATCACGCGCGCGATGGAAGCGCTGGCACTCGGCGATATGGCCATCGCCGACCAGGTGATTATTGATGACCATCGCGTTAACGCCATGGAGGTCGGCATCGACGAGGATTGCGTGCATATTATCGCCAAACGCCAGCCTACGGCCGGCGATTTACGGATGGTGATGGCCGTGATCAAAACCATTACAGATTTGGAGCGCATCGGCGACGAGGCGCAAAAAATTGCGCGGATGGCGAAATCTATCCATGCGCAGGATCGTCGCCTATCGACTCATTTCGCAGAAGTTCGCTACGCCAGCAATGTGGCGCTGGAAATGCTCAATACCGCACTGGATGCGTTTGCCCGGCTCGATCTGGCGGCCGCCGCCAAAGTGGTCAAACAAGACCAAATTGTGGACGAACAATTCCGCGGCATCCTGCGCCAACTCGTTACCTTCATGATGGAAGACCCGCGTACTATTTCAGCGGCCATTGATATTTTGTTTATCGCTAAAGCCATTGAGCGCATCGGCGACCATGCCAAAAATATGTCGGAATACGTGGTGTATCTGGTCAAGGGCAAAGATGTGCGTCACATTACGGCTGAAGAGTTTGAGCGCGAGACGCAAACCCCTTAATCGCGTTTGTCGTATCGTTTATGTCAAAAAAACGCCGCATCAATTGCGGCGTTTTTATTTATTGACAACTCATGCTACTAGCCTGCTGGCGGCGGCGGTGGTGGCGGCACATAGCCCGAGGCTTTTTCGGCACCTTCGCCAAAAAAGTGGCGCATCATTTGTTCTTCCAGATATTTGCGCGCGCGCTGATCGGCAAGGTTCAGGCGATTTTCATTGACCAGCCGCTTTTGATCTTCCTGCCACTCTTTCCAAGCGACTTTGGAAACCTGCTCATAGAGTTGCTTCCCGATTGGACCTGGATAAGGGGCAAAATCGAGGCCTTCGGCTTCGGTTTTAAGTTTGATACATTGGATCATTCTGGGCATGTGAGACTCCTTCAATTACATGGGAACTACCCTAACGGTTACAGAGGTTTGCTGTAAATTTTACTGCGCCGCTGGTAGTTATATAAGGCCTGTTTTTCAGCAGGCAATTTCAAGATATCGCTTTCCACAAAACCGCGCTCAACAAACCATTGCGTGGTTTGGGTGGACAGCACAAACAGGGTTTTGAAACCTTTTTCCTTGGCGCGTTTCTCGGCGTAGCCCAGAATGCGCTCGCCGCGCCCTCCATCACGGTAAAACGGATTCACAGCAAGGCACGCCAGCTCCACCGATTTATCGTGCGGGAACGGGTAAAGCGCTGCGCAGCCAATAATTTCCTCGTTCTGCTCAAGCACCATAAAACGGTCTATTTCGCTCTCGATTAACGCGCGGTCACGTTTGACCAGCACGCCCTGCGCAACCAGGGGATCAATAATGGCGAGAATACCATCCACATCTTCACGCTTGGCATCACGCAATTTATCCGGCGACTCCAGCGCGATCATCGTGCCAATACCGTGATGCGTAAACAGCTCCATCAACAGTGCCCCGTCGATATGGCGGCTGATCAGATGCGCCCGCTTCACGCCATCACGCACCGCACGGATCGTACACGGCAGGTAATAGCGCACATCATCTGACAGTGTGCTGGCCGCCGCACCTAGCAGCTCCTGGGCCTGCAATGCCGTCAGCTCGCCCAGCAACTTGCCTTTAGTATCAGTTGCACCCATCGCTTCGGTCAGAAAAATAAGCTTATCGGCTTTGAGCGCTATCGCCACCGAGGTCGCCACATCTTCCAAGGTGCAATTAAAAATATCGCCTGTCGGCGAAAACCCAATTGGCGAAATCAGCACGACCTCATGGTCGTCGAGGCGCCGCGTGATGCCTTCAACGTCGACTTTGCGCACCTGGCCGGTATGCATAAAATCCACGCCGCCATGTACGCCGAACGGCCTGGCCGTGATGAAGTTGCCGCTGGATACACGAATATCGGCACCCGCCATCGGTGAATTGGCCAGCTCCGTTGAGAGCGTCGCCTCAATTTCCATACGCACGATACCGTTGGCTTCCTTCACACATTTAAGTGCAGCATCATCCGTGATCCGGCGACCTTCAGCATAACGTGGCGTCACGCCGTGTTGCTTAAGCTGATCCTCGATTTGCGGCCGGGTGCCATGCACCAACACCACCCGCACTTCTAGGCTGACCAGCACATTGATATCGTGCGCCAGTTGCATCAGCTCGCCGTCGGACAGCACTTCACCGCCGAACGCAATCACGATCGTGCCGCCGCCAAATTCATGAATGAACGGCGTTGCCGAGCGGAACCACTTGACGAAGACTTCGAGTTTTTTAGCGGCGTTCTTGGGCATTTTTTGAGATTTTTACAAAGCTTTATAAAGCTAAAAACGACTAAACAGCCAGCAGTTTATCAGGCAAGGTCACCTAAGGTGGCCTGTAGTACCGCAATCGCCGCGATTCCAGCGGTTTCGGTTCGCAACACACGGGGGCCAAAATTTACCGCTCCCACACCAGCACGAATCGCTGTCGCGATTTCATCGGGCGCAAAGCCGCCTTCGGGGCCGATCAGCAGCGCAATCGGTTCTGCCTTTTTTGATAATGTTGCCAAGGCAGTATTTGCCTGTGGGTCCAGCAACAATCGCGTCGCATTATCCTTACGCAAGATCCAATCCGCAAAATCAGCCACTGGCGCAACAGTAGGCACGCGATTGCGGCCACATTGCTCGCACGCCGCAATCGCCACGCCTTGCCAGTGCGCAGCGCGCTTCTCTGCCCGCTCCGCGTTCAGCTTGGTCGTGGCGCGCTGGGTCTGGATTGGCTGAATCGCCGCCACGCCCAACTCGGTGGCCTTCTGGATGATCCAGTCCATTTTGTCGCCGGTAGCGAGCGCCTGCACCAGCGTGATATTGAGCGGGGATTCGCGCTCAACTGCATGATGCGCCCGTAGTTGTACCGTCACTTCACGCTTGCCGATCGCCGAAATCGTGGCTGAAAACTCCCCGCCATTGCCGTCAAATAAAGCGATGCCCCCACCCTCGCTCAAGCGCAGCACCCGGATATGTGCGGATGCTTTTTCATCGAGCACAACCAGCGCGGGCAACGAGCCATCCCGCGGCAGCAGCTTAGTGACAAAAAATCGAGGACATAACATCGTAGACGACAAACAAAATTTCAAAAAAGGGTAAAGTATTATAACGACGGTTAACGACGAAACTTGACTCTATTTTTTTACCTCTTTTACGCAACTTCCACGCCTCTCTCACGCAATTCGCATGCAACCTCTGATTGTCAGCCGCCCCACCTCGGTTCCTGGTCTTCCGCCGCTTAGCGAACTGGCTGAGCCTGTAATGGCGCTGATGCGGGCAGTCTCCGCAGCAGAATTGATGCCACGTTTCAGGCGCGTGACTGCCGAGAAAAAGCATGATGGCACCGTCGTTACCGAAGCTGACCGTGCAGTGGAAACGGCGCTCGCCAAGGCGCTACCGGATATTTTCAATTGCCCTGTGCTTGGCGAAGAGATGCCGCCTGAGGTGCAGCAAAAACTGTGGTCCAATGCTGACTGGCTGTGGTGTGTTGATCCACTCGACGGTACCGGCAACTTTACCAACGGCAAACGCTACTTCGGTATCTCCGTTGCCCTCATGTATCAGCGTGAGAGTGTGTTCGGTGCAGTGTACGATCCCAATACAAACGAAATGTTTCACGCCAGCCGCGGTGGCGGCACTTGCATGGTTGACAGCCGTGGTAACGCCAAACATCTCAAGGTCTTGCCCACAAAACCATTGTCGGAAGCGATCATTGAAGTAGGCCGCTTCAAATTACTGGGCCGTGTCAAAATCGCCCTTGCAAACCATTCACCGGCCAAAAAAATAGTGTCAAGCGGCGCCTCGGTTTTGCAGTGGTGCCACATGGCCTGTGGACGTGTTGATGGCTTCGTTCACGCCGGTGAGCAGCCGTGGGATTACGCGGCCGGTGCATTGATTTTGGAAGAAGCGGGCGGGCGTACCGCAACGCTGCTACACGACAACTATTGGCGCTCAGTCGATGTGCAAGGCTCGTGGCAAAAGTCGGCGATAGCGGCGCGGCATCCGGCGTTGTTTGATGAATGGAAGCGATGGGTACGGAGTCATATTTAAAACTCTAGCACTGTAGCGGCGTTACGAGCATCTTTGCTCTAAAACGCCCGTCAGCCCTAGTGTTTTATCTTTTAATATGTCATGCAGGCCGCATTCAAAATCCCCGCGGCAATCGAAATCGCGCCCAGAAAAAATCCTGATGCCTGCTTGCCTGCGGGTATGTCCTGCGCGATATGGGGCAACGCGATGCGGGCGATCACAAATACCATCAGCTGAATCGCCAGCGCAATAAAGCCCCAGATCGCCATATCAACCGGATTCACGCTGAATTCGATTGCGTTCGCCAGCGGAATGGCCATACCAATCAGCGTGCCGGAAAGACTGAAAGCGGCGGCCATATTGCCGTCGCGAATCAGTGCCACTTCGCGATACGGCGTGATGCGCACATAAATCGCCGCGAACACCGCAAGCAAGACTCCCGAGATGCTGAGATAGATTAAAAAATCATCAAAGCCAGCGAACGATTCCATCACTTGGTACTTGAACATAATTTTCTCCTACGCCCTATAAACGAAACGACTCAATACGACTAAATAAAATAATGCGGTAAAAACCGACTGGTATTTTTTGTGACGGGTGATTCATCTTCGCGGATGCCCATACCCGCAGGCTCGTCACCAATCATCCATGAGCCAATCACCATGTAATTGTCCTGCCCCGCTTGCCGATAGTTGGGAATCGGGTGAAAGCCCTGGTAAATGAATCCCTCGGCACCGTATTCGCCGGGAATAGCAATGGTGTTTTCAATACCGCCTCGAGAGGTTTTGATAGTGACGTTGGCACCTTCGCGCGACAGCAGCGGTTTTTTGACGTAATCGCTGGTGAATTTTTGCGCCTCAAAATACGCAGGCAATAAATTAGGGTGTTCGGGATATAGCTCCCACAGTACCGGCAAAATCGCTTTGTTGGCGAGCAGCATTTTCCACGCAGGTTCGATGATACGCATCTCGCTATTGAGCAAATTAAGGCCGAACGCTTCACGCACCATCCATTCCCAGGGATAAAGTTTGAACAGCGTGGTTATTTCCTGATCATTTTCATCGGCAAATTTTTTGGCGATGGCGTCCCAGCCGATCTGGTTGATGTCTATGAACGGCGCATCAAGGCCCGCTTGCAGCGCGACATCGCGCAAATAATCAATATTGCCGACGTCTTCTTCGCTATCGCCCACACAGGCGAAGTGCATCGTCTTGACGCCCAGTTCAGCCGCAATCGCTTTAAAGCGTTCGATCATTTTCTCATGCAGGCTATTGAACTGATCGCAGCCCGGCTTGACCTCCTGCAACCAATACCATTGTGCGACACTGGCCTCAATCAGCGAAGTCGGCGTATCAGCATTGTATTCGAGCATCTTGGGTGATCCATTGCCATCCCATGAAAAATCGAAGCGGCCAAAAAAAGTCGCCTCATCATCATTCCATGAGCGCTCAATGAGCGGAATAAATTCCGGCGGAATCGCAAAGCGCGCATAAAGCTTATTATCGACTACGTGTTGCGCCGCTGCGATGCACATTTCATGACAATCAGCCGTAGCGATTTCAAGCGTATCAATTTCTTGCGCGCTGAACTGGTAACAAGCGCGTTCATCCCAATAAATACCATCGATGGAATGAAAGCCAAAACCCAGAGCTTCCATTTTCTTCGGCCAATCGGGACGCGGAATTAGGTTCTCGCGTTTCACAATAATTTGTACATATAGGTTGTCGGCAATAGTTTTTCTGATTGAGCGGGTATTGTCGGCAGTGCAAAATTCGGAATTTCACCCGCCACCCTATAACCCATCGCCGTATAAAGATGCTGCCCGCCGCTGCCGCTTTCGGTGTCGAGCACCAGCAGGCTTCGTGCCGATGCGCGTGCTGCCTGCTCTATCGCTTGCATCAAATCACGGCCCAGACCGCGACGGCGCGCGCTGGTATGCACCAACATTTTTTGCACCTCGGCCCGATGCCTGCCATTGGGTTTCATGCACAGCGAAAGTTGTACCGTACCGATGAGCTGATTGGTATTTTCGGCCACCAATAAAATCAGGCTGCCGTCTTCAATCTGTGTAAAAACGCCCTGCCAATATTGCCCGGCATCATCGTCTGCCAGCGGCACTACATAGCCGACCGAAGCACCACCTTCGACCGCATCGCGCAGCAGCTGTTTCAATTGATCCTGCAGCACATTATCGCGCGCTGTAATTTGTCTTATTGTATGCATGGGATTAGCCCGAAGCAGAGTGGCCGCTGCCGCCAAAGCCCCCGCGACTTACCGTGGTTGAGCCAATTGTTTTGCCGGTGCGGGACGGCGAAAACGAGGAAGAGCCACCCGACCATCCATAGGGCCTTCCGTAATAATGCGTGATGGCCGGATTACCGGTGCGGCGATCATACGCAGGCTCGCAATCTTTCGGATCGTTTCCCCAATCGGCTAAGCAATCCTGTTTGCTCACATACACATCGCGGCGCGTTTCTTCTTTGCCGCAACTCGTGAGTGTTGCGGTTACGGCTGCTGCACCAATGAGCACGAGTGTGATGTGAGAGCTGGATTTACGAACTTTTTTAAGCATCGAGATTCTTTCGCAGCAATACGATTTTGCAATCTTACGCGATTAAATTTCGGATGTATTCAGGCAACGCCAACATCGCGCGGTGTGTTTCGCCGTTATAGAACTGTCGATCACCGATGGCGCGTTGATTAAGTCGCAGATCAATCTCCGCAGCACCGATGCCGGCGGGGTGCAAATGATCCGAACCGACCGCGAAACCCCAAGTGGCGCCGTAGGTCGGAATATGTACAAAGTAAGGCGTGACAATGTTGAAGACACTGCGTAAATTTTCAATACTAGATTTCACGCGTGCCGGGTGTGAAAACGGTGAACCAATATGCAACGTAAGTGCGCCGCCTTCGTTGAGCACCCGTTTGCAATCCCTATAAAATTTTTGCGTGTACAACGCTTCTGCAAGACCAGCGGGATCAGTAAGATCAAGGTAAACAAGGTCAAAAAGATCGGCGGTGGATTCCACATACTGCGCTCCATCACCAATCCGCAAGTCAATTTTTGGATGCGAAAAAATATCGTGATGCACCGACTGAAAATGCGCCTTTGCCACATCAATCACGACCTGATCCAACTCGCATAACGTTACTACTTTTACGGATGGGTGTTTCAGCAACTCTTCTGCCGAGCCGCCGTCGCCGCCGCCGATAATCAGCGCACTTTGGAGGGCGGAATGGCTGATGGCGGCGGGGTGAATAAAATTTTCATGGTAAAAAAATTCATCGCGCTCGGACAACATATTGCCGCCATCGATGCGCATCAGCCTGCCCAGTTCAGGCGTGTCAAATACCTCAATCAGTTGATATGGCGATTGTACTGAGGCAATTTTTTGGGTCGTCATGAAATAGACACCCGCGCCTTCATTCAGGCATTCATCAAGCCGACTATTTTCCGCTGTACTCAAGCCGCCGTTTCCACGACCGGCAAATCTTTGCCGCGCAAGACGCGCTGCATCAGCACATCGCCGGGTTTTAGTGCGGTCAGCAACTCTGCATAAAGGCGCTCGGCTTTGCGACTATTATCGGCGGTGACATTGCAAACATAGATATCAAGCGTCGCCTCTGCGCGCTCCGGCCAGGTGTGAATAGCCAGATGCGATTCGGCCAACACCACCGTACCGGTCGCGCCACCCGTCTGTAATTTATCAAAGCTCGCAAACTGGTAAAAATGCTCACCCAACACGGTTAAACCCGCCGCTTTGCAGGCTTGCACACAGCGCGCACCCAGCAGTTTGGCGGAATTGAGCGGCGCACTCTCGGGCAACTTATAAAGGTCGGCAATGATGTGAAGGCCTTTCATGATGTTCCTTGGATAGTTTTATGCTGCGGCTGCCTCAGCGCTAGCAGGACACAATGGGGGAAACGTAATGTTTTTTTCACCGCTAGGATACGGTTTTTGTGCTCTCCGAGACCATTCAAATTATAATCTCCATTGCAGTTCATTTCTCCTCATTTTCCTTCATCCCCCGCTCTTTACAAAGATTACCGCTCATGACCCAAGCTGCCCGCACCGACATCACCAATGCTATTCGCGCTCTCGCCATGGATGCTGTACAAAATGCCAACTCGGGGCACCCCGGTGCGCCAATGGGCATGGCAGAAATGGCAGAGGTGCTGTGGCGGCATCATTTGAAACACAACCCCGCCAACCCGCACTGGGCAGACCGTGACCGTTTTGTGCTCTCCAACGGCCATGGTTCGATGTTGATTTACGCGCTGCTGCATCTGACCGGCTACGACCTGTCGATGGATGATATCAAAGCCTTTCGTCAACTCCATTCCCGCACCGCCGGACATCCGGAAGTGGGCCTCACACCGGGCGTGGAAACCACCACCGGTCCACTCGGTCAAGGCCTGGCTAATGCGGTAGGCATGGCGATTGCGGAACGCGAAATGGCGCGCACTTTCAACCGCGACGGCCATAATATTGTTGATCACCACACCTATGTTTTCATGGGTGATGGCTGTTTGATGGAAGGTATCTCCCACGAGGTCTGTTCGCTCGCCGGCACGCTGGGCTTGGGCAAGCTAATTGCGTTTTATGACGACAACGGCATCTCCATCGATGGTCGCGTGGAGGGCTGGTTCAAAGACAATACACCGCAGCGTTTTGAAGCCTATGGCTGGCACGTGGTTGCCAATGTGGATGGGCACAATGCCGATGCGGTTGATGCCGCACTGCAAGCCGCAAAAAAAATAGCCGATAAACCCTCGCTGATCTGCTGCAAAACCGTGATCGGCAAAGGCTCGCCCAATATGGGCGGTACCGACAAAGTGCACGGCGCACCGCTGGGCAATAACGAAATTGCCGCGACCCGTGCGGCGCTCGGCTGGCAACACGCGCCGTTTGAAATTCCACAAAATATTTATGATGCCTGGGATGCCAAACACAAAGGTCAGGCGATTGAAGCGCAATGGAATGGTGTGTTTGCCGCTTATCAGGCTGCCTTCCCTGAATTGGCCAGTGAATTCAAGCGCCGTATGGCGGGCGAGCTACCGCCCAATTTTGCGGCAACCGCCCAGGCGCTGCTCGATAAATCGGCAGAAAAAGCCGAGACCGTTGCCACTCGCAAAGCCTCACAATTTGCCATTGAAGCATTCGCACAAACCATGCCGGAATTAATCGGCGGCTCAGCCGATTTAACCGGCTCCGTATTCACCAACTGGAGCGGCAGCAAGGCGCTGTCTGCCACGGTTGGCGGCAACTATATCAATTACGGTGTGCGTGAATTCGGCATGTCCGCCATCGGTAACGGCATCGCGCTACACGGCGGGCTGATCCCCTACGCCGGTACATTTCTCACCTTCAGCGACTATTCGCGCAATGCCTTGCGCATGGCTGCACTCATGAAGCTGAGAAATATTTCCGTGTTCACCCACGACTCCATCGGCCTCGGCGAAGATGGGCCCACCCATCAATCGGTCGAGCATGTGGCCTCGCTACGCTTGATTCCCAATATGGATTTGTGGCGCCCCTGCGACACCGTGGAAGCCGCAGCAGCATGGCAACACGCCATTGCCCGCCGCGATGGCCCCACTTGCCTGATCTACTCCCGCCAAAACAGCCCGTTCCAAAAACGTGATGCCGCAACCATGGTAAACGTTGCCAAAGGCGGCTATGTGTTGTCGAAAGAAGCCGGTGCAATCGGTGAACTCAAAGCGGTCATCATCGCCACCGGTACCGAAGTCTCGCTAGCCATGGAAGCACAAAAAACCCTCGCTGCCGAAGGCATTCAAGTCCGCGTCGTGTCGATGCCATCAACCTTCGTGTTTGATCAGCAAGACGCTGCCTATAAATTAAGCGTACTGCCAAAGTCCACACCCCGTCTGGCGATTGAGGCAGGTGTGACCGATTATTGGCGTAAGTACGTAGGACTAGATGGTGTGGTGATTGGTATTGATACCTTTGGCGAATCAGCACCGGCGCCGGTTTTGTACAAGCATTTCGGGATTACGGCGGAGGCGTTGGTGGGGGCGGTTAAGGGCTTGTAGATAACATTAAAACTTAGAAAGAAAAATCTGCTAAAGGCAGCGGCGCTAAGACAAATAACGCTGGTTCGATATTCCCTCAAAGGCGGAATATCGAACCAGCACCTTCTCTTTAATCTCGTCCAAGCCTTATTGGCAATCTCAACGCTTTTTCGGATTGTCCGGATGCTTGTCACGGCTGTTCGGAACGCCGTCGCCATCGCGATCGCCCGGATTCCAGCGGCCACGTTCCAGCGCCCAACCGTTGTTGCGCTCTATCCAGCGAGGCTCAAGGTAATAATGACCGGAGCGTTCGCGTTCCCAATGACCTTTTTTCCACGCGTGCTTATTGCGCTTGGCATCCCAATAACCGGGCGCCCAGATGTAGCCCCGACGCGGCGCAGGAACAAGCTCATAGCGCACCGGCGGTGGCGCCCTGTCGAAGAAAATTTCTACATCGGCAATTGCCAGTGACGATTGGGCAATGCCCCCAAACGATGCTGCAATCAGCAATGCCAATAATGGTTTGCGAAATTTCATGATGGTGTACTCCTGATGGTGGGCCTAGGCAGATACCTGAGCCTCCGGCAAGTTGAGCATACGGCTTAAAAATTTATCTCGATTTGCCGATATGCCGAGTTGGAGCTGGAGTAAAAATATTAGGCGCAATATACGCCGCGCTCAGTGCGGCAGCACACACAGGACATTGGCGATTCATTAATGTGGCCAGAACAAAAATTAAAGCGGATTCGCACTTAATCCAAAGTCTGCCGCAATCAATTCATAAGAGTGACGCCGCGCCGCTGGATCATACGTCCAGGTATTGATAACAATTTCATCCAGCGCAAAGGTGGCGGCGAGTTCAGTGAGTCGCGCAGCGACTTGTGGTGCAGTGCCGACGATCGCTTTGCCGCGCAGCGTATCAATGGTGGTGCGCTCGGCGGCGCCATAATTTACGTAGGCACTATCAGCTTCTTCGGGCGAGACTAGCGGGGTACGCAGGCCTTTTTCAAAACCAATGCGCCATTGCTCACGGGTCTTCAGCAATCGTCGCGCTTCAGCTTCGGTATCAGCGGCCAGCGCCCATACGCAAATGGTGGCCTGGGGTTGTGGGTGCGCATCGCTGGGTCGATAGAGTTTGCGATACAGCTCAAGGGCCTGCTCGGTACCGCGCCCCTCGGTGAAAAAGTACGCGTAGGCATATGGCAAGCCAAGATAAGCGGCAAGCTGCGCGCCGTAATCGGACGAGCCGAGAATCCACAGCTGCGGCGAGGTCGGCCCCAGCGGGTGCGCCTTAATATCGCGAAACGCATGCCCCGCAGCCAGCGGCACACCGGATACCCATGCCTGCAAATCCTGCACCTGCTGTGGGAATTCTTCCGCGGCATTTTGATGCGGATTGAGCGCGAACGCGGTTTGCCGATCTGAGCCCGGCGCACGGCCGACGCCAAGATCGATGCGACCCGGCGCGATGCCTTCGAGCACCCGAAATTGCTCGGCTACTTTCAACGCCGAATAGTGCGGCAGCATCACCCCGGCGCTGCCAATACGAATATGCGTTGTCGTTGCAGCAATCGCCGCCATCAGCACTTCCGGTGCGGTACCGATGATGCTGTCACTGTTGTGATGCTCCGACACCCAGTAGCGGTGATAGCCAAGCTGATCGCAATGTTTCGCGAGCTCGATTGATTCACGAATGGCGAGATGCTGGCTTTTTCCCAGTGCGGCGGGCGATTGGTCGAGTACGGAAATTTTCATATTAAGCCATATTACGCGAGGCGGGTATTAACCTCCATGTACTAGGCTATGATGATGTTCAGCTACGAAACGCCAAAAACGCCATCGGCGATTTGGCATCCGCAATCAGACACAGTCATTTCTTTTCCCCACAAGATTATCGTTTATGGAAAATCGTCCTGTTGGCACTCTTGCCGAGCGTCTTGCTTCAGGTGTTGTCACGCTATTTTTCGTCGTCTTTGGATGGATCATTCTGCTCAATGGCGGCGTCTCCCTTAAAGGAAAAAGCGGCGCGGTCAGTTACATTGATGGCAATGCGGGCATCGCCTTGGCATGCGGCATGTTCTTCTTTGGGGCATTATTAGCGCTGCTGCTGGCCCGGACGCTGCGCCTCAATCGACAGCGCACTGCAATGCTGGTGGCGATGGCCGTTATTCCGCCGCTCGTGTTTCTACTGTGGCGGATATGCGGCGCTGTAACTGTCTGACTCATAGCTGGCTCAGGACTGGCTATAACCGAAAGTTGAAACTCTATATTTGACGGGCATCTTCAGCCTAAATGCGCCGAAATGCCCGTCAAATATAAGACTCATGTTTTTAATTGTTACTTTATTATTGGCGGGCAGCAATGCCTAACTGCTGTAGATAAGCCGCAATGGTGGGCGTCACGGCCCCACGCTCACGGGCGCGCTCGACCCAGATCCGCGCATCATCTTGTCGACCGGATGCCGCAAGCGAAATCGCCGCGCCGATCATCCACTTGCCTTCGGTGGGTCGCAAACGCAATGCGGCCAGATAGGATTCTGCCGCTTCATTGTGCAATGCCAGTCGTTGCTCGGCATTGCCGCGCAAGGCCCACGCATCGGCATCATCAATGAGTAAATTTTCCAACCGCTTCAACAAATCAAGTCCGGTCTGCGCGTGATTATCGGCCACTTGCATCCGCGCCAGCTCGCGCACCAGCGGAGCTATGGCACGGGTGTTACGCGCCGTTTCAGCCGATGCTAGTGCTTCGCGCAGTGTTTCCATGGCGGCGGATCGTGAGCCTTCATTCCACAGGCCACGCGCCACGCGTACCGTTTCATCGGCAGCGACCTGTCGCAGTGGTGTACTGCTCAGTGTGCTACTTGTTGTGGTGGCGATGGTTGCCGGGAGTGGCATCGCAGCCTCAACCGGCGGCTTGATTTTCACTGCCTTCATGACCGGTGGCGCGTCGGCAACCAGTGCAGATAATTTCATCGACAACTTGAGTGTCTCGGCGGTTGGCAGTGCGGCCTTGGTCACGTTGGGCGATGCAGGCTGTACGACTGCCACAGTTGTTGCGGCAAGGGCGGGCGCAGAAACGGCAGGTGCAGATGCCACTGGCTCTACAGTCGCCGCCGTAGTCACTACTGGCGGCGGCACAGGAACGGGCGGAGCCGTTGTTGCTGTTGGCTGGGGCGGCGTCACCACCGGCGCGGTGCGCATCTGCCATTCACGCCAGACAAACAGCGCAACCATGCCACCGACGATGATGAGCAGAATGGCCGTCAACTTGCCGCCACGCCTGCGTTGCGATAGTGGCAAACGTCGCGACCGTTCCGCGTCAGGTGCCACGCTGCGTATATCCAAATTGGGACGTGCACCAAAGCCCGCTGCGCTGCGCCGCCGGTCGATGTCCTGCAACATGCGATTCACCACGCTCATGGCAAATCCGCGCGGCGGCTGCCGGCTGACAACAGCCGCTTGAGCCAGGAGCCGGTTTTTGATATTGCCGATACTCCAGGCACAGCCGCGGTATCTTCGGCCGCCAACATCACATGGCGGGCATCAACATGCCGTGCGCCTTCACCATAAGCCAGCATCATCGCCTTGTGTGCGACTACATTGATCAGGCGCGGTGTGCCGCCGCTCCAGTGCGACAGTTCTTCAATGGCATCATTGGTAAAAATATGCACGTCGGCAGCGCCTGCAACTCGCAGGCGGTGGTCAACATAATTGCCGACTTCATCGATACGCAGCGGCTCGATCCGATCGGCAAAGCTGATGCGCTGCAGCAGTTGCCGCAAATGCGGCTGCGCCAGTTTAATATCGAGCTCGGGCTGGCCAAACAGCACGATTTGCAGCAGCTTGCGCTTTTCAGTTTCAATGTTCGACATGAGCCGCAATGCCTCGACGGTTTCATCCGGTATGCACTGCGCCTCGTCGATGATCAGCACCACACGGCGCTCTGAACGGGCGTGGCCCAGCAGACAGCGCTTGAGCTCTTTGGCAATGCGATGAGCCGATTCATTTGCGTCGATTTCAATGGCCAGCTCTTCGCACACCGCCAGCAGCATCGCGCGCGAATCAAGCGCGGGATTGGGAATGTAAGCGGTCTCGCAATCTACGGCAAGCGCTGCCAGCAGGCGCCTGCACAACAGCGTCTTGCCACAGCCCACTTCGGCCACAATCTTGACGAACCCCTCGCCGGAGCGCAGCGCCACCAACAGGGTATTGAGCGCAGCCTGAGTGCCCTGATGCGAAAAAAAGAACGCCGTATCCGGTGTCAGCGAGAATGGCAGTTCGCGGAGTCCGAAATGGCGCTGATACATTACTTCGGCTTGTCTTTATCTGGCTGCGGTCGCGGCCCGTCAATATTGATAACGCGTCGTGTCTCGCCCAGCTCATCAAGGCGCTCCTTTGACTCACGCGACAGTTCGCGCCAATCATCGCTGGAACGAATGATGGTCGGCTTGATCAGCACCACGATTTCGCGCTTCGAGCCGGTCTTCTGCTGGTTGCCCAACAAGTTGGACAGCACCGGCACATTGGTGGTGCCAGGTAAACCGGATTTGGTGCCCTGTGTCTGCAATTGCATCAGCCCGCCGATGGCGACAATATGGCCATCGCTCACCCTGACCACGGTGTCGGTTTCATTGGTGCTATTAACCGGTAGCGGCAGACGGACTGAGCCGATTGATCCGCCCAAATCAATTTGCTTTATGGCTTCGGTCACCGAGCTGACCGAAGGATGCACATGCAAAGTGATGGTGTCGGTTTGATCGATCTGCGGCATCACATCGAGCGCAATGCCGGAGAAAAACGAGGCCAGGTTGATGGTGGGCAGGGTCGTGGTTGAGCCCGAAGTGGAGGTTCCGGTGGTGATCGTGCCGCCAGATACACTGGTGACAAAATATTCATCCGTACCCACCTTGAGCACGGCCTGCTGGTTGTTCATCGCAGCCACTCGCGGGCTGGACAAGATTTGTGTATCGCCCTGTGTTTCGAGGAAACTCAAAACTCCTTCAAAGCTGCGGGTTGCAAACGCCAGCCCGAATAATCCGGCCCCACGTGGTGGAAAATCCACCGCATCTTGCAGTGCCAGCTTGGCCACATCGGGCAAAGTAGGCCGCGAACCCGTTGGCCTGATAAGTTGGTTGGATGGCGAACCACTCAATACACCACCCACACCACGACCGCGCAGAATAGACCAGTCAACACCACTCTGGAAACCGTCGCGCAATTGCACTTCGACGATCTTTGCTTCCAGCATCACCTGACGCTCAACAGAAATACGAGTGGCCTTGAGGAACGCTTCGACCTGGCGCAATTCGTCCGGCATGGCACGAATGGCCACTACCCCTGAATGTGGGCTGACTACCACGTTACGGCCCACACCAGCACCAACGATACCGCGTAAAGCCTCGGTCAGCTCACCCCAAAAATCGGTGCGCGAGGTAGTAGAAAGGCGGCTGTTTTCAAAGGCGTTTTGCTGGCCCGTACCGCCGCCAGCAGCACCCGTTGGGGCTGCCTGTGTGTTGTTCGTGCCACCCTGCGGTACCGACGAGGCACCTGAACTCACCCGCACCTCGCTTTTGCCTTCGCGTTTTGCGTTGAGGTAATTGACGGTAAAGATTCGCGTCTGCAATGTCGGTGGATAGACGGTAATGCGGCGGCCATCAATCTTGAAATCGTACCCGTAGACATCGCGGATCGCCTCCAACGCTTCTTTGACCGTGACGCCCCGCAAAGTGACCGATAAATTGCCGGTCACCTCGGGATGCATCAGCATGCTGTAACGCGAATCGGTCACCATCGCCAGAAATACTTCGCGAGCCATCGCATTGTTGACGATCAGATCAAAGCGCGGTTCAGCCGGAGCGGCAGCAGCCGGTGCGTCGGTTACCTGTAATGCGTCACTGATCTGGGGCGGCACGACCACCGCTGGTTTTTGCGTTGCGGCTTGCTCCATCTGGGCATGAATCGCCTCGGTGGGATCGGTCTTGGGTCCGCCGCTCGCAGCACAGGCAGATACAAAAACCATGACCACCAAAGACGGTGCAATTCTGCGCACGCGGCGCATGGTGCGGTCAACATCGCATGATGAAGCCAGGAGCGAAACTATCATTTTATTTGTCCCTTCTTTCCAGCCGGCTGTCCGGATGTATTGGTCGTTGTTGTCGCTTTTGCAACATTGCCTGCATTGGGTACGTTGGCCGCATTAGCCGAATTAGGCGGTCGTTTTTCGATACCTGAGAATAGCGGCAATTTGCGCAACCCATCACTACTACGCAGCCACACTTCGGTTTCGGTAATGCGCTCGATTTGCCCGCCCGAAATACTTTCACCCGACCGATAACGGCGCCCATTCCACACTAAGTAACGCTCGCCACCCACGATGACCAGATGTTGCGGCCGCAATGCATCCAGCGGATTGCGCACACTCCCCGGCGCAGCCAGCGCCGCCGGTGGCTGGGTCGGATCGCGCAGAGAGACTGCAGAACCAGCGGCGGAAACAACAACCGCGCTATAGCTGCCGATAGCAATCGCCAGCAGAATACGAAATCCTTGCACAGTCATCAGGAACCTCCGGCGGCGGCAATACGCACCGTCACTTGCGGCGGAGTGGAGGCCGTCGACAAAGTAATGCCGCTCCAGCGTGCCTGCGGTATGGCTTTTTCCAGTGAGGCGAGATAGTCCATCAAATCAAGATAACTGCCCGCCAGCGTGATGTCCAGCCCGGCGCGAGGTGCACCGACGGCGCCCGGGCTAGCGGCGACACTATTTTCAGCGCCCGCGGAAGCCACCCGCACCAACGAAACTTTATCGGTACGCTTAAGCACACGGGCAAGCATGGCTGGTTGCGTCAGCAAATCATTGTTGCTGCCGGAAAGTGTGCTGATTTCTTTTTCCACTGTGTCGATATCGCTCTGCACGTTGCGCAGGCTGATGTTCAGCTCTGCCGCGTTTTCGCGCCCGCGTTTCATCAATTCGAATTGTAAGCGTTCACGCTGCACGGCCTTCACGCCCGATTCACGGTCAATTTGTTCAGCGAGGAGTTTTTGCTTTTTGTAAAGCGGCTCAATAAATATAAAGTCGGTCAGCGCACTCAGCAAAGCCACCACACCCGTGACCAACAACAAGCGCTCGCGCACCGTCATGATATTCAATCGGGCGAGCAAACGCGTCCACTGTTTTTTCATGGCTGGCGGCCTCCCGCATCTTCGGCGAACGGATTAACCAGTGTCGCCACAATACTAAAAGAATAGACCGGCACGCGGCTGGCAGTCAGCGAAGTTGTTGGGCTGGGGGTGCCGACCGGCGCAGTCGCTGCGCCCGCTATATCGGAGCGCTCAATACGCACCATTGGAACCGGTTTTTTCGTCAAATACCCAGCAGCAGTCAGACGGTCAAGCCATGCATTAACAGCTGCCGGATCGATTGTTTTGCCCGTTACTTCAAGGCGGCCCGCCGTTGCCCGCAACTCAGTCAGCCACACACTGTCTGGCATCGAGGTTGCAAAGGTGCGCAAGGTAGTGCTGGGCCCGCCGTTTTCAGCTCCCAAAACGCGTTTCAATGTCACGAGCGCTGCGCGGCGCGATTCCAAGGTGGCCTGCTTGGCACGCAAGCTCTGATCCATAGCCGCGATTTGCTGGGGGGTTGGGATCGACTCTGCATCGGCGGGCATCGCGCTAAGCAAACGCTGTTTCTCGGCAGCGCGCAACACAGTCTGCTCGGATGCTTGACGACTGACGCTACGGGATTCGGTCAACGCCCACCAAGCCACAGCGGACATGGCAACAATTGCCACGATGACCCACCCCAATACTGAGCGTCCCGAAAAAAATTCCCGCTTCGGCAACAGCGAGGGATTGAGCAGGTTGATTTGCCGCATTGATGGCTGGGTAAGCACGGCACTCATGGCTCAGCCGATCGCAGAAGTGCGCCGAGCAGCGGCAGGAACGCCGGTTCTCGCCACGGGGGATTTTTCTTCCCGGCAGGTAATGCGAATATCGCTGACGGGTCGAGTGCTTCGGTCTCGATGCCCGTTTCCGGCCTCAGGCGCTCGACAATCGCCGCAGTCTTAACACCCGCATCAATCAACATGATACCCAGCGGCAGGTTCGGGTAGCTGTCTTCCCACAGGTCCAAGCTACGATGCAACTGCATGAGTGAACCGGAGATGGTTTCCGCATTGGCACCCTGGGAGATTAATGCCGATTGCACCTCATCGACCGGTACCGCCAGCATATCGATGTCAAAATCAAAGCGGCGAAATAAACATAGTTCGCCACGAACTGTGATGACCAGCAACGCCCTTCCGGCATCAGCGATCAAGGCGGCGGCAACCTTCACGGCCGGATACCGGCTCTGCAAAACAGCGCGCAACAAATTGCGTTGCGCCGTCTCGGCAACATCAATCACCGACAAAGGATGATCCAGATTGGCGCACTCGAGCATCCGGGCCCGCACCAGACTGTTGTGGGCGGCAACAGCAATAATATTGCCGCGGTTACCCTCACCGGTCATGGTCAGCACATCAAAGGTGTAATCGTGCGGCGAGCCATCCAGATATTCCACGGTTTTCCAGCGCACCGCGCCACGCAGTTCCTCGGCAGGCACATTCGGCGTTTCCACTTGGAGTATCTGGTAATCGCGCGGCTCGAGTACCGCGATGGTATTTTGCGCAGGTGGCAGAGCCAATTTGATGCGCTTCATGAATGCTTCCCGCGTGCTGCTGCCGCGCTGCTCCATGCCCCAGCCCACGAGCGTGGTCGCATATTCGCCGGTCTCCGCGGCGAGCACATAACGCATCGAATTTTCGCCGATCATCAGCGCCAGTGTGCCGCTCTTGGCACGCGCTTGCCAGGGCCAACCCGTCAACAGCTTTTGCATCAAGATTTATCCTCCCTTAAGCACAGACCTCGTCAACGTATCCCTCTGGTGCGATAACTATTCTATTGTACCTGTCGCCACCGCTCGTGCGATAGGATGCTTTTCCGTCATTCCCAAAATTTAACAACTCCCCCTCACCGGAAATCCTCGCGCCAGATTTTATTGGTAGCGTTGTTCAGGGTACCGGTTTTGAATGCATTGACCGTAACGCTGACCGGCACATCGAGAAAAGCGCCGGTAGCGTCGGTTACCCTGACGGTGAAAACGCTGGTGGTAGTAGCCGGCGGCGTGGCGGAAAACACCAGACTGAAGTCGCCGCTGAAGGTTAATGGTATCTGTCCCGCTGCGTTGGGGGCTGTAAACGTCACCGGGTTCGCGCCACTTGCCGTCCAGGTTTCAATCGCGCTGGCGGCGGACAAACTAACCAGGGAGTAAGAATCGTTGGCCCAGGTCCATCCGGCTGGAAATGTAATCCCCACACTGTTGACGGCAGTACAGCCGCTATTGATGACGGTAAATGTCTGCTCAGCATTGGTGCTGCCGGCATTGGTGGCGACTGGATTGACGATCACCGGAAAGCTGCCGCGCGTGGTGCTGGGCGTCGAGGTGGATGTCGGTGAGGTTACGGGGAGCGCATTGCGGGTACCCGTCGCCGAGCCGGTAAAATTAAAGGGGTTGGTCGCACCCGTGGAATTAACCTGATAGACCCAGGTGAAAACGCCGCTGGAGGAAGCCCCAATACTGGCGATTGAAGCAGGCGTAGGCCCGGAAACCGCCGTCACCGGCGCGCCCGCAACCGGTGTCAGTGTCGGCGTCACATTGGTTGCGGTGAACACAGTCGAGCCATTTGTCACCGTCATGGTCACCGTGATATTCGCGCCAGAATACTGGCAGGTTGGCGACACCACGATACTCGCCGTGAACGAACTGACAACCAGCGTATTGGATGTCGCCGCGATGGATGTGACCGTTGCGCCGTTTTGCGCGTTGGCGGTGAAAGATATTGTGCCGCTATCGGTCAGCACCGTACTGTAGGTGAAGATAATGGTTCCGGAAGCGCCAACAGCCAGATTGAGCGGACTGCCCGAAGTGCTCGTCAAACCTTGGGTTACGATGCCTGTCTTGGTTGCAGTCGGCGGGTTGGGGTTAGAAACTACCGTTGTTTGGGCGATACTGGCATTATTTTTAACCGTCATCCGCAACTGAAAACTGATGCCCGAAACGATCGCCGAAATCGGATTGCCAGATGTATCGGTAATCTGGAACGAAGTAATGGCAAGGGACTTCCGCGTCCACAAGCCAAAGCTGCTTGCGTTAATGAATTTCTTGTTGGTGTAATAACCTCTGATGGCGGCAAATGATTCATTGGCGTCAGCGGCGGACGCACCCATTGCCAACGTCATGTTAAAAGTGACCGACTGCCCCAATGCAATACCGGTACCCGCAGTAATAACCGAGAAAATGACTGTGGTTGACGAATAGCTGGAGACAGTCCAACCTGCGGGAGCCGCAGGTTTTGACGTAAAGACTGTTCCGGTTGCGCCGAGCGTAAAACTAACACGGCCATAAGTTTCACCGGTATTTCCGCCGGTATTGTTATTGGTCATCGTGTAACTCAGGGTCTGCACACTGCCCATATCGAATATGGCCGTCGCGCTGGCAGGTGATTGCACGGCCGTCAGCACTCTGGCCGCATTGGCAAAATGGCTCCAACAGCCCAGGCCCAGGAAAAGGAACATCGCTAATAATCGGGATAAAGTGATGTTAATCATTTAGCGCTGTATGGTTCTTCGCGCATAGCGAATGTTGCCGCCTTGCACACCGGTTGAGATCATTTCTACCTGGTATTTAGCCGAATCACCATTGGTCAATACCGGCGTTACCGGTTGACCAATGGCATGGGCCGCCGGGGTAACGGGCGTGACCGTATCCAGGCAACGCGTGATGCCGCTAAGCGTGGTGGTGGTGCCCGTCGTGGAAGAACTGGCATAGCCAATTTCCTCACCTTCAATATCCAGGGTGCCCGCGCTGAGGAATTTGCTATTGGCATCAACCAGGATGGATGCCAATGCCACGCAATTGGCCAGCAAGGCGCTACGCAAAATCGTGACGGGAAACACTGGATCACTGCGCGAGTGGGCGCTGGCGACAAAGGTCACCGTCCCCACTGTTTGCGCGCGGGTCACGCCGGTAAACGTGGCGCCACTGACACCCGTGTAGCGTACAAACTCGGCACCTGATATCAGATCGTTCTCGATTTGTAAAATACCGGCGCTCGGAAAACGATCCGTGGTGTAGGCGTTAATAGTCGTCGCCGCCGCAGACATGCCGCTTTTCATCAGGGTTGCCGGTAAATTGCCGTAAACCGTGAATGTTCCAGTAGCGAGCGTTTGTGCCCCTGCCGCACTGGGATTAGGGTCGGTTGCGCTGCGATACCAGCTTAAATTCTGCGCCCAGCGCCGCTGCTCGTATTCCAGCCCGCTATCGGCCTCGAACAGCGCCAGCATCGAGCCGAAATGGCTGCCGCTGGACAACGTGTTGCTGGATAACATGGCGGCAAAGGTTACGGCCAGCGCGGCGATCACCACGATCAGCATCAGCAGCACGATGGCGAGGAATCCTTGTTGTGGTCCGCGCGCACGTGTTTTCATGGAAAATTCCGCGGGCTGACCGTTGCCTGGTAAGGGCGACTGTTCGCTCCCTGGGTGGCGGTGAAATCGACGGTGATGTAATACACGCTGGCCGGCGTAACAGTCGTGGTCTTACCATCCCTTTGCAAATAGGAGAACGCCAGGCCGCTGACCCCGGTGGCAAGCGGCTGGGCGTTGCGCGTCAGTTCACAAATCGTGAGCACACAGTTGCTCATGAAGTAACGAACCGAATTGCCGTCGATGTCCACAAACGTAAGGTCACTCCCGGAGGTCATGGTCAGGTCGGCCGGCAAACGCACGGTGCGCAGCTCGCGCGTCATACGCTCCAGCGCCACCCGCCCCTGCCAGTCGGTTTCGACCAGATCGCGGCCGGTAAAATAGGCCTTGAAGCTGTTGCTGACAAAGGGTGCTGCGACGGCGGCGACGATGCCCAGTAGCACGATCACGACGACCAGTTCAACCAGGCTGAATCCGGCCGCTGGTGGTCGAGTACGCCAGTTCGCGATTGCATTCATCAGTAGTTGGCGACCAGCGCCGTGGCGGTCGCGGCGAACTGTCCAGTGACATCCACGGTGATGACCTTGTAATTGGTCGGGTCGCCGTTCCAGCCCGCCACGATACTGCTGGTCACGCTAAATCCGCTGGGCGGCGTGCACACCGCCGCACCGGGACACGGGTCTGCGAACGTCGCAAAGCCCACCGCACGTCGCTGGGCCAGAATCAACTCCATGCGCTGTTGGGCGATATCGGCCGCCCGGTCAATTTGCCCGGCTTGCGGCGTGCTGCGCAGATTGTTGGCGAACGCCGCAAACAGGCCGACCACCAACACGCTGGAGACCACAATAAAAATAATAATCTCGATGAGCGCAAAACCGCTTGGGTGGCGCGCCCTGGAGTAACACTTTTTGGCGTAGCGTGTTCTGTTAGGGGTGCGCATTATTTAACCCTCCCCGTTTCGGGCGCAATGGTAATCACCGCAGTGTCGCTGCCCGAGGTCAGGGTGAGGGTGACGGTGGCGGCAAGCGTGGTGGTGGCGCTGATATACGGCACGCCGCGGGTATCAAACGCCACATAACCATTGATCAGCGGAGGGTTCCAGCCACTCAGGATGGTGGGGGAAAGCAAGACGATGGTACCCGCCGTTGGCGGCAGGGAGGCGGTGCTGCCGCTCATGTCAGTAATCCCGTAGCTGCCCGCTGCAAAATTAATGCGATAACGCTGCCCCTGGCTCATCGACAGGTTTTGCGCATAACGAATGGTGCCGATGAGCTGGTTAGCCACCGCGGGCAAGGTGATGCTTTGCGGGGTGGTCATGCGTGGTATGGCATATACAGCCAACATACCCGCCAGAATCAGCACGATGACCAACTCGATCATCGAAAAACCGCAAAGGCGCCCTCGCTTCAAGAACGAGGACGCTATGCGTTGAGCCATTGAATCAGCTGATTAAAGGATTCCGATTGCAGCAAAAGTCGCGGTAACGGCTGTGCCACCTGTAGGTGTAAACGTCAGGGTACAAGTTGCTGTCGCACCAGCCGCAACTGCTGCCGCTGTAATTGCATAAGCGCCACCCGTAGTGGGCAATGCGCCGCCGGCTAGAAGTGTAGTGCCGTCAGTGCAGTTAACCACTGCGCTACCATTGGCGATCTTGGCCGTGCGTGCTGCAAAATTGACCGCCATCGCCGAGCCCAGCGAACCGGCAATGCCGTTTACGGCTGCCTGTGCCGCATCCTGCTTCAAATCAATATACTTGGGGATCGCCACCGCGGCGAGAATACCCAAAATCACGATAACAATAATCAACTCTATCAAGGTAAAACCTACTTGAGACTTATTCATTTTTATTCCTTCCTTGGTTACGGATTAACTACAAACTGAAATACCGCGTGCCCCCCAAATGCAACCTGCAGAGTATTCAACTGAACTAATACTGCACTAGCCGTTGTTTAATGTCACGCTACCGCCTAACAAAATACAATCTTTAACAAAGTTGTGCAATACCCAACTATAGCTCAAGATGCCTAACGGATGAGTTCGCCCCACCAAAGGTAGGGTTCGCGGGCCGTTAGCATCACCACTTGTGCGTTTGCGGATGCGCCTTTGCCTGAAACTGACTGGATATTAAATATTATCAAGGCGCTACCGGTTGGTGCAAAAAATCGCCGATCGTCGGTGGGCCGATAGCCGATGCAGGTGCACCGCCCATCGTAAAACCAAGCCCCGCGCGGCAGAGCACCGGTCATAGCATCCGCCAGGGTCATTTCACCACGGTAGTTCAGCGCCTGATTATTAACCAATTTTAATGGATTAGGATCGAGCGCAGTAACCGGCTTTTTGCCGGTTACTGCGCGCATTTGTTCAATGACCAGCGCCACCCGCAATGCGCTGAGGTTGTATTGAAATACGCCCAATTCGGCTTGCGCCCGCAAATCGCGCGCCTTATCCAGTAGCGCGGCAGCAATTATTGCGATCAATAGTATGAGTAGCACTCGCTCGTAGAGGCGCCAGTCAACAAAAAATCGTTTTTCAGTGCGCAAGGGAGCCCTGACCAGTTAGCAAAAGCGGCAATGATCAGCCACCGCGCCCCATCGCCGCCTGACCTAACGACCACATTGGCAAAAACACGCCCAGCGCCAATACCAGCACCAGCACGGCCATTGCCGCCAGCAGTATGGGCTCGATCTTGACCGACAAGCCCTTGATGGCATAGGCGGTTTCACGCTCATACATGCCGGCGATTTCTTCGAGCAGTGAATCAATCTCGCCCGTCTCTTCACCAACCGCAATCATTTGCAGCACCACCGGGGTGAACACGCCCGTAGCTGCGGCCGAGCGCAGCAGACTATCACCGCGCTCGATCCCTTCGCGCATATTTTCGATATGCGCCGCGATATAGGCATTGTCAACCGTGCGCGCCACCACGCTCAGGGCCTGCAATACCGGAATTCCGCTCTGGGATGCGAGCGAAAAACTGCGGGCGAACCGTGCCAGGGTCGCCCTTAATATCAGCTCACCGGCAAGCGGCAGGCGCAACTTCCATTTATCCCAGGTGTAGCGTCCGAATTCGGTTTTCAAAAAGGCGCGGATACCAAAAAATGCCCCGCCCGCAACAAACAACAACACCGGCCACCAGCGCAGTGTGAAATTCGAGACGGCAATTAGAATACGCGTCATCAGCGGCAACTGCGAACCGAAGCCAGCGAACACCGAGGCAAATACCGGAATCACGAACATGTTGATGATGACCAGGGCGATGGCGATGGCGATCATCACAAAACTCGGATAGCGCAGCGCCGCCTTGATCTGGCCGCGCACATCTTTCTCGAATTCAAGATGAATGAACAAGCGATCAAACACCTGCGCGAGCCGTTCACTGATTTCGCCGACGCGAATCATCGACACATAAAATGGCGAAAAAATGGCCGGATGCTGGGCGATCGCCACCGATAGCTCGCGCCCCTGGTCGAGGCTAGCGCGAATATCGCCGATGACGGCCGCAAAACTGCGATTGGCGGTGGATTCCTGCAGGCCGGCAAAGGCGCGCAGGATCGGCACGCCCGCTTTTTGCAGGGTGTACATCTGGCGCGAGAACAGGATCACATCATCATCGGTTATTCGTGGCTGGTTTAATTTTTCAAGCCATGAGGGGCCGGTTGCAACTGTTTTCTCAGTCGGTTTCAGACGCACATCGGTGGTGATAATTCCCTGTGCGCCTAGTTGCCGTGCCACATCGGCCATTGAGTCGCCATCCAGAATGCCGGCCACTGCCTCCTGGCGATCATTGCGTCCCTCATAAACGAACGCGACCAAATCAATCCTCGCTCATGCTGGCGATGCGCATTGCTTCGACAATCGAGGTGCGGCGCTCGCGCACCAGCGCCAGCGCATGATCCACCAGCCTGCTGCCCTGCATGCGTTCGCGTGCGAGCGCCATGAAGCGTGCCGGATCGCTGTTAACGGCAGCGTCGGTCAATGCCGAATCCATGACGAACATTTCATATAACCCTACGCGACCGCGATAGCCGGTGCCATTACAGTGGGAACAACCCACGCCCCGATAAGAAAGTGTCGACGCGGCCGCTTCCCCGCCTACCGCGGTGAGCCAGGTCAGCTCCGGTACGCTCAGCGGATGCACTTGGCTGCAACTGGTGCAATTGAGCCGCACCAGGCGCTGCGCCACCACCGCGCGCAGCGATGTTGCCACCATATAGGCGGGTGCGCCCATATCTAGTAACCGAAACAGCGCACTCGGCGCATCCCGCGTGTGCAGGGTCGATAGCACCATGTGACCGGTCATCGCCGCGCGCAGCCCGATCTCGACAGTCTCCATATCGCGCATTTCACCAATCAGCACCACATCGGGGTCTTGCCGCAGCGTGCCACGGAGCACGCGCGCAAAGGTGAGGTCGATTTTTTCGTTGATCTGCACCTGCACGATACCGGGCAGGCGATACTCCACCGGGTCTTCAACCGTGATGACTTTTTGCGTGACCACATCAATCTCCGCCAGCGCCGCATACAGCGTCGTGGTTTTGCCGGAGCCGGTAGGACCGGTGACCAACACCATGCCTGATCCACTGACGAGAATATGGCGCATGCGCTCCAGCATGGCTGTGGGCATACCAATGGCATCGAGATTGCGTACCGCACCGGACTGGTCGAGCAAACGCATGACGATTGATTCGCCATGCTGCCCCGGCAAGGTTGAAAGCCTCACATCAATTTCGCGCTTGCGTACTGTGACAGAGAATCGTCCGTCCAGCGGCAGACGGCGTTCGGAAATATCGAGACCGGCCATCAACTTAAGGCGTTGCGCAACGGCGCTCGAAATGCGTGCATCGGCTTCGGCTTGCGGCAGCAGCACATCGTCGATCCGAAAACGAATCTGTAAGGCACGCTCCTGCGGCTCGATGTGAATATCCGAGGCGCGCACTTGCACGGCATCCTCGAATAACGATTGCAGCAGGCGCATGACGGGTGCATCGCCGGGTGCGTCCGCACCGGGCAGTTGTCCAAAATCAGCCACCGTGCCGATATCACGTTCCAATGCACGCGCATGCCCGGAAATTTCATCGGTGCGCCGGTAGAGACGATCGAACGCCGCGAGCATCTGGCTTTCCGAGCAGGCCGCTGGCACGATATCGCGCTTAAGAATGCGTTCGACTTCATCTTGAGCATTAAAATCACTGGGGTCGGCAAAGCCGACCAGCAGACTATTGCCCTGATCTTCGAGCACCACCGCGTGGAAACGCCGCGCCGCCGCTTCAGGCAAAAGTTTGACGATTTCTGGCCGGAACGCAAATCGGCTCAGGTTGATGAACTGAATATCGAGCTGATGCGACAATATCAGCGCCAACTTCTCCTCCGCAATCGCACCACTGTGCACCAGCATCCGACCCAGCCGTTTGCCGGTTGCGCCACTTTCAATTAGCGCTGCGTCCAGCGCCTGTTGGGTGATCAGCCCCTCCGCCAGCAGCAGCTCGCCAAGGCGTAATCGGGATCGGCTTACCTTGCGGTCAACGAGAGGATTGGGAGGTTTCGTAGCCATATTTTCGCGAAAGTTGGAAGAGCAATTCAAGTAAATACAAAAAAACTCCAGCCGTCAATAGCGGAGCCGCTGCAGGCACTTGCATCCCGATTGGCGCGCATAAAATAATGCGCGCGCCAAACTCAAGCGCTGGCGAGCCTTTTCAGCCAAAATGTCGTGGAGACGCCCGTCTAGAGCGGCGGCGGCTCATTCCACATCAGCCAGTACAGTCCCAACAGTCCCGCCGCCTCGACAAATTTATCAAACTCGACCGGCTTGCGGATGTAGCTGTTTGCCCCTAAATCATAGCTGGAGATAAGGTCCTGATCTTCCCTCGATGAGGTCAACACCACGACGGGAATTCGGCGGGTACGTTCATCCGCGCGCACCCGCTTGAGAACTTGCAGGCCATCCACTCTGGGTAGTTTCAGATCAAGCAGAATCAGCGCCGGTGTGATGCTAATATCGCGCCCAGCATGAGCATTGGTGGCAAATAAGTAATCCAATGCTTCCACACCATCGTGCGCCACCACGACGGGATTAAGAATCCGCTTTTTTTCAAAGGCGCGCAGGGTCAGGGCTTCGTCATCGGGATTGTCTTCGACCAGCAATATCACTTTACTTTTGATTTCTGCATGAAGTAAGTTCATGGCAGGTCTCCTTTCGTCAAGGTGAAGTAAAAAGTTGCGCCCTGATAGGGCGCAGCGACCGCCCATATTTCTCCGCCCAATCGGTCAATAATGCGGCGTACTGTGGCGAGGCCAATGCCGGTGCCTTTAAAATCCTTTACGCCGTGCATGCGCTGGAATGCGCCAAACAACTTGGTGGCATACGTCATGTCGAAGCCTGCGCCGTTGTCGCTCACGAAGTAGACAAGTTCCCCGTTTTGTTCCGTGTTGCCGAATTCAATCGTTGCATGGGGAAGACGCTCGGAAAATTTCCAGGCATTTCCCAACAGATTGCTCAGCGCAATATGAGCGAGATGCGCATCCGTTACGGCCACCAGCTCGGTAGCCAGAATGAAGTCCACCTTGCGCTGCGGCTCGGCCTCGCGCAAATCAGCGATGATGGATGCCGCCATCTGGCTTAAATCAGTTTGCGTCAGATGAATCTCCCGGCGCGTTACCTGTGATAGCGCCAGCATATCGTCAATCAGTCGGCCCATATGCTGGCTGGCGGCACGTATTCTCTGCAACGCGTTCCGACCGGCCTCGTCCAGCCGCTCGGCATAGTCTTCGAGCAGGACATGGCTAAAGCCGTCGATAGCTCGCAAGGGGGTTCGCAGGTCGTGAGAAACAGAATACGAAAATGTTTCAAGCTCCTTGTTGGAAGCTTCCAGATCCTTGGTTTTAATTTTCAATGCTGCTTCGGTCTGTTTGCGTGCAGTGATATTGCGTATCGCGACAGATATCAGGGTGCCCTCTTCAGCGTCTTGACGGCTCAGGCTGATCTCCACCGGAAACTCGCGACCATCCTTGCGTCGCGCCTGTAATTCCACGACCTCCATAATCAAAGAGTCGGGATCAGTAAAAAATTCATTGGGGCGTTCCGGCAACAGTGACTCGATCTTTTTTCCCGACAATTCGATATGCGCGTAACCGAACAGTCTCTCGGCCTGGGTGTTGACCAGCACAATATCCCCATATTGATTAACAATCACGATTGCATCGGGTGCCGATTCAAGCAGCCCTTTGAAATGCCGTTCTTGGGCGCGGGCCCTGTTCTGGGCAACGACGAGCTGGGTCGCAAGCGGCCTGACTTGCGAGCGCAACAGCAAGGTGCCGCCCGCTACTAGCAATAGCATCAGCCCGAGAGCGATTTCCATTCGCTCGCGAATCGGCTGAAATATTTCAACCGCGTCGATTTTTATTACCATACCCAATCCCAGGCCGCCAACCGGGCCATACGACGCCACCACGTTTTGCTCGCGGTAATCCTCGGCGAT
>JAYVEV010000005.1:0-13225 GCA_043773745.1 Burkholderiales bacterium | reverse complement strand
GGATGCCATAGCCTAACCCGGAGTGGCGGCGCTTCCGGTTGTAAAACACTTCGATGTAGTCAAACAAATCAGCTTTGGCGTCGTCGCGGGTCTGATAGCTACGATGGAAGACGCGCTCGTTCTTCAGACTGTTGACTCGCGTTCGTGGCTCACTACGCATGCGCACCATGGCAATCGTCCACAAGGCATTATTGGCGGACCGATCTCCTCCACGGTTTAATCGATGTCGCGTCGTTTTTTCGGAAGATGCTTGCAACGGACTTGCACCGCATAACGCTGCCAATGCAGCTTCGCTATGCAATCGTTCCGGATTATCACCAGCCACAGCCATGAGTATTGCTGCAGTTTGTGGGCCAACACCAAATTGGTCACGCAACCGCTTTGCAGATTGGTTCGTCAAGCGATCAAGCGTTGCATCAAGTTCCTTGAGTTCGGCTGCGAGCATGAGCCATCGTTTGGCCAGTAGTTTTAAGGTTGCTGCCAAGGTCTTCAATAGTGTCGATTCGCCCAAATGACGGACGCGTGCACAGGCCATGACACATTGCTCAGGTTTTGTTTTCAGCAGACGCTCGCGAATGTCTTGCGGGGCGCTCACCAGTAATGCTCTTAACTGGTTGATTGCCTGTGTTTTTGCTTTGACTGCACTACGCCTGGCAACTGAAAGCGTTCGCATTGCTTCGGCAGCGCCAGATTGAGATTTCGGGATCGCGGTAGCAGAGCCAGACAGGACAGCGCGCGCGGCGCTTTCGGCATCGGTCGGATCTGATTTCCCCTGCAATCGGCGTTTGGCACGGTCAGGGCGATTCACCTCCAGTAAACCACTCACTTCACCGGCTTCAAATTCATCGCCAAGGTGTATTGATCCGTGCGCGGCGTGTACCTTAGTGTCTTGGTGGTGGCCCAGGTGCTCACCTCGTAGTGCAGCGGGATCAGTCCCACATCGTCCATCACCATTTCTGCCGCCGCCTGAATCAGGCCTTCGCGCTTCTTGTCGTCCATGGTGACGAGCGCAATACCGAGCGCCTTGTCAAACGCCGGGTTGGAGTAGCGCCCGCGATTGGTCACGCCCATGCCTTTGGCGGTGTCATGGGTGGCGAGTAATGAGCGCAGTGCCGAGCTTTGTTCGCCCGATTCAGCAGCCCAGCCCAGCACCATATAGCTGAACTCCAGCTTGGTCGCACGGGTGAAATAAACACTGGACGGCATCGTGTCAACTTTTACATCGATACCGATGCGGGAATAGAACTGCGCAATGGTCTGAGCGATTGCGGCATCATTGATATAACGGTTGTTCGGGCCGTGAATGGTCATCGCAAAGCCGTTGGGATAACCGGCTTCGGCGAGCAGCTTTTTTGCCCCTTCAGGGTCGAATTTGGTCGGTTTCAATTTCTTGCTGGTGCCGAAAAAATTATCCGCCAGCAGCTGCGATGCGGCAACCGCGCGGCCTTCCATCACGCGGCTCACGATGGCATCGCGATTAATCGCCATTGATAAGGCTTTGCGAACCCGCACATCTTTCAGCGGATTTTTATCGAGTGGCTTGCCTGCTTTGTCGGTGATGAATACCGGTGTTTTATCCTGGTGCTGATTCAAATGCACATAAATGACGCGGTTTGAGACTTTGTTCGACAAAGCAAATTTGCGGTCTTTTTCCAACTTGGCGATGTCGGCGGTTGGCACCGTCTCAATCATTTCCACGTCGCCTGACAGCAATGCAGCGACGCGGGCGGCGGGGCTGGTTAGCATTTTGAAGGTCACCTTATCCCAGGGCTCTTCACCGCGCCAGTAGCCGTAGTTGGCCTTGACCACGATGCGCTGGTTGGCGATATATTCAACAAATTTATAAGCGCCCGTGCCGATTGCGGCTTTGCCTGAGTTGTAGTCATCGGTTGTTGCTTTTTCACCAATAGCTTTTGAAACAATCAGCACCTGTGATAAATCTGATGGCAGCAAAACATGCGGAAACGCGGTCTTGAAAATGATGGTGTGGGCATCAACGATTTTTACGTCAATAATCGGTTTGGTGAAGGTCGCAAATGACGAAGGGCTATTGGGCACCAGCGGCACGCGCTTCAAAGTAAAGGCAGCATCATCAGCGGTAAAGGGCGAGCCATCGTGGAAGCGCACGTTTTTACGCAGCTTGAATTCCCAAGTTGTATCATCAAGCGCTTTCCACGAAGTAGCCAGTGCCGGGATCAGTTTTTGATTATCGTCTTGCGTGACAAGAGGCTCAAAGATATGACGCAACATGCCATTGTTGGGGCCGACATTGTGATAATGCGGATCCATCGAGGTGATGGCCGCCTGTAGGCCAATCGCAATATCGCGGGCGTTGACGGGTTTGACCGGGCTTTGTGAAATTGCGGCATTTGTAAATGCCATTGAGACGGCGGACAGTAACACTGCGAAAATAAGGCGCGCGTGAATCATGGGTTCCCCTGTGTGCGAAGTCTGAAAACTCGCCTGAAATGAGAAGATTAATATTATCGAGAAATACAACTATCCCAGCGATAATAACCCAACACTTCTGGTCAAGGAATTTGTATGGGCATGATCGACAACTTTGAAAAAATATTGGCAGGCGGCAAAGACTCTGCCTTGCTGCGATTTTCGCTGGGCAACGAGTATATGAAAGCCAATGAGGCCGTTAAAGCGAGCGAGCATTTGCAGGCCGCAACGGTGCTGGATCCCGCCTACTCGGCCGCTTGGAAGCTGTTAGGCAAAGCCTTAACGCAGCTAAATGACGGCCAGGGCGCAGGAGAGGCATACCGCAAAGGTATAGCGGCGGCCGAAGCAAAGGGTGACAAGCAGGCCGCGAAAGAAATGGCCGTTTTTTTGAAACGATTGGCAGCGACCATGCCCAGTTAGTCGAGACGGCTTGCTACGACTGAGTGGCGAGGAAGGCCTTAATTTGCTCGGCGTTAATCGATGAGTCAACATACCCTTCACCGATGGACTTCAGCAAAATAAGCTTGATGACACCCGCTTCATTTTTTTTATCGCGACCCATGTGTTGCAACATGATTTCGGGTGAAATTTTTGACGGCTCAAGGGGCAAGGCTGTGGGCAATCCGGCGCGTTGAATAAGTTGTTGAGCCCGCTTTACATCTGCAACGCTCAGGTGTCCCAGCTGTTGCGAGAATTGTGCGGCCAGCACCATGCCGCAAGCAACAGCTTCGCCATGTAACCATGTGCCGTAGCCGAGCGCAGTTTCAATGGCGTGACCAAAGGTATGGCCCAAGTTGAGCAATGCGCGCCCCCCTTGTTGGGCCGTTTCGCGCTCATCGGCAGCCACTACCGCAGCTTTGAGCTCGCATGAGCGATGAATAGCATGCGCAAGAGCCACAGCATCCCTTGCAAGCAGCGCATCCATATTGGTTTCAAGCCAGCCAAAAAAAATCCGATCCAGAATTAATCCGTATTTAATCACCTCGGCCAGTCCGGAGCGGTATTCGCGTTCAGGCAAGGTTTTCAAAGTATCGGTATCGGCCAGCACAAGCTGCGGTTGGTAGAACGCGCCGATCATGTTTTTGCCGCGTGGGTGATTGATGGCCGTTTTTCCGCCAACCGAAGAATCAACCTGTGCCAGCAAAGTCGTGGGGATTTGGATAAACGGTACACCGCGCTGGTAAGTGGCGGCTGCAAAGCCGACGATATCACCGATAACGCCGCCGCCAAGCGCGAGCAGCGTGGTTTTACGGTCAATCGCATGCTCCAGCAAAGCATCGAAAATAATATTGAGCGTGGCGCCATCTTTGAACGCTTCGCCATCCGGCAAAATGATCGGCAATACAGCGTATCCACTTTGCGCAAGCGCTGTTGAAAGCGCTTGGCCAAATAGCGGCCACAAAGTCTCATTGGTGACCAATACCACTCGCGATTGCAAGAGGTAAGGTTTAAGTAATGCGACGTTCGCGAGCAGGTCTGGCCCAATCAAAATCGGGTAAGTGCGCTCAGCGAGCGACACGGTTAACTCGCGGATGAGCGTTGTGTGAGTTGTCTGTGGAGTCATGGGGCGTTGCAAATATAATAAGACGAAATGGCGGCGGCATAACGATGAAAGCCGCGCTCCGCGAACCTGACGCTAGTTTAGCGAATTAAATGCCCTACCAAAGGCCATCGACCTTTAATTGCTCAACAATTTGGTCTGCCAATTTAGTGGCGTGCTGCCGGCCGGTGTCGACAACAATATGCGCCGTTTCAGCGTAAAGCGGTTCACGTATGTCGAGCATGGAGCGAAGCGCTTTTGCAGGATTATCGCCTTGCAAAAGCGGGCGCTTATTGTCGCGTGCAGTGCGAGTTGACAGGTCATCCAGACTGGCGCGTAGATAGATAACAATGCCGTTATCGCGCATGGCTTTGCGACTCTCGCTGGATAGGATCGCGCCGCCGCCCGTGGCCAGCACGGTGCTGTTGGCGCTAACCAGTTCAGTCATTAACTGTACTTCGCGAACCCGAAACCCGGCTTCGCCTTCAATTTCGAAAATAGTCGCAATGGAAACACCGGTGCGGCTAACCATTTCCTGATCGGCATCGATGAAGGTCAATCCCAATCGTTTGGCTAATGCCTTGCCGAGGGTGCTTTTGCCGGCGCCCGGCATACCGATTAAAAAAATATTGTGTCGCGTGGTCATCTCAGGTGGACATAGTGTTGAGGGTTACAGACGGTGTAGGCATGTACACAAACTAAAGTCATGACGGCTGCGCAGACACAGGAGTCCATTAGAGTTGAAAACGGTAAAAACAAAACGGGGCGCCAATTGCAGCGCCCCGAATGATATGTGGATGGGTTATGGTTATTTTGAAGCTTACATCTTGATGAGCGCGCTGGCGGCAGCTTACTAGCGAATCGTCAATTGATCTTTAATAATGCGTGGCGTGATAAAGATAAGCAGTTCGGTTTTATCTTCCTGCTTACGGGTGTTCTTGAACAAATTGCCGATGATTGGAATATCGCCTAAGATTGGCACCTTCGTGACGTCGGTGCGGCTAACCTGTTCGAAAATGCCACCGAGCACAGCGGTATCACCGTTATCCACCAGAATCTGTGTTTTCAGTGTGCGCACATCAATGGAGGGCGCGCTACTGGTTCCTGATTGAACAAACACGCCGACAGCATCTTTCTTGATTTCAAGATCCATAATGATTTTGTCGTCAGGTGTGATCTGCGGAGTTACATCCAGCGATAGTAGTGCTTGCTTGAAAGAGATCGTGGCGCCACCGCTGGCCGCTTGCGTAAAGTAGGGAATTTCAGTGCCCTGGGTGATGGTGGCTTTTTTCTTGTCAGCGGTGACTATGCGCGGACTGGAAACCACCTTGCCGCGGTTTTCAGCCTCAAGTGCGGAAAGTTCCAGATTAACAATATTGCCATTACCTAAATTCAGGAAAGTGAATGCGAGAGCGCCAGCTGCGCCGGCCACGGGCAGATTAACATTTAAGTCGCCTGCCGGAACACCACCATTAGCAATACTGCTGGATGCGCCTAAGTTGCCGCCAATACCAACGTTGCGACCATTTGTTGTAATGCCCGATCCGCTGCCGAATCGCGCACCGAGTTGACGTCCATATTTGTCGTCTGCAATCACGATGCGTGCTTCGATCATTACCTGACGGACGGGCACGTCCAGTTGGCTGATTAGACGGCGCACTTCCTCAAGACGGGTTGGCACGTCTTGCACAAACAAAGTGTTGGTACGCGCGTCCGAATTCGCTGAGCCACGCTTGGAAAGGATTTTTTGTGTTGAGCCTGACAGTAGCGCCTGAATGTCGGAAGCTTTTGCATATGACACCACAAAACTTTCGGTACGCAATGGCTCCAGCTCCGTAATTTGTTGGCTCGCTTCAAGCGCTAATTTTTCTTTTGTTGCCAGCTCGTCAGACGGGGCAATCAACACCACATTCCCGTTTTTGCGCTTAGACAGACCCTTTGCCTGCAAAATAATATCGAGCGCCTGATCCCAAGGCACATCCTTCAGACGTAGCGTCAAATTACCACCAACAGTGTCACTGGCAATAATATTGAGACCGGTGAAATCAGCGATTACTTGCAATAAGGCACGCACTTCAACGCTTTGGAAATTGAGCGTCAATTTTTCACCGCTGTATCCGGCCGTTTGGACGAGCTTGTTCGGGTCTTCTTTGACGGGCTTTATCTCAACAATAAATTGTGCATCGGTTTGGTACGCCGAGTATTCCCACCCTGACGGAGAGGGGGAGATGATTAAGCGTGCATTGCCTCCCTGATCCAACACATCGACAGTCTTGACCGGCGTTGCAAAATCGTTCACGTCCAATCGACGAATCAGGTTGCGGGGAATATTGGTGTTGGCGAAGTCAACAATGACATTTCTTCCTTGCTGGCGAATATCAATACCGATACTAGGCGAAGAAAGATCAACAATGACCCGACCCTCGCCATTAGTGCCGCGTCGGAAATCAACGTCTTTAATGCTGTGCCTTACTGCGGCAGATGCGGGTGCAGGCTCCGCAAAGCGGGTTACCGGGGTGACGTCTTTTATCACGCCCGTTTGCGCGGCATCAACGGTTACCAGCAGCGATTTTCCCTCAAGCTCAGTCGTGTAGGTGAGCGTGCGCGTTAAATTGAACACCATGCGGGTACGGTTCGCCACCTCAACCACGCTGACGGAGCGAACATCGCCGACGCTGATGTCGACGCTGCTTTTGCCCAAGCCGTTAGCTGTATTGGGCAAATCAAGTGCGATACGCGCGGGGTTGGTGACTGTAAAACCAGCGGGTTTAGCGGTCAAAGGCTCTTTGAAATTGATCCGGATAACAACTTTGCCGCTTTGCAGTGCCGTGGTATTAACCGACTCCAACAGATTTTTGGTTGCATCCTGGGAAAATGCAGACAGGCTCGCCGCAAACCCTAGTAATAAAGCAGCGTATTGGGACAATCGATTGAGTCGTCGCAGCGAACTGAGGCCGGCGCGATGAGAAAAGAGCATGGCATGGGTGTACATTATTTACCTCCCGTTCCTTCCAACAGCGGAAGCACGCTTTCGCGCTCGGCCCAATCGCCGGCTGTGTCTTGAACGATTTCTTTGAGTTTAATTTCGGTGTCAGTGACGTTAGTAATCAAGCCGAAATTCTGGCCGAGATAATTACCCTTTTTGATGCGATACAAGGTCTTGTCGGCGCGCACCAAGGCATACATCACGTTGCCTTGTATGATGGTGCCAACCATTTTCAGTTGTTCAAGCGGATACGCCTCAAGCGGTTCTTTTCGGCGATTTAAATCCGGCACCAAACCATTAGCGTTGGCATCCTGTTTAACAGTTAATTTGCGGGGGCGGAAGGGATCAGGTAAATCGAAGCCTTCATAAGCAAACGGTTGAAACGGCTGAACCTGTGGCAACGGGTCGATTCGGCGAGGAAGTTTTTCTGAGTCTTTGACAAATTGTTTTAGGTCGGCATAACCCTCGCCGCAAGAAACCAGCATCAGCAATGGCGCGACCAGTAATGCGCGTTTAGTTAGCCCTGTAAATTTTGTGACGAGCGCGCTCATTTGCCCCCCGCCTTGGCTTTACTGGCATCTTTTGCCACTTTACGCTGAGACTCAATTTCATCTTGGTCGAGGTAGCGGTATGTTTTTGCAGTCGCTTCCATTGATAGAACGCCGTCTTTAATATTGTCAATTTTCAAATCGTTGAGCAAGACAATGCGAGGAAGCTTCGATATATCGCTCGCAAATGCACCCAAGTCATGATAATTGCCAACCACTTTCAGGCTGATCGGACGCTCGGCGTAAAACTCGGTGAAATTTTCAGTCGGGGTTGGCTTGAACAGATCAAACTGCAGTCCGCGTCCGAGGCCAGCTTGGTTGATATCAATAATCAGCGCATCAACTTCCGATTTAGTTGGCAATTGTTTCAGTAAGGCACCAAAAGCGTTTTCAATTTCTGCACGCTGCTGTTGGTAGGCTTCAAGATTAACCGCCAGTTTTTTCTTTTCGAGAAAAGTATTTTTTAGGTCAGTTTCCTTTTTTTCTTCCTTTTCAAGGTTTTCAAGCTGACCTTGGTAGACGAGAAAATATAAAGCAACCAAAATTACAAAAAACAAGGAAATAAAAGCCGCAAGCCTGAACGGCCAAGGCCATGCCCCCGGATTTTTCGGGTCTAGCAGCTTAAGTTCTTCTAACCACTTGTTCATGCTTTTTTCTCCGTGGGCTTAGCGGTGCCGCCTTTGCCCGGCGCAGCCTTGCCGACCTCCGGCTTGGCTCGTTTTATGGAGAAATCCAACGAAAATTCATTGGCGCGCTGATTATTAATAGTGACGGCTTTGATCTCGACATTTGAAGGCGACGCCAGATAAGGAGACGCCTCGATATTGCGCATAAACGCGGCAACGCGAGCGCTTGATTGAGCATAACCGGTCACGGAAACTTTAGTGCCCGTTTGCTTTATTGTTTTAAGGTAAAGGCCTTCTGGGAGCTGCCGTAATAATTGATCCAACAAATATACGGGTTCCGAGCGATTAAGTTGCAAGCCTTCAACAACTTGTTTTTTGGCTAGCAAAGAGGCAGTTTCTTCGCGAATTTTTTTGATTTCATCGATCTGTTTATCGACCTTGACAATTTCATCCGCGAGATATTTGTTGCGGCCAATCTGGTTTTCAACTTGGCTGTTGAAAATAAACCACAACAGTCCACCGACTGCCAACGCAAAAACCGCGGATATCGCGGCCAAGGTGACAAATTGCTTTTGTCGGGCTTTGCGCTTTTCTTCGCGATGGGGGAGTAGGTTTACGCGAATCATGCGGGATCAAACCTTCTCATTGCCAGTCCGCAGGCCACCATCAAGGCTGGCGCATCGATCGTGAGCTGACGCGGCTTGATTTTGGAAGACAGGGCCATATTGGCAAATGGATTAGCTAACACCGTGTGCACTTGAGTTCGCTGGGCAACCATTTCTTCCAAACCGTCTAGAATCGCGCATCCGCCGGAAATGACGACGTGGTCAACCTTGTTAAACTGGGTTGATGTGTAGAAAAACTGCAGTGCGCGGGTAATTTCGAGCACAACTTTTTCATTAAAGGGCTGTAAAACATCGGGGCCATAATTGTCAGGTAGCCCGCCAGATTTTTTGGCGACTTCCGCTTCCTCAATAGGCATGCCGAACTGTCGTGAAATATCCTGTGTTAACTGGTAGCCGCCAAGCTGTTGCTCGCGGGAATAAATCTGTTGATCTTCATGCATCACAATGACGCGGGTGGTTTGCGCGCCAATATCAACAATGGCGGTCACGTCTTTGCTTTCGATGCCGGTGGCTGAACCCTTCATCATGTCGAATGCGGTGAGAGCCGCATAAGACTCAACATCCATGACGATTGTTTTGAGCCCAACAGCCTCGGCAACAGCAACCCGGTCTTCGATTTTTTCTTTGCGGGAGGCGGCGATCAAGACCTCAACCTCTTCTTCGCTATTGGGCGCCTGACCCAAAACCTGAAAATCAAGATTCACTTCGTCCAAGCTAAATGGAATGTATTGATTGGCTTCGGATTGGACCTGAAATTCCATGTCCTCATCACGCTGGTTACCGGCCAAGATTACTTTTTTGGTGATGACGGCCGCAGAAGGCAGTGCCAGCGCGACATTTTTAATGCGGGTCGACATGAGCTTGTGGGCGCGTTTCATCACTTCGCCGGCCGCTTCGATGTTGGCAATATTGCCGTCGGTGACCGTGTCTTTGGGAAGCGGCTCAATGACGTAGCGCTCAACCCGGTAAAGTCCTTTGCCCGCGTCCGCAATTTCGACCATCTTAATGAAGGACGAGCTGATGTCCACCCCAATCAATGGCGGGGTTTTGGCCCTCAAGAACTCGAACTGTGAAGCCAGTTTTTCTTTCAGCATGGGTAACGGACGGCTCTTTTATTGATCGGAACTTACGGCCCACAACGTACAAATTACATTAAATGCTAGCAACAACCACAAGAGGTGTAAAGCTTTTTCTTCAAAAGCTCGAAATTGCTTTAATTCTCGACACAGTTGTTGTAAATGTAAAGTGTGGTTTTTCGCTGCGCCAATTCTGCGGCCATGTTTTTGCCACATTTTGCACCGCCCAGAGTCATAAACCCAGTTGATTTAGCTAGGGTTATCCTTCCGGCCGCCGATATAATGATTTCCTTATTATTTTTTTATAATTCATGATGATTTTACGTTGGTGGTATTACCCCCTGATTTTAGTCGGATCGCTGGCGCTGGTGCTGGTAGGCATTGTTGCGCTGACGATCGTGCTGCTTTATCCCAATCTACCACCCATTGACGCGGTAACTGATTATCGGCCCAAGCTTCCGCTACGGGTCTATACCGTTGAAGGTGACGTCATTGGCGAGTTTGGCGAAGAAAAACGTTCGTTCGTCAAAGTTCAGGATTTCCCCGCAGTCATGAAGAACGCGGTGATTGCTGCGGAAGACGAACGCTTTTACCAGCATGGCGGAGTAGATTATTGGGGTTTGGTGCGGGCGGCGGGCACCAATTTGCTGGCCGGTAAAATCAAGGGAGGCGCCTCGACAATTACCCAGCAGGTGGCGCGGAATTTCTTTTTGTCGAACGAGCAAACCTTGACGCGAAAAGTATCGGAGTGGTTACTCGCTTTCAAAATTGAAAATAATCTGAGCAAAGATCAGATTCTTGAAATTTACCTAAATCATATTTTTTTAGGTAATCGTGCTTATGGTTTTGCGGCCGCAAGCCGGGTTTACTTTGGCAAAGACCTCAACCAGTTAACGCCTGCTGAGGCGGCCATGCTGGCCGGCTTACCCAAAGCGCCGTCGCGCTACAACCCATTTGATAATTTGAAGCGTACGACTCAGCGCCAACACTATGTGCTGCGGCGCATGAGTGAGCTCAGTTACTTGAATGCGGCGGATTACAAGGCGGCGCTTGATCAACCGCTTAAAATTAATCGCGAACACACTGTTTATGCTGTTGAGGCTGATTACGTAGCCGAAATGGCGCGTCAGGAAGTCTTCGAAAAATATGGCGACAAAACCTATATCAGCGGTATCCGCGTTTATACCACTGTACGCAAAGCCGATCAAGAAGCCGCCGTTGCAGGTTTACGAAAAGGTATCTTGGATTACGATCGTCGTCACGGTTATCGCGGCCCCGAAGGGTCAGTGGTGCTGCCGGCCGATCAAACCGAGGCGGAAGATGCCATCGATGAAGCGCTTGCCGAAAAGCAGCTGGTTGGTGATCTTGTCCCGGCGGTTGTGTTGTCCGCTGAGCCCAAACAGGTAATGGTCATCACCAAGCGCGGCGACACGCTGACATTGACCGGCGAGGCGCTTAAATTCGTGGCCAAAGCCTTGGGCGATAAAGCCTCCGCGCTCAAACCCGTACGAGGCTCTATTGTGCGCATAGGCCGGGACGAAAAGGGTGCGCCTATTTTGGTGCAAGTCCCCAAAGTCGAGGCGGCACTGGTTTCGCTTGATCCGGTGGATGGTGCGATTCGCGCATTGGCGGGAGGTTTTGATTTTAATGCCAATAAATTTAATCATGTGACCCAAGCGCAACGTCAGCCAGGCTCGAGTTTTAAACCATTCGTTTATTCGGCGGCGCTCGAAAAAGGCTTCACGCCTGCCACCGTGGTTAACGATGCACCGATCGTGTTTGATCCGGGTCGCAACGGCGGACAAATCTGGGAGCCCAAGAATTACGACAATAAATATGAAGGCCCCTTGCGACTCCGTACGGCGCTGGCCAAATCCAAAAATATGGTGTCGATCCGCGTGTTGCAGTCTATCGGCCCGCAATATGCGCAGGACTATATTTCCCGGTTTGGCTTTGACCCCAAGCAGCATCCGGCTTATCTCACCATGGCGCTGGGCGCAGGTTCCACCACGCCATTACAAATGGCCGGAGCTTACGCCGTGTTTGCCAATGGAGGCTATCGCATCAAGCCCTATTTCATTGCCAAAATTACCGACGATAAGGGCGGTGTCATATTTGAGGCCGACCCGGAGCGTGCAACAGATGTCGTGGGTGTCAAGAGCGCAGAGCGCGTGATTGATCCGCGTAACGCCTTCATCATGACCAGCCTGTTGCGCGATGTGGTGCGCTATGGCACCGGTGCCAAGGCGATGTCACTCGGACGGCAGGATTTGGCAGGCAAGACCGGTACGACCAACGACAGTATCGACGCTTGGTTTGCGGGCTATAACCCGGATCTGGTTGCCATCAGCTGGATCGGTTTTGATAACCCGACTTCACTGGGCGATACCGAAACGGGCGGTGGCGCATCCTTACCCATTTGGATGCACTATATGCAGCGTGCTCTAAAGGGCGTGAAAGAAAAGCCCTTTGAACCGCCCCCCGGCGTGGTGTCGATTGCCCTGGGCGATTCGGGCAAAGACGGCAGGCCGCTCTCCGAATTTGTCTACGCTGAAAATACCGGCAATGTGAGCGATGGCCCTTCGGCGCTGCGTGAAGCCAACAAGCCGAGCGAAGAAGTCAAAAACCAAATTTTTTGACGCTCCATTTTTGCTGACAATTTTGCTATGACTCGACACGAATCACGTCGCGGGGCTGGTCATCAGGATCGCGTGACCGACCAGCTCCGAATCCGCATCGCCCATTTGACCGCCAAGCTAATTGCCGAGGGGCTGACGGACTATCACGCCGCGAAGCTTAAAGCGGCGCGACAGTTAAACAGCCTCGATACAAAATGTTTGCCCGATAACCACGAAATTGAGGCCGCGTTGCGTGAATACCTGGCACTGTTTGCCGGTGACACCCAGCCAGAGGCGCTTGCCGCCCTGCGCAGAGTCGCATTACGTGCGATGCGTTGGCTTCAGATTGAAGGTCAGCGTTATGCAACAGCAGAAAACTCGCCGGAACGGGAACGCGATTCTGACCATACATTCGAACCTTGGTTAACGGGCGCAGTACTCAATGGTACGGCCAATGAATTTAGCGAAATTGAGCTCGAGCTGGTCGGCGTCGAGGCAAAAATAATTGAGTTTATGTTGCTCAACCGCGGCGTCGAATTTGAATTGCGTGAGCGCAAAGTGGGCAACACAAAATCATCCGCGTCAGTCGCAGGCCAGCCGCATACCAGCGCAAAAACACTTCAATTCCATCTTGAATTTGAAGATGCGCCGCTGGTTATAACGCTTTTTGAAAACCACGCCCAGCGCCTCGCTTATCATCCGCGCAATAGCTTGAGGCACGATCGGGCGTCATTAGTTGAAGCGACTGCCAAATTCT
>JAYVEV010000004.1:0-3242 GCA_043773745.1 Burkholderiales bacterium | reverse complement strand
AAACTGGCCTGTCTGACGGTGTTCGCACTCGGCGGCAACACCGCCAAAGATGATGACGCCGAATCCGGCTACTTTGCGGCGCGGATGGCAATGGCCGGCGCGGTGAGTGAAGCCACCAAATATTTAGCCGAAAAAGGCTTCACCAAAGCCGGTGCACCCGCACTGGTGCGCCTGGTCTCCCTCATCAGCGCAAGATTTGGCATAGTGGTGAGCGAAAAGGCGGCCATGCAAGCCGTACCCATTATCGGCGCAGCTTCGGGGGCGCTGATCAACACCCTCTTCATCGAGCATTTTCAAAACATGGCGCGCGGCCATTTTGTGGTGCGCAGGCTGGAGAAAATATACGGTGCCGAGCCAGTGAAGTTGGCTTATCAGCAGTTATAGTTCGCAGAGGGATAATGCTCGGAACTCAAGCACTGGCGGGGCGTTTCGCTAGATACCACCAAGCATGGTGGTTAAACATGTATATGCGATTCTAAGACATATTTTAGGCCTGCAGACCAAAGAAAGCAACACGTGTTTTACTATATATCGTGCATATTTCTCTTTTATGTGTTATATATAGCGCATGGCAAACACCTCAAATATTTATGTTCCGTACGAAATTAGCGAAACACTTCGAGCAGTGGGTAAGATTCTGCACCGCGCTCGCGCCGCGCGACGTGATACAGCCAAGATTGCCGCGCAGCGCTTAGGTGTGACACGAGGCACCTGGGCGCGGCTGGAATCAGGCGACCCAAACGTGCGCATGGGCACTTACCTGCAAGCGATGTCTCTTTATGGCCTGCATGAACGCGTTCTGAGCCTTGCAGAACGTGACGAGCAGACAGAAGCACTGCTTTTACAAGCAAGGCCTAAACGCGGTCATGTTCTACGCCGAACCAAAGCGGACATCACCCGCGATACCGGATCACAAACATGAGGCGGGGAACTCTAAAGCGAAGCGACAAAACCATAGACTCCCCGCTCTATGTGCATACGTGGGCAAAAGATGATTATATTCTGGCCGGCCAACTTACGCTGCAAGAAGCAGCAACAGCGAATGGCATTGCCGCACAATTTGTCTATATCGAAGAATACCGAGAGGATCCCGACGCGTATCCGCTCGATCCGATTAATTTAGACTTCACACCAGGCATATTCACCACCACCCATCCACACATCACGCTTGGCGCTATTTTTGATGCTGCGCCAGATGCATGGGGACGCCGCGTCATACACGCGAACGATCGAAATTTGACTGCAGAACAAACATTCCGGTCGGCATTCCTGAGAGGTGCTGATGGCATTGGTGCAATTGTTCTCACTTCAGACCCATTGGCCGACGTCACGGCCCTAGCAAAATGGAGTCAGCGTGAACGCCCCACATTAAAACAGATTGATGACGCAGCCATAGCCGCGCGTCGACTCGAAATGGATGGATCCATTCCGGACGAATTAAAACATCTACTGGCCGGCAGCTGGACCATTGGCGGCGCTCGTCCCAAGGCAATATTACAAGACTTGGAAGCGCGCTCGGTCATTGCCAAATTCCCATCGCTGAATGAAAACGTAAACCGCAATGGCATTGAGTGGGCAAGCTTACAGATGGCACGCGATATGGGCTTTACAGTCCCCGACCATAAACTCATTTCGGTATCAACCGGACAAGCTCTTGTCTTGGGGCGCTTTGATCGCGCCGGGCCAACACAATCGGAACGCCTCCACTACGTTTCAGCCTACTCACTCATTTCTAAAGCGCGCGAATCCCTCAAGATGGACTCCGCCGCGGACGTGGCTGTTTTCTCGTGTGGCAACTTAATTGATCTTGCGGGACGGCTGGCCACTAAGCCGGCCGCCGCTAAGGTGAACATGTTTGCGCGCCTGCTACTGAATGCCGCATTACACAACACGGACGACCATTTAAAAAACTTCGGCTTTCTCAAGGATCCCAATGACGCACTCCACTATTCTATAGCGCCCGTTTTCGACGTGAGCCCCCAGTTATCGACAGATCATTATTTGCATTGTGCTGATATCGGTCGCAACTACACCGCAGCAGAGCTATTGAATCAGGCACCGCGATTAGGAATTGCACCCAAGGCCGCTCAAGCGGCGTGGGACCAAATGATGCCCGTCTTAGAAAAGCGCGCTGATTATTACGATGAAGCAGGTTTGACACACGCAGAGATTAATAGCGTCGACAAGCTTTTTGTTCAGGGCGTTGGCAAGGCAGGCACGCTTAAGCCCGTTGTAACAATCTTAAAAAACAAGTCGACATTTCATGGCCCAACCCCAACTCTCGGCTAAGCGGTTTGCCTGGTACGCGTGCGCCATTCTTGAGCCAGCGGCCTTGCTCATCCTGTTTCGGCTTGGCCTTCTTGGTCATGTTCTTGACCTTGAGAGCTTCGAAAACGTACAGCTTGTAACGTGGATCGACCGCCAGCGTATGACTCGTTTTGTGCGCGACATCGCGGCGCACGTCCGCCCCATACCGTTGATAGCGGCCCACCTTGCGCTTTGCTTTGACCCAACGCGCCGAACCCTTGGTCCTGCGCGCCTGAAAATTCTGTCCTCACGTTTCCGTGATGCAGCCAAAACTACCGAATTTCTTTAAAAATGTGCACGCATCTGCATTAAACAGCCCAAAAGAGCCCTTTCTACGCAGACGTTAAGGCTAAATTCTTTTGTAAAGTAGGCAGATGATCAAATCTGCCCAAATCCATTTGCTGCATTCTCGGTCTGCCGCGTCCTTCGATGACGGGGTGTTGACGATCGTCCAAAATTGAACCACTGTGGGTGCGGCAACGAACATTCAACACGCATTCGCCGTGTAACAATGCGCCTTAGTCGCCACATTGGCGACGCGCCCGCCCATTTCAACAAGGACACGTCGTCCGTCCGAAAAATGACATCCACCCCAGGTTTGCCTGAAGATTCCGCCGACGAGGCGCTTCGGATTTCCGAGGCCCGCTATCGCCGACTGTTTGAAACGGCTCGCGACGGTATCCTGCTGCTGAACGCAGAAACCGCGCAGATCGAGGATGTCAATCCTTACCTGATCGAAATGCTCGGCTATTCACATGCCGAGTTCCTCGGCAAGAAGCTATGGGATATAGGCCCGTTCGCCGATATCGCGGGGAGCAAGGAAATGTTTGCGGTAATTCAGGTCGAGGGATATGTCCGATACTACGACCTGCCACTCGAGACCAAAGGCGGTTCCAGCATCGCTGTCGAGTTCGTCAGCAATTCCTACGACTGCG
>JAYVEV010000003.1:0-9234 GCA_043773745.1 Burkholderiales bacterium | reverse complement strand
TGCTCAACCATTATTGAAACCGGTATTGATGTGCCCACGGCGAATACCATCCTGATTCATCGCGCTGATAAATTTGGTCTCGCCCAGCTACATCAGCTGCGCGGGCGCGTGGGCCGTTCGCATCATCAGGCTTATGCGTATCTGCTCACCCCGCCCAAGGAAGCGTTATCGAGCAATTCCAAAAAACGTCTCGAAGCTATTCAGATGATGGAAGACCTGGGGGCTGGTTTTTATCTGGCTATGCATGATCTTGAAATTCGCGGCGCTGGTGAAGTGCTCGGAGATTCGCAATCTGGCGGCATTCAGGATATTGGCTTCACGCTTTATACAGATATGTTGAACGCGGCGGTGAAATCGCTCAAGGCCGGCAAAGAGCCCGACTTGATGAAGCCACTTAATGTTTCAACCGAAATCAATCTGCACCAACCCGCCTTGCTTCCCGACACCTACTGCGCCGATGTACATGAGCGTCTAGTCATCTATAAGCGCCTGGCAAATTGTGAAACTGAAGATGCACTCGATCAATTGCAGGAAGAGCTGGTGGACCGATTCGGCCTGATTCCCGAACCCGCGCAGACACTGGCCGATAGCCATCGACTACGCATTCTCGGCAAGCCGCTTGATTTGCTCAAAATCGATGCCAGTACCGCCTCGATCACTGTGCAATTTGGCCGTGATACGCCGATTCACCCGCATCGCGTCATCCACCTGGTACAGCAAAAGCGCCATTACAAATTGGCCGGCTCCGATAAACTACGCATTGAAAAACCCATCGCCGCGGTGAAAGCTCGTGTGGCCGAGATCAAGCAAATCCTCCGCGAACTGACGCCACCCGAGCTAAATCAACCACAGCAACCCTAACGGGCGTCCACCGCAATGACCACCAACCTCATCGTTCAAGCCGCCGATATTGAGACCCAGGATCTTAAAACCCTGCACGGATTATGCAGCGCGAGCGGTATTGATAAAATTGATGGCGCGGGGAATTTTACCCATCAGGCATTTCGTATCCTGCGCGCGGATATTGCCGCCAAAGTAAACGTGCAGCGCTACTGCGAAGATCATCAGCTTGATTTTGGATTTGTTGCCCAAGACACCTCGCTGTCGCAGTTTGGCCTGATCGCCATGGATATGGATTCCACGCTCATCACCATTGAGTGCATTGATGAAATTGCCGATTACGCGAATAAGAAGGCGGAAGTGGCCGCCGTTACCGAAGCCGCCATGCGCGGCGAAATTGATTGGAAGACTAGCATGCAGCAACGGGTTGCCGCGCTGGCGGGTTTGCGGGAAAGTGTGCTGGCGCAGGTGTATGCCGAACGCTTGAAGCTTTCTCCGGGCGCTGAAAATCTCATCGCAGTAGCCAAACGACACAACATAAAATTGCTGTTGGTCTCTGGGGGCTTTACATTTTTTACGGATAAATTAAAGATGCGTCTGGGCATTGATTACGCTTACTCCAACACACTCGAAGTCGAGAACGGCATTCTCACCGGCCGTGTCATCGGCCCTTTGTGCGATGCCCATGCAAAAGCGGCGCATGTCCTAAACACCTCGTCCCTATTGGGCCTTCAGGCAGCTCAGGTGATGGCGATAGGTGATGGCGCGAACGATTTATTGATGATGCGTGAAGCCGGATGCTCGATCGCGTTTCGCGCCAAACCGGTGGTGCGCGCCCAAGCAAGCTATGCGCTCAACTATGTGGGTCTCGATGCTATCCTTGCCTTGTTTTCACCTGCCCAGACAAAGTAGACTGCGCCTACTCATTCGCTACCCAACCGCCCCGGAATTACGCATTGAAATTCATCGATATAAAACCTGAAGAATGGCCCGCTTTTATATGGTCGTTTTTGTACTTCTTTTTTCTCTTATGCGCTTACTATGTGCTGCGCCCGGTGCGGGACGAGATGGGGATCCAGGGCGGCATTAAAAATCTGCCGTGGCTATTTACCGGTACTTTTGTCGGCATGCTCATTGTCACCCCTTTATTCGGCTGGGTATCATCGCGCTGGCCGCGTCGAACTTTTTTACCGCTGGTATATCTATTTTTTATCGCCAATCTGCTTGCCTTTTACGCGGCTATGCAAACCGGCGCGTTCGACAAAACCGTCATTGCTGCTGCCTTTTTTATTTGGCTGTCGGTCTTCAATTATTTCGTCGTCAGCGTATTCTGGAGCTTCATGACAGATGTATTTGACAGCGACAGTGCCAAGCGGTTATTCGGCGCGATTGCGGCTGGCGGCAGCATCGGCGCGATGGTGGGGCCCATCATCACGGCAGTACTGGTCAAAGGGGCGGGCGTACCAAACCTGCTTTTGATTGCCTCGTTTTTGATGTGCTGCGCCATTGTTTGCATCGCAGGTCTAAGCCGTTGGGCGGCACTTCACAAGACCGTACAGCCCGGTCACGAGCGCGACGAAGATCCGCTAGGCGGTGGCATGTTGGATGGCATCAAGCTGGCATTTGCATCGCCCTACCTGATGACAATCTGCGGCTATGTCGCCCTGCTGCAATTACTGGGCAATTATTTTTATCTGGAACAACTGCGGGTAATGTCTGAAGAGATTTCCAGCTCCGCCGAGCGCACACAACTATTCGCGCATCTTGATTTGGCGGTGAATACGCTCACGCTGCTGAGTCAGGTGTTTATCACCAGCGCACTCGTGCGACGAGTCGGCCTAGTATTTTGTTTAATCCTGCTGCCTGCACTGGCGGTGTTTACACTCGGCATCACTGGTCTGATGCCCACACTGGCGATCATTTCAATTGCTACCGTGATTCGCCGTGCGAGTGAATTCGCCATCGGCAAGCCGGCACGGGAAATTTTATTCACCGTAGTCTCGCGTGAAGAGCGCTATAAAGCCAAAAACGTGATCGATACCGTGGTCTCGCGTGGTAGCGATCTTGTGTCCACTTGGGGTCATGCTGGAATGCGCAGCATCGGCATGACCACGGCACAAATGGCGTTCTCCGCTATCCCGCTTTGTATTTTCATGATCGGTGCAGGCGTGTATTTGGGCCGAGCACAACAGCAACGGCGCGAACAGGAAAATGAACGTGAAAAAACACGACAGATTCTGGCTGTCGCCGGTTAAGATTAAATCCCCTAACCAACTAAAAATATGACCCTCAACAACACGCAATGGCAACAGCTGCCCAAAATTTTGCTGCACGAACATCTCGACGGAGGTCTGCGTCCACAAACACTGTGGGAGCTTTGCCGTGAGCGCAATCTCAGCGTGCCCGCCAAAGATGCGAAGGACCTTGCCGAGTGGATGCAAGCCAATGCCAATTCCGGCAGCTTGGAGCGCTATCTGCAAGGCTTTGGGATCACGGTCGCCGCGATGGCGTCAGCTGAAGCGTGTGAACGGGTGGCCTACGAGGCAGCCGAAGATGCCAGGCTGGATGGCTGTGTACTGGCCGAGTTTCGCATGGCGCCCCTGTTACTAGAAGCGCACGGCATGTCTGGCGAGGCCGTTGTTGAAGCCCTGCTAGCAGGGCTGGCGCGCTCCAGCATGCCCAGCGGCCTGATTGTATGCGGCATGAAAATGGATTCACCCGATAAGACCCTGCGCACGGCGCAGCTTGCTGCGCGCTATCAGGATCAAGGCGCGAGCAGTGTCATTGGCTACGATCTGGCGGGTCCCGAACGGGGCTTTCCACCCGCGCTGCATGCAGCCGCTATCGCCACCGCCCGCGATGCTGGGTTGGGTATTACCTGTCATGCCGGTGAGGCTGATGTCGGCTCGCGGGTCCTCGAAGCGGCCGCAGTAGGTGCCACACGCATCGGACATGGCATAACCATCATGGAAGCACCCGATGCATCGCAGCAGCAGGCATGGCTGGATAAAGCGCGCAGCCTGGGCCTGCACTTTGAAGTCTGCCCCACCAGCAATGTCCACACAGGTGCGGCGACGTCACTGGCCACGCACCCGCTGCGCGCGATGATCGAAGCGGGCTTGTCGGTATCGTGCTCCACCGATAACCGTTTGATGTCCGGCGTGACCCTGAGCGCGGAATGCCAAATGGTTCATGAACAAAATGCTGTGTCACGCCAGCAATTCAAGCGCATGATGATGGATGCCGCAGCAGCAACTTTTTTACCGGCAACCGCACGCGCCCAAGCATTGCTGGCCATCGAAACAGGATGGGTAAGTTAACGCAAAACTTAAGAGGGAAAAGATGATGAAGCATACGATCAGCCAACTCGCTGAAACTTTTACGCCGAAATTATTCACTTCCTTTGTCACCTGCTCCATCGGCACTGTCGCCTGCGCATTTTTTCTATGGCTCCCTGTGACTGCCGAGGCAGCAGGCCTTGGCCGCATTAAAGTTGAGTCCACATTAGGCCAGCCTTTTTCTGCGACGATTGATATCACCGCTTTGCAAGCGGATGAATTTCCGCAAGTACTGGCTCGTGTTGCCAATGCCGAAACCTATGAAGAGGCCAAGGTTGTCTACCCGTCCATCGTGCGGCAAATCCGCGTCAGCGCCGAGCGTCTGAGCGACGGCAAGCCCGTTCTAAAACTCACCAGTAATGCGCCCATCAATGAGCCTACGCTGGATTTGCTGGTTGAGTTTTCTTGGGGCAATGGGCGCGTTATGCAAAAATATTCTGTGTTGCTGGATTTGCCCAACGTCACTCGCTAGCGATGTTGGCAACACGGCAATCGCCCATAAAACTCTATGTTGGGCGGCTGTTTCCGGGCATTTATGCTCTAAACGGCTCGCCAATAAAGGACTTTCAAAACCTGTTCGCTTAAAACCTCACGCCAGCTGACAGTCGCGTCTGCGTGGTGGGTGAAAAATTCACATATTCGTCACGCGCCAAGCGCACAAAATAGCGCTTGAAGTCATAGGTCACCGAGACCGCATAACCGCGCACATAAATATCTTCCGAATCCAGTCCGGTCTTGCGCGAAACATCAAGTGTAAGTCGTTGGCCATCGCCGAATTTGCGCCGAACAATGGCATGCGTTACGCGCTGCTGCGTATGCAGTCGATCATCCCAAAGATGAAACAGGGTGAGCTCAGTATCGGCAATCGCGCGGGTGCCGATACCGACCGTAATCGCATCGTTGGGATCAAAATTAAGGTTGTAGTAATCGCGCAGATTGGTGCGGCCAAAGCCGAGAATGCCGTAAGTTTCGCCACCGATTTCAGACGTGATCGATCCGCCGACAAACCCGTCACTGGCAACCTGCGTGGACAAGACGGTGCGCAGCCAGCCGCTATCCAGCTTGTATTCGTAACCAGCGCGTGTTTGCGAAAAACCTGTTTTGTCGCGATAGTAGCCGAGCCATGCGGTCTGGGTTTCTGTATTCGCCCGCAGGTTGATATCACCTGCACGGTTGCCGTCATCGGCGCGATACCAAGACGGGGTGAGCTTAAAACTGATTTTGCTATCCTCAGCCGAAGTAGCCAAATTAGCCGATTCGGCGGACGCAACGGGCACGGTCTGCGCCGATGTAAAACTAGCGGCTATGAATAAAAAGGTCAGCGCCGCCGCTTTGGTTAGAAGAGCGAATGAACTGCTGCCAGGTGCGCACACGGCGCGAGGAAGTAATGCTGATTTCATAAGTACGTTTTGAGGTGAAGTCGCGATCAGGCAAGTGCCTGTTCAGGTTGAGTTGAGTATAGAGGAACATACGCTGTACGAGCGCAGAAAATTCTGTGCAATCAGGATCTTCACCGGTAAGATGGCCCGCATTGGCAGCCACAAAAAAATCGCCGCCAGGAAAATCCTGCCGGCGATTTTAGGACTGATGCGCTAACGACTTGCGGCTAATTCAGCATCAAACGCCGCGCTCTTTCAGCCAATCGCGCGTCAGCTTCCACGCATAGGTGGCGGCAATTTTATCGTAGCTTGGTCGGTAATCCGCGTTGAAGCCGTGATCTACACCGGGGAATACGACCACCTCGGAACCGCTTTTGCCCTTGGCCAGACCTGCGCGCATTTGCTCGATCACCACAGGTTTCACGAATGCATCTGTGCCTGCGTACAAACCCAGCACCGGTACCTTGATGGATTCTGCAAGGTCAATCGGGTCTTTGGGCTTGATATCCGACTTCATGCCATCGAGCAAACCGTAGTACGACACCACTGCCTTAAGCTTGGGATTATGCGCCGCGTATTCCCACGCCACCCGACCACCCCAGCAGAAACCAACCAGACCCAGACGGGCTGAGTCTGCATGCCCACTGGCTTTGGCAAATGCCACTGCGGCGTCGAGATCGCTGTTGACTTGCGCATCCGGCACCTTGGCCACAACTTTACCGAGGATTTCACCGATATCAGTCATCTTCGAGACATCGCCCTGACGTGCGTACATCTCTGGCGCAATCGCATAGTAGCCGAGCTTGGCGAAGCGGCGGCACATATCCTTGATGTGTTCGTGCACACCAAAAATTTCCTGCACCACTAATACCACCGGATATTTGCCCGGCTTGGCGGGCATGGCACGATAGGCCGGAATCTTACCATCGGCAACCGGAATGCTGACTTCACCCGCCGTGAGACCTTTGCTGTCCGTCACGATGGCCTGGGCGAACACGGGATTCGAGGCAACCGCAAAGCCGGTCGCAAGTGATGTCACGATAAAACCGCGGCGTGAAAAACCAGTGGCGCCTTCAGTGATTTCAGGATTTTGAAAATTGATCGGCTTCAGGCCGTATTGCATCAGATTCATGGATTTAATCTCCTTGGATATTTGAGCCGTGATGAGTAGCAAAAATTAAACAACCGCCAGCGTGACCGCAACATTGCCGCGTGTCGCGTTTGAATAAGGGCACACCACATGTGCAGCTTCCACCAGTTTTTGTGCGGCGGCTTTTTCCATACCGGGAATGGTCACGGAAAGATCAACAGTAATCGCGAAACCTGTTGGAATCGGACCGATACCGACTACCGCAGCGACCTTGACATCATCAGGCAGGGTGACTTTGCTTTTACCGGCGACAAACTTCATCGCGCCCACAAAGCATGCTGAATAGCCAGCCGCAAACAGCTGCTCGGGATTGCTGCCGGTGGCGCCTGCGCCGCCAAGCTCTTTAGGGGTCGTTAATTTAACATCCAGTACGCCGTCAGATGAAGCGGCATGACCTTCGCGACCGCCAGTGGCGTGAGCGTGGGCTTTGTAAAGAACGGGGGTGGGTTGATCCATGGTGAACTCCTAGAAATGGATGGTTGATGAAATTGGGTGCAGCGGTTTATAAAACAAGGTGAAAAAAACATTACTAATTTTAGACGGCGCGCAATGTGCTGGCCGCGCTTGCTGAATTGGTTAACAGTGACGTGCGTAATTTTTGCAAAGCGCGGGTAAGCGCTTTACGTTCTGCGCTGGAACATTGCGCAGCGCAGGCAATATGTTCGTGAATCGCCTCGGCCTTTTTCTTGAGACTGTGTCCTTGACGGGTCAGCCTGATATATACCTGCCGCTCATCGTCGGCGCTGCGCTCACGCTCAATCAGCCCCTGGCTCTGTAGACGTTTCAACAGTGGCGTCAAGGTACCGGAATCGAGCGCAACCTGCTCACCCAGCGCCGAGACGGTCAGTTGATCCCGCTCCCAAAGTGCCAGCAACACGACGTATTGCGGGTAAGTCAGACCGAGCTGCGATAGCAACGGACGATAGAGCTTGGTCATCGCCAGCGAAGTCGAGTAGATCGCAAAGCACATTTGGTTAACCAAAAACAGGCTGGAGGCATTGGTTGCATCGACTTTATTACGCGCTTTGGTCGGCGTAGCTTTGGCTGGCTGAAGGCGGGATGTCATGAAAGAGACTAGAAATTATATTGGATTTTTTAATTATACATTACGAACAATTAAATTGCACACAATTTAATTGAAAAATTAATTTCCGGCTGCACGCGATAGCAGTCCAGCTTGACGCATTGGTTTGATGTTGCCGTTGCGGGCGGTTGCTTTAAAGGCAGTTCGAGCCATGCCCGCAAACCTGAAAGCAAGCTGCGTCGTGAGCGCGCGGCGAAATTTATGGGAAGCGCCAGCTAGATAATTTTAAATGGAAGCCCGTTTATCCACAGGATTTTCGGGCCTAAAAGGCTGAAAACGCCTGCGGATGCTGGAACTTATCTAAATATTAGCGCCTGTAAAAAAGCACCCGCGCATTACCCTACTTCGACTCACTCACTGTTGGCAGCGGAAAATAGGCATACGGTTGCTTCGGCGCTTCGGATTGCTCGTTTAATTTTTGTTGTTCCAGATCCTGCATTTTATCCCACCAGGTCGCGCGATTTTGTTTTTGCTCTTCTCTTAACGCCGGATTCTTGTCGAGCAAGTCGCGGAGGAACTGTGTCACATCAGATTCGTAATTGGCCATGGAACGGACTTTCGAAGGAAACTGGCGGCAATGTGCCGCTTTCATTAATTTTCAATTTTACTGAGTTTCGCCAAAGCGCTCATAATTATTCAATTATTAATATCAGTATTGGCACAGCCTTTGCTGAACTGGGTAATGACAGATGATTTCCTCCGTCTCAAACAAATCAACCCAAGCCACTGAGCCCAGCACCGTGACAATGCCATTACGCATGCAGTTACGCTATCCCCGCTCGTTTTTGGCATTGCTGCTTAGCGGCTTCTTTATTGTGGCCTTACCGCTCATTGCGGGGCTGGTGAGCAACGCATTTTCGATTGAGCGCCTGTCAGTGCAGAGCCAGCAAGCGGTGTATAACGCCACGCTCGCCACGCAAAATGCGCGGCAACTTTCCGCACTTACGCTGGAGATGGAGCGGGCAGCGCGATTTTATGCGGTAGCCGGTGATCGTGAGATGGTGGAGGGTTACAAGAAATCGCGGGGGCCGTTCCAAACCCTGCTGGCGGAATTTATGGCGTTGCCGCTGGCAGCCGATATGCGTGCCAGCGCGGCCGCCATTCAGGCAACCGAAAAAGCGGTATTTACCTCGCTCACCACCAAGAGCGCCTCACCGCAATTAGCAAAGCAACTGGAGCAGGATTTTGCTGATCTTTCAACACGTGCCGAGTCACTCAGCGGTTTGTCCAATCAATTGGTTGAGCGTGAGGTGGGGGCGCTGCGGGCGGCAGCCGCAAAATCAAAAAGCCAAGTGCTGTGGCAGTTACTGGCAATTATTCCCTCTGCCCTGCTCATGATTGCGGGCTTTACTTATTTGCTGGCGCGGCCGGTGCGCGAATTGGATGAAGCAATTCATCGCTTGGGTGAAGGCAAATTGGCGCGCCGTATCAAGGTTTCCGGCC
>JAYVEV010000002.1:0-3247 GCA_043773745.1 Burkholderiales bacterium | reverse complement strand
TGCTGCTAGAACGCGGGCATCAGGCGGTTGACCGGTTTGAAGCGGAGTTTCGTGAAACCTGGGACTTCCGTAAAAAAGTAGCGCGGCGGCTGGGTAAAGTAACCCGTGATGACAACATCGCCTTTGACGGCCTGGCAAGGGTCTCGCATGTGACCGATGCAACCGACTGGCGCGTGGAATATCCGTTTGTGGTGCTGTATCCCGACACGGAAGAAGAAGTCGCGCCGATGGTCAAGGCGCTGATCGAATTAGGGCTCACCATTATTCCGCGTGGTGGCGGCACCGGCTACACCGGCGGGGCAATTCCCCTCACCAAGCATGCGGCTATTATCAATACCGAAAAACTGGATGCGCTCGGCCCAGTCGAACGTATATCGCTGCCTGGTGTAGCCGAACCAGTTGCCACCATTCAATGCGAAGCGGGTGTTGTCACTAAGCGCGGGATGGAAGCCGCGGAGGCCGCGGGCCTGGTCTGGGCCTGCGATCCCACCAGCGCCGACGCAAGCTGCATCGGCGGCAACGTGGCCATGAATGCCGGTGGTAAAAAAGCCGTACTCTGGGGCACCGCGCTGGACAATTTAGCTTCGTGGAAGATGGTTGATACCAATGGCGACTGGATGGAAATCGAGCGCCTCAACCATAACCTGGGCAAAATTCACGATATTGAGATGGCGACTTTTCGGGTTCGTCATTTCGATGAATTAGGCCGCGCCATAAAGCCAGATGAATTGCTCGAAATCCCCGGCGCAAGTTTCCGCAAAACGGGGCTCGGTAAAGACGTCACCGATAAATTTTTAAGCGGCTTGCCCGGTATTCAAAAAGAAGGTTGCGACGGCATCATCACCTCGGCGCGCTTTATCCTTCACCGTATGCCCAAGCATATTCGCACTGTGTGTCTGGAGTTTTTCGGTCAGGTCAAAGAAGCGGTACCGTCTATTGTTGAAATCAAGGACTATCTCGACAGCAGCGATAAGGCTGTACTGGCCGGGCTTGAACATCTGGATGAACGCTATCTGAAGGCCGTCGGCTACGCGACCAAATCACGACGTAATCAGCGACCGAAAATGGTATTGATTGGTGACATTGTTTCGGATGATGAAAATGCCGTGATGGAAGCCGCTAGCCAGGTCGTGCGGCTCGCCAATGCCCGCCACGGGGAAGGGTTTGTCGCCGTCACGGCTGATGCTCGTAAAAAATTCTGGCTGGACCGCGCCCGCACAGCAGCGATAGCCAAACACACCAATGCCTTCAAAATTAATGAAGATGTGGTGATCCCGCTGGATCGGCTGGGCGACTATTCGGACGGTATCGAACATCTGAATATTGAGCTGTCGATTAAAAATAAGCTGCGTTTGGTGGATGCGCTGGAAGTTCTATTTAAGACTCACCTGCCGCTCCACGAGGACGATGAAAATATCGCGCGCGAAGAAATTTTTGGGCAACGTTTCGAACAGGCGCATGAGCTACTTGATGCGGTTCGGGCACGCTGGCATTTTTTGCTAATCAATCTGGATCGACCGGTTGCCGACATCATTGATGAACTCATCACAGTAGGCCTCGCCGATGTACAGATCCGCGCCATCTCACCGTCCACAACGGTATTCAACCTGCTCCAGACCTATGCCGTGCGGGTTTCGTGGAAGACCGAACTGCGGGAGCCGCTGGCGCAAATTTTTTCGGGCCGCATATTTGAACGCGTGGTCGCCAAGATCGCCGAAACGCATAAGTGCGTCTTGAAAAGCCGTGTCTTTATTGCACTGCATATGCATGCAGGCGACGGCAATGTGCACACCAACATCCCGGTGAATTCGGATGATTACGGCATGTTGCAGGAAGCCAATCAATCGGTGGCGCGCATTATGACGTTCGCACGGCAATTGAACGGCGTGATTTCCGGCGAGCACGGCATTGGCATTACTAAGCTTGAATTTTTAACGGCCAATGAAATTGCACCATTCGTCGCCTACAAGCAAAAAATTGATGCCGAAGGCCGTTTCAACAAAGGCAAGCTGATGCCCGGTGGTGATTTGACGCGAGCGTATACGCCCTCATTTTCCTTGATGGGTGCTGAATCACTGATTCTGGAACAAAGCGAAATCGGCAGCATCGCCGATTCAATCAAGGATTGCCTGCGCTGTGGCAAATGCAAGCCAGTCTGCGCGACCCATATACCACGGGCAAATTTGCTGTATTCGCCGCGCAATAAAATTCTCGGCACCTCGCTTTTGATCGAAGCTTTTTTGTATGAGGAGCAAACCCGTCGCGGTGTATCGCTGAGACACTTTGATGAATTTTCCGATGTGGCCGATCACTGCACGGTATGCCACAAATGCGAGAGCCCTTGCCCTGTCGATATTGATTTTGGCGACGTCTCGGTAGCGATGCGCAATCTTCTGCGTAAACAAGGTAAGAAAAAATTTAATCCCGGCACTGCTGCGGCCATGTTTTATCTTAACGCCAAAGATCCAACCACAATCAAACTGGTAAAAACCCTGATGATTGATTGGGGCTACAAGGTGCAGCGTCTGGCGCATTCGCTGGCGCGCAAATCACTGCTGCTGCGTAAGCAAATAAAATCGCCGCCCGCCACCGTTGGCAAGCCGGCCATTAAAGCGCAAGTCATTCACTTCATGAATAAGCCCATGCCCGGGGGCTTGCCGAAAAAAACCGCGCGAGCCCTACTGGATATTGAAGACAACACCATCGTGCCCATCATTCGTGATCCCCAAAAGGCAAACGTCGATGCCGAGGCCGTGTTTTATTTTCCCGGCTGCGGCTCGGAGCGCTTGTTTGGTCAGGTCGGCTTAGCGACGCAGGCAATGCTCTATGAAATCGGTGTACAGACGGTATTGCCCCCGGGCTATTTATGCTGTGGCTATCCGCAAACGGCGGCTGGCAACGCCGACAAAGGCGACCAGATCACCACCGAGAATAGGGTTCTGTTCCATCGCGTGGCCAACACGCTGAACTATCTTGATATCAAGACGGTGGTGGTAAGTTGCGGGACCTGCATGGATCAGCTGCAAAAATATGAGTTCGAGAAAATTTTCCCCGGCTGCCGCTTACTGGATATCCATGAATTTTTGCTCGAAAAAGGCGTGAAACTTGCGGGTGTGACCGGCACACGCTACATGTATCACGACCCCTGTCATTCACCGATGAAAACCTATCAGCCAATGAAAGTTGTGAATGAATTAATGGGGCAAGCGGTCACACAAAACGAGCGCTGTTGCGGTGAATCGGGCAC
>JAYVEV010000001.1:0-14642 GCA_043773745.1 Burkholderiales bacterium | reverse complement strand
GGCGGATTTCTTGAACTAACTCCTGGTAGTCCAAGAAATCCGCCGCCCCCCCCCTGAGTCAATTTTGCTTTCGCGCCAACAGACGCTGAACAGGCGGTTGAAAATTAGGCGGTTTCGGTTAGCCGCCCTCCACGTTACACTACTAATAGAATAGTCTGGGACAAGCATTTCGGACGAAACGTCATTAAAACAATAAGTTAGAATCATATTTTGAAATTTTTTTTAGCTATTGTAGTTGCGATTGTCCCAATCTTTATTGGCATGTCCCAGACTATATTGGCAAAGATCAAACGTTTGCCAATGAACTTTTTGAGTCGTTAGCACTCTACTCTCCAGAGTGCTAAAATAGTTACATTGTCCTATTGAAATTTCCATTGATGCCGTCATCTGTCAATTGGAACGCTACTAGTGGAGAAGTCTTAAATGACCACCGCAACAATGAATTTACCCGTGCTGTCTGTTGGCAGCCTAGAAAATTATATTTCCGCCGTTAATCGTGTGCCGATGCTTACGCCCGAGCGCGAGCACGAATTGGCTGTTGCCCTCAAAGAGCGCGGCGATCTTGCGGCTGCTTCTGAAATGGTTATGTCGCACCTGCGTCTGGTGGTGTCTCTAGCCCGTAATTACGCCGGCTATGGCTTGCCGCAGGCAGACTTAATCCAGGAAGGCAATATCGGACTGATGAAGGCCGTGAAGCGCTTTGATCCGGATCGCGGCGTCCGTCTGGTGTCGTTTGCGGTGCATTGGATCAAGGCTGAAATGCATGAATTCATCCTGAAAAATTGGCGCATTGTAAAAATAGCCACAACCAAAGCGCAGCGCAAATTGTTTTTTAATCTGCGCAGCATGAAACCCAATTTCGGCGCGCTGTCACCGGCTGAAGTAAAAGAAGTGGCGCGGCAATTAAACGTTAAGGAAACTGATGTTTCTGAAATGGAACAACGCTTGTCTGGTCAGGAAGTATCTTTGGAACCGATGAACGATGACGATGAAAATTGGGTAAGCCCGATTGCGTATTTGCAGGACGCGGCTATTGATCCGTCAGAACGTTTGGTCGGCATGCAAAAAGAAGTCGCGGCGACCGATGGTCTCAAAGCTGCCCTCGACAGTCTTGATGTACGCAGCCGTCGCATTGTTGAAACCCGTTGGCTAAATGATGAAGGCGTCGGTGGAAAAACCCTGCATGATCTCGCGGATGAATTTGGTGTATCAGCTGAGCGTATCCGTCAAATTGAAGTTAAGGCCATGCAGAAAATGAAAACTTCCCTGGTTGGATATCAAGAAGCTCGCTAACACTTAAGTTAATGAAGTTTATGTAAAAACAAAGGGCGCTATTTAGCGCCCTTTGTTTTTCGCCTCTGCAAATATTATTGCGCAGCAATAACCTGAATCTCAATCTTGAAGGCGGGTCTCGCAAGCTTGGCCTCTACTGTCGCCCGTGGCGGAGTATGGCCCTGCGGCACCCATGCGTCCCATACCACATTCATGGCCGGAAACTCGGCCATATCGGTGACGTAAATAGTGGTGGACAGAATTTTTGTTTTGTCGCTGCCCGCTTCAGCCAACAAGCGATCAATCGAAGCCAACACCTGCTGCGTTTGGCCTGTTATGTCTTGCGAAGGATCGTCTGCCACTTGGCCTGCCAGATAAATCGTGTTGTTGTGAATGGCCATTTCGGAAAGCCGTTTGCCGACATGAAAGCGTTGAATGCTCATAATGTTCCTAAATTGATTATTGGGTTATTTGATTACAAAAGTCGTTTGATGTCGGCGGCCATTTTGTCAGCAGCCAGGCCGTAGTTCATAAACAGCCGCAGTCTGCCTTCTGGATCAAATACCAGCATGCCTGCGCTGTGATCCATCGTATAGCTATCCGCTGTTTTACCCGGCACAGTACGATAAATAATTTTAAAATCTTTCGCCACTTGTGCGGTTGCTGCCGTATCGCCGTAGAGCCCCAGAAACGCCGAATTGAACGACGGTACATATTGGCTCAACAGTTCAGGCGTGTCGCGTTTGGGGTCGATCGTGATGAATAACACCTGTAGCCGCTCGCTATCCTTACCCAGTAGTTGCATGACCTGTTTCATCTCTGCAAGCGTGGTCGGACAAACATCCGGGCATTGCGTGAAACCAAAAAATATTGCTACCGCCTTGCCCCGAAAATCCGCCATAGTGCGCGACTTTCCCATGTGATCGGTTAAGCGAAAATCATTGCCATAACCTTGCACGCCGGTAATATCGACCGCATTAAAGGGCAGCTTGGCGGGTTCGCAGCCAGCCAAAAATATGCCGACTGCGATAACAATGGACAGCCAAAATTTCATGAAATTATCGCGGCACCGTCATGACCAGCGGCGCATAGTGATCAACCAATAACGCCGCGAATAGCAACGACAGGTACAAGATCGAATACGCAAAAGTTTTCTTGGCTAGCGCATCACTGTAATGGCGGTATAGCTTTATCGCCAGATACACAAAGTAGCCATTCAAAGCGAGCACCGCAACAAGATAAATCATCCCCGCCATGCCGATAGTGACCGGCAATAAAGTACACGCCACCATCATGAAGGTGTAAAGCAAGAGGTGCAGTTGTGTAAATTCAACACCGTGCGTTACCGGCAACATCGGCAGCCCGGCCTTGGCGTATTCATTTTTACGATATAGTGCCAGCGCCCAGAAGTGAGGCGGTGTCCACGCAAAAATAATCAGGAACAACAACATTGATTCTGGTGACACTACATTTGCCACGGCCGCCCAGCCGAGGATCGGCGGCATAGCACCTGATGCGCCACCAATAACGATATTCTGCGGTGTGGCGGGTTTCAAGATAATGGTGTAAATCACTGCATAACCCACAAACGTCGCTAACGTAAGCCACATGGTCAGTGGGTTCACAAAGCGATAAAGCACCACCAAGCCGATGCCGCCAACAATACCTGCAAGCACTAAAATTTGCCATGTGTGAATCGAGCCCGCCACGGTGGGGCGTGCGCGCGTGCGCGCCATTTTTGTATCAATCTGCTGCTCGACCAGACAATTAAAGGCGGCGGCAGCACTGGCGATGAGCCAGATGCCCAGAGTCGCTTTCAGCATCAGCTCAACATCCCAGGGAATGCCAACTGGATAGGCAAGCATCATGCCGATGATCGCAGTGAACACGATCAGCGCATTGACGCGCGGCTTGGTGAGCTGTACGAATTGCACCAATATGTTTGGATGGGCGGCTTGCGCTAATTGTTGCGACATTATTAATAATCCGTTCTGTAACTCTGCTTTGCCATTCTTAGGTTAACCACCAGCAACCAGGCAAATAACATCGCGGCCATACCATTATGGGCGACCGCCACTGCAAGCGGCAAGCTAAACCATACGTTACTGATCCCAAGTGCCACTTGCGCAGCCAGCATGCCGATTAACATCCGCGCTGCTTTTTTGCCGCTGCCAATCGCCATTAGCTTCAATGCGAATCCACCCACCACCAACACCGCAATAATAGCGCCGATACGATGCGTCCAGTGAATGGCGGTAAGCGCATCCAGCGTAAGCAAGGTGCCATCGGGACTAATGCCAAGTGGACGAATCACATGATATGCATTCGCGAAATCCATAGACGGTACAAGCTGTCCATGACACATTGGCAAATCAGGACACGCTAGCGCTGCATAGTTGGTGCTAACCCAGCCGCCCAGCACAATTTGCCCAAACAATACTGCCAGCGCTACGAACCCCAGGACACGTAAATTATTTGTGGCCATTATAGCGTCAGCCCATTTTCCATTCCCCGGCTGTTTTGTGAGCAGCCAACTAAGCAGAGACAAAATACCAATACCGCCCAACAAATGAGCGGTAACAATGGCTGGCTTTAACAGTAATGTCACCGTCCAGGCACCCAGTGCGGCTTGAAACATTACCGCACCAACCAGCAGCGTAGGTAACCATGGCGACTGCTGCCATTCGCAACGATTGCGCCACGCTGCAAACATGATCGATGCAATCAACGCGCCAACGAACATCGCCAAATAGCGGTGGATCATTTCCTTCCACGCCTTTGCCATCGAAACAGGTCCGCCAGGTTGCACGGCCTCGGCGGCCTGAATTTGTTCGGCGGAAAAATGGGGAGTGAGATTACCATAGCAGCCCGGCCAGTCGGGACAGCCCAAGCCGGCATCCGACAAGCGCACAAAGGCGCCCAATACAATCAGGACAAATGTTGCCGCCGCTGTAATCGCAACCAGCTTCTGGAATTTCATGGCATCGCGCTTAACCCACCACAATGCCGCAATGATGACAAATATAGTAATAGCGCCAATCACGCCGTGTTCGATGGAACTCATTTTCATAATTCGTTTGCCTTCATCACTCCATTAACCAATTTGCGAAGCTTTCAGCACACGCTGAAAGTCGGATGTCATGCGCTTAATATCGGGCACCGCACCGTAGCGAATAAAAACGTTGCCGATGGTGTCGACACCGTAAATTTGTTCGCGGCCATTGTTGAGATCGTCTGCGACCTTGGGCAATGCTGCTAACCATGGCGCTGATTTTGCTGAAAGCCAGACCGTGCCTGCATATTCCTTTATTAATGCGTCGCTTGGCTTGACATCATCATCAACCAACACCACGCGCAACAGGCGACCTTGCTCACGACCAAGCACCAATCGTGATTGCCGCATGGTGTAAAGTTTTTTCTGGCAGGCCGCCTCACAATTTCCGCTATCTCTTGTGAGCATGAGCCATTTGCCCCGTAACGCCCGTGCTGCGACCTCGTTGTCTGCCGCACCCTGATCGATAAAGACGAGCTTCGTGTCCGGAAGTGTGACTACCGGCGAGAGCAGCTCGCCGTAATTGCTCGTGCTTGAAGGTTTCCAAAACAGAAATACGATTGTGGAGCCCACAAAAGGAACTGAAAACAATAGAAATATGAGAACAAATTTGGTGCGTGGCGACATATGGTTTCCGTTTAAAAACTTCTATCTCAATATTAAAGCGACTTAAGTTTATGGGCAGCCCCGGCTTGCACGTCTAACGGGGCTCTCCCGATGTTCAATCCAATCCAGAGGGCGACTACCGTGGCCGCAAGTGAATACCAGGTCAGCATGTATTCAACATGTTTTTCAACACGTGCATCAGGCTTCTCAGTAACAGGTTGCAAACCCTGTTGCGCATTGGGCACTGTTTCAGATGCCAGTAACAACAGTGGCAATACATCCAATTTCATCGCCTCACGATAGCGATCAATCGTGAGATTTTGCCAAACAGCACCATCGATGGCGGCGTTGGATAGCTCCAGAAAGTGTGCATTGGGCAATATACTCAAGCCGTGCACTTCGACGTCTCCATTGGGCGCAGGCACTTCAGGCGGCAGCGGATATGCTTTGCTGCGCGCTATCCAGCCCCGATTGACGAGCACAAACGTATCGGTGCCGGATAGTTTAAGCGGCGTTATAACGTGATACCCCGCACGACCACTATTTACGTTGTCTATTTTATTATCCAAATAAATTTGCCCCGCCGGATACCACTCGCCATGGGCGTGCGCATGACGATAGCGCAATGCGTTACCGTCTCGGGTTGCTTTGCTTAAAGTTATCGCGGGCGCTGCCGTGCGCTGGACAAATTCAGCTTGCAAGCCGCGCTTTTCAGCTGCCCGGCTTTGTTGCCACATCGCCAAATAAAGTGTCAGCGCGAGCGCCACCACAGCCGCGAGCGTGGGCAATAACCTGGGTGAAAAGCGGATGTTGCGGTGAGCAAAATACATCAAAGTCGGTCAGGCGTTAATCATAAATTGACTACAAAAGTGGCAACGCGAGGCATAGCTGCGCGTTACAATAGTAAGCATGCTGATACTACATTTATCCTAATTTGGCTGATTCTAAAGTCAGCATGCAGCCAAAGCTAAGACCCTGGCACACGCAATAAATTCGCAATCTAAGGCCTTTGAAAGATGAAAATTGTTATCGCTGTTTTATTGGTGCTGGTCTTGATAAGCTTATTCAGCGGCCTTTACTTTATGTACAAAGACAAAGGTAATTCCAAGCGGGTCGTCCATGCTCTTACAATCAGAGTGGCACTTTCCATCACCATTATCGTGATCCTGATTGTCAGTTATTTTTTAGGTGTGATTCCTTCAAAATAACGGTTCGGGGCTTCTTCCCGTACAAAAAAGTGGCAATCATCAGTTACCCTACTATTCAATAAAAAGGCCACACATCCGTGCGGCCTTTTTATTGATCAGATCGGACAAAAATGTTTTACACAAATACGTAAACGAACAAGAATAAACCTAGCCATACCACATCAACAAAGTGCCAATACCAGGCAACCGCTTCAAAACCAAAATGATGATCTGGCTTAAAGTGGCCTTTTATGCAGCGAAACATGATTACCGTCAGCATGACAGCACCCAAGGTTACGTGGAACCCGTGAAACCCGGTCAGCATAAAGAAAGTTGAACCAAAAATACCTGATGTCAACTTCAGATTCAATTCACTATAAGCATGAACATATTCGTAAATCTGGAAGCCTAGGAAGGTGAAGCCCAGCGCAACTGTCGCCGCCAGGCCAGCGACGAGCTGGCCACGGTGGCCTGCCTTCAAGGCATGGTGCGCCCAAGTGACGGTTACACCAGATGACAACAATAAAATCGTGTTCAGCAGCGGAACGCCCCACGGGCCCATCGCAGTGAAATCAAATGCTGCATTCTTTTCCAAATATGGCCCAACAGTTGGCCATGCGGCACTATAGCCCTCCCAAAGAAGCGCATTATCCTGATCTGCCAGCCATGGCACTGAGAAAACGCGGGCGTAATAAAGCGCGCCGAAGAACGCGGCGAAGAACATAACTTCAGAAAAGATAAACCAGCTCATGCTCCAGCGGAAAGATGTATCCACCTGCTGGTTATATATTCCAGACTCGCTTTCGCGAATTACCTGGCCAAACCAACCAAAAAGCATGTACACGAGAATCGAAAAACCAATCGCCAGTGAAGTCCAGCCAAAGGGCTGAATCTGATTCATCGTGGTAGCACCGCCTGCGCCCATAAATAACAACGCGGTTGCGCCGACGACAGGCCATTTTGAAGGGGGGGCGAAATAGTATCCACCAGTCGCTGCGCTCATACTGTTACTCCTAATATCCGGTTATCTTTTGGCCAAAATACCATTTTATTTTGACGTCAAGAATCTCACCAAAAAAAACAAACTTAAAATAAATACCAACATACAAATAAATCCTGCCGCGACAATTTGCCACAATTGCAACTTGGCGCGATCTTGGTCATAACCCTTGCTGCTGCGAATACCAAAAAACGACCAAAGCACTGCCTTGATGGCATCAAACATTACGACTTTTTCTCGTTCCCGGCTACATCAGTGACATTAAAAAATGTGTACGACAGGGCAATCGCGCCAATTTCCTTGGGCATCTTGGGGTCCACAAAAAATGTGACTGGCATATCGCGCGTTTCACCCGCCTGCAACGTCTGATTACTAAAACAGAAACATTCAATCTTGTTGAAATACAACCCGCCCTCAATCGGCCCGAAACTGGGAACGGCTCGGCCCGTGGTTGCATATGGCAGTGTATTGGTAACCCGATAATTGACGGTCACAATTGCGCCGGGATGAATATCTACATGCTTTTCAACCGGCGCAAAACTCCATGCAAAATTCTTGTTTAAATTGGCGACGAAATCAATTGCAATAAAGCGACTGGTATCGACTTGCGTATTTTCGGCAATAGAACGGGTGGCAGTAATACCTAACACTTTACAAATTTGCCGGTACAGGGGCACCATCGAAGCACAAAAAATCAGCATCACGGGCACAATCAACAGCAGCTTGAAAAGCATGACGCGATTATTATGCTGCACCTGTTGTGCGTCCATGCGTTCAACCATTTCGTTCATTGCGGACCACCCGAAAACTTAAACAACGTAAACACAAACACGCCCAGTACCCAAGCTAACAAAATGGCAAGCGTGATGTATTTTCCCCGCGGATTTCGTGGTGGCTGCTGCAATGGCTCTTTTTCCATCATTAAACTTATTTGATGACCGGGGCTGTTTCAAAGGTGTGATACGGAACAGGTGACGGTAAATGCGTCCACTCTAACGAATCGGCACCATCCCACTGCTTGGCTTTTGCTTTCTCGCCCGAGCGAATACAACTCACCACATTCCAGACAAATAGCAACTGGCTAAAGCCCAGGATGAAAGCACCATAACTCGAAATCATATTCCATTCGGCGAATTGCAATGCGTAATCCGGAATGCGGCGCGGCATGCCTGCAAGACCCAGGAAATGCTGCGGGAAGAAGGTGATATTGAACGAAATAGCTGACAGCCAGAAATGCCATTTGCCCAGTGTTTCGTTATACATATGGCCGGTAAATTTGGGCAACCAGAAATAAACGCCCGCCATCAGCCCCCAAATCGCGCCAGGGAAAAGTACATAGTGAAAATGCGCCACCACGTAATAAGTGTTGTGGAGTGTGATATCAACCGGCACGATTGCGAGCACCAGGCCAGAAAAGCCGCCCAGCGTAAACATGCACAAGAAACCAATACAAAACAACATCGGGGTTTCAAAACTGAGTGAGCCGCGCCACATAGTTGCAATCCAGTTGAATATTTTCACGCCCGTGGGCACCGCAATTAGCATCGTGGCGTACATGAAAAACAATTGGCCTGCCGCGGGCATCCCTACTGTAAACATGTGGTGGCCCCACACGATAAAAGAAAGCATGGCAATCGATGCGGTTGCGTACACCATCGAGGCATAGCCAAACAACGGTTTGCGCGAGAAGGTTGGAATAATCTGCGAGACGATACCAAAGGCCGGCAGGATCAGGATATAAACCTCGGGATGGCCGAAGAACCAGAAAATATGCATGAACATGGTGGGGTCGCCACCACCGGCCGCATTAAAAAACGAAGTACCAAAATGACGATCTGTCAGCAGCATCGTAATGGCACCTGCCAGCACGGGCATCACAGCAATCATGAGATAGGCAGTAATCAGCCAGGTCCAGCAAAACATCGGCATTTTCATCAATGTCATGCCTGGCGCACGCAGATTGAGCAAGGTGGTAATGATATTGATCGAACCCATGATGGAGGAAGCGCCCAGAATATGGAGGGCCAGAATGGTCATATCGAGGCCAATGCCGCCTTGCAGTGAAAGCGGTGGGTATAGCGTCCAACCAGAGGCGGCGGCACCGCCGGGCACAAAGAATGATGCAAACAGCAGAATCGCTGCTGGAATCATCAACCAGAACGACCAGTTATTCATGCGTGGAAAAGCCATATCAGCCGCACCAATTTGCATAGGAATGAGCCAATTGGCAAAGCCGGTAAATGCCGGCATCACCGCGCCGAAAATCATGATCAGCGCGTGGACCGTGGTTAATGAATTAAAGATTTCGGGCTGAACAAATTGCAAGCCAGGCTGAAACAATTCGGCCCGAATGAGCAACGCCATGCTGCCGCCAACAAAAAACATGAACAGCGAAAACCACAGATACATCGAACCAATATCTTTGTGGTTGGTGGTTGTAAAAATACGCGTCCAACTACCGGGCCCGTGATCATCGTGATGATCGTGCCCATCATGGGCGGCATGGGGAACGTGCGGGGCGTGGTCTTGAGTGATAGCGGTTGACATGGTCATCTCCTGAATACAGCTATATGGCTTTCAACGGCACTTCGAACCATATCGAAATGCGGTACTAAATAAAAAACGATGCTTGCAAAGGCAAAGCCTAAGGGCTTAAGTTTTGCGCAATGCTTTGATATCACTCGGCTGAACAACTTTGCCAGCATTGTTATCCCATGAATTTCGGGTGTAAGAAATAACAGCAGCAAGATCACTATCACTCAGGCGCGCAAATGAGACCATCGCCGTACCGGGTCGGCCGTTCAGCAATACACCGATTTGCGCCTCCATGGGGCCTTGCACAACCTTCGAGCCACTCAAGGCGGGGAAAGCCGGTGGCATACCTTTGCCGGTTGCTTGATGACAGGCTACGCAATTGCTGGCGTAGATTTTACTACCCGCCTCCTTGGCTTCAGCCAAGGTAAATTTCTTGTTGGAGTCTTCGGCAACCGTACCCGCAGCAGGTGCATTGGCAGTAAGTGGTTTGGAACCAAATTTTGCTTTGGATTCTTCTACCCATTTGGCATAGTCGGCTTCCGTTTTGACAATAACCGTAATGGGCATATAGCCGTGTAATTTGCCGCAAATTTGGCTGCATTGGCCTTTGAAAGTGCCAACTTCAGTGGCTTTGAACCATACATCCTTGATAAAGCCGGGTATACCGTATTGATTCACGCCGAGCTGTGGGACATACCAGCCATGGATAACGTCATTAGAAGTAATCAGCAAGCGTACCCGTTTGCCAACTGGTACAACCATCGCGTTATCAACCTCAAGCAGGTAGTCTTTGCCCTTCGCCTCGACTTCAGATTGCGCCATTCCCGGCTGCCCAACCTGGCTCCAAGGCGTGGATAAATTGGAATAAAAACCAAAATCATCCGCGCTGTAATCATAGCGCCAGCCCCATTGATAAGCCGTCACTTTGACCGTGATGTCAGGATTGGTGGAATCCTTCATGTCCAGCACCGTTTTGGTTGCCGGCACGGCCATGGCGATCAGAATAATGAAAGGAATGATTGTCCAGATAATTTCGATCAACGTACTTTCGTGGAAATTAACGTCTGGCTTCGCGCCCTTGGACTTTCGAAATTTAAAAATCGAATAAAACATCATCGAAAACACGACGACAAAAATGACCGCACAGACGATCAGGATGTACATGTGCAGGCCGTAGATTTGCTGCGAGATCGGCGTAGCAGGCTGTGGAATATTGAAGTCATAACCCGCCCAAGCATTGGTGGCTAAGCTGGCAGCTAGGGCTGACAATGCCGCACCAATTTTCAGTCTGCTATTTTTCAAAAAATTTACCGCGGATAAAATCGTTGTTTGCATGCTGGATTACCTGCTCTGTTTAGACCACGCTTCGGCATCAATGAACACCAATCAGCGCTAATAATTCTGCTTACACGTTGCATTTACTCTTGCTAATTTTGTCGGCTACGAAAAAATTGCCGCAAGCGATTCGCCAATATTTTACGTTGCTCGTTTGGCATTAGCTGACCAACCAAAACTGTGTTGCCCGCATAACTCAACTGCAACTGCAGACGGCCATCCGTTTTTGTATCTGCCAATTGTGCCCAGTGCCGACTACCCTGAAGTAGGCTGGTTTCATGACCGCACCGTCTTTCCCACTTGAACTCCGAACCGCTCACAGACAATATTTCGTAATCAGTGTCATGACGCCCGACAACTAGAAATGCATACCAAACCAACATTACCTCCAACCCTGCAAATGGCAGGATCAGCCAGGCACCAATCGCGCTTGCTGCGCCCGCTACCAGCAATGTAGAGGCTGCAATTAACCCTAACCACAACTTGCGCCCAGACGCTGTCAGCGAGCGGCTTGGCCGCATTGACAGAAAAAAGGATGTTGAATCAAGGGGTTCGCTAAGCACTATGCCATCTGACCGTCACGTTGGCAGATCGTTGATAATCACTTTCGCTTAAATTTCATCGACCTAAGACCAAATTTTATCGCAGCTAGGCATACCGTGGCAAGAAAACCTTATTGATAGCACCAACTACTACAAATCATGCAATCGATTTAGTCGTCCAGTTTGACCCCTTTGATTGCGTAGCGCCGCTGAATGTTTGATGTTATTCAGCGCTAATGTTGGGTGGAGGGCGACGGCACACCCTCTCCAGCTTCTTGCATCGCATCCAAAACATCGTCACCCTCTAGGGCGCGTCCAGCGATGCTATAGGCATTGGACGCCCATGCGCCCAAATCAATCATTTTGCATCGTTCACAACAAAATGGCCGCCATGGGTTGGCCGAATTGTAGTCGCTCAGCAAACGACATTGGGGACAGCGGACTTTGGGGGCAAGCATAGGCGTAGACGGGATTAGAGATTGCAATACGTTAAGTCGAATTCAATATCATGCTCATAGAGCTTGGTACGTTGAACGCTGCCGGGCAAAATAAACCGGATATTGAGCGCATATTTGTTAGCGCTGATTTCCGGCACACAAGGCATATCGCGCATAATAGTCAAGCGCAGCATGTGCGCTGAACGCTCCATCGGCATTTGCTGAAAGGTGCCGCCATAGGCAATAAGCGCCATTGATTTACCGCTTTCTCGCAATACCCTTAGCACGATTCTAAGACCCGCGGCAATGCCATTTAGCGGCTGCAGCCATGCCTCTAAATCAGCGCGGCGACTTGCGTCGTCCCGGTGCAGCCAATGATGGTAGGAAGGCAAATCGAATTCGCAAACGCCACCCGGAATCGCTGCGCGCTGCTTGATGGTCATAAGCCACTCGTTTTCCCGCAAATGTTGGCCTGTTTTGCCGGAGGATTGAATCAAATCAGCAAATGCAGCCTCAATTTCAGCAACGACCGCGTCCAGCTTTTCCTCGGAGATGGCAGGGTTATTTCGTAACGCCTCAAGGAACAAGCGCTGACGGTCAAGTTCCTGCAACAAGTCTGATTTGAGGTCGCCCCTGCTGGAAACTTCGAGAATCTCGAAAATGCTGATCAGAGCCGCCTGATGATCCAACGGCGAATTTTGTGCGCTAAAAAACACAACCCGATCAAACAAGTCTTCAAGCCGCAGCAAGGTGCGGATTCGTTCATTGAGCGGGTATTCGTAAATGATCAAAACGACAACTCCAAAGTTGACCGGAATTGTGACGGATTGACAGTGAGTTTACAAATCGGGTTCATTTTGCACATTATCTGCCGCCAATGCCGCCATAGCGAGATAGCGCTCATGCAACAATTCCACCGAGGCTTCAACGGCGGCGGCGGACGCATTATTAAAAATAATATCGTCAGCCAACTGCAAACGCAGCGCGCGCGGGATCTGCGAGGCAATAATCCGACGAGCCTCGTTAGCCGATATCCCGTCCTTACTTTTAATATCGCCCCGGTTAGAAGATCGATGCACCACACGCTCAATTTGCAGCGACTGCGGACAATCAATGGCGAGCGTGCGCGCGACTATGCGACGGTATGAAAAAGATTCAAACAATAAAGGAATAACCAACAAAATATAGGGCGATTGCGGCGGCAGGGATATTGCCTTTACATTGCCCAAGGTGCGGCAGTGAACACTGATTTGCCGGTTAATCTCATTATGAATCGCAGGATGCAAGATGGCCTCTAAGCGCAATTTCACCGAGGCATCCTGAAATACCCGCTCTCGCATCGTGCGCCGATTTAAGCTGCCATCTGCGGCAATCATTTCGTCTCCAAATGCAACCCGGATCGCCAAGATGGCATCACCACTCGGCGCGGTAAGCTGATGCGCAATTTTATCTGCGTCGATTACCGCAATTTTTTTTCTGGCAAAAATGTCGGCAACAAGGGATTTGCCGCAACCAATGCCCCCGGTCACACCCACCACAAAAGGACGCGTCAGACCCAATAAATCATCGGCTGACTCAGAGACTTCGCGCACAAATGGAAATGGACTCGCCATGCGCTGTTCCATCTATTAACTTGTCTTGACTGCCGCTTAGCCCAGGCCACGGCCAAGGTACCAGGCGGTCAATCGCGGCCCCCAGATAAGCGCGATAAAACCAGCGATGGCCAGGTAGGGGCCAAATGGCAGCTTCGCCCCCTTGTCGCGCCCCTGAAGAATAATACCCGCAAGCCCAATCACGGTGCCCACCGCAGCCGACAATAAAATCACCAGCGGCAACATTTGCCATCCCAGCCATGCACCAATTGCAGCCAGTAATTTGAAATCTCCATAGCCCATGCCGTCTTTACCGGTAGCCAACTTAAAGCCCCAATACACTGTCCACAGCACCAAATAACCACCGATTGCACCCCACACGGCCGCCACCAGCGGCACGAACATGCCGCTCGCATTAACCAGTAAGCCCAGCCAGAGTAGAGGCAGGGTAATATCATCGGGTAGCAATGTTGTATCAGCGTCAATAAATGTCAGAGCAATGAGTGCCCATAGAAAAATGATGGCAAAGAATGTCATCCAGGTCACACCAAAATGCCAGGCAATCAATCCAGTCAACAAACCAGTGAGCGCTTCCACCAGCGGATAGCGGACGCTGATTGCTGTGCTGCATCCTGAACATTTACCACGCAAAGCCAAATAACTGAGTATGGGAATATTTTCCAGCGCCGTAATTTTATGACCGCATGCTGGGCAGGCAGATCGTGGCACCACCAAGGTATATTTGGGCTTTGGCACTTTAGCCTCTTTTTCAGCTTGCTCGGGATGCAAAAACTCCACGCACTGCTGGTGCCAATCCGCCTCCATCATCTTGGGCAAACGATGGATGACAACATTGAGAAAACTGCCCACCAGCAAGCCCAGAAAAACAGCTGTGCTGATGTAGAGCCAGGGAACGGCGCGGAAGGTATCGACAATATCCATAATTATTATTTTTCGTGATCGTTCAAACCAGTTGGCCGCGGCGCAGCCAAGCGAGTCCCACTTTATTGCCGCAAAAAATTCAGCTCTAAACCACCTGACCCATTTTGAAGATCGGCAAATACATCGCAATCACGAGGCCGCC